>JBDGTQ010000031.1:0-69748 GCA_042216705.1 Halolamina sp. | reverse complement strand
TGTCGTACTCGTACTTGTTGCGCTCGCCTTTCAGACACTCCACGACGGCGTAGATGACTTCCGGCGGGTTCGGACCGGTTTCTAGTTCTTCCCAGAGGTTCGGCATGTGTCATCGACATTCAGCCAAGGCAAGCAAAGTCCTTTCGCATCCGTCGACGTCCGGACCCGGCAGCGTCATCGCGGAAATATCCGGTCGCGACCGTATCACGTTCGGCCATATTTGCTCCTAATACCAGTCACTAATCGGCTGCGTCTGCCGATTCCTCTCGGTCGAAAAGTATTTTCATACCCGAAACTAATAGGACTGTGCGAGCACCCGAGGAATACCGGGAGGGGAACCGTCTCGACCGCGCTGTGGCTTCGAGACTTGCGCCGGCAGTCGTCGCGCCCGGCCAGTACTCGGTGCCGCAGAGCCACGCGCTGCATCCGTCGACGCGGACCGCGGCGCGTGGCCCCACAAACCATGTCAGAGGCACAAGCGATCTCCGACGACGGCGGTATCGCTCGCGAACTCACGGCGTTCCAGCAGAACATTCTCGTCGTGCTCAGCGAGGAGCCGATGTACGGTCTCGCCATCAAGCGCGAGCTCGAAGCGTACTACGGCGACGAGGTCAACCACGGCCGACTCTACCCCAACCTCGACGACCTCGTCGAGATGGGGCTCGTCGAAAAGAGCGAACTCGACAAGCGGACGAACCAGTACGAGCTCACCGACGACGGCGAGCAGACGGTGGTCGACCGGCTCGACTGGATGCTCGGCCGATTCGTGACGGGCGACGACCGCGCTGAGGACGTCATCGATCTCGCCGAGCGTCACCGGTAACGCTCGGCGGTTCGACGTCGGCCGTCTCGAACAGTCGTAACAACGACTTCTCGACGACGGCCGCTTCTTCCTCGGAGGGCCAGACGTTGCGCCGGTAGTAGTCCGTGAGGAATTCCTCGATTATCTCGGCGGTCGCCGCCTCGACGCGACGAGCGTAGTGGTTGCTGAGGAAGTCGACGAACGCGCGAGCGTTGGCGGCGTGAACCTCGCCGTGGCCGTCGGCGACAGCGGCGACGAGGTCGCGGTTGTGGGCGTCGAGCTCGGCCCACTGGTCGGCGTCGCCGGCGCCGGACAGCGACCGCTCGACCGCCCGGTCGGTGTCCTCGATGCGGTCGAACCGGACGGTGCCGTCCTCGACCCATTCCGTCGGGTAACAGACCAGCACGTCGTCGTCCTCTCGGACCCGAGCGACGAAACCGTGGGTCGCGAGGAGTCGCTCGCGGCGCTCGCGGTAAGCGCCGGCCTCGTTGTCGTCGACGGCCTTCCGTGCCAGTCGAGTCAGTCGTTCGGCCTCTCGGGCCGTCTCGTCGGGGAGTTCGCTCTCGCTCATGATCGGTGTCGGGTTCGGCCTCAGGGCTCCTCAAGCGCTTCATTCGCCAGGTCGTCGGCGCGGTCGTTTATTTCCCGCGGAACGTGTTCGAGCGACCAGCGGTCGAACCGGTCGAGTAACTTCCTGACGGCGACGCGTTTCTCTCGCAGCTCCGGGTCGTTGGCGTCCCACTCGCCGCGGACCTGCTTGACGATGAGCTGGGAGTCGCCGCGGACGTCAACCTCAGAGAGGCCGTAGTCGGCCGCTCCTTCCAACCCCCGAATCAGCGCCTCGTACTCCGCCTGGTTGTTCGTCGCTCGGCCGACGGTCTCGCCGCCCTCGGCGACGATGCCGTCGCCGGTGACGACGACCCAGCCGACCGCGGCCGGCCCGGGGTTGCCGCGACTGGCGCCGTCGAAGTAGACGTGACCGCGCCCGCCGTCGTCGCCCTGGAGCACCAGCGCGATGTCGCTCGGGTCGCCCCCTTGGACCACCACCTTGTCGTCGTAGGCGACGGCGACGGCGTCGCCGCGCTCGGCGCGCCAGCGCTCGTGGTCGGTGTTGCCCGGATTGAACTCCGCCCCGGCGTCGCGGAGACGCTCCCGCGCCGCCTCGGGGTCACAGCGAATCGTCGGCATGAGACGGTTTCCGCTCCCGGCCAACAAAGCACTTCGCTCTCGTCGCCGGGCAGCCCGCCGCTGGCGGGGCTTCTGTCCTCGGCCGTCGGTCGAAATCACGCAAAGATTTAAGTTGGATTCGAAAATTAGTATAAAAATGCGATGACACGGCCCACCCGCCAGCGGGAGCAAGACCGGACACGCACGTGGCAGGGCGAGGAGGAGGAAACGGAGGAGGTGTCGGAGGAAGACATCGACCTCGACGAGTTAGACGAGGACGACCTCGTCAGGACGGCCGACGGCGAGTTGATTCACGAGGAGACGGGGCTCATCATCGAGGAAGAGCAGATCGACCCCGGCCCCGAGTGGCGGGCGTTCAATCATCAGGAGCGTCAGGAGAAGTCCCGCGTGGGTGCCCCCACCACGCAGACGATGCACGACAAGGGGCTGACGACGACCATCGACTGGAAGGACAAGGACGCCTACGGGCGGTCGATCTCCTCGAAGAAGCGCAGTCAGATGCATCGCCTGCGAAAGTGGCAAGAGCGCATCCGAACCAAAGACGCCGGCGAGCGCAACCTCCAGTTCGCGCTCTCGGAGATCGACCGCATGGCCTCGGCGCTCGGCGTTCCTCGGTCCGTTCGGGAGGTCGCCTCCGTCATCTACCGACGGGCGCTGAAAGAAGACCTCATCCGGGGACGCTCAATCGAGGGGGTCGCCACCTCCGCGCTGTACGCCGCCTGTCGCAAGGAAGGTATCCCCCGCTCGCTGGAAGAGATCTCGGAGGTGTCTCGGGTCGAACGGAAGGAGATCGGACGGACGTACCGCTACATCTCTCAGGAACTCGGACTGGAGATGAAGCCGGTCGACCCGAAGAAGTACGTGCCGCGGTTCTGTTCCGAACTCGAACTCTCCGAGGAAGTCCAGTCGAAGGCTAACGAAATAATCGAGACGACCGCCGAGAAGGGACTGCTCTCGGGCAAGTCCCCGACGGGTTACGCCGCCGCCGCCATCTACGCCGCCTCGCTGCTGTGCAACGAAAAGAAGACCCAGCGCGAGGTCGCCGACGTCGCCCAGGTGACCGAGGTCACCATCCGTAACCGCTATCAGGAACAGATCGAGGCGATGGGCATCCACGGCTGAGCCGGGGGCGGTCCTGTCGTCGGCTCCGTCTCTCGTTGCACGATTCGCGCTCTTTCAGCTTTCGTCTCTGTTCCACTCCGCTCCCGATTCGTTCTCCAATCCCTCCCGTCGGGCCGGTCGAGGAGAGCTGCCCGCGAACGTTTATACCCGAAGCCGGGACCAGCCCCGCCGTGCGCTGACCAGTCGCCCCGGACCGGACGAGACGGGAGCGCGTCACCCGGCCGGGTCGTTCTCGACGCCTGCTCGCAGCAATTAAACCAGCGTGCCCGCTACGTTGGGTGAATGCGGCTCGACGAGTACCTCGACTACGAGGCCGACGAGGCGGCTCGCCGGCGAGAGCTGGCCGCCGAGAAGGATTACGCCATCCTCGACCACCTCGAGACGTTTCAGGACCGCTTCGACGAGGTCGTCAGCGGCGACACCATGGTCGGCAGCGTCTCCCCGTCGGTGTTCGTCGGCCGCTCGAACTATCCGAACGTCTCGACCGGCATCCTCTCGCCGGTCGGTCGGGAGGAACAGGCCGAGACGTTCGAGACCAGCGGCGCGTGGTACGAGGAAGGCGTCGGCATCAGCGACGTCTTCGAGCGCCGGACGAGTCTGCTGAACTCCTCGCAGTCGGCCAGCGTCGACGCCGCAGGGGCGGGCGACGGTGTGAGCGTCCACGACGCCTGGGACGGCTTCCTCGGCACTCAGCGCGAGGTCGCCATCGCCGACCGGCCGGTGTCGGTCGAAATCGGGCTGAACGAGGGCCCGGACCTCGACTACGACGTCGGCCGCGACGACGTGGCGACGCCGACGGGACCCCGGGCCCGCGCCGACTCCGCGAGCCTCGGCGAGAACCCCCACGTCCCTCGCCCGGTCGAGAAGACCCTGGAGGACGACGACTGGCAGGCCCAGGGAGCCATCACTTACCTCTACCGCCGCGGGTTCGACGTGTACGACATCAACACCGTCCTCTCGGCCGGGGCGCTCGGTCGGGCCGAGAACCGCAAACTCGTCCCGACGCGGTGGTCGATAACCGCCGTCGACGACACCGTCGGCCAGTACCTCCGCGGGCGCATCCGCGACGCCCAGAGCGTCGACTCGGTCCAGGTCCACCGCAACGAGTACCTGGGCAACGCCTTCTGGGTGATTCTCGCCCCCGGCACTTGGGAGTTCGAGCTGGTCGAGCTGAAGGCACCGGGCAGCATCTGGAACCCGGACCCGGAAGCGGGCACGTATCTGGCGGCGGCTCACGAGGGCCGAGACGGCCGAACCGGCTACGTCGACGAGACCGCCGGCGCCTACTACGCCGCCCGGTTAGCGGTGCTCGAACACCTGGAGTCGGTCTGGCGCCAGGCGAAAGCGATCGTCCTCAGACACGTCTCCGACGACTACTGGGGCCCGGTCGGCGTCTGGCAGGTCAGAGAGGCGATACGCCACGCCTTCGAGGGCGAACACGGCGAGGCGGAGTCGTTCGGCCAGGCCGTCCGCGAGGTGGCCGAACACCTCCCGGTCTCGCTGGGACGGCTCCGCCGGAAGTCGACGATGGCTGCCGGCCTCCAGTCCCGTCTCGGCGAGTTTGGCACCTGAGTCGGCGTCGTTTCGTCCTCAGACGGTGTCCAGGTCCTTGTAGGCGGCGTCGACCATCTCGCCGGTTTCGGCGATGATGTCCGCCATCTCCTCGTCGTCGACGGCGAGCCCGAGCAGTCGCGCGAGGCGCATGATGGAGACGTGATAGACGGTCTGAACGCCCGGCTCCTCCTCCCAGACGACGACGTTACAGGGGAACAGCCCACCGATACGGTCGTCGGTCGCGTCCAGCGCGCGGTCGGCCATCGCCGGGTTGCACGCGCCGAGGACGTGGTAGGGGTCGCGCTCGGCGTCGACCTTCTTGTTCAGCAGCTCCGAGGGGGAGAACTCGGCGGGGAAGCCGAACCCGTGTTCGGCGAACGTCTCGCGGACGTGTTCGACGGCGTCGTCGTGGTTCATTTCCAGGGTGGCACGCTGTTCGCCGATGTCGCTGGCAGCGATGGCGTCCGGGTCGACGGGAAGCGTCATATCTGATGGTGGGCGCCGACGGAAAAAAGCGTCGCGGGCGGCGACGACTGCGATTACTCGGCCGTCTTGACGGGACCGTCTCCGACCACGGACTGCACCGCGTCGACGAAACTCTGCCGGCGGTCGAAGTAGGTTTCGTTGGCGTCGTCGAGCACGTCGGTGAGCGGACGCGGGCCCGCCGGCGTGCGGATGACGGCGTCGCCTTCCTTCTCGCGGACCTCCTCGGCGTCGGCGGGCCAGGTGAGACGGCTCGCCACCCGGGCGACCGGCGCCCCCTCGACGGGCGTTCGGTCGCCGAGCTCGACGGCCGGCTCCTCCTCAGTGTCGTCGTCGTCAGCCATACGCGGCGCTTGCCGTGCTCCGGGCCTAATACTTTCGAAGCCCCGCGGCCGTCACCCTCGCCGGAGGCGTCGCACGTGCGTCTGACGCAAGGTTTTGTGGATGGACGCCTAATCACGGCGTGTGACCCGACTCTCGGAGGCGTACGAGCCGGACGCCGAGTTCCAGGTGAGTCTCCGGAGAGTGTATCTCGGCGTTGGGCTGTTCCTTGTCGGCGCGGTGCTCGTCGTCGCCGGCATCGTCGCCGCGACGACGCGGCTGCTCGTCGGGCCCGAGGCCTCGATTTACGCGGCCCGCGAACTGGGCGGTACGCTCGCCGGTCTCGGCGTGCCGGCGGTGTTCCTCGGCGTCTTCGCCGTGCTCCCGGCGAGCCGTCGCACCCAGGGCGCGGCGGTCATCGGCGCCAGCGTCGCCGTCCTCGGCGTCGCGGTGTTCCGGTACGCCTACCCCTGTCGGTGGTCGGGCGCCAACTGCGCCGCGGGACTGACGAACCTCACGCTTCCGACCGCCGCCGTGTACTTCTCCGGAGCCATCGTCACCTTCTGGTGTCTGTTCGTCGGCGTCGCGAACTTCAAATCGCGCAACGACCCGCAGGGCACCGTGGAGATGGAAGTGACCCGAAAGGGGGAGACGAAAGTCATCGAGGTGCCGGCCGCGGAGGCCGAGCGCTTCGGCGGCGTCGGCCTACTCGGTGATACCCCCGAAGGCGACGTGGCGACCCAGACCGCTGCCGGACCGGAGCCGGGGCCCGCCAGCGACGGCGGCCCGCGGTCGACGCGAGACGTGCGCGACGTGTCGCCCGCCGCGTCTCGCTCGTCCGACTCCGAGGCCGGCCCTCCGCCCGGTCCTGACTCCGGGTCCGCCGCCCGTTCCGCTTCGGAAATCGACCGCGTCGGCGGCGTCGAGCCGACGAACCCGGGCCGTCCCGGTCCCGGCTCGAAGCCGACCGGTCGCGCTCCCGGGTCGCGCTCGGAGTCGCACGATCAGTACTGCGGGAGCTGTCGTCACTTCCGGTACGTGCGCACCGAAAGCGGGATGCGCCCGTACTGCGGCGCCCACCGCGAGGAGATGGACGACATGGACGCCTGCGAGGACTGGACGCCGCGCTCGCAGGACTGACGGAGGCACAAGCCGGGCGAGTCCGGTCATCGGTTGCGTTCGTCGTTCTGGCGGTTCTCCGCCCGTCCTCTCGCTATTTTTCCTCCTCGTCCTGGTCGTCCGTATCTCGAACGCGTACCAGCGTTTCGACCACGTCCTCCCAGTGGCTTCCGCGCCAGAATGCCTGCCCGCAGTCGACGCAGCGCCAGACGGCAACGTCGTCGGGAGCGTGGTCGGGTTCCGAGCCGGCCTCGACTCGCCGTACCAGTCCGTTGCAGACGCCGCAGTACCGCGGGCGGTCCGCAGGCGTCAGGTCGACGCCGGCGGCGGCCAGCTCGCGGAGCTGGCCCTCGACCGACCGCTCTGTGAGTTCGACCGCCGCCGCCCCGAGTCGGCGCGCGAGTTCGCGGTCCCGGGTGAGCAGCCGACGGTCCTCCGTGCGGGCGAGCGCCGCCAACTCGTCGTCGGCCTCGACGCCGCGGTCGAGGGCGTAGGCGACGTCGTGGCCGCACATCCGGAGGTACGTCGCCAGCTTGCCACACATCGCGTCGCAGCAGAACCGTTCGCGGCCGTCGCCCTCGTCGGCACCGTTCGCTTCGAGGTCGCTCGCTCCGTCGGAACCGTCGTCGCTCATCCCGCGAGGAACGCCCGGAGCCCGTCGCGGTCGCGAGCGTTCACCACGTCGGCGGTTTCGGCCCAGCCGCGGCGCGCCGTGTGCACGCCGTACCGGAGGTTGTCCAGTCCGGCGGGGGCGTGAGCGTCGGTGTCGATTGCGATGGGAGCGCCGGCCTCGACGGCGACCCGGACGGCCTCGCCGTGCAGGTCGAGCCGGTGCGGGTTGGCGTTGACCTCCAGGGCGGTCCCGTGCTCGGCGGCGGCCTCGGCGACGGCCTCGACGTCGGGGTCGATTCCGGCGCGGTCGTTGATCCGACGGCCGGTCGGGTGGCCGAGCACGTCCACCTGCGGGTGCTCGACAGCAGCGACGAGGCGCTCGGTAGCGGTCTCGCGGTCCTGCCCGAGCGCGGCGTGGGGTGAGGCGACGACGAGGTCGAGCTCCGCCAGGAGGTCGTCGCTCGTCGGAATCGTCCCGTCGGTGGCCACGTTCGCCTCGACGCCGTGGAGGAGTTCGACGTCGGCCGCCTCGTCGGCGTCAGCGACGGCGGCCGCCTGCTCGCGCAGTTCGGCCTCTGAGAGCCCGATATCGCCGAACACCCCGGGGCCGTCGGCGTGGTCGGCGACGACGTGGTAGTCGTGGCCGCGCTCGGCGGCGGCGGCTGCCATCTCGGCGATACTGTTCCCGCCGTCGGACCACTCGGTGTGGGTGTGGAGGTCGCCTCGAAGCTCGTCGACGGCGACGAGCTCCGGGAGCTCGCCGGCGTCGGCGGCGTCGACCTCGCCGCGACCCTCCCGGAGTTCGGGGGGAATCGGCGGGAGATCCAGCGCCTCGTACATCTCGGCCTCCGTCTCGCCGGCGACGCGCTCACCGACGCGCTGGTCGCTTTCGGGGTCGTCGACATCGGCGACGTCGAAGACGCCGTACTCGTTCATCTTCAGGCCGCGGTCGATGGCGCGGTTCCGGAGCTGGACGTTGTGCTCGCGCGACCCGGTGAAGTACTGCAGGGCGGCGCCATACTCCGCGGGGTCGACCACCCGGAGGTCGACGCGGACGCCGCCGATTCGGGCGCTGGCCTTGGTCGGCCCCTCCTCGATGACGTCCTCGACGCGGTCCCACTCCCGGAAGGCGTCGGTGACGGCGTCGCCGTCGCCCGCGCCGGCGAGGACGTCCACGTCGCCGACGGTCGGCTTCCAGCGGCGTCCGGAGCCGGCGATTTCGGCGGCCGTCGTCTCCGCCAGCCCAAGGACGAACTCGCGGACGGTCTCCCCGAGCGGGCGGCCGACTCCGAGCAGCTCGCGTTCGCCGGCCTGTCGCGCGAACTCGACGTTCTCGCGGATGTTCTGCTCGGTCTTCGGGCCGAACCCCTTCACCTCTCGAATCGCTCCCTCGTCGGCGGCGCGTTCGAGGTCGTCGAGATCGCGCACGTCGAGCTCCTCGTACAGCGTGCCGACGGTCTTCGGTCCGACGCCCTCGACGCGGGTCAGCGCCTCGATGTCGACCGGGAGCTCGGCGCGAAGCTCCTCCAGCTCCTCGACGCTGCCGGTGTCGACGAACTCGACGATTTTGCCCGCGATGGCGTCGCCGACGCGGTCGATGTCGGCGACGGCCGCTTCGCCCTCAGCGGCGAGCTCCTCGACCGGCGTCTGATACTCTCGGACGTTCTCGGCGGCGCGACGGTAGCTACTGGGCTTGTACGCCACGCCCTTGGCTTCGAGTAGGTCGGCGAACTCCTCGAGCAGCGCGGCGACTTCGTCGTTGCGGCTCATGTGTGTCGTATCGGCGTCCGGCGGTGTAACTGTACGGGCGTCGCGGGGGTCAGCTGGCCGGTCGTCTGCGGTGGAGCGGCGTCAGTAACCGCCTCGACCGCGCGAGGTGTCCTCGTGGCCGAGGGCCTGTTTCAGGAAGTTCATCCACCGCTTCGTGTCCGCTGCCCGCTTGCGCTCGGCCTCGCTTTCGACGTCGACCGGCCGGAGCTGTTCGAGGGCGTTGAGCGCGCGGTCGATGCCGACGATGGCGTCGGCCAGCGCCTCCCCCTCCTCGAAGCTGACCTCGCCGTCCTCGATGCGGTCGAGGCGGTCGATGCGCTCGCGCCGGAGGTTGCGCTTTGCACGCTCGACGCGGTCGCGCTCCCCGGCCGGGACGGTCTCGCGGCGCTTGATCTCGAAGACGAACTCCTGAAGGGCTATCTCCTCGCCCTGGACGTCGATGGCGTCGGGGATCTCGGCGCCGACCGTGGCGCCCTCGCGCTCGACGCGCTCCAGGAGTTGCTTGCGCTCGTACTCCTTCACGGGTACCCATCCGTTGGGCGGGTTCACACTTTGCTCCTTCGCACCCCGCAGTCATGACCGTCAGTCGCGACCGATTCGGCGGCGACAGGCGTCGACGCGAGCTTTGCCGGGGAATCGGACGCCGGCCGAAAGATGAAGGTTCTTATTCCGGTCGGAACTACTGGATGACATGGGCTTGTTCGACCGGCTCCGCGGGGACGACAATCCTCGCGTGGCGTTCGTCGGCATCGATGGCGTGCCGTACGAGCTGCTCGCCAACCACCCCGAGGAGTTCCCCAACTTCGCGGCGCTCGCCGAGGACGGCAGCGCCGGGAGCATCGACAGCATCGTGCCGCCGGAGTCCTCGGCCTGCTGGCCGGCGCTGACGACCGGCGTCAACCCCGGCGAGACCGGGGTGTACGGCTTCCAGGACCGCGAGGTCGGCAGCTACGACACGTACGTCCCGATGGGCCAGGACGTGCAGGCGACCCGGCTGTGGGACCGCGTGAGCGAGGCCGGCATGGACGCGACGGTGATGAACGTCCCCGTCACGTTCCCGCCCCAGCGCGACGTTCAGCGGATGGTCTCGGGGTTCCTCTCGCCGGGCGTCGAAAAGGGCGCCTACCCCGACGAGTTCCGCGACGAGCTGCAGGCGATGGAGTATCCCATCGACGTCAACGCCAAGCTCGGCCACGACGACGACAAGTCGGCGTTCGTCGACGACGCCAACGAGGTGCTCGAAAAGCGCTTCGAGGCGTTCCGCGAGTACGTCGAACGCGACGACTGGGACCTCTTTTTCGGCGTTTTCATGGCGACCGACCGCGTCAACCACTTCCTCTTCGAGGACTACCAGCGCGGCGGCGACGACGAGGCGGCGTTCATGGAGTTCTACCGCACCCTCGACGACTACGTGGGCCGGATTCGCGAGCTCCTGCCCGAGGACGTCACCCTCGTCGTCGCCTCCGACCACGGGTTCGTCACCCAGGAGTACGAGGTCCACCTCAACGAGTGGCTGGCACAGGAAGGGTGGCTCACCTACGAGGACGACGGCCACGAGGAACTGGGCGACATCGCCGCCGAGACGGAGGCGTACTCGCTCATCCCGGGACGGTTTTACCTCAACCTGGAGGACCGCGAGCCGCGCGGGAGCGTCCCCGAGTCGGAGTACGAGGCAAAACGCGCCGAACTCCGCGAGGCCCTGGAGTCCCTGGAGGGGCCCGACGGCCGGGCGGTGTGTGAACGGGTCGTCCCGGTCGAGGACGCGTTCGACGGCGCCCACGACGACATCGCGCCGGACCTCACGGTCGTCCCCGCCGACGGGTTCGACCTGAAGGCCGGCTTCGGCGGCGCGGAGAGCGTGTTCACCGACGGCCCGCGCAACGGGATGCACAAGTTCTCGAACGCGACGCTGTACGTCGACGACCCGGACGTGACCGTCGACGGCGCCGGCGCGGACCTCTACGACATCGCGCCGACCATCCTCGACCTGATGGAGGTCGACTACCCGGCCGCGGAGCTCGACGGCGAGAGTCTCGCCGCCGACTGAACCCGAACGCGAATCCGAATCCGGAACCGTCTTTCTCTCCGGAACCGGTCACCCCGACTCACATCAGGTCGTCCAGTTCCTCCGTCGCGAACGCCTCGGCGGGGTCCTCCCGCGTGGCTTCGAGTTCCTCGGCCTCCTGCTGGGCCTGCTGTGCCCGTTCGATGAACGCCTCGACGCGTTTGGAGCGTTCGACGCCGCCGAGCAACACCAGCGACGCCACCCGGTCGCTCTCCAGCGGGAAGTCCCCGCCCCGGACCTGGAGGCTGTCGGTTTCGTCCTCAATCCACTTGCGGGCCTTCTCGACGCCCTTCCGGGAGAGACGGGCGGGCTCGCCGGCGACGACGAGCAGCGCGGCTTCGGCGTCGGTCGCGTCCGGGAGACTGGCGCCGGTTAGCAGCGCCTGTCGCGCGGTGCTGGTGATCGTGTTGATGTTGTCTTCGGCGTCCTCGCCGGCCGGGGCGGCCGCGTAGCCCAGGCTCGCCATCCCGCCGGTCGCGAGCGTGTTGATGACCTCGCTGGAGTCGACGACGCTCTCGGCGACCCCCTCGACGGCCTCGCCGGCGGCCAACAGCAGTCCGACCCGCTGGGCGACGTTGCGGTTGATGCTCGCGTACCCCTCCTCGACGCTCTCGCCGGTGGCGCGCCAGGCGTCGTTGTCGACCAGCAACACGCTGTCGGCCTCCCGGACGAACGTCTTCAGGGAGCGCCCGGCGTTCACCTGATACAGCGCCCCCTCGTCGCTCCCGGGGAGGATGCCGAGCCCGTAGACGGGGACGTTGTAAACCCGACCCAGTTCCTTGGCCAGAACCGGCGCGCCGCCGGAGCCGGTCCCGCCGCCGAGGCCGGCGACGACGACGATGGCCTCCGTTTCGGCCGTGACGCGGTCGCCGAGGGCGTCCATCACCTCGACGGCGTCGGCCTGCATCACCTCGGCGCCGAGTTCGTTGTCGCCGCCGACGCCGTGGCCTTGGACGCGGTCCTGTCCGACGAGGACCGTATCGAGCGGGAGGGACTGGAGGTCAGCTTTCGCGCTGTTGACGGCGACAGCGTCGAGCACCGCGTCGAACCCCATTTCTGCGTCGAACTCGGCGAGGGCGGCCGTCACCTTGCCGCCGGCCTGTCCGACCCCGACCAGGACGGTCTTCATACGACACCGCAACGACCGCAGGCTCATCAACTTTCGGCGCGGTCCGTGTGAGAAGTTAAAAGGCGAGAGGGGGCCACACCCGTCGTGACCGACGAGGACGCGACCCCGACCGATGCGGCGTCGACGCGAGCGCACGGCCACCGCGACGGTTCGGAGGGGGCGGACGAGATGGGCGAGGCGGACGAGATGGACGGAACAACCCTCTCCGACGCGGGCGTGGCCGACTCGGCGGCCGTCACGGGCGGGAGTCCTGGCTCGGGCTCGAATCCAGAACCCGACTCGGAGGACCTCGTGACCGCCCTGCGCACGCTTCGCCGCCGCGTCGACGACCTCGACGCGGGGCTGCAGGCCGTCAGAGGGGTGCTCGGCGAGATTAACGCCATCGACCGCGACGTTGAGCGTCGTGCCGACCTCGCGCTGGCACGGACCGACCGGCTCCGCGACCGCGTCGCAGCGCTCGAAGGCGACGGCGACGACGGGTCCAGACAGGGAACCGACGCTGCCCACGGCGACGGGTCGCCCGACGCGTCGGTACCCCCCGGTTCGGCGGCCACCGTCAGAGCGAAGTCCGACCGAGCAGCCTCCGAGACTCGCCGCGCCGTCGAAACCCGCACACGGGCGATGCCCGGCGGACCGTCCGCATCTGCCGACTCCGCGGACTCCGCCGGCCCGGGCGACGGGGGCCCGGACGACGGGGGCCCGGACGACGGCGACGAACGAGGGCTGGCCGAGAGGCTCCGCGAGGTTCTGTGACGGTCGTTCGGACCGTTCTCGCCGTTCTGCTCGCGGTCGCGCTGATGGCGGCTTCGCTGCCGGCGGTCGATGTCGCCCGGACCGCGCACGCGACGGGCGAGCTGCGAGAGACGACGGCCGCGCTGTCGACCGGCGTCGAACGGTTCGCCGCCCGAAACGACCCGATCGGCGGCGGCCCGGGAGCGCGGCTGTCCGTCGCCGTTCGGCTCCCGGCGCGAACGGCGACCACCGCGCCGGTCGACCGGTTCGTGCTCGACGCGGCCGCCGACGCGATGCGGTTTCGGGTCCGCGGCGGGACGCTCTCCGTCCGACGGCTCCCCGTCTCGCTGTCGGTGTCGGGTCGGCGCGAGCGACTCGAACTGACCGCACCGGGGACGCATCGACTCACGTTTCGTCTCCGCAGGGTCGACGGCGGGGAGGCGGTCGTCGTGACCGAGCATTGAAACCGGATGCCGGGACCATCGCCGCCGTGACGCTCATTGACGCTGCGCGCAACCGCCTCGGCTCGGCGGCGACCGACGGCACCGACCCCGATGGCGCCGCCGAGGCGTGCAACTGTCAGGTCGCCGTCGGGTCACCGGTCGGAACCGACCCGAGTGCCGAGCCCGAACTCCGCGTTGACGCGATCGACTGTGACGGCGGCGGCGACCTCGCGGCCGCGGCGGGCTGTCGCGCACGGGTCGTTCGCGCCCTGACGGGGCAGACGGTCGCACGGATGCGCGTTCGTCATCGAGGACAGACGCGAGTCTACGACGGCGACGGGTTCGCGCTGTTGGTCGCCGCCGCTCGGTTCGCGGCACGGGTCGAACGGTCGGAGCCGGACGTCGCGGCCCGCGCTCGCACCGACCCGCTGGGAGCGGCCCGACGGGCCGACGCTCGGGCGGGGCCGGTCGCGCGAGCCGCCGCCGAGACCGGCTTCGCCGAGGCCGTCCGCTTCGACGACTACGCCGACGCGTTCTCGCCGGCAGTGGGCCTCGTCGTCGCCGACGCGTTGTTCGAGCCGTCGGCGCCATCGGCGGTGTCGACGCTCGACGAACGGGAGCTGTCGACCGGCGCCGAGGTCACTCGCTACGAGACTCCGGCGGGTCCACCGCGGTATCACCTCCGCCCGCCGGAGCGAGACCTCGACGACGCCGAGTGCGCGGTGCTGGCCGCGGCGGCCAGTCGCCTCGGTGGGACGGGCACACTCGTCGGTGAGGGGTCGGAGCCGACCGTCGACGACCCCAGCGAGGCGGTGTCGGCCGTCGGTGCCGCTCGGGACGACGCCGTCGCCCAGGCAGCGTCCTCGTCGACGGCGACGCTGGCCGCTGCGCTCGCCCGACACGTCGACGGCGTCGCCGCGATACGCGATTGCTTCGTCGACCCGCGCGTCTCGGACGCGTATCTCTCGGCGCCGGTCGCCGACAACCCGCTCCGGGTCGTCGTCGACGGGGACTTCCACGTCACGAACGTCCGGTTCACGCCGCGCGGGACCGCCGCGTTGGCCTCCCGGTTACGTCGCACCTCCGGGCGGTCCTTCTCGCGAGCCTCCCCCCGTGTCGACGCGACGCTCTCCCTCGGTGGCACGACCGCGGGTGCACCGCTGCACTCCGACCGGCCGTCGGCCTCGCCGGAGGTGCGCGTCGCCGGCGTCACCCGGCCGCTGAGCGACGGGACGGCGTTCGCATTCCGTCGGCAGGACGGCGCCCGCTGGACCCTGTCGCGGCTCGTCGCCAACGGGACGGTGCCTCCGTCGGTCGCCGGCCTGTTGTCAGTCGCCGTCGCCGACGGGGCGGCAGTCCTCGTGACCGGCGCCCGAGGAAGCGGAAAGACGACATTCCTCGGAAGCCTGTTGTGGGAGCTTCCGGCGTCGGTCCGCACACTCGTCGTCGAGGACACGCCGGAGCTTCCGGTCGCCGCGCTCGCCCGACAGGACCGCGACGTACAGCGGCTGACCGTCCAGACCAGCGTCGGCGACGACGAGGGCGGGGCCGAGACCTCGGCAGCGACGGCGCTGCGGACCGCGCTTCGTCTCGGCGGCGGAGCGCTCGTCGTCGGCGAGGTTCGCGGCACCGAGGCGGCCACGCTGTACGAGGCGATGCGGGTCGGTGCCGCCGACGAGGCCGTACTCGGCACGATTCACGGCGAAGACGCGGCCAGCGTCCGCGAGCGGGTCGTCACGGACCTCGGAGTTCCCGCGTCGTCGTTCGCCGCGACCGACCTCGTCGTCTCTCTCGCCGACGGGCCGGAGGGTCGCCAGGTAAACGCGGTGGCGGAGGTTCGCCCCACCGACGACGGCGTCGCCTTCGCACCGCTGTACGACGCCGAGACGGACGACGGACTCGGCGCTCGCGTCCCCCGCGGCGACAGCGTCGCCGTCGCCGAACTCGCGGAGGACGGCTCCTACGCCGACGTGCTCGACCGCGTCGACGCCCGAACCGACGCACTCGGGACGATGGCCGAATGCGACGTGCATCGGCCGTCGGACCTCCCGCCTCGCTGGGGGTCGTCGTGAACCCGTCGTCGCGGGTCGCCTCTGCCGGCCCGCTCGTCGCCCCGTCGGAGACGGTGAAGTCGGCGACGAGCACGCTCGGGTGTGACGACCCCGGGAGCGTGCTGGCGCTCATCGACGCGGCAGCCGTCGCCGGCGGTGCGTTCGCCGCAGTCGGCGTCGCGCTCCTCGCAGGCGTTACCGCGACACCGCTGGCCGGAGCCGGCGTTGCGGTCTGCGTCGCAGTTGGTGGACGCCGCGCCCTGGTGGTCGTGGCTCGACTCCGGCGCACCAGAGCCCTGAGCGGCGCGACGGCACTGGTCGGACGTGCGGCGCTGTGGCTCCGCCTGGAACCGACGGCGGAGCGGGCGGCGTCGTTCGCCGCCGAAACCGGGGACGGCGACCTCGCGTCGTCGCTGGCGACACACGCACGGGCCGCTCGCGGAACCCCCGAGAGCGGCCTCCGGCGGTTTGGCGACTCGTGGAGCGAGTCGTTCCCGCCGCTGTCGCGGTCGTGTGCGCTGCTGTGTGCGGCCGCGGCCGCCGGAGCCGACGACAGGGCAGCGATGCTCGACCGCGCGGTCGCGTCGGTTCGGGAGGGTACCCGCGACCGAGCCGCCCGGTTCGCCGCCGACGCCCGCACCACCGTCGCGGGGGTCTACGCCGGCGGCGTGTTGCTCCCGCTGGCGCTGGTCGGCGTGCTCCCGGCCGCCCGCGTCGCCGGGGTCGGCGTCTCCCTCCCGGCGCTCGCGGCCGTGTACGACTGCCTGCTTCCAGTCGGGCTGGTCGCCGCCTCGGCGTCGGTGGTTTCGGAGCGTCCGGTCGCGTTCCCTCCGTCACCGGTTCCGAGCGCCCATCCGGCGCTCCCGGACGGTCGCCGGCGCGAACTCGCCGTGGGTGTCGCCGCCGCTGTCGTAGGCGGCGTCGTCACTCTCCCCGTCGCGGAGTGGGCGACGTTCCTGAGCGTCGTCGGGTTCGGCGTCGGCGCCTGGGCGGTCGCGGCGTACGGTCCGGCGAAGCGCGCCCGAGAAGATGTCCGTGACATCGAGTCGAGACTGGCCGACGCCGCGACGCTGCTCGGCCGACGCGTCGCGACCGGCGAGTCCGTCGAGACGGCGCTCGAAGGGGTCGCCGAGGAGCTTCCCGGGTCGACCGGCGACGCGCTCGCGACGGCCGCCCGGCGGAGCCGTCGCCTTGGCCTTCCGGTCGAGGCCGGACTTCTCGGGTCCGACGGCGTCTTCGAGACCGTCCCCTCCGCCCGCGGGAGCGAACTGGCCACGATGGTCGGACTCGCGGCTCGGGAGGGTCGCCCTGCCGGCGAACTCTTGATCGCCCTCGGCGACCACCTCGACGCGCTCGATGCCGTCGAGCGCGAGGCCCGACGCGAGTTGGCGGCGACCACGCGGACGCTGACGAACACCGCGGCGCTGTTCGGGCCGCTGGTCGGCGGGGCGACCGTCGCGCTCGCCGGCCGTCTCTCCGCCGGCGACGTCGCTTCCGGCGCCGGAGCAGGGACTGCGGGGGCCGCAAACGCGGTGGGTGCCTCCCCCGTCGGCGGCGGCCTGGCGCCGGTACCGGTCGGCGGGCTGGGGCTGGTCATCGGGACGTACGTCCTGCTCTCAGCGGTGGTTCTGACGGCGCTGGCGACGTCGCTGGACCGCGGCCTCGACCGCGCGGTCGTCGGCTATCGCGTCGGCGTCGCGCTGATAGCCGCCACGGCGACGTTCCTGGCCGCCTTCGTCGGCGCCCGCGCCGTGCTCTGAGCACCCAGCCGAGCGAGCGCACCGAGCGACAGAAATCCGACGGCGACCTCAGTCGACCCCCGAGGATTCAAGTACCGGAACGGGACCAACTCGTCGCAGCATGCTCGACGCTCCAGTGGACGCGTGGTACGTCTGGGTCGGACTGGCGGTCGTGAGCCTTTCACTGCTCGGGACGGTCGCGGCGCTGCCGACGCAGCCACCGCCGAACGCCGCGACCGTCGCCGACGCCGTCGACCGCGCCGCGACCGCGACACCGCCAGCGACGACGACCGTCCGAACCGGTGCCGACGAAATCGCCCTCACGCCGACGACCGTCTCGCTCCGGAACGACGCCGGCACCGCGAGCGCGACGTTCGCCTTCGGGACGGTGACGCCGGTGACGACCGAGTCGGCGCTGTGGCCGCTGCTGAAGGGGACTTCGCCGGGGGCGGTCTTCGACGACCCCGAAGCGTTCCGCCAGGCGCTCGTGGAGGCACGGGCACAGAAAGGGCAACGGCGGTGGCGACCCGCCGACGGTCCGGTCCGTGTCCGTCACCTCGCGTGGCGCGGCGTCGAAACGACGCTCGTGGGGCACTGAGATGGCCGAGATGACGCGAGCACAGGCCGAGCCGACGGTGGCGCTGGTCGCCGTCGGGGTGGTGGTCGTCGCCCTCGGACTGTACGCGACTGTTCTCGCCGACGCGGTGCCCGACCGGGGACGTGACGTCGCGGGTCCGACGCTCGAACGGGTCTGCGACCGGCTCACCGCCGGCGACGGCGTGGCCGCTCCGTCCGCGCTCCCCGCCGCCGTCGAAGCCGCACCCGACGGCTACGCGGTGAACGCGACGCTGGCAGCCGCCGGACGACGTGCGTCAGTCGGCCCTGCTCCCCCTCGCCGTGCCGACGTCGCCGACGCGCGACTGAGCGTTCGACTCGGGCCGAAGAGGGTTCGGACTGGGACGCTCGCCGTCCGGGTGTGGCGATGACCGGAGAGAGTCGATGACGAGCACGGCCCTCGACGTCGGTCTGTGTCTGGTGCTCGTCAGCGCCGCCGCCGTGTCGCTGGCGACCGTCGGGCAGCCAACCGGGTCGGCCCCGACGGATTCGGCGGCGCCGTCCTCTCGGTCGCCAGGGCACGCAGCCGACGCCGCGCGGACGCTCGGAACCGTCACGGCGACGGTGAACTACGACCTGTCCGCCGGGGCGTCCTGCCCGGCGTCGCCGGAGTGTGAACGCCACACCACGGGGTCGCTGGCCGAACTCCTGGCGGCGGCGACGATGCGGAACGCGACCATCGACGGCCGTCGCTTGAGCCCGATCGACGGCGAGTTCGGCCGGACGGTTCGTCGTCGGGTCGTCGCGGCGACGCCGCCCCGCACGCAGGTCGTCGCCCGCTGGCGGCCGTATCCCGGGTCGCACGTCCGGGCGACGCTCCGGGTCGGCCCGTCTCCGCCGCCAGAGGCGTCCGTCTCGGCGGCGACGTTGTCCGTCCCGAGCGGCGTCGACCGGGTCGACTCGATGAAGGACGTTCCGGCGGCACTGGTGAACGGACTCTTCCCGCCGGCGCGACTCCGGCTCGCGCTCACCGGCGACGCGCCGTCGTCGACGCTCGCGACCACACGGTACCGACGCGCCGGGGGGCTCTACGGGGTCGAACTCGACGACGCGGTCGAGACGGCAGACACCGAAACGGCGAACGACCGGCTGGTCGAGACGGTCGCCGAGCGGGTCGCCGCAGACGCGAGCGACCGCGATATCGACAAGGCGGAACTCCGGCTGAGCGTCGTTCGCATCACGGTCCGCACGTGGGGCCCGTCGCCGACCGCTGGCGCAGAGTCGGGGGGGTCTGGGGGTGCAGGAACGTGAGCCGACCGCTGGCCGACGACGAGCGCGGTCGCGTTCCCTTCGCCCTGCTGGCTGTCGTCCTGCTGCTCGGGAGCACAGCTTACGGCGCCTCACTCGCGACCCGTGGACCGGTCGCGGCCGACCGCGCGGTCGAAGCGACGCTCGAACGGGCAACGACGACGCTCCGTCCGACGGTCCGGACGGCTGCCAGCGACGCCTTCCGACGCGCAGCGAGACGGCCGGTCACGACGCCGGCGGACACGGAGTTCGGCGCCGCGCTCGATCCGGAGACCGCGTTCCGCGACGCCCTCCGGATACGGGTGTACGTCTCCGTCGCCCGGGCGCTCGACGGTCGCCGACTCGCCGAACGCGTTGACGGGACGAATGCAGGGGCCACCCCGGCCGCCGGCGGGACCGGCGAGCGGACGACCGTCACCGCGTCGCTGCCGGCAGTCGACGACGCGGACGACCTGCGAGCCGCGAAGCGTAGCGTCACCGTCGAGCGGTTCACGAACGACACCGGCGCCCGCGTCACGGTCGAGAACGTCTCCCTCACGGTGACGCGAGCGGGGACGGTCGTCGCCCGGGAGAACCGAAACGTCACCGTCGACGTCGGCGTGCCAACGCTCGCGCTCCACGAGCGCACCGAACTGTTCCAGCGTCGCCTCGACCGCGGGCCGCTGGCTGGTCCGGGTGTCGGACGGTTCGCCACCGCCGAACTCACGCTGTACGCCTGGGCAAGAGGCTACCGCCAGTGGGGCGGCGAGCCGATAGCGAACGTCGTCGGCACCCGCCACGTCGCCGCCGCGATCAACAGCGCCGTCCTCCGGGAGCAACGACTCGCGTTCGGGCGGACCGACCCCGCAGGGAAGCGGGCGATGGCGGTCGCGCTGGCCCGGACGGTTGCTCGCGACTACGCGGCGCCGCGGGGGTCGGAGGCGACGGCTCGCACCGCGGAGCTGCTGAGCGAGGCGGCGGCCCGCGAGGCGGTCGACGCCCCGCCGCTGTCTGCGACCAGACGCGACGCCGTCGGCGGCGACCCCCGCCGGGGCAACGTGACCGTCGGCGTCAACGGCTCCGCGGACGAGGCGCTCGTCGGGCTCCTCGATGACGGTGGACTCGCCGACCTCGCACGCGACGGCTACCGGGCCGAGGCGCGACTGACCGTCTCCGTTCGACCCACCAAGGCGGTCGGTCGCCCGCAGCTCCGCCCGCCGGCGACGAACTGGACGCTCCTCGGCCGGGAGCGGTCCCGGACGGTCCGCGTCGACGGCGGGGAGTGCCGAGATGTGCGGTTCACGGACTGTTACCGGTTCGTCGCGGTCGAGCACACCGAAACGAGACGCTGGCGGGCGCCGGACGACCTCGTCGGAGGTAGGGAGCCGCGGACCCGGACCCGGACCCGGACCGTCGAGTGGACGCACCGATACCGAGTGCGGGTTCGGACGACGGCGAGGTACGCACCGCAGCGGCCGGCCCCGAACCGGTCGGTCGACCCGCTGTACCGACGCGGCGGCGCTCTCGACGGTCCGAACCTCGCCGACGTTCCGACGACGGTTCGGGACCGTCTCGTGGCCGACGCCGGCGGCGTCGACGCACTCGCGACGGCGGCCGTAACCGACGGCGAACTCTCTCGGACCGCTGTCGTTCACGGCGAGCGTCCGGACGAGCTCCGGTCGGCGGTCGCAGCCGACCTCGCAGGCCTCAGAGAGCGCGTCCGCCGGATTTCGGTCGACGTGTCTCGGCGCGCGGTCGCCCGGGGTGACGCCGTCCCGGCAGCGACGCTGGCGGCGACGCTCCGCCAGCGCCGGGCCGCGTTACTCGACGCGCCGGCGACGTACGACGGCGCCGCCGAGCGAACGATCGTCGCCGCCAGACTCGCGTATCTGCGCGAACTCGACCGGGTACTCCGCGAACGCGCCGAAGCGACCGAGCGCGCTCGCTCCGGTGGCGGTCTGTTCGACTCAGAGCTAACCGGACGCCGAGCCGCGGTCGGACTCGCCGCCGACTCCGAGAGCGACTGGACCGCGACCAGCGAGAGCGGGTTTCGCCCCCGTGGCACCCCCGCGTACCTGACAGTTTCGCCGCTGACCGTGACCCGCGGCGGGAACGCCACCCCGACGGAGTACCATCCGCTGGTCACGCGCAACGTCAACGTCGCCGCGGTGCCGTACGGCGACGCCGCGGACGCGGTCGTCGACGCGGTGTTCGGCGGGCAGCACCGCGTCGGACCCGGGGCCGCCGGCCGAACGCTCGGCGCGGCCTCGGACGCGGTTCGGACACAGCGGTCGCTGGACGGCGAGGCGAACGCGTCCCTCCGCGCACGGCGCGACCGGCTCCGGAACCGGTTGAACCGAACGCTCAGGAGGTATCGATACTGCGCGTCGAGCGTCCTCGCGGCCGAAACGGACCTCCCGAGAAGGGACAGGCGAGCGGTTGTCGGGGAAGCGTTCTCCCGGTGGCCGACGACGGCGGGACGCGCGAAGGCTGCGGCGAACGGCACCCTCGCCGACGCGGTCGCTGAACGCGCTGTCGCGCGGGGCGTCCAGTCGGCGTCGGCGCCGTGGCTCACCAGCCGGCTCCGGGTCGCGTTCCGCGAGCTGACGGCGACCGACGCCGGTCGCGTAGCCGCGACACCGGTCTCGGAGACGGCGACGAAGAGCCGGCGAGTCGGCCGGCGACTCCTCAAGCGGGCAGCGACCGACGCGGCGAGACGGGCGAGCAAGCGAGCGGCCGAGCGGGTCGTCGGGCGGTCGCTGTCGCGGCTGCCGGCCGGCGTGCCGCTGGCGCCGCCGTACGGATGGTACGCCACAGTCAACGGCTGGTCGGTCTCCGTCCGCGGAGAGTACCGGACGTTCGCCGTAAGCGCCCGCTACGGTGCTCCCGACGGAGCCGGCGGGGTCGTGAGATATGTCCGTGACGGCTCCCCAGTTTCGTTCGACGTGGACGGCGACGGGGACGGCGAGCGCATCGGCCGGAGCGAGCGCGTCGGGTTCGCCTTCGAGACGGCCGTCGTCGTCGCGGTGCCGGCCGGCGGCACCGGCGTCGGCGACGTCGGCGGCGACGTCGACGAGCGCTCCGACGGGTGGCCCTGCCCCGGAAGCCGTCGCGACGACGGCTGTCGATCGTCCGACACCGACTAACGGCAACCGTTTTCCCGGACGGGTCGCTCAGTACGGGTATGCTCCACGACGCCATCGAGTCGCCGGCGGAGGCGTCACCGGCTGACTTCCGGACGCGATACGAGGCCGAACTGGCGTCGGTCGTCGCCGCCCGCGGCGTCGACGCGGTCGCCGCGGAGACGGACCTCGACCGCGACACCGTCGAGTCAATCGCCGACGGCGACACGCCGGAACTGACGCTGTCGGAGGCAGCGTCGGTGCTCGGGACCGACGATGACCGCCCGGACGCCGAGGCGATAACCGCAGAGACCAGGGACCACCTCATGCTCGGAATGACGACCGGTATCCTCGACGTCGACACCGTCGCCGCCGACATCGGTATCGACCTCACGGGCAAGGAGGTCCAGCAGGCGCTCGAAGGGCGGACCCCCGTCACGCTGGGCCAACTCGCCGAAATACAGGCGTACATCGAGTCTCAGCAGCGACCATGACGCGAACGGTCATTGTCGGCTGCGGCTACGTCGGCCTGGAACTCGGACGAAGGCTCCGGGCGGCCGGTCACACGGTGACGGGCGTGCGCCGGTCCGACGACGGGCTGGCGGCGGTGCGCGAGGCCGGCCTGAACGCGGTTCGCGCGGACGTGACCGAGCCGGCGTCGCTGACCGACCTCCCCAACGCCGAGGCCGTCGTCTTCGCGGCGAGTTCCGGCGGTCGCGGGGCGGAGGCGGCCCGAGCGGTGTACGTCGAGGGGCTGTCGAACGTCGTCGAGGAGTACGCCGACCGAGCGGCGTCGCCCGAGCGACTGGTGTACACCTCCAGCACCGGCGTCTACGGCGACCACGACGGCGACTGGGTCGACGAGACGACTCCGGTCGAGCCGACGACTCCGAAGACCGAGGTGCTCGTCCGAGCAGAGGAGACGGCCCGGCAATCGCCGTTCGATGCCACCGTCGTCAGGTTCGCCGGACTGTACGGTCCCGAGCGCTATCGCCTCGAACGCTATCTGGAGGGACCGGTGACGGAGGGCTACCTCAACATGGTGCACCGCGACGACGCGGCGGGGGCGGTGGCCCACCTCCTGAGGCGTGACCGCGGATGGGAAGAGACGGTGATCGTCGTTGACGACGAGCCGGTCTCGAAGTGGACGTTCGCGGACTGGCTGGCCGAGGCCTGCGGGGTCGATAGCCCCCCCAAGCGGACCAAGGCGGAACGCCTCGCGGAGGGGGACCTCTCGGCGGCGGCCGAGCGACGCATCCTGACGAGCAAGCGCCTCCGGAACGACCGGCTCCGCGAGCTGGGGTACGAGTTCGAGCAGCCGACGTTTCGAGCGGGCTATCGAGCGGCCGTCGCGGCGTACCGCGGCGGCGGCTCGGACAGTAACGGGCCATCTGATCGATAGTTCAACGAACAGCCGGATGAATATGGGATTTTCGAGGCCTGAGGCGTCCGCTGACGCCGAGTAGTTGCTCGGGGAGAACGTTCATGTAGCAGGGTGAAGAGGTTGGACCCATGCAAGATGCGTTCGCGGTCGACCCCGTCTCGCGAGCGTCGTCGTTCGTCGCGACGAACCCGGGGTTGACCGCCGCGGTCGCCATCGGCGTCGTCGTCACCGTGGTGGTGGTGGCGTATCTCGTCTTTCGACGCCGTCGTCCGAACGGCGTCCGGTTCAAGAACGCCCTCGCCGAGCACGACGACGTGGCGATCCTGATGCATCCGAACCCGGACCCCGACGCGATGGCCGCCGCCATCGGTGTCGCCTGTCTCGCCCGACAGGTGGGCACCCGGCCGACGATACAGTTCCCGGGACAGATACGCCGTCAGGAAAATCGCGCCTTTCGAACCGTTCTCGACCTCGACTTCGACCGCATCGCACACGTCTCCGACCTCGCCGCCGAGGCCGTCGTCCTCGTCGACCACAACACCCCGCGGGGGTTCGCCGGCGCCCCCGGAATCCTGCCGTTCGCCGTCGTCGACCACCACCCCGGCGACGGGAGCGGCGAGCGCTTCACCGACGTCCGCACGGACTACGGGGCGACGGCCTCCATCGTCGCGGAGTACCTCGCCGACGTCGGTGCGAAGCCGGTTCCGCCGGACATCCACGAAAGCGAGGTCGACGCCACGTACACCGTCCCCTCGGGCACGGCGACGGGGCTGCTGTACGGCATCCTCGCCGACACCAAGCACCTCACCAACGGCGCTTCGGCGCCGGACTACGAGGCCGCGGGCTACCTCCACGGGGGCATCGACGACGACGCGCTGGACCGCATCGCCAACCCGCAGGTCGACGCCGAGACGCTGGAGATCAAGGCCCAGGCCATCGCCGGCCGCCAGGTCGACGGCTCCTTCGCCGTCAGCGACGTCGGCACGGTGTCGAACACCGACGCGATACCCCAGGCCGCGGACGAACTCATCACCCTCGAAGGGGTGTCGGCGGTCGTCGTCGTCGGCGAGCGCGAGGGCACGGTCCACCTCTCCGGGCGCTCACGGGACGACCGCGTCCACATGGGTCGGGCGCTCGAACACGTCGTCGACGACACTACCGGCGGCAGCGCCGGCGGCCACGCGCGGATGGGCGGAGGCACGCTCCCGACGCCGGCGGCGGCAGCGACCGACGGCGGCAGCGAGGTCATCGACCGCGACGCGGTCGTCGATCACGTGTTCGCGGCGCTGAACGGCGACGTCTGAGACCGGGAGCGACCGACTTTTGCGCCCGCCGCGACCACCCCTGAACATGGCCACCAGCAGCGGGACGTGGGGGTACCGCGACCGCTTCGGCGACAGCTTCGGCCGGACGTACTTCCGGCGGTTCGGCCCCGGCGTCGTCTCCAGCGTCGGCCTCGGCACCTACCTCGGGGCGCCGACGGACGCGGTCGACGAGCGCTACCGCGAGGCGGTGACGACCGCGCTGGAGGCGGGGGTCAACCTCGTCGACACCGCGGTCAACTACCGCTGTCAGCGCTCCGAACGGGTCGTCGGGTCGGCGCTGGCGGCGGCCGAGACGCCCCGCGAGTCGGTCGTCGTGGCGACGAAAGGCGGCTTCCTCCCCTTCGACGGCGAGCGCCCCGCGGACCCGGCGGGATACGTCCGCGAGCGGTTCCTCGCCGAGGGCCTCATCGCCGCCGACCAGCTCGCCCGCGGGAGCCACTGCATCGCCCCGGAGTATCTTCGGTGGTCCGTCGGTCGGTCCCGAGAGAACCTCGGAGTGGACGCGTTGGACCTGTTCTACGTCCACAACCCGGAGACCCAACTCGCCGAGCGCTCCCGGGCCGCGGTGTACGACCAGCTCGAAGCCGCGTTCGTCGAGTTAGAGCGCCGGGTCGCCGCCGGCCACGTCGGGCGCTACGGCGTGGCGACGTGGGACGCCTTCCGCGTCGGTCCCGCGGCGGACGACCACCTCGACCTCGCGGTCGTGCTCGGCCGCGCCCGCCGGGCGGCCGCCGAAGTAAGTGCCGGCCCCGATCCCGGCCCCGACGGCCACCACCTCGCGGCGATACAGCTCCCGTTCAACGCGGAGATGGCCGACGCGTTCACCGCGGCCGTCCACCGCCCGCCGGCCGCGGTCGCGGACGACGGCTCGGTGGCCGACGTCGCTGACGACGAGCGGGTGAGCGCCCTGGAGTTTGCCCACGAGGCCGGACTGTCGGCGTTCGCCAGCGCGTCGCTCCTGCAGGGCGACCTCGCGGTGGGCGTGCCCGACCACGTCGCCGCGCGGGTCGCCGGCGACACGGCCGCCCAGCGAGCAGTGAACTTCGCGCGCTCGGGACCCGCGGTGACCGCCGCGCTGGTCGGCGCCCGCGACAGTGCCCACGTCGCCGAGGACGTCGCCGCCGGCACGTTCGACCCGATGGGCGCGTCGGCGTTCGACGAGGTGTTCGAGTAGCGGCGCCGACGCGGACGGTTCGCTCGCTCCCCGGCGGAATTTTCCGCTCCGGAGCAACGACCACTCGGCTTCGAGTGAGTATATTGCGGTCTATAGCGGTCGGAAAGTTCTTTATTCGGCTCCACGGCCTATCTCCTGATGGCTGTACTTTGGCTCGACGAGGTGCGTGCCGACGACCTCGGGACCGTCGGTGGCAAGGCGGCCTCGCTGGGTGAACTCACCGACGCTGGCCTCCCGGTTCCGCCGGGGTTCGTCGTCACCGCCGACACGTATCGGACGTTCATCGAGGAGGCGGGCATCGACGACGAGCTGTTCTCGGCGGTCGACGTGGACCCGGAGGATTCGGCCGCGCTGACCGAGGCCGAGTCTCGGGCCCGCGAGCTCATCCTCGAGACCGACCTGCCGGCGTCGGTTCGCGAGGAGATACTGGCCGCCTACGACGACCTCGGCGACGGCGAGGCGTTCGTCGCGGTGCGCTCCTCAGCGACCGCCGAGGACCTGCCCGACGCCTCCTTCGCCGGCCAGCAGGAGACGTTCCTCAACGTCACCGGCGAGGCGCTCGTCGACCGCGTGAAGGAGTGTTGGGCGTCGCTGTTCTCCCAGCGGGCCATCTACTACCGGAACCGCCAGGGGTTCCCTCACGACGAGGTTGACATCGCGGTCGTCGTCCAGCAGATGGTCGCCGCCGAGAAGTCGGGCGTGTTGTTCACCTCACACCCCTCGACCGGCGAGCCGCGGGCGATCTTGGAGGCCGCGTGGGGACTCGGCGAGGCGGTGGTCTCCGGCTCTGTCTCACCCGACAACTACGTCGTCGACCGCGAGACCGGCGACGTCACCGACGTGACCGTCGCCGAGAAGAAGACGAAGATGGTCAAAGACGAGGAGACCGGCGAAACCGTCGAGCGCGAGGTCGGTCCCGACCGCCGGACCGAGCGCGTCCTCTCCGAGGCGGAGATCGACTCCCTCATCACGGTCGGCGAGCGCGTCGAGGCCCACTACGAGGAGCCCCAGGACGTCGAGTGGGCAATCGTCGACGGCGACGTGTACATGCTCCAGTCCCGACCCATCACCACTATCTCCGAACCGTCCCCCGTCGACGACCCCTCGAAGGCGGGGACGGCCGTCGGCCAGACCGACGGCGGCGAAGGGGCGACGAAGTCGGAGTCCAGCGCCGGCGGCGGTGGCGACGGTGACGACGCCGCCGGCGCCGCCGCCCACGAAAACGGCGCACCGACAGGCGCGGTCGACAACGGCGACGACGAGACGCTCGTCTCCGGACTGGGGGCCTCTCCCGGCACGGTCTCTGGTCCGGCCCGCGTCCTCACCGACCTCGACGAGCTGGACAAGGTCGGTGACGGTGACGTCATCGTCGCCGAGATGACGACCCCGGACATGGTGCCGGCGATGAAGCGGGCGGCGGCCATCGTCACCGACGAGGGCGGCATGACGAGCCACGCCGCCATCGTCTCTCGCGAGCTCGGCGTGCCGGCGGTCGTCGGTACCGCGGCTGCGACGACCGAGCTCGCCGACGGCGACGTTATCACGGTCGACGGCGAGCGCGGGACCATCCGCCCCGGCAAGCCGGTTAGCGAGGAGTCCGAACACGAGCCCGTCGAGGCGGTCCGGCCGGACACCCCGGTCAAGCCGATGACCGCGACCGAGGTGAAGGTGAACGTCTCCATCCCGGAGGCGGCCGAGCGCGCGGCCGCGACCGGCGCCGACGGCGTCGGCCTGCTGCGCACCGAACACATGGTCATCTCCTCGGGGAAGACCCCCGAGCGCTACATCGCCGACCACGGCGAGGGCGCCTATCAGGACGAACTCGTCGAGGGCATCGAGCGCGTCGCCGACGAGTTCTACCCCCGGCCGGTGCGGGTCCGGACCCTCGACGCCCCGACCGACGAGTTCCGCCAGCTCACCGGCGGCGAGGACGAACCCGAGGAGCACAACCCCATGCTCGGCTGGCGGGGCATCCGGCGTAGCCTCGACAAGCCCGCGCCGTTCATGCAGGAACTGGCCGCGTTTCGCCGGCTGTACGAGGCGGGGTACGACAACGTCGAGATCATGTTCCCGCTGGTCAACGACGCCGACGACGCCCGGGCCGCCCGGCGGCTGATGGACGAGGCCGGCATCGACCCCGAGCGCCGAGACTGGGGCGTGATGATAGAGACCCCCGCCAGCGCGTTCCAGATCGAGGCGCTGGCCGAGACGGGCATCGACTTCGCCTCCTTCGGCACGAACGACCTCACACAGTACACCCTCGCCGTCGACCGCAACAACGAACACGTCGCCGACCGCTTCGACGAGCTCCACCCGGCGGTGCTGGATCTCATGTCACAGGTCATCGAGACCTGTCGGGAGGTCGGCGTCGAGACGAGCATCTGCGGCCAGGCCGGCTCCAACGCCGAGATGGTCGACTTCCTCGTCGACGAGGGCGTCAGCTCGATCTCCGCCAACATCGACGCCGTCCGCGACGTCCAACACGAGGTCAAGCGCGTCGAACAGAAGATGATTCTCGACTCGGTGCGCTGAGGCGGCTCAGCCCGGCCGCCCCGAGGCGAGCCGGGTCGTCGGCGGTCGGATGCGGTCCGGCAGCGACTCCCACCAGTCGACCGCGGCGGTTTCTCCCGCCCCTGACCGCGTCGCGCCCTCGACGAACTCGGCGACGAACGCAGCCGCCAGCTCCTCGATCGGCTCGTCGCGGTCGGCCTCGACGCCGTCCGCCGGCGTCCGCCGCGCCCGGTGGACGTAGACCACGTCGACGACATCGCAGACGACGCCGGTCTCCTCGCGCACCTCGCGCTCGCCGGCGCGGTCGACGTGCTCGCCGGGTTCGACCAGCCCGCCGGGAACCCCCCAGCGGTCGCCGGCCCGTCTCTCCCGGACCAGCAACGCGGCGTCGTCGCGCTCGACCCAGACCCGTGCAGCGCCCGGGACGCCGCGCTCGTGAAGCTCTCGAACCCGTCCCCAGGTCCTGGCCGAGTGCGTCGTCGTCGCCGTCTCGACCGGCACGTCCCCGTAGGCGTCTCGGAGACGCGCGATGTGGTCGTCTATCACGTCGGGGGCGACCATGGCCGACGGCGCGCCCGCGGTCGTGAAAAGCGTGGGTGCCGATTCCCGGACGGGGACGGAACAGGAAACCTGAAGATTTAGGTCCGTCCGCTCGCGAACGAGTGACGTGTTTCCGGTCCCCGACCTCGTCCTCGCGGCCGCACTTACGGCGGAGTCTGGCGGCTTCGTAGGGTGTTTCGAGGGTCTCAACGTCGTGACCGGATGGGGATCGGGAAACCTGCTCACCGTCTTCGTCCACCCGTTTCTCGGCGACCTCTCGGTCGGACTCGAAGAGCTCGTCCGCACCGCGACCGGGTGGGGCGGCCTGCTCATCGTCTTCGTCTACTCCTTTCTCATCGCGTTCGCGCTGCCGGGCGTCAGCGAGGTCGTGTTGCTCGCGCCGCTGGAACTCGGTCTCGGCTACTGGCCGCGGATGGCGCTCGTCGTGCTCGTCTCCGCGCTCGGGAAAGCTACCGGCAGCGTCTTCGCGTTCCACATCGGCCAAGAGGCCAAGGAGTCCGGCCCGGTCATCGCCGCGCTGCGGAAGTCGCCCGTCGACGTGATCGCGTGGTCCGAGCGCAAGACCGTCGAACTCGTGAAGCGATACGGGTACGCCGGTCTCGCGGTCGCGCTCTCGGTTCCCTTCTTTCCCGACACGCTCTCCATCTACGCCTTCTCGGTGCTCGGCGAGGAGTACCCGAAGTTCGCGGGCGCGACGTTCGCCGGCAGCGTCGGCCGCCTCGCGGTGACGCTCGCCGGCGCGGAGGTCGTGACGGTCGTCGCGCTCTGACCGTCGCCGGCGGCGTCGATCGCCTCGCCTACCCCGGACGGCGGCAGATTTAGGTCGGCGGGACTCGTCTGTCGATCCGTGACGTTCCCGACCCGCCGTATGCGTCCGACGACGCTGTTCTCGTAGGGTCGGGTGGAGCCCGCGCCGTCGACGGCGACCGAACGGAGTCGACGCCGCGGGTGAACGTCGACCCCGCCGACGGCACCGCCCGATCGACGAGCCGAATCCGGTCGATTCGGACCCGGAGCGGGCCGGCGCAGTCGCGGCCAACGCGGTCGGTCCGGTATCGGCGCGCTTTAGGCCCGCTCGCCAGACAGTTCACATAACACATGAGCCACGACGACTTCCCGACCGACGCGCCGGCGGTGGTCACGTGTGGGTTGCCCTACGCCAACGGCGACCTCCACATCGGTCACCTCCGGACGTACGTCGGCGGCGACGCCTACAGCCGCGCACTGGAGACGCTCGGACAGGAGACCGCGTTCGTCTGCGGGTCAGACATGCACGGGACGCCCATCGCCGTCCAGGCCATCGAGGACGACATCGACCCCGAGGCGTTCGCCATGGAGTACCATGAACAGTACGAGGAGACGTTCCCGAAGTTCGGCGTTGAGTTCGACAACTACGGTCACACCCACGACGAGACGAACCGCGAGCTGACCCGCTCCATCGTCGAGACGCTGGACGTGGAGGGGTACGTCTATGAGAAGGACATCAAGGTCGCCTGGGACCCCGCGGAGGACCAGCCGCTGCCCGACCGCTACGTCGAGGGGACGTGTCCGTACTGCGGCGACCACGCCCGGGGCGACGAGTGCGACGAGGGCTGTGGCCGCCACCTCGAACCCGGCGAAATCGAAGCCCCCGTCTCGACCATCACGGGCAACCCCGCTGAGTACCGCGACCGCACCCACAAGTTCTTCCGGGTCTCCGAGCTCGCGGAGTACCTCGACGGCTTCCTCGACCGCCTGGAGGGGACGGACAACGCCAGCAACCAGCCCCGGCAGTGGCTCGAAGACGGGCTCCAGGACTGGTGTATCACCCGCGACCTCGACTGGGGGTTCGACTACCCCGGCGAGGACGACCTCGTGCTGTACGTCTGGGTCGACGCGCCCATCGAGTACGTCGCCTCCACGAAGCAGTACACCGACCGCGTCGGCGCCGAGAGCTTCGACTGGGAGGCGGCCTGGCGGGAGGACGGCGAGATCGTCCACGTCATCGGTCGGGACATCATCCAGCACCACACTATCTTCTGGCCGGCGATGCTCGAGGTCGCCGACTACCAGGAGCCCCGCGCCGCGATGGCCAGCGGGTTCATGACGCTCGACGGTGACGGGTTCTCCACCTCGCGAAACCGCGCGGTGTGGGCCCGGGAGTACCTCGATGAGGGATTCCATCCCGACCTGCTGCGGTACTACCTCGCCACCAACGGGAGCTTCCAGCAGGACGTGGACTTCTCCTGGGAGAAGTTCGCCGAGCGCGTCAACGGCGAGCTGGTCGGCGACCTCGGGAACTTCCTCTACCGGTCGCTGCTGTTCGCCCACCGCAACTTCGGGGGGACGCCGGCGACCGACCCCTCCGAGGAGGTGCTCGCCCGCATCGAGGAGGCGACCGAGTCGTTCCGGGCCGCGGTCAACGACTACTCGCTGCGCGAGCTGGGCGAGGCGGTTCTCGACCTCGCGCGCTTCGGCAACGAGTACATCCAGCGCAACGAGCCCTGGCACCTCGTCGACGAGGACGAGGCGCAGGCGGCCCGAGTCATCCGCGACTGCGTCCAGATAGCCAAGGCCATCGCCGTGTTGCTGGAGCCGCTGGCGCCCGGCAAGGCCGAGCGTCTGTGGACCCAGCTCGGCGAGGACGGCTCCGTCCACGACGCCGTCGTCGCCGACTGCACCGCCGCGCCGGCCGCCGAGTTCGACGAGCCGACCGAGCTGTTCGCACAGGTCGAAGACGAGCGCGTCGACGAGCTCAACGCGAAGCTCGCGGAGAAGGTCGCCGCCGCGGGCGACGACGGAGTCGAAGCCGAGTCCGACTCCGAGTCTGAGCCCGAAACCGAAAGCGACGAGACGGCGGGCGACGAGGACGGGGACGTGACGGACTTCGAACCCCTGCTCGCCGACCGTATCGGATTCGAGGAGTTCCAGGAGCTCGACCTCCGCGTCGGCCGCATTGAGGCCGCCGAGGGCATCGAGGGCGCCGACGAGCTGGTCCGCCTGGAGGTCGACATCGGCGTCGAGAGCCGCCAGATCGTGGCCGGCCTGAAACAGCTCCACGACGTCGACGACCTCCCCGACACGAAGGTCGTCGTCGTCGCCAACCTGGAAGAGGCCGAGCTGTTCGGCACGGAGTCCAACGGGATGGTGCTCGCGGCGGGCGAGCAGGCCGACCTCCTGACGACCCACGACGACGCCGAGCCGGGGACGAAAGTCAAGTGAGGCTGCCGGCGGGAATCCGCCCTCTGCCGTCTCTGCGGCGAAAATTCACTCGCGACCGAGCTATCATCGAGCTTTTGCGTCCGGTGAGCGAAGGCGGCGTATGCGCAACGCGAAGATCGTCTGCACCCTCGGGCCGGCCTCCGAGGACCGGGCGACGATACGGGAGTTGGCCGAGGCGGGGATGCGCGTCGCGCGGCTGAACGCCAGCCACGGCACCTCCGAGGACAGAGCCGACCTCATCGAGCGCGTCCGGGCGGTCGACGCGGCCATCGAGGCGCCGCTTGCGGTCATGGTCGATCTTCAGGGGCCGGAGGTCCGCACCGCCGACATCGACGGCGAGGTCGCGCTCGCGACCGGTTCAACGGTGGCGTTCGAGCCGGGCGAGACCGCGAGCGCCGAGCGCGTCGGCCTCAGCCACTCCATCGCGGCGGCCGAGGCGGGCGACGTGGTCCTGCTCGACGACGGCCGCATCGAGTGCACCGTCGCGGCCGTCGACGGCGAGACGGTGACGGCGACGGTCGACTCCGGCGGCCCGCTGTCGGCTCGGAAGGGCGTGAACGTCCCCGGCGTCGAGCTCGACGTGGACCTCATCACCGAGGCCGACGACCGCGACATCCGCCTAGCCGCCGAGGCGGAGGCCGACTTCGTCGCCGCCTCGTTCGTCCGCGACGCCGGCGACGTGTTCGACATCCGCGACCGGCTGGAGCGCTACGGCGGCGGCGACGTGCCCGTCGTCTCGAAGATCGAGCGCGCCGGCGCGGTGGAGAACCTCGACGGCATCGTCGACACCTCCTACGGCGTCATGGTCGCCCGCGGCGACCTCGGCGTGGAGTGCCCGCTGGAGGACGTGCCGATGATTCAAAAGCGCATCATCTCCCGGAGCAAGGAAGCGGGGGTGCCGGTCATCACCGCGACGGAGATGCTCGACTCGATGGTCGAGGCCCGCCGGCCGACCCGGGCGGAGGCCTCCGACGTCGCCAACGCCGTCCTCGACGGCACCGACGCGGTGATGCTCTCCGGGGAGACCGCCGTCGGCGACCACCCGGTTCGGGTCGTCGAGACGATGGCCCGCATCGTCCGAGAGGTCGAGGCGAGCGAGGAGTACGCCGAGACCCAGGAACACGGCGTGCCGAAGGCGGCCGCGGAGTCCCGCACGGAGGCGCTGGCCCGGTCGGCGCGGTATCTCGCCCGCGACGTCGACGCCGCCGCGGTCGTCGCGGCCTCGGAGTCGGGGTTCACCGCCCGGAAGACGGCGAAGTTCCGTCCCGGCGTGCCGGTCGTCGCCACCACGCCGGACGACCGCGTGCGCCGACAGCTCGCGCTCTCGTGGGGCGTCGACGCCCAGTACGCCGACTACGCCGACACCGCCGAGGAGGTGCTCGACAACGCCGTCGACGCCGCCCTCGACGCCGGAGTCGCCGACAGCGGCGACACCATCGTCGTCCTCTCGGGGATGATGACCCAACTGGAGGGGACCAACACCACGAACATGCTGAAAGTCCACGTCGCCGCCGAGAGCGTCGCCACGGGGCGGTCGGTCGTCTCCGGACGGACCGTCGGACCGCTCGCCCGCGCCGACGACGGCGACCTCTCTGCGGTGCCTGAGGGAGCCGTGGTCGCCCTCTCGGCGGCGTTCGAGGGGGAGTTCGTCGGCGACATCGAGCGACTGGGCGGCATCGTTGACGCCCGGGAGGGGCTGACGGGCTACCCCGCGATGGTCGCCCGCGAGACGGGCGTGCCGATGGTTTCGGACGCGGCCGTCAACGACGCCGTCGCCGACGGCGAGACGGTGACCTTGGACGCCACGCGGGGGGTACTCTACGAGGGCCGAGTGACAGGTGAGACGCCCCGGCGCTGAGTCGGAACGGCGGGGTCGGTTTCCGGTGGCGAGGTGGCAAACGTTGATACGCCGGCGGCCCAAAGTTTAGTACGATGCTGCTCCAGTCCGGACTGGTTGGTCCCCAGCTACTGCCGCTGTTGCTCGTCGCGGCCGGGCTCGGCCTCTCCATCGCGGAGGCGATGGCTCCCGGCGCGCACTTCGTCGTCATCGGGGTCGCCCTGTTGGCGGCCGGGCTCGTCGGGCTCGTCCTCGGGCCGCTGGCCTCGCCGTTCGTGCTGGCGCTGCTGGTGTTGGCCTTCGGCGGGCTCGCGCTGTACGGCTACCGGGAGTTCGACCTCTACGGCGGAGAGAGCAAGGGCCGAACCAGCGCCTCCGACTCGCTGAAGGGGTCGACCGGGCGCGTGACGGAGCGGGTGACGACGAGCGAAGGGGAGGTCAAACTGGACGACGGCGGGTTCAGCCCCGTCTACTCGGCGCGGTCGATGGACGGAGAGATTGCGGAGGGCGCGGAGGTGATGGTCGTCGACCCCGGCGGCGGCAACGTCGTCACGGTCGCCGCCGTCGACGGCCAAGACGACATCGACCGCGCGCTGGCCGCCGAGCGCGACGACGAGGTCGATGCCGCGGCCGACGGCGACCGCGAGGGGTACGACGACCGCGAGCGGGAGCCGGAGTCAGTCTGAGCCGAGACGGGACCCGTCTCCGAGTCGTCGGTCGGCCACGGGGGTCGCCGAAGCGACGCAGCCGGGCGAAGCGTTAAGAGCGTAACACCCAAAGTGGCAGGCATGTTCTCCGCTGTGTTACAGGTGTCCGGCATCGCCGGCGGCGTACTCGGGTTGCTGTTCCTGACGGTCGTCGTCGCCGCCGTCTACCAGGCGGTCGAAATCGTCGACGCCACCGAGAAGAAGGCGCTGACGGTGTTCGGCGAGTACCGTACGCTGTTGCAGCCGGGTATCAACTTCATTCCGCCGTTCGTCTCGGAGACGCACGCCTTCGACATGCGGACCCAGACCCTGGACGTCCCCCGCCAGGAGGCCATCACCCGCGACAACTCACCGGTGACGGCCGACGCCGTCGTCTACATCAAGGTGATGGACGCCCGGAAGGCGTACCTGGAGGTCGAAGACTACAAGACAGCCGTCTCCAACCTCGCACAGACGACCCTCCGGGCCGTGCTGGGCGACATGGAGCTCGACGACACGCTGAACAAGCGCCAGGAGATCAACGCCCGCATCCGCCGGGAGTTGGACGAGCCCACCGACGAGTGGGGCATCCGCGTCGAGAGCGTGGAGGTCCGGGAGGTCAACCCCTCGGCCGACGTCCAGCAGGCGATGGAGCAACAGACCTCCGCAGAGCGGAAGCGCCGTGCCATGATTCTGGAGGCCCAGGGTGAACGGCGCTCGGCCATCGAGGAGGCCGAGGGCGAGAAGGAGTCCAACATCATCCGCGCCCAGGGTGAAAAGCAGAGCCAGATTCTGGAAGCTCAGGGTGACGCCATTTCGACGGTGCTGCGGGCCCGCTCGGCGGAGTCGATGGGCGAACGCGCCATCATCGACAAGGGGATGGAGACCCTGGAGAACATCGGCCAGGGCGAGTCGACGACGTTCGTCCTGCCCCAGGAGCTCACCTCGCTGGTCGGGCGCTACGGCAAGCAGCTCACCGGCAGCGACGTCGCCGAGGACGAGGTCGGACTCGACTCCCTGGAGTTCGACGACGAAACCCGCGAGCTCATCGGGCTGGACGACATTGAGGAGATGCTCGGCCAGCTCGACGAGGCCGCCGCCGACGCCGGCACCAACGGGGCCGCCGCCGAGGAGGACGGCGAGCAGGTGATGGCCGCTGGCGACGGCGAAATAAAACCCGCCGAGGAGGTCCTTGCCGAAGCCGAGGCCAGCGACGACATCAAGGACCCCGACGAGGTGTTCGAGGACGCCGAGGTCGAAGACGCTACCGACGGCGACGGCTCCGAGCCCGAACCCGAACCCGAGCGCAACTGACCGCGCCGATTCGGACCGGGAGCCGGTGCCGACATTCTTTTGTCCGCCGGTCGCAGAGAAAGAACTCGTGAGCGACGGTATCGACGAGGACAAGCGCGCCACGCTCCGACGCTTCGCCGCCGTCTCGGCGTCGACGCCGCTTGCGGTGGGGACCGCGGCCGCCGACGACCCCGCCGGCGACAGCGACGTCCGCGAGGCCATCCTCGGCTACCTGGCGACGACTCCGGGCGCGCACTTCTCGAAGCTGCGCGACGACCTCCGGCTGGGCACCGGCGAAACCCAGCACCACCTCCGCCGGCTGCTGGAGGCCGAGGCGGTGGAGGCCCGCGAGGACGGCGAGTACCGCCGGTTCTTCCCCGTCGGGCGGTTCTCCTCGTTCGAGCAGGTCGCGCTGGGGTATCTCCGTCGGTCGACCCCCCGAGGGATGGCGCTCGAACTGCTGGCCGACCCGACGGCGACGGGCGCCGACCTCGCGGCGGCGCTAGAGGTGTCGCGGTCGACGGTGAGCAAACACGCCGCCCGGCTGGCCGAAGCCGGGCTGTTGAACCGCGAGGGCGGCTACACGCTGTGCGAGCCGGAACTCACGCTGCGGCTGCTCGTGCAGTACGCCGACTCCTTCGGCCCCGAGGCGGTCGCGTTCGCGGCCGAGGCCGACGAGTACGTCTCCTACGACCCCTGACCGCGGCCGGGCGGACGACCCGTCTCGATTCGCGTCCAGTTCAGGCGGTCACCATCCACGTTGTCCCCGAGGAGTACCCCCACTTTTCGACGTCGATTGCGACGTCGCCGTCGACGATTGGCGGCATGTTTGCGCCGACCTCCTTGGCGGTCATCCCCAAGTCCTCGGCGATGAGCCGCGATTTGAAGTACGTGCGGTCGTCGGCGTTGGCCCGGAGGTACCCGAGGATACGCTGCTGTTTCGCCGTGAGCTCGCTTCCTTCGGCGGCGTCGACGGCGCCCGTCTCGTCGGCGGCAGTCGCGCTCATACATTTACTGTCGGCCGAGACCCCCATAGGGCGTTTGGTACGGCAGGGAAACCCGGCTTCGTCGTGCGGTTTCTGCTCGTTTCGGGGGCGTTCGTCGCCGGGGCGAGCCCTTCGTCGGTACGGTCGGGTAACGCCGCGGACGGGGAAGGTGAGAACGAGGCGGCCGCTTCAGAAAGTTCTTATCCGCACCAGAGCGAATCCAGTGCAATGAGCGACGGCGACCGGGGTGACCAGTCGGAGCCGGGGTCGACGAGCGCCGACCGGTCGGACGTACGACCGGGTAGCGACGCCGGCGCCGTCGTCGACGACCCCGCGGTCACCGTCGTCCTCCCGGCGTACAACGAGGCCGACACCATCGAGGCGACCGTTCGGGCGACGCTGTCGACGCTGTCGGCGTTCCTGGCCGACGACGACTACGAGGTCGTCGTCGCCGAGGACGGCTGCGAGGACCGGACCCCGGAGATAGCCGACCGGCTGGCCGCGGCCGACCCCCGCGTGCGACACTTCCACAGCGACGAGCGCCTCGGTCGCGGCGCTGCCTTAGAGCGGGCGTTCGCCGCCAGTGACGGCGACGTGCTGGCCTACTTCGACACGGACATGGCGACGGACATGCGCCACTTGGAGGAGCTCATCGAGCGCATCCGGTCGGGCGAGGCCGACGTTGCCACCGGCTCGCGGTGGCTGCCCGGCGCGGAGGCCGACCGTCCGGCCAAGCGGGGCGTCCCCAGCCGCGGATTCAACGCGCTCACCCGGCTTGTGCTCCGGTCGGAGCTCCGGGATCATCAGTGCGGGTTCAAAGCCGTCTCGCGGCCGGCGTTCGAGGCGCTGGTCGACGACGTCGAGGACGACCACTGGTTCTGGGACACCGAGCTGCTCGTCCGCGCCCAGCGCGAGGGGTTCGCGGTCGCCGAGTTCCCCGTCGACTGGGAGCCAAAGGGGGACTCAAAGGTCGACCTCGTCCGGGACGTGTTCGGGATGGGCAGCCAGATCGTCCGGACGTGGTGGCAGCTGTCGGTCGAGCCTCGCATCGACCGCCGGGTAACGGCGGTCGCCGGGCTCGTACTGACGGCGCTTGCGGTCGCGCTGATGACCGTCTACCTCGACTTCTCGCGGGTGGTCGCGGCGATGGCCGACGCCGACCCGGCGCTGGTCGCCGCCGCCGCGGCCGTGTACGTGCTCTCGTGGCCGGTTCGGGGCGCCCGGTACCGCGACATCCTCGCCGAACTGGGCTACGTCGAGAGCGTCCCCTTCCTCACCGGCGCGGTGTTCGTCAGTCAGACCGGTAACCTCGTGTTCCCGGCCCGGGCCGGCGACGCGGTGCGAGCGTACGTGGTGAAGGCTCGGCGATCGATTCCGTACCCCTCCGGGTTCGCGTCGCTGGCGGCCGAGCGGGTGTTCGACCTGTTGACCATCGCCGCCCTCGCGGGGGTCGCGCTCGTCGGGTTCACGGCCAGCGGCCGGACCGCCGCGGTCGCGACGACGCTTTCGGGCGCGCCGGAGGCGGGCCGAATCGCGGTGACCGTCGCCGTCGCGGTCGCGGCCGTCGCGGTCGTCGCTGTCGTCGGCGTCGCCGTGTCGGCGCGCTCGGAGCGCAACCGCGTTCGGGCGCTCGTGGAGTCGATGAGCGAGGACTCCTACGCCGACCGGGTCGCGGGCGTCGTCGAGCGCTTCGTCGGCGACGTTCAGCGCGTCGGCGGCGACTCGGGGGCGTTCGCCCGGGTCGGGGCGACCAGCCTGCTCGTCTGGACGATGGACGTCGCCACGGCGACGCTGGTGCTCGCGGCGTTCGGCACCGGGCTCTCGCCGACGGCGTTAACGGCCGTCTGTTTCTTCGCCGTCAGCGTCGGCAACCTCGCGAAGGTGGTGCCGCTGTCGCCCGGCGGCGTCGGGCTGTACGAGGGGGCGTTCACCCTGCTGGTCGTCGGGCTGACGCCGGTCGGCTCGGGGGTCGCCCTCGCGGCGGCCATCGTCGACCACGCGGTGAAAAACGCGGTTACCGTCGTCGGCGGCGTCGCCGCGATGCTGGCGCTGAACGTCTCGCTGACGACCGCCGTCGAGGAGAGCGAGGAGGTCGACGTGGATGTCGACTCCGACCCGGACCTCGCGGGCGTCGACGACTGAGAGCGCGGAGCCCGTTGCGGTGTCGGCGTCCGAATTCACCCGTCGTCGGCGCTGCCACCGCTGCCGTCACCCGTCGACCCGGCCGCGTGCTCGCGCAGCGTCGCCAGCGACACCTCCTCCAAGACGGCCTCGTTGGTCGCCGCCAGCGCGACCGGCGGAGCGACGTCGGCGGCGCGGGCCTCCGTCCAACGCGGCAGACAGACGCACCAGCGGTCGCCCGGCTCCAGTCCGGGGAAGTTCAGCTCCGGTCGCGGCGTCTCCAGGTCGTTGCCCTGCTCGCGGGTGTAGTCGAGAAACGCCCGCGTCATCACCGCACAGACCTCGTGGCGGCCCGGGTCCCGCCGGAGATGCCGGCAGCGACCGTCCCGGAGCGCGCCCGTCTCCGGGTCGGTGTTACAGGTCGCCAGCGCCTCGCCGAGGACGTTCCGCTCCGACTCCTCCATCGCGTCGTCACCCTGACCGCCGTTCATGTCGTTCCTGTGGGCCGGCGCACACAACAACCCAGCGCCGGGCGGCCGCCGGAAGTCGTTCGTCTCGGGCGGCGGCGGCCGCTCAGTGCTCGTACAGGTCGGTCGCGAACGGCCCGAGCGCGGCCGCCGCGGCCGTCGCCAGCGCCTCGGTCCGGTCGACGCGGCCGTCAGTTAGCGCCCCGGCCGCGCCCTGGCGCTTCTTGACCTCGGACTCGCCGAGCACGTCGTCCATCACGGGACCCAGCTCCTCGCCGTCGTCGACGCGGTCGGCGATGGCCGCCGGCAGCCGGAGGGAGGGCCCGGCGCCGCGGCCGACGATCTCGCCGTCGGTCGCGGCCGCCCACATGACCAGATACAGCCCCGGCGCGCCGTCGACGGCGGCGACGCCCCCCTCCAGCCCGACGCCGAGGTCGTACCCGCCGGCGGCCAGCGCCCGCTCGGCGCGGGTCTCGGCGCCGGCGACGGTCTCGGCCCGTCCGCGGGGCTGTTCGCTCACGCCGGAGTCGACCGACTCGGCGACGACCTCGGCGTCGACGACGCTCTCGACGGCGGCGCGCTTGAGAGGATTCCCGCTCCCGACTGCGATTGGCATGGACGGGCCACCGTCCGCCCGGGACATGGGCGTGACGGTCTCGGGACGGACTCACCCGACGTCGACGCCGTGGACGAGCGCCGCGAGCCGTTCGACGCCGGCGACGAGTTCGGGGCTGGGCTGGTTCAGCAGGTCGTCGTGGAGGACGTGGACCGTCGCGTCGCCGAGGTCCCACCCGTCGCGGTCGCGGACGGCCTCGGGGTCGGCGCGCTCGCCGTAGCCGCAGTAGTGGAGGACGACGTGGTCCGGGTCGGCCGCGGCGACGGCGGCGGGGTCGGCCTCGCCCGAGCGCTCGCCGGGGTCGCGGAAGGGGTAGTCGGCGCCGGCGGCCTCGACCGCCGCGGGCACCCAGTTGCCGGCGACCATCGGCGGGTCGGGCCACTCCTCGCAGTACACCGTCGGGCGGTCGCCGTCGGGGACGCGCTCTCGGACCCGTGCCAGCCGGCGCTCGCAGTCCCGGCGGAGCTCCCGGCCGGCGTCGGCCCGGCCGACGGCGGCTCCGAGCGTCTCCATCGATTCGACGACGCCCCTCAGCGTCGTCGGGTTCCGGTGGTGGACCTCGCAGCCGCGGTCCCGGAGCCCGTCGCGCACCTCGGCCTGGAGCGCGTCGCCGGTGACCACGAGGTCCGGGTCGAGCGCGACGACGCGGTCGCGGTCGGGGTCGAGCCAGCCGCCGAGTCGCTCGCGGTCCAGCGGGCAGTGGTTCGTGACGCCGACGACCGCCTCGGCCGCCCCGAGAGCGGAAAGCGTCGCGGTCGCGCCCGGCGCCAGCGAGACGATTCGCACGGGTGACGGTGCGCGCCGAGCGGGCATGAATCCGTCCCTCCTCTGGGGCGGTCGACGACTGGCCATCGCCACCGGCGGTCGACGGTCGGTGGTCGAAGTGCGACACCGGCCGCGACGGTCACCTCTTTGTGCCCGGCCGTCCGATCCGAACCCGTGACCCTCGCGTTCGACTCCTTCGTGCTGTGTGCCAGCGCGGCCGACCTCTCCGTGGTCCCGGCCGCCCGCGAGGCCGGCGCCGACGCCGTGGAGTTCCGGATGGACCTCGCCGACGAGCCGTTGACGGCGCTTTCGGCGTACGACGGCGACTTGCCGGTGCTGGCGACGAACCGCGCCCGCTGGGAGGGCGGCGCGGCCGACGCGGCCGACCGGCTGACCGACCTCGCGGCGGCCGCTCGGGAGCCGGCCGTCGCCGCCGTCGACGTGGAACTGGCGGCGCTACGGGGGCGGGCCGCCGCCGAGGCCGGCGACGACGTCGTCGCTGCCGCCCGCGACCACGACGCGGCGGTCGTCGTCTCCGTCCACGACTTCGCGGGGACGCCGACGGAGGACGCGATGACCCGACTCCTGCGGACGGCGTCCCGACTCGGTGACGTGGGAAAGCTCGCCGTCACGGCCGCGGACCGCGCCGACGCGCTGGCGGTGCTGTCGGCGACCCGGGCGGCCGACGAGGCGGGCGCGACCGTCGCGACGATGGCGATGGGCGAGTCCGGCCGACACACCCGCGCCGTCGCCCCGCTGTACGGCTCCCGGATCGGCTACGCGCCGGTCGACCCCGCGGACGCGACCGCACCCGGCCAGTACGACGCCGCCACGCTGGCCCGACTGGTCGAGACCCTGCGGGCGGCCCCGGTCGACGCCGACTGACGCTCGGGCTAGCAGGCTCGACCGTCCGTCGCCGTCACTTCTCGATGATGCTCTCCTCGACCTTCTCGCCGAAGTGGCGCCCGCCGGACTCGTAGTACAGCCGGACCTCGTCGCCCTCCTCGAGGTCGGTGACGGCCTTCCGGCCGTTCGGCGTGCCGACCTTCACCGTCTCGGCGTTCTGCAGCAGCGTCTCGACGGTGTCGACGCGGGACCGGCCGTCCTCGCCGTCGACCGCCACCTCGGCCTGGACGCGGAACATCGGACGCTTCTCGATTTTCGCCCGACCGACGATGGCCTCTCGGGTCCGGCCCGCCGCGTCGACGACCTGCACCTCGTCGCCGCTGCTCAGCTCGGCGAGGTACTTCGTGCCGCCGTCGGGCGTCCGGACGTACGCGTGGACGGCGCCGGCGTTGACGCGGAACGGTCGGGAGGCGACGTACGGCGAGTCGGCCGTCTCGGCGTGGACGAAAAAGAGCCCTCGCGAGAGCGAGCCGACGAGCATCCCCTCGTCGTCGTCCATCAGCGACCCGGTGTCGATGCAGACGCGGTCGGCCTTGCCCGTCTCCTCAACCGCGGTGACCTCCGCGGTTCGGAGCTCCAGTTCCTCGCGTCGGCTCTCGTCGCGAACCTCGACGGTCCGACGGATGGCGTCCGGGTCGTCGGCGTCAAGCAGGACGGCGTCGGCGCCGAGTTCGAGCGTCTCGAAGGCCGTCCGGGCCTCGTCGGGGCCGGTGGCGCCAGCGACGAGCGTTGTCTCCTCGCCGATGCGTGCGATGAGGTTCTCCAGCGGGATGATGGTCCAGTCTTCGGCGACGACGACGGTGTAGGCGGCCGCCCGTGCGGCTTCCTCGGCGAATCCCTCGTACTCCTCGTCGAAGATACGAACGTACGCCCCCTGCGCCCGGTCGTCCTCGCGGCGGAGCGTCGAGAGGTCCGCGGAGCCGGCGGTGTCGTCCGGCAGGTCGATGGTGCCGTCGCCCTCGCCGTCCTTGCCGACGACGGAGGCGTCCGGCTCGGTGTCCTCGCCGACGCGGTCGATGATGTCGCCCTCGCTGCGGAAGGCGGCGACGTTCACGTCGCCCAGTTCTCGGACCCGCGGCACGTCCGTCTCGTCGACGAGCACCCAGTCCACGCCGGCTTCGATGCCCGCCGTGATGCGGGCCTTTCGTGACTCCCAGTCACCGACCTCGTCGTCGGCTTTCAGCCAGACAGCGCGCGTCATTACTCGGGGAGTCGCGGGCGCGGGGCTTGAACGTGGCGGAAGGCGCGGGGTCGTCCGTCGCCGGCCCCCGGCCGAGACTCGAGCGCGAGCTACCCCAGGTCGGCGATTCGGAGCGCGGCCGCGGGGTCGGCGTCGTCGTGGACGACCGCTGAGACGGCCTCGGTGATGGCCTGGGGGTCGTCGTGTTGAAACACCGACCGCCCCATCGAGACGCCGGCGGCGCCGGCGTTCATCGCACCCCGGACGGACTCCAGGGTCGCCTCGTCGCCGTCGGGCTCGCCGCCGGCGATGACGACGGGGAGTCGGGTGGACTCACAGACGTGCTCGAAGCCCGCCGCGTCGCCGGAGTAGGCGGTTTTGACGACGTCGGCGCCGACCTCCTCGGCCAGCCGGACGGCGTGGCCGAGGTACTCGGCGTCGTGTTCGGGGTCGTCGCCGGCGAGGTTCGCGCCGCGGGCGTACGACATCGCCAGGACAGGAATCCCGAGGCGGTCGGCGGCCGCGGTCACGTCCGCGAGGTCTTCGATCTGTTTCGGTTCGTACTCCGAGCCGACGTTGAGATGTAGGGAGACGGCGTCGGCGCCGGCTCGGACCGCCTCCTCGACGGTGCCGGTGAGCCGCTTGTCGTTGCTGTCCGGGCCGACGGCTGTCGAGGCGTTGAGGTGGACCACGTAGCCCGCGCCGTTTCTGTTGCCGTGAACCCGCGAGGCGATGCCCTTCTGTGTCAACACCGCGTCGGCGCCGCCGCGCGTGACGGCGTCGATGGTTGATTCGATGTCTTTCAGGCCCGTCACGGCGCCGAGCGTGATGCCGTGGTCCATCGGGACGACGAGAAAGCGGTCGTCCGTCGAGATGCGGTTCAGCCGTGCGGCGACCCCGGTGTCTGTCATGTGTGAGAGTGTGGCAAGTTCCTTGAAGTGTTTTGCGTGATACGATTCCTCGGCGATTCGACGCCTCCGCCGCGAGTTCTCAGCGCGTCTCCGGCTGCGGCGACGATTCCTCGGCTTGCCGCTTCTCGGCGGGCCGGTCGTCGTTGTCGTCGTCGGCCCCGTCCTCGGCGCCAGCGACGGCGCCGGCTTTCAGCGCCGCGGTCTTCTCGCGCAGGCGTTCGGCGACGGCCTCGGCGTCGGCCTCGCGCTCGACGCCCTCGGCGACGACGTCGACCAGCGCGGAGCCGACGATGACGCCGTCGGCGCCGGCGTCGACGACCCGGGCGGCGTGGTCGGGCTCGGAGATGCCGAAGCCGACCGCCTTCGGCACGTCCCAGTCGGCCACGCGGGCGAGACTCTCCTCGGTCGTCCGGGAGACGTCGCTGCGGGCGCCCGTGACCCCCAGTCTGGCCTGGACGTAGACGTACCCCGACACCTGTTCGCGGATGGCGTCGAGCCGGTCGCGGGTCGTCGTCGGCGCGACGATGAATATCAGGTCGCGGTCGTGGGCGTCGCAGGCCGCCCGCAACGGCTCGGCCTCCTCGGCAGGGAGGTCCGGCACGATGAACCCGCCGATGCCGGCCTCGGCGGCACGCTCGACGAACGGCTCAGGGCCCTGCTCGGCGCCGTACTGGTATATGAGGTTGTAGTAGGTCATACAGACCAGCGGCACGTCCACGTCGAGTTCCTCGACGAACTCGAAGTACCGGTCGGGGGTCATCCCGGCTTCGAGCGCCCGGACGATGGCCGACTGGATGGTCGACCCCTCCGCGATAGGCTCGGAGAAGGGCAGCCCGAGCTCGATGCAGTCGGCGCCGCCCTCGGCCAGCGCCTCGACGTACCGCTTCGAGGCCTCGTAGTCGGGGTCGCCGACGGCGAGGTAGGGAACGAACGCCGGCTCCTCGCCGAACGCTTCGGCGACGGGGCCGCGTTCGCGTCCGCCCGCGCTCTCGCTCCTCCTCATCGGAGCCCTCCGTCGAACACCGACATGTCCGGCGCGGTGTCGATGTCCCGCTGGTCGGTCTCCTCGATGACCGTATCGAGGTCCTTGTCCCCGCGGCCGGAGACGTTGACGACGACGCTGTCGCCGAGTTCGTCGTGGTGACGCTCGATGTAGCCGAAGGCGTGGGCCGTCTCCAGCGCCGGGATGACGCCTTCCGTGTTCGACAGCCGGTGGAACCCTTCGAGCGCGGCGTCGTCGTCGACGTTGACCGGCTCGACGCGGCCGGAATCGACGAGGTGGGCGAGCTCGGGGCCGACGCCGGCGTAGTCGAGGCCGGCGGAGACGGAGTGAGACTCCATCACCTGGCCGTCGGTGTCCTGCAGCACTCGGGTCCGGGCGCCGTGAAGCACGCCCTCCTCGCCGGTCGACAGCGACGCCGAGTTTGGGGCGACGCCCTCCTCCTCGTCCACCTGGAGCGAGGAGCCGCCGGCCTCGACCGCGTAAAGGGAGACCTCGTCGTCGCGGATGAAGTCGGCGAACATCCCCATCGTGTTCGAGCCGCCGCCGGCGCAGGCGACGACCGAGTCGGGCAGACCGCCGACCTGCTCGTCGAACTGTCGGCGGGCCTCCTCGGAGATGACGGCGTGGAAATCGCGCACCATCGCCGGGAACGGGGCGGGACCGACGACCGAGCCGATGACGTAGTGGGTGTTCTCGACGGTGGTCGCCCAGTCGCGCATCGTCTCGGAGATGGCCTCCTTCAGCGTTCCCCGGCCCGTGGTGACGGGGTTGAGCTCGGCGCCGTTTATTTTCATCCGGAAGACGTTGGGCCGCTGGCGGTTGATGTCGGTCTCGCCCATGTAAATCTCGCAGGGCATGTCGAGGTGGGCCGCCGCCATCGCCGTCGCGGTGCCGTGCTGGCCCGCGCCGGTTTCGGCGATGATGCGCTCTTTGCCCATGTACTTCGCCAGCAGCACCTGCCCGAGCGCGTTGTTCAGCTTGTGGGCACCGCCGTGGAGGAGGTCCTCGCGCTTGAGGTAGACGTCCGCGTCGTACCGCGCCGAGAGCCGGTCGGCGTGCTGAAGCGGGGTCGGCCGACCGCCGAACTCCCGCAGCCGACGGCGGAACTCGTCCATGAAGCCGTCCTCGTTGTTGAGGACGTACCGCTCGTAGGCGTCGGTCAGCTCCTCGATGGCCGGCATCAGCGCCTCCGGCACGTACTGTCCTCCGTACTCTCCGAACTTGCCGGGGTCGCCGGCGTCTCGCGGTCCAGAACTCATGCGTTGACGAATCGTCTCGTGTTGTCTGTTGGGTCGCCGTCCATGATAGCACTGCCGATGAGGAGGGCGTCGGCGCCGGCCGCACGCATCCGGCGCAGCTCCGCCGGCGACGTCACCCCACTCTCGGCCAGCAGCGTCACGTCGTCGGGCGCCGCCGGCGCGACCGTCTCGAACGTCGAGAGGTCGACTTCCAGGGCGGCGAGGTCGCGGTTGTTGACGCCGACGACGTCGGCGCCGGCCGCGACGGCCCGCTCCAGCTCCGCCCGGGTGTGCACCTCGACGAGCACGTCGAAGCCGCGCTCGCGGGCCGCCCGCAGCATCGGTTCGAGGTCGTCGCCGAGAAAGCGCGCGATGAGCAGGACGGCGTCGGCCGCAACGGTGTCGAGCTGGGCTTCTTCCAGCAGGAAGTCCTTGCGCAACACCGGCACGTCGACGGCCTCGCGGACCCGCCGGAGGTTCTCGGCCGACCCCTCGAAGTGGTCGGGCTCGGTCAACACCGACAGCGCCGCCGCCCCGCCGTCAACCATCGCCTCCGCCAGCGCGACCGGGTCGGCCTCGGCGGTGCCCTCCGTCGTCGGGCTCGTCGGCTTCACCTCGGCGACGACGGGCACCCGGCCGTCGGCCTCGGCCGCCGAAAGCGCCGCCGACAACGACCGTGCCGACACCGACAGCGGCTCGTCGCCGCCCGGCCGCTCGGCGGCCGCGTCGAGAATCGAGCGCACCGCCGGCGCCATTTCTCCGTCAGTACCGTTCATCGTTGTTCACTAATGGACTCATCTGTACAAAAGACTTGCGTGCGGCCGTTCGCGCGTCTGTCGAACCCCAGCCCGGACTCAAGCCCCGACCCGAACTCGAACGCCGCCGAACGGTCGCTCACGCTCGAACGGCGGAGTGTGACGTTGAAAAGGATTCGCCCCGAAGCGTCGGCATGGACGGAACGGCAGGTATCTTCGCCCGACGGTCGGACGCGCTGGGTCGCGCGGTCGAGGTCGGCATGGCCGGCGGCCGCGTCGTCAGCGTCGATTTCCCGGAGACGGTACCGGAGGACGCCGAGGCAAACGGCGAGGCCGACCCGCCGGTGCTGGACCGGCTGTTCGAGTACCTCGACGGCGCAGAGGACCAGTTCACCGACATCGAGGTCGCGCTGACGGTCCCGACCGACCACCGCGACGTGCTGACGGCGACCCGGAACGTTCCCTACGGCGAGACGGTCGACGCCGACCGCATCGCCCGGATAGCCGGACTGGACGACGACGACGTCGACGACCTCTCGACGGTCCGAGACGCGCTGGCGGACAACCCCGTGCCGATATTCGTCCCGGACCACCGGGTCTCCGGCGTCTCGGGAGCGACGCCGGCGGCGGTCGAGCGACGCCTCCGGGCGCTGGAGCGCTGAATTCGCAGTCGAGGGCTCCGCAGCTGACGGCTCCGCGGCCGAGGATTCAAATACGGAGCCGCGACCAGCGACGGCGTGACCTGACCACGGACGCGGACCGGCCGAGGCGGGAGCGCGGCGCCCCGGTCCGCGAGCGACGCCGCCGCCCGTCAGCCCCACGCGCCCTCGTGGCCGACGAACTCGACGGCGTTGACCAGGTAGTGAGCGACGACAACGGCCGCAAGGCTGTCGGTGACGACGAACGTCCCCGCCAACGCGGCGCCGAGGACGCCGGTGACGGCGACGCCGGCCGGCCCCTGTGCGCCGTGTGCCAGCGCGAACGCCACCGACGACGTCGCCGCGAGCAGCCACGGCGAGAGCCCGAATCCGGTCGCCAGCCCGCCGACGAGCGCGCCGCGAAACAACAGCTCCTCGAACAGCGCCACCGTCGGGAGGACGACTCCCAGCAGGGCGGCCCACCCGGCCGGAGTCGCCGGCGCCAGCGCCGCCCGAAGTTCGTCGCCGTCGGCCAGGCCCGTCCGAGCACCGAGTCGGCCTCCTATCTCGTTGGCGCCCGACAGGGCAGCACCGACCGCGACGCCGGCAGCGAGCGCGTCGACAGACGGAACCCGAACGCCCAGCGCCGCGGCCGGGACGCCGGCGACGACGACGCCGGCCAGAAGGACGGCGCCGAACGTCGCCTGCGTGAGCGTGACGCTGGCCAGCAGCGTCGCGGTCGTCGGCTCGCGTCGGGCACTGGCGGCCAGCTGACGCGCCGCCGGCGGCGTCTCGGCGGCGCCGACCGCTTCGGTTCGGTTCTCGACGGCTGTCGTCCCGCCGGCGGTCGCGTCCGGGTCGTTTTCGACGCCCGAGGGCTCGGTCTCAACCGTCGGCTCGGACTCCGTTCCAACCTCGGACTCCGTCGGTTCGTTCGGCTCGGGACCTGACGGAGATCGGGGCGGGTGAACCGAATCGGTCGGTGGAACCGCGTCCTGAGAGAGCGTCGCGAGAACGAGAACGGCCAGCGTGACGACGCCCGCGACCCCCGCGAACGTCGCCCAGTCGGTCACGTCCGGTCCGTTACTGCGGGCTCGGGCTGGACGGCCCGCTACCGATGTCGGTGTCGCTGTCCAGCGCGGAGCCGGTGATGCTCTTGAGCCGGTCGACCAGCGAGTCCTTTTCGGGCTCGCCTTCCAGCGCCACGTCGAGCACCTCGGAAATGTGCGACACCGGCACCACGTCGACCATCTCTTGGTACTCCTCTTCGATCATCACGTCCTGTTCGTTGGCCGCCGGAATGATGACCGTCTCGCAGCCGGACTTGGCGGCAGCCTCGATCTTGTGCGTGATGCCGCCCACCGGGAGCACGTCGCCCCGGACCGACAGCGACCCGGACATCGCCACGGTCTGCTCGACCGGGATGTCCGCGAGCGCCGAGATGACGGCGGTCGCGACCGTGATCGACGCCGACGGGCCGTCGACCTCGATGCCGTCGTTGGTGAACTGGATGTGGATGTCGCGCTCGTTGAGGTTCTCGTCGGAGAACTTCTTGACGATGGCGGAGACGTTCTGGACGGACTCCTCGGCCATCTCCTGAAGCTGTCCGGTGGCGATGACCTCGCCCTGTCCGTGAGCGGGCGTGACCTCGGCCATGACCGGCAGCATGATGCCGGAGTCCTCGCCCATGACGGCGAGGCCGTTGACCCGGCCCACGGCACTGCCCTGCGCGATGTGGGTCTCGTACTCCTGGCGGCGCTCGATCATCTCGTCGGCCAGTTGTTGCTCGATGGACCGCGAACGGTTCTTCGCGTCGAGCACCTCCTCGCGCTCGACTACGTCCTTGTTCTCGGCGCGGGCCATGTCGCCGGCGACGCGGACGAGCCCGCCCAGGTTACGCAGCTTCAGCGTGAGGTGTTCCTTGCGGCCGGCACGACGCCGCGCTTCGAGGATGAGCTCCTCGATTGCCTCGCGGCTGAACGGCGGGAGCCGCCCGTCGTTGGAGATCTCCTGAGCCACGAAGCGAGCGTACTTCCGGCGCATTTCGGGGGTGTCCTCGATGGTGTCGTCCATGTACACCTCGTAGCCGTACCCCTTGATGCGCGAGCGGAGCGCCGGGTGCATGTTCTCCATCGCGTCGAGGTTCCCGGCGGCGACCATGATGAAGTCCGTCGGGACGGGTTCGGTGTGGACCATCGCGCCCGAGGAGCGCTCGGACTGGCCCGTGATGGAGAACTCGCCCTCCTGGATGGCCGTCATCAGCTTCTGCTGGCTGCGGATGTCGAGCGTGTTGATCTCGTCGATGAACAGCACGCCCTTGTTGGCCTTGTGGATGGCGCCGGCCTCGACGCGGTCGTGGCTCGGCGTCTCCATGCCGCCGGACTGGAACGGGTCGTGGCGGACGTCGCCCAGCAGCGCGCCGGCGTGGGCGCCCGTGGCGTCCTCGAACGGCGCCGTCTTGGTGTCGGCGTTGTTGACGATGAGGTTCGGGATCATCGAGTCGGAGCCACGGGATCCGTAGCGGAACGCGAGGTAGATGACCCCGGCCGCGAGGATTCCGAGGAGGATCTGCCCGGCGATGATCAGCGAGTAGCCGAGCACCACCGCGATGATGATCCACATGAGGAAGCTCCGCATCTGGTTGCGCTTGCGGGCCTCCTCCTTGTGAGCGTCGACGATCTGGTCGCCCTTGCCGGCGGGGACGGTCCGAACCTTCGGCTGGTTGCCGTCGTCGGGGTTGTGATACACCAGCACGTCCTGCAGCTCCTCCTTGGGGAGCAGCTCGGACATCGCCTTCGCAAGCATCGACTTGCCGGTCCCCGGCGACCCGATCATCATCACGTGGCGACGCTGCTTGGCCGCCTTCATTACCACGTCCCGAGCGTGCTCCTGCCCGATGACCTGGTCGACCAGCCGGTCGGGAACGTCGATGTCGGCCGTCGAGTCGATCTTGAGACCGCCGAGGAGGTCGTCCTCGTCGACGTCGTCTTTCACCTCCGCGTCGAGCTCGACGTCGCTCCCCAGGTCGTCGATGGACCCGCGGTCGTCGGCGGGGTCGTCGGGGAGTCCGCCGTCGGCGTCGGTCGGTACCTCGGACGCGTCGCGCTCTGGCGGCACGTCCACCCGGTCGTGAGGAGCGCCGGAGTCGTCGCTGTCGGCGGACCCGTCAGCCGGGCCGCCCGACCCCTCGGTGACCCCACGCTCGTCGGGGCTGTCGTCGTCAGCCGTGTCGTTACTCATAGAATCGTCGCTACCTCACCGGAGGGTCGCGCGACTGATATACTTTCTCCCCCCGTGCGCCGCCGCCGTCATCCGTAATTCGGCGCTTTCAGCCGGCGAGCGCCGCCGATTGTCGAACGTCGATGACTCGCCGTCTTTATAAATGGTCGCGGCGAACGGTCGGTCGATGCGGGGGTTCTACATCGGCCGGTTTCAGCCCTTCCACGACGGCCACCGCCACATGGTCGAGGAGATCGCCACCGAGGTCGACGAACTGGTGCTCGGCATCGGGTCGGCCGGCGACTCCCACACCCGGCGGAACCCGTTCACCGCCGGCGAGCGGGTGATGATGGTCTCGAAGTCGGTCGCCGACCTCGACGTCACGACGTACGCCGTCCCCATCGAGGACCTCGACCGCAACGCGGTCTGGGTGAGTCACGTTCAGTCGATGTCGCCGGCGTTCGACGTCGCGTACTCGAACAACCCGCTGGTCATCCGGCTGTTCGAGGAGGCCGGCGTCGAGGTGCGACAGTCGCCGATGTTCCAGCGGGAGGTGCTCGAAGGGACGGAACTCCGCGAGCGGATGGTCCGCGACGAGGACTGGCGCCACCTGGTTCCGGACGCAGTCGTTGGCACCATCGAGGAGATCGACGGCGTCGAGCGCCTCCAGCAGGTCAGCGACACGGACGCCAACGGCGACGAACGACCCTGAAGCCGACCGATGCTCACGCTCGCTTCCGACTTCGGCTCGCCGTACCCCGCCGCGATGCGCGGCGTCGTCTGTCGCGAGGCGGAGACCGACCCCCGTCTCGTTGACGTCGCCCACGACCTCCCCAGACAGGACGTCCGGGCGGCGGCGTTCTGGATGCGGTTCGTCCTCCCCGAGTTCCCGCCGGCGGTCCATCTCGCCGTCGTCGACCCCGGCGTCGGCACCGACCGCGACGCGCTGGTCGTCCGCGCCGGCGACCACGTGCTCGTCGGCCCCGACAACGGCTCGCTGCTCCCGCCAGCGCGGGCGCTCGCGGCCGCGACCGGCGACGGCGACGACGACGATTGGTCGGCCCTCGCCGTCGCGGTGGACGACCCCGACTCCGCGACGTTCCACGGCCGAGACGTGTTCGCCCCGACCGCGGCGACCGTCCACGACGCGGTCGCCGGCGAGGCCGACGACGACTGGACCGCGACCGACGAGCGCCTCCGGGCCGCGCTGGAGTGGGCCCCGACCGATCCGGTCGAGTTGACGCTGCCGGCCCCGACCGTCGACGGCGATGTCGCCCGGGGGGAGGTGCTCGTCGTCGACGACTTCGGCAACGCCATCACCAACCTCCCGAGTGAGGTGCTGGCCGGCGTCGACCGCGTCGCGGTCAACGGCACCGAGGCGCCGGCGGTCGACACCTTCGCCGCGGTCGACCCCGGCGAGCGCCTCGTCACGGTCGGGAGCCACGGCAACGTCGAGTGCGACGTGAACCGCGGTCGCGGTGCGGCGGCGTTCGACCTCGCGGCCGGCGACGAGGTCGTCCTCCGGCCGGTGGAGTGACCCCGGCGTCGCCGACCCCGACCATTTATACCCGCCAGCGGGAACTACGAAGGCGATGCTGGAGCTGGAACACGAGTTCCGCGCCACCGACATCCACGCCCGGCTCGACCCCGACGAGGAGGCCGCCGCCGCTCGCGGCCGCAACGTCACCGCGGACAAGCTAGAGCGGGAGATGCACCAGGCCGGCGTCGTGAGCGCGGTGGTGTCGCCGGGTCCCCGTCCGAAAGACGAGGGGTACATCCGCGCGAACAACGCGGTCGCCCGGCTGAGCGTCGACCGCCCGTTCCACGCCTTCGCCCGACTGAACGGCCCCCGCGACCCGGGGTCGACGGCGGTGTCACGACTTCGCAACGCGACCGCCAGCCCCGCCGACCACCACACCGCCCCGGAGGAGGTCGAGCAGTACGCCTACGACGACCGGTTTCACGGCTTCACGCTTGCCCCGGCTTACGACGGGCTCCCCGACGGAGCGGTCCTCGACGAGCTCGAATCGGTCGGGGCGCCAGTGCTGGTTCACGCCGGCATCAACTTCCCGCCGTCGGCCGTCGCTGACCACCTGCTGGGGTACTCCTTCCCGGTCGTGCTCGCGGCCTTCGGCGGCGACCCGCTGAACCGCGACCTGATGCAGGAGTCGCTCCGCCTACTGTCGGTCCACGACGACCTCTACCTCGACACCTGTGCGGTCCGCTACCGGGACGTGCTGGAGCGGGGACTGCTCGAACACCCCGACCGCATCGTCTTCGGCAGCGGCGCACCGGGGGTCCATCCCAACGTGGCCGTGATGGAGCTACTGACGCTGGACGTCTCCGCCGACGCGATGCGACGGGCCTTCGCGAAGAACCCGGCGCGGCTGGTCGACGCGCTGGGTCCGAGCGACGACTGACCGTCGGTGGCGTGGCGTCGCCGGGGTCACGGCGCGGTCACGGCGTCACCGCCAGTCGTACCGAGCGACCGCGCGGTCGGCGCGCTTCGAGAGGCCGTGGGGGTTACGCGAGTCCGAGCGGTCCCGGGCGCGGGCGACCAGTCCGTCGGAGACGCCGGTGGCGATACCGCCGAGCACGTCCCGACCGTTGCCGAACCACGCCGTCGGCTTGCTCCGCCTCCGGACCACGTCGACCGCGGCGTCGAATCCGTCGTCGACGGCGTGGCCGGCGACCCGCCGGACGACGGTCGGACGGAGCCCGTAGTTCTTCACCAGTCGGTAGCCGAGAGCGCGGTAGCGCCATCCCCAGTCCCGACGTCTGCTGCCCCCGTCGGCCTCGTACTCCCCGCGGACGCACATCTCCGACGCCCACGTCACGTCGGCGTCCATCCCGGCCAGCCGGTGCGAAGCGTCGCGCGCGCCGCCGGTTTCGAGGTACTCGTCGAAGCCGTCCAGCGCCTCGACGGTCTCCCGGCGGAAGGCGACGTTGTCGCCGTCGACGTACACCACGTCTCGGCCCGCGATGGTCCGGCGCTCGACGGACTCGGTGGTGACGCCGGCCCGAACCGTCTGATGGGTCGGCCCGGTGACGACCGAGGCGTCCTCGACGGCCTCGACGACGGCGTCGGCCCACTCGGGCTCGACGCGGTAGTCGTCGCCGACGAGCGCGATCACGTCGCCGCCGGCGGCGTCGATGCCGGCGTTGCGGGCGACGTTGAGACAGCGGTCCGACACCTCGACGAGGACGTCCACGTCGTCCCGGTCACGGACCATTCCCGTCGTCCCGTCGGCCGAGGGACCGTTGACCACGACCACCTCGGCATCCGGTGCGTTGGCCGCCAACGCGTCGAGGCTCGCGGCCAGGCGGTCGCGGCCGTTCAGCGTGGGCACGACGACCGAGATGCTCATGTGTAGTATGGTATCCGCCGCTCAGTTAAAAGAGTGGTTCGAGACAGTCGCGAGTGGCGGGTCGGCGCCGCGGCTGGTGGCCGTGACGAACCGGGTCCTGGTCAGGGACCGAGAACTCAACCCTCGTCAGGTCCGCAGGTAGTACACCTGTTTGCGGGCGTCCTTGAAGCTGTACCGGGAGTCGACGATGTCGGAGTCTTCCAGGCGGTTCAGCGCGTAGCGGACGGTGCGGTCCGGTAACAGCGACTCCTCGGCCAGCTGGCCCTGGGACAGCGGCGAGTCGCTCTCTAAGACCTTCGCGACCAGCTTCGCGCTCGGGGGCAACTCGCGTAGACGGTCGCGGTATTCGGACTCGGAGAGGCTCTCACCGTTGGTCTCTGCGGCACTAGTGCTCATGTGGTCAGAAATTCCCATAACAGGTGGTAAAGCTTCGCTACATATGCGTCATAACGGTGAGTATACCTTAAGGACCTTATATGGTGAGCGAGTGACAACCGAGGTGAACCGCCTCGGGGGCCGGTTCCGAGCGCTCGGGGTCGTCGTTCGAACGCTTCGCACGTCCGGTGCCGACCGGACGCCGGCACGGTTTTGCCGGCGGCGGTCGTCGTCCCGGTCGTGATACCGGAGTCCCACCTCGACATCCTCGACGCGGAATCGTACGCGCACCTCGCCACCGTGATGCCGGACGGCACGCCCCAGGTGACCCCGGTCTGGGTCGACCGCGACGGGCGGGAGGCCGTGCTGGTCAACACCGCCCGCGGACGGCAGAAGGAGCGAAACATCCGCCGGTCCCCGCGGGTCGGCGTCAGCGTCCTCGACCCGACGGACCCGTACCGGTACGTCTCGGTGCGCGGCGAGGCCGAACTCGTCGCGGACGGTGCCGACGACCACATCGACGAGTTGGCTCAGCAGTACATGGGCGTCGAGGAGTACCCTCACCACGGCGAGGAGTCCGGCTCCCGCGTCATCGTCCGGATTCCGGCCGAGGACGTCGCTACGAGCGGGTGAGACGACTCTGGGGCGGCGACGACGGGTCCCAGACGGCGACGGCCCCTCGCCGCCCACAATCGGTGCGGTTTTGTCCTTTCGCCCGGCACCGTCGCCTAACGTGAAAGGGAAGGAGTGGTATCAGGCCGACGAGGTGGCCGAGGAGTACGAGGCCAAGCGGTTCTCGGGTGGGGGGCGACTCATCGACCGCCGCGAGAAGGAGGCGGTCCTCGGCGCGCTGGGGCCGGTCGAGGACCGCGACGTGCTCGAAATCGCCTGCGGGACCGGTCGGTTCACCGTCGCCTTAGCCGAGCGCGGCGCCGACATCGTCGGGCTCGACATCTCGGGCGCGATGCTCACCCAGGGCCGTGAGAAGGCCCGCGAGGCCGGCGTCGCCGACCACGTCGAGTTCATGCGCGGCGACGCCGCCAGGCTTCCCTTCCCCGACGACCACTTCGACGCGGTTTTCGCGATGCGGTTCTTCCATCTCGCGGACACGCCGACGAAGTTCCTCACCGAGATGGCTCGCGTCGCCGAGAATCAGGTATTCTTCGACACGTTCAACGGCGGGAGCTTCCGGGTGCTGTACAACAGTCTGCTCCCGATGGGGTCACGACTGTACGGTCGCGGGGAGGTGGAGTCACTGGTCGCGGACTCGGGGCTGGAACTCGCCGACGAGGCCCACGACTTCGTGCTTCCCTATGGGCTGTATCGACAGCTTCCGTGGCGCTCCGGGCGGTTCTGTCGCCGGGTCGACTACGGGGTGCAGGAACTGCCGTTCGGAAAGAAGCTGAGTTCGGTCTCGTACTGGGACGCTGAGGTGCCGTAGCCGCGGCTCAGCGTTTTCGAGGTGAAGCCTCCGGCCTCAAGGAGCGACCGAAGCGGAGCGAAGAGAGCGAGTAGGCCGGAGAGGAAACCGACATGATACGACACAACCAGCATACGGCGACCGACCGACTCCCTAACGTATAGATACCGTCGCCCCTTCTCTGAACTCATGGAGGTGCGTCGAACCGCCGTCGTGAAACTCGACCTTTCAGACGAGCAACGCGACGCACTCCACCGAACCGCCGACCAATACCTGTACTGCGCGAACCGCACCGCCGATTACTGTTGGTCGGGCATCTCCTACACCGAGTGCAAGACTAACAAGCGGCAGGTCCGTGACGCGCTCTACTCCGAACTTCGAGAGGAGACGGACCTACAGGCACAACTCGTCCAAGCCGCCATCAAACGCGCCGTCGAAGCCGTCAAAGCGTGTGTCGAACGCTGGAAGAAGGGACAGCGCGTCTCTTGCCCCACGTTCACCGCCGAAACGATGGACTACGACACGCGGAGCGCAACCTTCTACCGCAACAAGGTGTCTCTGGCAACTGTCGAGGGGCGGGGGAACCCTCGTTCGTTCTCCCGGCAGACAGCCCGACGCCCTACGAGCGGTACGTACTCTCCGAGGACTACGAGTTCCGAGAGAGTACGCTTCGGCACGACGCGGCAACCGACGAGTTCTACCTCAACATCTCAACGCGGCGGTTAGACGGTGACGCAGGGGTTTCGGCAGATACCGGGCACCACGACCAAACGGTCCTCGGTATCGACCTCGGCGTCAACAGCCTCGCTGTCTCATCGACCGGAACGTTCTGGCAGGGCGACGACTACGACCACTGGTGCCGCGAGTTCGGGAAGCGTCGTGGTGAGATGCAACAGCGCGGCACGCAAGCTGCCCACAACGCCCTGCTCCGCCTCAGCAAGCGCGAAGAGGCGTGGCGGAAACAGTACATCCACACGGTCGCCAACGAGCTCGTCGCGGAAGCCGTTGAACACGACTGCGACGTTATCGTGTTCGAGGACCTGACCGACATTCGAGAGCGGCTTCCACGGGCGAAGTGGCACCACGTGTGGGCGTTCCGACGCCTCTACGAGTACGTCTCTTACAAAGCGCCCGAACAGGGTGTCTCCGTGGAACAAGTCGAACCGAACCACACGTCTCAACGCTGTTCTCGGATGGACTGCGGGTTCACACATGACGATAACCGCGACGGCGAACACTTCTGTTGCCAGAAGTGTGGCTACGAGGTGAACGCGGACTACAATGCAGCGAAGAACGTCGGGTTACAGTACGCCCGAAAGCGGACACACAGGCTCCGTTCCTCGCCCAAGTCGGGGAGCGGAGACGCAGAAGTAGACCTGCGTGTGAATGGTGGGACGTTGAACGGCGAGAGTCGCCGGCCTGTTGCTGGTGACTGATTGCCAGGAGTCCACATCAAAGCCACCGAAAGGCAAAGCCTTTGGAGGCCTCGGTAGAGCGCCGCTCTATCGGTGGCCCCACCCTCAAGGACCGAGGCGCGTATGCGCCGAGGGAGTAGGGTGGGGTAGTTTACACGTCCTCGTCGATGATTTCGCCGACGGCGAAGTTCGACTTCACTTCGGAGACTTCGATCTTCACGCGCTCGTCGATGTCGGCGCCGGGGACGATGATGACGTACCCGCGTTCGACGCGAGCGATGCCGTCGCCCTGCTTGCCGATGTCCTCGATCTCGACGTAGCGAATCTCGCCGGGCTCGACCGGCGGCTGTGGCCCGTCGCCCGCATCGTGGTCGGCGGTGTCGGTGGTTTCCTGACGGTCCCGCGAGATCAGCGCGACGCGGTAGGTGTCGCCGGGGTCGACGGCGCCGTCGTCGACCTCCCGGCGGGGGACTTCGACGACGTAGCGGTCGTTCTCGGCGCGGACGTCGGCGCTGAACAGACAGAGGAGTTTATCAGAGATTTCCAAGGTTGGCCCTCCGCGTCCAACCAGTCATCCGACCAATAAAGGTGTACCGCCGTCCTCACTCGCCGAGTGGGGTGCCGTCGCCGCGCTTGGCCCCCTCGGAGTCGTAGACGACCACCTCGCCCTCGCCCTCGACCGCGACCGGTTCGTACGCGTCTCGCACGTCGATGGCCTCGGACAGCTCCCGGACGGCCCGCTCTTTCAGCGCCGCCGCCAGCGACTCGGCGTCCTCGCGGTCGATGTCCCGGCCCAGCCCCTCGCACTCGTGGGCGCGAACCGGTCCGTCGCCGTCGACGACCTCCCCCTGTGGCTGGCTCGTGCCCCCGAGGGCGACGCTGAACGGATACGTCCGACAGATGAGCGGGCGGTCGTCGTGGACGGTGCAGGCGCCCTCGTCGTCGCCGTCGGCCTCCTCGTAGAAGACGCAGTCGCCGCAGTCGTCGGTCGCCAGCGCCCACTCGAACGTCTCGCCGGTCGGCCCCGCGGGGCCGTCGTCGAGCCCGTACGGCATCGGCCGCGCCACGTCGCGCCAGTCGTACGGCTCCTCGCCCGCGTCGGCGGCCGCTGCTTGTAATTCCCGCACCTCGTCGGGAAAGACGGTCGCCGTGTGCGGCTCGGGGTCCGGGCCCGGCTCGTCGGCGTCGCCGGCCGCGTCGCCGGCGTCGGATTCGCCTGCGTCGCCAGCACGGTCATCGTCGGTCAGGTCGTCGCCGCTGCAACCCGCTTCGGCCTTACAGCAGGCGCCACAGCGGGTGCACTCGAAGCCGATGGCTTCGATGGCGTCGGCCAGTTCCGCGACGTCGAGTTCGCGGGCCCGGGCGAGTTCGGATTCGAGCGACTCCACGGTTTTGCTACGGCTCGCCCAGGGTAAACGTTCCCGACTCCGAGTGCCGAGTTCGCGGCCCTCACATGTAGTAGCGTTTGCAACTCTCCTGAGCCGGGATCGCGATTCACGCTGTGAAACGACCGTCCGACGAGGCCCGATGAAACGGGCGAGCGATCACCTGCAGGCGCGACTACAACTGTCATCCGTCTGGAAACCCCACTCGTATCACACAGAGCTTATTACAACGGACACAGTCGCCTAATCAAGCGTGGGCTGGTCTATCGGCGTCTACGGAGGGGTTTCGCTGGCGGCAGGAGCGCTTTCGGCTCTCCTCGCCGTCGTCGCGTTCCGGAATCGATCCCGACGAGCCGCCGTTCCGTTCGCTCTCCTGATGGTCGCGCTCTCGGCACGGTCGCTCATCTACGGCGTGCAGCTGGGGTACGACACGCTGGCCGGACAGATACGGTGGGTGCCCGGCGAGCTCGTGCTGGGAGGGGCAATCGCCGCTCTCTGGATAGCGTTCGCGCTGCGATACGCCGGAGCCGCGAACCGCGTCTCTTCGAGGACGTACGGCCTTCTGACGATCGAGCCGGTCGTCTTCGGGGCGCTCGTTCTGACGAACCCGGCACACGGGCTCGTCTGGCGAGACGCCGCGCTCAACACCGGCAGCGGGGTCACGGTCATCGACCTAGTCTACGGGGTCGGTTTCTACGTCCACGTCGCGTACACCTACCTCGTCGTCGTCGCCGGCATCGTCCTCATCGCCCGTGTTCGCGTCGTCGCCTCGGAGATCAACCGTCGCCAGGCCACGACCATCCTCGTCGGAGCGGTGGTACCGCTGGTCGGCAGCGTCCTCACCGTCCTCGAGCTGACCCCAGTGTCGGGGCTCGATCTGACGCCGTTTGCCTTCGTCGTGAGCGGGCTGATGATGACGCTCGGCCTGTTCCGGTACGACCTGCTCGACATCGCGTCGGTCGCCCGGCGGGAGTGGATCGACGATCTCGGGGACGGCGTGCTCGTCCTCGACGACGACGGTCGAACGATAACCGCCAACGACACCGCCAGGACCGTCCTCGACCCGACCCCGACGAGCGAGGTTCGGGCGACCGACTCCCTTCCAGGGGGATCGCTTGCGGCCGCCGACGGCACCGTTCTGGAGGCGACGATCGACGGCGCACGACGCGTCTACGATGTCGTTCACGCTCCGGTGACGGACCACCGCGACGACGCCGTCGGCCACCTCGTCGGCCTGCGCGACGTGACCGACCGCCACAACTACGAACAGCGACTCGAAGTCGCGAACCGGGTGCTCCGGCACAACTTCCGCAACGAGATGAACGTCGTCCTCGGCAACGCCCAACGACTCCGCGAGACGCTCGACGACGACCCCGGGGCCGACGCCCTCATCGACCGCATCGAGACCCACGCCACCCGGGTCGTCGAACTCAACGAGGAGATACAGGAGGTGGCGGACACCCTGGAGCACGACTCCGAGCAGACGGTCGACCTGGTCGAGGTGGTCCGGGAGGCCGTCGCCGCCGTCGAGCGCCGGTATCCGGCGGCGACGGTCCGGACGCAGCTTCCCCCCGCCGACGCCGGCTCGGGCGTCGTCGTCGTCGACAGGGAGGCGCTGTCGACCGCGGTCGAGAACGTCGTCGAGAACGGCGTCGAGCACAACGACGACCCGGCGCCGACGGTGGCGGTGTCGGTCGACGCCGAGGACGACGACTGCCTCACCGTTCGCGTCGTCGACGACGGTCCGGGTATCCCGGCGGCCGAGCGGGAGGTACTCCTCGACGGCCGAGAGACGGCGCTGAAACACGGCAGCGGTCTCAGACTGTGGCTCGTCCACTGGGTCGTCGCCGCCTCCGGCGGGGAAGTCCACTTCGAGAACGTCGGCGGAGCCGGCCGGGCCGACGGCGGCACCCAGTCGTCGTCCGAGGACGGAAGTACGGTCGTGCTCCGGTTCCGTCGCGACGCCCTCTGAGCGGCGGCGCAGTTTGTCGCCGGTCGGCCGCCCCGCCGGCGTCCGCCGGCGCGCTCGTTCAGACGGGGCTCACGCGTTCGGTCTCGCGGTCGTACGCCACCTCCCTCTCCCGGTCGAGTTTTTCGAGGTGTGCCCGGACCGTCGCTCGCGCGAGGTCGGTCACCCCGGAGAGGTCCTTCTCGTAGGCGGCGTCGACGACCGTCTCGACCGCGACCGGATCGCCGTCGGCGCGGTCCTCGACTGCCGCCCGGACCCGACGCTCGCGGTCCATCCGGTGTGCGAGCAGCCGCCGGCAGGCCGCCTGGGGGTCGTCGATTCGCGGGCCGTGACCGGGGTGGAGCCGCGGCGGGTCCCGAGCGTACAGCCGCCGGAGCGCGGTCAGGTACCCCCGCAGGTCGCCATCATCGGCGCCGACGACGACGGAGCCCTCGGCGACCGCGACGTCGCCACAGACGACCGCGCCGTCGGGCAACTCGAAGGCGACGTGGTCGGGGGCGTGGCCGGGAACGTCGAGGGCCGTCACCGGTCCCTCCCCGGTCGGAATCGTCGTCCCCTCGGCGAGGCAGCGGTCCGGATCGACCCCGGTCACCGACCGGAAGCGGTCCGGTCGACGCGCCCAGACCACGGCGTCGGTCTCGGCGGCGTAGTCGGCGACGGCGCCGACGTGGTCCGGGTGGGTGTGGGTCACCGCGACGTGACCCACGTCGCGGGCGGCGACGACGGTGTCCAGCGTGTCGGTCCGAGCCGCGGGGTCGACGAGGAGCGCGTTCCGGCGCCCGAGCAGGTAGGCGTTGGTCGCGCCGGTCGGTGCCCGGGTCTCCACCGGGACGGAGAAGGCGTCGAGGTGGAGGCGAGAGCGGTCGGTCATCAGTCGGCGCGGCCGGGGTCGGGATCGGCGGGGTCCGTCGACTCCGCGGCGTCGCCGCTCCGGGCGGCGCGCTCGGCGTCGGTCAGCGGGACGTCGGCGTCGAGAAACGCCGTCACGTCGACGGCCTCGCTCCCGTCGGCGTCGTCCGGGCGGACCTCGACCTCCGATGGGCCGCTGTACGGCCGGTCGACGACGATGTCGCCGGCGCGTTGTCGCCCGATACCGGGCAGCGCCGTCAGCTCGTCCATCGAGGCCTCGTTGGGGTCAAGTGGGTGCGGGACGCCGGTCACCGAGCGATAGCCGTGGTCGGTGACGGCGACGTCGACGGTCCGGCCGAGTTCGCGCTCGCCCGGCACCGCGACCAGCAGCGGGTAGGTGCCGGGCTGGCGGCCGAAGGTCTTGCCGTCCTCGTGGTACTCCAGTCGAACGTTCGGCAGCACGGTCCCCGGCGGCGCGAGTCGCTGAAGCATCGGGTTGTCAACCTCCTCGCGGACCGCCCGCTTGTACCGCTTGAACTGCGCCTTGTGCTCGCGGGCGAGCTCGACGCCGGTGTCGGACATCTCGGTGCCGTCGAAGGCCATCACCTGCCGGATGTTCACCCGACGGAGGAGCAGCCCCTCTTCGAGCACGCGGTCGAGGAACCGGCGGTTGTGCTCGAAGGTCTCCTCGCGCTCGCCCTGCAGCCCGTGGACGAGGTTGATTCCCGGGAGGAGCTTCGGCAGCCGCGGGGCGGCGTCGGCGCCGTACTGCGGGGCGTCGTCGCGGTTCCCTCCGGGGCGCCAGCCGGCGGCCTCGTTGACCACCCGGACGGCCTCCAGACACTCCTCGGCGGAGACGAGCAGGTTGTTCTCCTCCTGCACGACGGGGTCGGCCGACTCCAGGCCGAAGGCGGCCGTGTCGCCGGGGGTGTTGTGCTCGGCGATGATCTCGATGGCCCGTCGGGACCGCTCGGGGTAGTCCACGATGGTGACGGGGTTCATGTTGTCGAGGTGCAACGTCTCCAGGTCCGGCGCCACCTCGCGGATGCCGCCGTACAGCCGTTCGAGCGCGGCGGGGTTGGGCGCCTCCCCGTCGCCGCCGAAGGCGAGGATGTCGGCCTGGCGGCCGAGCCGGAAGTGTTGGACGCCGGCCTCGGCGAGGCTCTGGACCTCCTTGACGACGGAGGCGGCCGACCGGAAGCTCGGGTCGCCGTACAGCGGCTCCGTGCAGAACGAACAGCGGTAGGCACACCCCCGGGAGGTCTCCAGCTCGGCGATGAGGTAGTCGGGGTGGTTGGGGTGTTGCTCGACGACGAACGCCCCCCGGTGGGCCCAGCGGTCGAGTTCGTCGTTGTCCCGCATCCGGTTGGGGAACCCTTCCAGACCGCTGTCGACGAGGTCGTAGGCGGCCGCCTCGATGTCCCCCTTGGCGACGAAGTCGTAGTCGAGGTCCTTGCGCTCCATCTCCTGGGCGCCGGCGTTTTCGTCGCCGACGCCGAACCGGACCGGCCCGCCCATGAGCGTCGTGCCGTCGGCGGTCCAGGCCAGTTCGCGCACCTCCTCGGGCTCGGCCGGCGTGCCGCCGACGTACTTCCCGGGGACGGTCATCCCGCCGAGGTAAATCATGAGATCGGCGTCGGCGACGTCGCCCCACTTCTGGCGGTCGTCCCGGAGCTCGTCGATGGTGTGGTAGGTGACGTGCGACCGGGGGACGCCGGCGTCGACGAGCGCGCCCGCCGTGAACCGCGGGTACGTCGAGATGTACGGGGGCACGCCGAAGTGAGCCGGCTCGTCGACGTAGCCGTCGACGACGGTCACGTCGAGGTCGGCCGGGTCAGTCATACTGCGGAGTTCGTGGCTCAGGGGCTAAAGCCGTGTGGTCGGGGACAGCTACCACTCGGACGGGAGAGGTCTCCCTCTCCGACTTCGCATCGCCGGCACGGAAGGCCCCGGTCGTGCGGCCGCCGTGGCTGGCTGCGGGTTCCTTCGGTCCCGCTCTGCGTCGGTCGTTCGAGCCTCCAGTACGTATCTGAATGTCGCCGTCGCGGCGGCGAGTCTGAGAGGAGAGCCGGAGACGTCCGGGAGCGAGGCCGCCAGCGACACGCTACCGTGTGTCGAGACACCGACGCCCACACCGACGGAACACACAAACGTGCTCACCGGGAACAGCCACGTAGCGGCGGCAGTCGTCGCGGCACAGACGATGACCTCTCCGGAACTTCTCGACCGCGTCCGCGACGCACAGGCCACCGACCTCGACGCGTTCGAGGCCCGCGTCGCCGAGGAGGCCGAGACGCTGAAATCGGAGCTGCGGGAGGGCACCTTCGACCAGGCACAGGCCCGAGTCGGTCTCGAACAGGAGCTGTACGGCTGCGACCGCGATGGGAACGACCTCGTCCGGGTCCCGCGGCGGCTGCTCGAACTCGTCGGCTTCGAGTCCGAACTCGGCCTGCACAACGCCGAGATGCACACCTCGCCACAGCCGCTGAACGGCCACGGCCTCGCCGCCCAGGAGGCCGAGGTCCGGGCCCGCATCGAGGCCGCCCAGACGCGGGCCAGCGTCGAAGACATCCGCCTCGTCAGCGACGGCCTCTGGACGGTGTCCCCGACCGGTGAATCCGCCGCCGACTACCTCGACGACAACGTCGACCGCGACGGCGTGGTGATGGCAGTCAACATGAGCGACTCCGTCCGGTATCAGGCGATGAACAACTGCGACTCCCGGGACGGGATGGCCATCGAGACGCCCCACGTCAGCTTCGAGACGACGACCGTCCTGCCGACCAGCCTGACCACGTCGATTCAGCCCCACTACCAGGTCGCCCGCGCCGCGGCGTTCCCGGCGTATCACGGCTACGCCCTGCGGGTCGCCGGGCCGCTGCTGGCGCTGGGGGTCAACTCCCCGTTTTTTCCGCCGGAGCTGTACGACGGCGACGCGACGGCGGCCGACGTGCTCGCCGACCACTGGATGGAGAACCGCATCCCCGTCTTCGAGTCGGTCGACCGACTGGACGGCTGCGCGAAGGTCCGGTTCCCGGGCGACGTGGCGACGCTGGCGGAGGCGGTCGAGCACATCTCCTGCGACGACTGTCTCGTACCGATGTGGGTCGACCCTCAGGAGCGGTTCGACGACGCGTTTCGCCACCTGACGCTGAAACGCGGCAGCTACTGGCGGTGGATTCGCCCGGTGTTTGAGGGCGGCTGTCGCGCCGCGGCGAACGCCCGCGTCGAGTTCCGTCCGCTGCCGGCCCAGCCGACGGTGCGCGACGCCGTCGCGTTCCTGGCGCTGTTCGCCGGCCTGATGGAGGGGCTGTATCTCGAAGACCACCCGGTGGCTGCGCTGGAGTGGGAGACCGCCAAGGAGAACTTCTACGCCGCGATGCGTCACGGACTCGACGCCGACGTCACCTGGATAACCGCCGACGGCGAGCGCACGACCGACACCCGGCGGACGTACACCGAGTTGTTCCGGGCCGCCCGCGACGGCCTCACCGCCCGCGGGGTCGCGCCGGAGGTCGCCGACGAGTACCTGCGCCCGCTCCGGGGGCGGCTGGCCCACGAGACGACGCCGGCGAGCTGGAAGCACGACAGAGTCGCGGAGGCGGTCGCCGACGGCGCGTCGCTGTCGACGGCCATCGAACGGATGCAACGGAGCTACGTCGACCGCCAGGGGAAAACGCTGCTGTCGGGGTCGTTCCTCGACTGGGTCGGCGCCGAGGCCGACTGACTCGCCGTCGACCGCGACGACGGCCCTCGGTGAGTACCGAAGCGGTTAAACTCGGAGTTCACGAAGGTGGCGCCATGCAACACCTCATCGTCAAGGGCGACCCCGGCATCCAGAAGGAGGCCGTCATCGAGTACGACGGCGAGGAGCAGATCGTCTTTTCCGTCCAGCGCCAGGGCGACTACCACGGCCCCGACGAGGTCCAGCTGTGGTGTCTCGTCGGTACCGAGGACGAGCGCGAAACCTACGAGAAGCGGCAGTTCGTCTCCCACTGGCTCGACGTCGACACCATCGACGCCGGGGCGCTGACCGTCGTGACCGCCGCGGGCGAACTCGCAGTCTGAGCCGGCGGCCACGCCGCCACCGACTCGACGGCCGTTCAGTTCTCCGGAAGCTCCGAGGAGTCGACCCGATACACCGTCACCCGTTCGTTCTCGAAGGCCGGCTCGATGCCCGGAATCTGCTCGAACTCGACCAGGGCGGCGCCGTAGCGCGCTCGCTCCGTCGGGCCGACGTAGACGTACGTCACGTCGTACCGCCGCAGCGTCGTGACCGCGGCGTCGAGTCCCGTGTACGAGTCGTCGACGTGAACGACCCGGCCGTAGTAGGCGTCCGGCCCGCGGTAGCCGACCTCGTGGGCCCAGCCGGCGACCGTCGGCACGCCGGTCAGCGTCGCCGCCGGGTTCGACCCCCACCTGTACATCCCCGGCGGGTGCGGGTAGCTCCCGCGGTCGAGCGACGGCGCGCGGCTCGTCCCCGGCGCCGACAGCAACACGTCCTCGGCGGTCGCGCGCTCGTCGAGCCACGCGATGGCCTCGGCCTCCGTGGGGTGGCGCTCGTCGGCGAACTGCGTCGCGTCGAGCGTCGGGTCAGCGCGGCTGGCGGCGACCTGCTCGGCCAGCGCCAACCCGCCGTAGAGGCTCGTCGTCAGGAGCACGGCGACGACCAGCAGTTCGCGAACGGCGAGCCGGCGCGTGACCAGCGCTGCCGCCCCCTCGCCGGCGTCCGCCCGTCGTGACGGGTCCGAGGGGTCGGCGCCGTCGTCCTCGACGACGCCGCCGTCGGCCCGGGTGGTGGCACCGAACAGCCGCCGACCCGTGGCACCGAGACCGGCCCCGAACCCGCTCGGCGCCGAGAGGTCGGCGACGACGACGCCCGCGGCGGTCGCCCACAGCACCCACACCTGCATGTACGTCTTGAATACGGTGTTCATCCGGCCGGGGCCGGCCTGCTCGTTGACGAACACGACCTCGACGAGCAGCACGAGGCCGGCGCCGGCCGCGAGCAGCACCGTCTCGTAGCCCGCCGTCCCGTCCATCCGGGCGAGCGTCCAGGCGCCGACCAGCACCGGGACGACCAGCGCAGCGGCCGGGAGCCCGACCGCGACGGCGACGGCGCCGACCGCGACGACGCCCAGCGCGGCCAGGGCCGGCTCGTCGACGCGGCCGCCGACGTACGTCCAGAACAGCGCGAGGAAGGCGCCGTGAACGAGCAGGAACGAGCCGAGCGGGCTCCGCATCTCGACGGGGAGCAGCGCGATGGACCGATTGCCCGCACCGCCGAACACCGCGGTGGCGAAAAACGGCGCCGCCAGCGCCACCGCGACGGCTCCGACGACGCCGACGGCGACAACGGCGACGACCGGACGGGCGATTTCGGCCCGCAGACGGCTGCCGTCCGCCCAGTCGGCGACGGGGGCGGCGACCGCCGGCGGCGCGAGCGCCCACGGCGGCGCCGACGCGAACGCCAGCGCCAGCCACGTCAGTCCGAACACCGACGGGAAGCTCCAGGTGTCGACGGCGGCCTGAACCCCGCCGACAGCGGCGACCGCGCCGAGCAGTCCGAGTCGACGGCGGCGCTGGTCCGCCGGCGTCCGATACAGCGCGAATCCCAGCGCGGCGGCGAGCAGGAGGAACGGCGTCCCCATCATGTGAGCGTGGAGGTCGCCGTTCAGCCAGGCGAACAGCGGGAACTCGGTGATGGTGCCGCCGACGACGCGGCTGGCGTCCCAGTATGAGAATTGCGCTTCGAGTCCGTCGAGCGTGTAGTACCACGGCCCGTCGCTCGCGGACGGTGCGACCGCCTCGCGGAGCCCGGCCGGCAGTGCCCCGACGAGGAGCTTCCCGACCGGTTCGAGGTTGGCGGCGACGCCGACGAAGAACGCGGCCGCGGCGCCGGCCGTCGTCCCCGCTCGGCCGCGGGCGTCGGCGACCGCCGCCGCAAGCGAGAACGCTGCGGCGACGAGCATGGCATAAAAGCCCGAAAGCGAGAGGTTGTACGCGAACCGCGACGCCGTGGCCGTCAGGTGCGCGAGGACCGACGTCATCAGGTGGCCGCCGTAGTAGTACCGGACCGTCGACCCGGCGAACCACGGGTCCTCGGGCGGCAGCGTCGGTGACCGCGACAGCGTCCGCAGGAGGCTGAAGTCGAGATACTTTTCGCCGCCGATGGCGTGGACCGCCGGGTCGAAGGCGCGAACCGTCACGAGGAACAGGAACGAGAGGAGGAACGCGACCGCCACGCGGGCGACGGGCCCGCGGTCGACGGCGAGCGATGAGTGAACTGAGAGCTCCCCTCGCCGGAGCGCGTCGAGGTCGAGCGCCGCCGCCAGCGACGTCGCCGCGAGGACGGCCACGCCGACGGCGACCGTCAGCGGGCCGTACGCGACGCGCCCGAGCCAGAAGACGGGAAGCGTCACGACGACGAGCGCCGTCGGTAGCGCGAGGCCGGCGCCGCGGTCGGGGAACCGCCGGAACAGCCGCGCCGCTATCGGGTAGCCGAGCGCGGCGAGGCCCGCGTAGACGCTGAGCCAGACGGCGACCAGCCCGAACTCCATCGACCAAGAGAACCGGCTCGGCCGATAAACCTCTTCGGGTCGGTGGCCGACGACTCCGCACCGTTTTTGACCCGCGACCCGGAACGGAGTGATATGTCTACGGGCGTCGGCGTCGTCGTCCCGGCGTACCGGCCGGTCGTCGACCGGCTGGTCGCGTACCTGCGACGCCTCGACGCGACGCTGTCGCCGGCGACGCTGCGCGTCGAGCTCGACGACCCCGACGGGACGGTCGCCCCGGCGCTGCGCGAGCGGTCGCTCCCGGCGTCTGCGTCGGTCGCCGCCGTCGCGTGTCGCCGGGGGAAAGGCGCCGCCGTGACCGCCGGGTTCGAGGCGCTGTCGACGCCGGTGCGGGCGTTCGCCGACGCCGACGGCGCGACGCCGGCGGAGTCCATCGAGGACGTCGTCGCGACCGTGCGGGACGGGAGCGCGGACCTCGCCGTCGGGTCGCGTCGCCACTCTGAGGCCGACGTCGTCGGGCACCAGACCGTCATTAGGCGCTTTCTCGGCAACGGGTTCGCCTGGCTCGCCCGGCGGCTGCTCGACGCCGAGCTGTTCGACTACCAGTGCGGGGCGAAGGCGATCTCGGCGGAGTGCTGGCGGGCGGTTCGAGATCACCTCTACGAGCCGGGGTTCGCCTGGGACATCGAGCTCGTCGCCGTCGCCGCCGCGGTGGGCAGTCGGGTCGCGGAGGTGCCGGTCGCCTGGGAGGACAAGCCCGGGTCGACCGTCGACCCGGTCGGTGACGCCGTCGAGATGCTCCGCGGGCTGGTGGCGGCCCGCCACAGGGCGAAACTGCTCGCCGACGACCCGGTGCACGAGTTCGTCGCCGGCGGCCGCGACGCCGAGCCGACGCTGGTCGACCGCCTCGCCGTCGAAGCCAATGAGTGACGACGACGCCCCCGCGGCGGTCGCCGAGGAGCGCGGCGTCGACGGCGGTGGACTCGACGCCGACGGCGGCGTGCGCGAGGCGGCGAGCGAACTGGTCCACGCGGTCCGGTTCGGCCAGTTCGTCTCCGTCGGCGCCGTCGGCGCGGCCATCGAGACCGTCGTCGTCGCCGCGCTGACGGCCGGCCTCGGCGCCGGCGCCCTCGCCGCGAAGGCCGTCGGCGCCGAACTCTCCATCTCGACGATGTTTCTGGTCAACGACCGCTGGACGTTCGCCGGGGAGGGCGCCGCCGACGCGGCCGCGACCGTCCGCCGGTGGGGGCGGTCCCACCTCGTCCGTGCCGTCGGGCTGAGCGTCGCCTTCGCCGTCTTGACCGTCCTCACGCGGTTCACCGACGTGACGCTCGTCGTCGCCGGCGCGGACTTCTGGCCGACCGTCGCCAACGTCGTCGGCATCGCCGGCGGGATGGTCGTCAACTACGTCGCAGAGAGTCTGTTCACCTGGGACGTGGCCGGCGAGTGAGCCGGCTCGCGGTGGCTCGTATCCGCATACGGCGTCCGAATCACAACCCTTACATGCACGTCCGTGCTCTGTCCGTGTAGCGGGATGGGATAGCCAGGAGATTCCGCCGGGCTCATAACCCGGAGATC
>JBDGTQ010000027.1:0-74082 GCA_042216705.1 Halolamina sp. | reverse complement strand
ATGAGAAGCCATTTAATCGTCCCCTGAGCAGATACCATCGATGGACCGCGACGCCGTCTGCGTCCTCCTCCCGACCTACAACGAGGCCGCGACCATCGGCGACGTCGTCACCGGCTTCCGCGACAACGGGTACGAGAACGTCCTCGTCGTCGACGGCGACTCGACCGACGACACCCGAGCGACGGCTCGCGAGGCGGGGGCCCGCGTCGAGACCCAAACCGGCTCGGGCAAGGGGCAGGCGGTCCGCGAAGGCGTCGAAGAACACGTCGACGCCGAGTACGTTCTCCTCGCCGACGGCGACGACACGTACCGCCCGGAAGAGGCCGACCGGATGGTCGAACCCCTCTGGAACGGCTACGACCACGTCATCGGCAACCGCTTCGCCGACATGGAACCCGGCGCGATGAGCCGGTTCAACAAGGCGGGCAACGCGCTGTTCAACTGGCTGTTCAAACACATCCACGGCGAGAAGTTCGAGGACATCCTCTCGGGCTACCGGGCGTTCACGCGGGAGTCCTTCGAGCAGTTGCAGCTCTCGGCGACGGGGTTCGGCATCGAGACCGAGATGGCCGTCGAGTGCGCGCGACAGGGTATCGACACGACGGTCGTGCCGATTCGCTACGAGCGGCGCCCGGACGGCTCGGAGACGAACCTGAACCCGGTTCGGGACGGCGGCATCATCCTGCTGGCGCTGTACCGGCAGGCGAAGACGTCGAACCCGCTGTTTTACTTCGGGAGCGTCGGCGCCCTCTCGGGGGTGACCGGCCTCGCCATCGCCGTCTACGTCGGCGTCGAGTGGGTCACCAGAGGCGTCTCGCACAACGTCCTCGCGCTCGTCGCGGCCTTCGGCGTCCTCTTCGGGGTCCAGCTGCTCATGTTCGGCGTCCTCTCCGACCTCATCCTCACGCTCCACCGCGAACAGATGGAGCGCTTCGAGGACTGAACTGCACGAACGCCCGCACGGCGACGCAGACGCTCAGAACGGGAGCATCGCCCGCAGTCGTCCGATGAACCCCGAGGCACCTTCCTCGCGCTTGCGCTCGAAGATCGGATGGAGCATGTCGAGCAGCTGCGTTTCGCTCTCGAACTCCTCGCGGTGGAGCTCCGACAACACCGTCGAGAGGCGAACGGTCCGACTGGTTCCGTCGACGGGGATTTCCGGGTCGCCGAGGCCCTCGACCAGCTCCTCTTTGGTCGCCGGGAACCGGACGTCACCCTGGTCGAGCCGGGCGTTCAACGCGGCGATGCCGAACTCCAGGGTCTCCGGAGCGTCGTCGTCGCCCTGCGGGGGCCTCACAGCCATTACCCTCCGATACGTCCTCCCGAATAAAAAGCCCGCGGGAGTGGATGACCTTCGGCGGACGGAGCGAGCGGTTCGACTCCTCGGAGCCGGCGGGCTTAACAGCCGGCCGCTCCCAGCCGACAACGTGACCGAGTACACCACCGTCTCCATCCCGAAGGACCTCGCCGACCGGGTCGACGACACCATCGAGGGGACGAGCTTCTCTTCGACGAGCGACCTCGTCCGGTTCCTGCTGCGCAGCATCGTCATCCAGCATCAGCAGTCCGGCGGGGAGCTCTCGGAGGCGGAGTTCGATGAGATAACCGACCAGCTTGCGGACCTGGGATACCTGGACTGACTCACTCGGGGTGGGACTCCGTCGGCGGCGCCGCCTCGACGACGGTGAGGTCGAGCCGCGAGCCGCCGCGGTCGAACGCCGCGATGTCGTCGCGCTCGTACGGCGGCACCGCCACGACGACGACGCCGGCGAGGTCGTCGCTCTGGGTCACCGTCAGCCGGCCGTCGGGGTGTGAGACGAACCGCGCGCGGCCGCGACCGGCCGGCACCCCGAGGTCCATCCCGAACACCGCCGACACCGACTCGCCGGCCGCCGGCAAGTAGAGGTGCGACAGCACCGGCGTCTCCTCGTCGAGGTCCGGACTCGGCGCCAGCTCCCCGGCTGGAGTCGCCGACAGCGTCATCGTAACCGACTCCGGATCGTCTGCGCTGGCGCGGTCGAGGAGGGCCTTCAGCAGCCCGTCGGTAACGTGGACCACACCACAGATACGATTGGTGATGGGTTAACCGTATCGCACGGCCAAATACGCGGAGCGTCCCGGTCGAATTATCAACGCTGAATGTATAATGATTCAATCAGTACCCGGGATTGTGCATAGTTACGATGTCTCAGGAAAGCATCAAGGCGTACGTTGCAGAGAACCCCCGGATGGCCGGCGCACTGTTCACGATCCTGCTGCTGCTGAGTCAGGCCGGGAACGCGGCGGCGCAGACGGTCAACTGCGGCCCATAGACTGGAAGTAATCTTCATCCCACTGTAGGTCGGTTCCCTCGCGAACAGGAACAGAGTGGGGTATGTCATTGAGATATTCAATCATCTTCGAGGCCTGAACATTGATCGATAGGTCTTGCCTCGTCGGAAGATAGTACCTCTCGCCCAACAGTCCGTTGCTGGCAATCGCTCCCATATCAGCTCTTCTTGAGGGGTAGTTCACAAAGGTGAGATTGTACGTTTCTTGACCAACTTGTGACACCTCGAAGAGAGTGGGAATGCCGTCATGCTGCACCAGGTCCACGTTTCCGTCGCCGACGACGATGTACTGCCCGCCGACGAACGACTCTTCTTTTGCCACGTCGAGCGCGCCGTACAGCGGGAAGCCGGCGTTGAGGAGCCGCACCATCGATTTCCCGACCCGCGTCGCCCCGCTGTTCAGCACGTCCGACAGCGTCACCACCCCGCCGACGGCGCCGGCCTCCAGTAGCTCCATCCCCTGCTCGTAGGAGGTGCAGGCGTTGAGGAGGAACGCGTCGATGCCGACCTCGTCGAGTTCGCTGGCGTCCAACCGACCGTCCGAGCACTCGAAGCCGTCGGCGTCGATGTGACCGATGTAGTGGAGGAAGTCACGCTCGGTCTCCAGGACCGCCTGCAGCGCGTCCGTCGAGAGGTCGGTGTACGCCCGCACGTCGAGGGGCACGTCCGAGCCGTCGCCGTACACCGACGCCGCGATGTCGCCTTCCTCGACCATCTCGTCGTCGTTGCAGACGACGGTCACGCCGATCTCCGCGGAGGGCGTGTGCTCTAAGCGATTTCGGAAGGCGGCGACCGAGGCCTTCGTCGCCCCCAGCGGCGCGTGGTCGTCGGCCCAGATGTGCTCGATGGCCTCGGTCTCGGCGGGGTCGATGAGCGGCGGGTCGTCTCCGCCCCCGCCGCTGCGGGCGCTCCGGGTCGCGGCCGACCGAGTGAACGACTCCTCCCCGCCGAGGCGGCGAGTCATCGCCTCGGCCTGTGCGTCCGCGGTCGAGGTCGACCGACCCTCGGGCAGGCGGACGACCGCGAGGTCGTCGACGAGGAACGGGAGCAGTTCGGCGTTGTCGGCCGTCGGCGCGAGGTGGGTCGTCAGCTTCCAGGCGGGCACGTGGTCGACGACGGCGGCCCACGGCACCTCGTCGTAGGCGGCGAGACGCTCCGGCAGCGACGCCTCGTACAGCCCGGCGAAATCGAAGTCGACGCCTGCGAACCGCTCGGTCGCGAGCGTCTCCTCGAAGGCGCTGCGCTCGACGAGGTCGACGGGGTAGTACCCCTCCGTGCGGACGACACAGTCGAGGAAGAACGTCCGCTTCAGCGTCCGCTCGACGGTCCGGTCGTACCCCTCGGGCCCGCCCAGCGGGAACTCGTGGTCACCGGCGACGAGCCGCGGGTCCGACCCCGGTTCGACCGTCGCGCCGAGGTAGTACGCCAGCGACGCCGCCGGGTAGACGTACCGACGGCTGGCGGGCACCTCGATGCGGACGTCGCTCTCGGGCGGAGCGACGCCGTCCGGGAGGGCGACCCCGTCGACGGTCGAATCCACCGCTATCTCCGGCGGGTGGCCCCGCAGCGTCGGGAACGACCGCTCCGGCGACGTCGTCTTCAGCGCGGATCCCAGCGCCGACACCGCCCGCATCAGCGACCGGGCGGTGCCGTCGACGCGAATCGTCCCCGCCGGCTCGCGGTGGTGTGATCGCGCGCCGACGCGGAGCTCGCCGTCGGGCGCGGCGACGGTCGTGGTCGGGCCGTCCGTGTCGACGACGAGTCGACCCTCGGCGCGGACGTACAGCTTCATCGCCGCCCCGAGTTCGACCAGATAGGTCGCGGCCGGGAACTCGTGGCGGTCGTCGTGGTCGACGGTGGCGACGTGACGGCCGTCGCCGTCGCGGACGAATCCCGAGACGAGCGCGTCGAGCGTCAGCGACGTGGCGTCGACGGCGACGGCGCGGTCGACTGGGAAGACGAACTCCTCGGCGTCGGTCTCCGAGACTGTTATCGGCTCCGGCGCGCTGAATCGACACTGCCGGTGCTCGATGGTGTCGACGAACCGAAGCACGCCCCCCTCGGTCTCGACGTTGACGGTCACGTTCGGGCCCTCCGTCGGTCGCCGTCGGCGGGCGCCCGAATCGCGTCACTGCTCACTACGTGTTCACGTAGCCGCCGAAGTCAAAAACGTTCGGCCTGTGAGATTCCTCCGCCCGTCGCTCAGGGCAGGAGCATGCTGGCGTTTTTCAGATACAGCGACAGCGTCCCCGAGCGGGCGCCGTCCAGCGCGACCTTCAGCGCGTTCGCGGCGTCGCTCTCGACGCCGGTGCCGTGGCCGACCAGCAGCCTGTCCGGTCGGTGCCCTGACAGCGCCTCCCGCGGGGGGGAGATGCGGAGCATCGGGTGGACGCCGACGCGCTCGCCGTCGGTGCGGAAGAAATCGGCGGTACCGACCGCCTCCGGGACGTACAGCGTGTCGGAGGCCTCGTGAAGATACGCCGCCTCCTGCCACGGCGGCAGCGAGGAGTCCCGCACCTCGACGGCGCGGATGCCCGACTCTCCGGGCCCCTCGTCGAAGCGCTCGACCGGGACCGTCGCCTCCTCGGCGACGCCGGTCATCCACGAGGGGACGTGGACGGCCACGTCGTGACGACGAGCGACCCGTTCGGCGTCGCGTTCGTGACGGTCCAGTCCGACGACGACGCCCGCGACCTCGCCGTAGTCGGCGAGCAGGTCGTCGACCCCGTCGGCGTCGACCGGGTCGAACACCCAGACGCCGCCGTCGTCGCCGACGACGGCGTGGCTGGCCCGCTGCATGCCCTCTTCGGGGTGGGCCAGCCAGCCGACGCCGCTGTCCGACCGGTTTATCGGCTCCATCTGCGTCTCTCCGGCAGCCTTGAACGCCATGTGTCCGACCGTCAGCGCCCGGACCGTTTAAACGCCTTCATCGCGTCGTGGCGGCCGTGCTGGAGTCGTGTTCCCACCTCGGCTTGGAGGTCGCCGCCCTCGACCGAGCGCGGGCGTTCTACGCCGACGTGCTCGGGCGCTCGCTGGCGACGACCGGGGACCGCGAACTCCGATTCCGGGCCGGCGAGACGGCGGTCGTTCTCCGGCGGCCGCGGTCGGTCCCCCGCGGCGGGCTCCACGTCCACTACGCGCTCGCCTGCCCGCCGGCGGTGTACGACGACTGGCGCGAACGCCTCGCCGCCCGCGACCCCGAGGAGGTCAGCTTCGGCGAGTACAGCTCGCTGTACGTCGATGACCCCGACGGCCACTGCGTGGAGGTCGGCGGGGTGCCGACCGGGGGCGGGGACACTGACGAGGTGAAGCCCGACGGCGACGACCACGACGGCCCAGCGCTCACGGGCCTGTTCGAGGTGGTCCTCGAAGTCGCGGACCTCGACCGCGCCGAGCAGCGGTACCGTCGGCTCGGGTTCGACCCGGTCGACCGCGGCGACGAGCGCCGCCGGGTGCGGCTCCGCGGGCCGCTTGACCTGGAGCTGTGGGAACCGCAGCTCGGACTGGCCGACGCCCGCGGCGGCGTCCACGTCGACCTCGGCTTCCGGACGGCGGACCCGGCGACCGCAGCCGCGGCCTTCGGCGACGCCGTCGTCGAGCGCGAGCCGCTCCCTGACGACGAGGGCGACGGCGTCCGCGTCCGCGACCCCGACGGCCACCGGCTCGCCTTCTGTCGGGACTGACCCCGATTCGAGCTGGGTGACCGCCGCCGTCGCCGTTTTGACCCTCGGCGTCGCAGCTTCGAGCATGGAGTTTCGAAAAGTCGCCGTCGACGACCTGCCGAACACGCCGAACCCGACGCGAGCGAAACGGGAGGTTGACGAGTCCGTCGGCGCCTCGGCGTTCGGCTTCAACGTCTACGAGGCCGCCCCAGGCGAGGCGCTCCCGTGGGGGTACCACCGCCACCCCGACCACGAGGAACTGTTCTACGTCGTCGCCGGCGAACTCGCCGTGGAGACGCCCGACGGCGAGCTATCGGTCGCGGCCGGCGAGGCGCTGTTCGTCCCGCCGGACCACCCGAACCTCGCGCGAGCGACCGGCGACGAGCCCGCCCGCGTCGTCGCCGTTGGTGCGCCGAAGACGAGCGACGGCGCCGTCATCGAGGAGGACTGCCCGGCCTGCGGTGAGACGACCGACCGCGACTACGAGGTCGCCGACGACGGCGACACGTACGTCCTCCGCTGTGCGGGCTGCGGGGCGGAGACCGACCGGTTCTCGGCCTGACTCGCGGACCCGGCGAGTCGAGGACGCGGACGCTGACGCCGTCAGAGCCGGTCGGTGTCGATGTCGACGCCCTCTGGGGCGACGACGAGGAACTCCCGGAAGTGCATCAGCGACCCGCCGTCCTCTTTCACGTCGCGGGCGAAGCCGGCGGCCAGTTCGTTGAGGTCGCCCTCGACGGCGAGGACGAGGACGTTCCCGCGGGAGACCGCCCGCGCCCACTCGGCGGGGTCGGTCGTGCCGTCCAGTACGGCGAGGACGACGTCGCCGTCGCCCTCGTCGTCCTCCAGCTGTTCCTCGGCGTGACGGAGGTCGAGGTCGAAATCGCTCATACGACCCCACTGTACGGACCGACCCTAAAGCGTTCCGTCACTCCCGGTCGCCGCCGGAGAGGGCCGCGTTCGGCGACGAATCGGGCTCCGAGACGCGACCGGAGACAACGGCGCGGTCCGTGCCCCCCGTCGCTGCGCTGGGCCACCGCGCTCAGCGGCTGACTGACTAGTCAGTCAGTTAGTAGTCAGTCCCGGGCGCGTTCGACGGCGACCGCGAGCCGCGGTCGGGGTCGAGCACGCGCCGGCGTCCCTGCGGCTCGCCTCCCGGACCGCCGCGACGGCAACGGCTTTGGGGCCGGCGGGCGCAGCCATCAACATGGCTTCGGACCGCGACCTCGTCGACGACCGACTGGCGGCTGCCGGCGTCGACGGCTACCTGGTCGACGCCGACGGCACCGATTCCCACCAGCTGTACCTCTCGGGGTTCGACGCGCCGGACCCGTTCCTCACGCTGCGGGAACCCGGTGAGACGACGGTGCTCGTCTCCGGGCTGGAGTACGGCCGAGCCGAGGCGGAGGCCGACGCGACCGTCGAGCGGCTCTCGGCGTACGGCTACCGCGAGCGAGTCGCCGACTACGGTCGCACGGAGGGCCGCGTCCGCACGTACGCCGCCTTCCTCGACGCCCACGACGTCGACGCGGTGCTCACGCCCGAGCGGTTCCCGCTGCACACCGCCGACGGCCTGCGCGACCGCGGCGTCTCGGTCGCGGTCGACGACGAGGACGTGCTCTCGACCGCCCGCGCGACCAAGGCCGAGACCGAAATCGACCACGTTCGGGAAGCCCAGGCGGCCAACGAGCGCGCGATGGCCGCCGCCGAGGCGCTCCTCGCGGAGGCGACGGTCCGGGACGGCGTCCTCCACCACGACGGCGAGATCCTCACCAGCGAGCGCGTCACCCGGGAAATCGAGGTGACGCTGTTGGAGGCGGGGTGTGCGCTGGACGAGACCATCGTCGCCTGCGGCGCCGACGCCGCCGACCCCCACGACCGCGGTTCCGGACCGCTCGAAGCGGGCGAACCCATCGTCGTCGACATCTTCCCCCGCAGCAAGACGACGAACTACCACTCCGACATGACGCGGACGTTCTGCCGGGGCGAGCCGACCGAGACCGTCCGGGAGTGGTACGACCTGACCGAGCAGGCGCTTGCGGCCGCCCTGGAGACCGTCGAGGCCGGCGCGACCGGTGCCGAGGTTCACGCCGCGGCCTGTGAGGTGTACGAGGCCGCGGGGCTGGCCACGCTGCGTTCGGACCCCGAGACGGAGACCGGGTTCATCCACTCGACCGGCCACGGCGTCGGCCTGGACGTTCACGAGGCGCCGGGACTGAACCCCGACGGCGACGAACTCGAAGCCGGCCACGTCGTCACCGTCGAGCCGGGGCTGTACGACCCCGAGGTTGGCGGGATTCGGATCGAGGACATCGCCGTCGTCACCGAGGACGGCCACGAGAACCTGACCGACTACCCCGTCGAGCTGACGGTCTGAGGGGCCGACCGCCGCGACGTCGGGCGCCCCGCTCGGCAATATCCGCCGTCGCGTGCGGTTTCTGCCGCACTCTCGGCTTTTATACGGTTCAGCCGCTTCGGTCGAACCGATGGTCGACCCGACATCCGACCTCGTCGACGACGAGGACCCCCCGGACTGCGAGCGCTGCGGCGACCCCGCGGGCGGCCCCGGTCGCCGGGTCGTCACGAGCGTCGAGGACGGCGTCGTCGAGTACCACCACTTCTGTTCGCCGGCCTGCACCGACGACGCGGACGACGCAGGCGACGTGGATGATGCGAGTGACGCGGGCGATGCGGACGACGCAAGCGACGCGACCGTCGCCGACAGCGACGCCGGCGTCGACGACGCCGACTGACGGCGGAGTTGCGAGATTCGAAACGACCGCCGCAGGGCTGTACGCGTCCGTGGACACACAGCGGGCGTGGCGGTCCCGAGGGATTCAAGACGGTGCGCACGCGGTGGTAGAACGATGCGACAGGACCACCTCATCTCCGCGACCCAGCTGTCCCGCGGGGACATCGAGGCCGTCCTCGACCGCGCGGCCGAGGTCGCTGCGAATCCGGCCGCCGTCGCCGACGCCCGCGCCGGCGACGTGCTCGCGCTGTGTTTCTTCGAGCCGAGCACGCGGACGAAGATGAGCTTCGACACGGCGATGCAACGACTCGGGGGGCGCACGGTGGACATGGGTTCGGTCGACAGCTCCTCCGTCACCAAAGGCGAGAGCCTGGCCGACACGATGCGGGTCATCGAGGGGTACGCCGACGGCATCGTGCTTCGTCACCCCTCTGAGGGGTCGGCGAAGATGGCCTCGGAGTTCGTCGACGTGCCGGTCGTCAACGCCGGCGACGGCGCCGGCCAACACCCCACGCAGACGCTGCTCGACCTCTACACGATGCGAGAGGCGGCCGACGGCGACCTCGACGGGCTGACCGTCGGCCTCATGGGCGATCTGAAGTACGGGCGGACGGTCCACTCGTTGGCGGCGGCGCTGACGGAGTTCGACGTCCAGCAGCACTTCGTCAGCCCCGAGAGCCTCCAGCTCCCGCGGAGCGTCCGGTTCGACCTCCACGAGGCCGGCGCGCACATCCGCGAACACACCGACCTCGACGGGGTGTTGTCGGAGCTGGACGTGCTGTACGTGACCCGCATCCAGCGCGAGCGCTTCCCCGACGAGAACGAGTACCGGAAGGTCGCCGGGCAGTACCGCATCGACGCCGAGACGCTCGCTCGCGCCCGCGACGACCTGACGGTGATGCATCCGCTGCCCCGAGTGGACGAAATCGCCCCCGAGGTCGACGACACCGACCACGCGAGCTACTTCGAACAGGCCCACAACGGCGTCCCGGTCCGGATGGCACTCTTGGAGGACCTCCTCGGATGAGCGACCACGAACTCCGCGTCTCCAAGATCCGCAACGGCACCGTCATCGACCACGTCGCGGCCGGCCACGCGCTGAACGTCCTCGCCATCCTCGGCATCGACGGCTCGGCGGGGTTCGGCGTCTCCATCGGCATGAACGTCCCCTCCGACCGCCTCGGCCGCAAGGACATCGTGAAGGTCGAGGACCGCGAGCTGAGCCAGTCCGAGGTGGACGTGCTCTCGCTCATCGCCCCCGAGGCGACGGTGAACATCGTCGACGAGTTCGACGTGGTCGAGAAGACCCGCGTCGAACGGCCCGCGGCGGTCGCCGGCGTCCTCTCCTGTCCGAACCGCAACTGCATCACCAACGCCGAAGAGCCCGTCGAGACGCGCTTCGATGTCGTCGACGACGGCGTGCGCTGTGACTACTGCGGGACGGTGGTCCGAGAGGACATCGCGGCCCACCTGGCGGTCCACTGACCGGCCACCGTCTTCGGTCGCCAGTCCCCGACCACTGCTCGGCGCTGTCCGTCGGCCGGTTTTTTGTACTCCCTCCGCGTACTGCCGAGCATGTCGACGAAAAGCAAACTCGTCCTCGTGTTAGCGGTAGTCCTGGTGGTGTACGTCGTCGTCGGCGGCGACTCAGAGGCCGTCGAGGTCGACGTCGAGAGCGAGTAACGGCCCGCGGGCGACACGCCGACTCGCGGTGAGGCCTCCAGACGACGCACAGCCCGACGAAGAACCCTTTTGAACGTCACGCGCCAACTCGGAGCCATGTACGGCGTCGTCACGCGCAACGAGCCGGAGACGGAGTGGGACGCGTTCGACCGGGCGTTCTACGAGGTCAAGGACGTGACCGGACGCGGCGCCGAGCCGCTCGCCTCGGCGGTGAACATGATCTCCTGTTTCGGCGACACCGCCGCCGCGGAGTCCAGCCCGGAGCTCGTGCCCGTCGACGGCGAGGGCAACCGCGCGACCCGCGAGCAGCCGTACTTCGACTGGGCGTACGTCTGTCCCACCCACGAGGAGTACCGCGCGGGGTTGCTGGAGACCGTCGACGACTGCGTCGCCGCCAACGAGGACGTCCGCCTGGACGACGTCGGCTTCCCGCGGGCGGAGTACTGCCGCTGTGACCGCTGCGAGCGACTGTTCGCCGACAGCGACTTCGCGGACCGATTCGCCTGGCGGGCGGACGTCATCACCGAGTTCGTCGCCGACGCGGCCGCTCGCATCCCCGGCCGGACGTACTTCACGCTGTACCCCGACCCCTACGAGGGCCACCTCTACGAGCGGTCGGGGCTGGACCTCGACGCCATCGCCGACCACGTCGACGAGTTCGTCGTCCCGCTGTACGACACCAACTACGGGACGACCTACTGGCTGGAGACCATCGCGCGGGGGTTCGCCGACCGACTCGACGCGCCGCTGTCGGTCGAGCTGTACGCCGTCGACGTCGACGTGGACGCGCTGGTCCACGCCACGGAGGTCGCCGAGGAGTACGGCTCCGAGGTGTTCTTCGGCTACGACGCGAGCAACGCCGCCGCGGCTATCCGGCGCAAGGCCGCCGCTAACGGCGAGGGAGTCACCCACGGCGACGCCGCCTGAGTCGGCGGGAGCCGGCCCGAATCGGCGGGGGTCAGCGGCCGCGCCCGAAACCGGGTCGTCGCCGGTCGCCCCCTCAGGCGAACGGACCGTACGTCAGCGCCCAGATGACGCCGAACCCGGCGCCGGCGATCAACAGCGCGAACAGCGTCAGTCCGACGAGCCATCGGCCCGTGGTTCCCGACTCCGAAGCTGAGCCCATCACCCGTTTCACGGGACGGAGCGGTTTGAACCCTGCCCGACGACCCGGCGTTTCGAACCCGTGCCGGCTCAGACGCTCGCGGAATTAGTGGACCGACCGCTCGTCGTCGGTGTCGATCCCCTCGACCGGGTCGTGGTTGCCGAACTCCGGTGCGGGTCCGTCGCCAGGGGCGGCCCACTCGACGGCGTTGTCCAGCACTCGCTGGACGGCTTCGTCGTGGTAGATGGGGTATGTCTCGTGGCCGGGTCGGAAGTAGAACACCTTCCCCGAGCCGCGGCGGTAACAACAGCCCGACCGGAACACCTCGCCGCCCTCGAACCACGAGTTGAACACCAGCGTTTCGGGCTGGGGGACATCGAATCGCTCGCCGTACATCTCCGTCTCGGGGAGTTCGATGTACTCTCCGACCCCGTCGGCGATGGGGTGAGAGGGCTCGACGACCCACAGGCGCTCGGTCTCGGCGGCCTCGCGCCACTTCAGCGAGCAGGAGGTGCCCATCAGCCGCTTGAAAATCTTCGAGTAGTGCCCGGAGTGGAGCACGACGAGCCCCATGCCGTCGAGGACGCGCTCCTGAACCCGGTCGACGACGGCGTCGCTGACTTCGTCGTGAGCCTGGTGACCCCACCAGGTTAGCACGTCCGTGTCGTCGAGGACGGCCTCCGTGAGCCCGTGGTCGGGGCCGTCGTCGAGCGTTGCCGTCCGCGTCTCGTGGCCGCGGTCGGCCAGCGCGCCGGCGACGGTCGCGTGGATGCCGTCCGGGTATATCTCGGCGACTGCGTCGTGTTCGCGCTCGTGGCGGTACTCGTTCCACACGGTGACGGTGGCCATATCGCCACTCGTCGCGCCGCGGTGAAGTACGCACCGACGTCGGCCCCGACGCCGCTCCGCGAGAGATACGACCACGACGGCGGACCGTCGGTTCGTGTGGGGTCATTCCGCTGCCGTCGACCTTCGCAGCGCTGTGCGACCGGCGCGCACCGGCGCGCGGAAACTTTCAGCCGTTCGTCCTCAATCGTGGTATGGACGACCACACCCGCCGCCGACTGCTCGGTGCCGGCCTCGCGGCGCTGACCGGGATGGCCGGCTGTGCCGGCGGGTCGGGGGACCGACCGGCCTCGACGCCGACGAAGACGGCCACGACGGACGCAGAAACGAAGGGAGCGACGAGCACGGAGGCGTCGGCGACGACTGAGACGCCCACGGAGACCGCGGACGTGCCGCCGCCGACGGCGTCGCGGACGCTACCGGTGCCCGGAGAGTACGAGGCGCTTCGGTCGGCCGTCACCTCCGGGGGGCCACCGAAGGACGGCATCCCGTCGGTCGACGACCCGTCGTTCGAACCCGTCGGCGAGGTCGGCGACCGCCTCGCCGACGGCGACCCCGTGTTCGCGCTCGAAATCGACGGCGACGCCCGCGCGTATCCGCAGTCCGTTCTCGTCTGGCACGAGATCGCCAACGACACCGTCGGCGGTGTTCCGGTGAGCGTGACGTACTGTCCGCTAACCGGAACGGTCCTCGGCTTCCGCCGCGGCGAGACGACGTTCGGCACCTCCGGCGACCTGCTGAACTCGAACCTCGTGATGTACGACCGCGGAACCGACTCCCGGTGGCCGCAGGTGTTGGCCACGGCGGTCGAGGGGACGCTGACGGGGACGTCGCTGCGGCCGGTCCCGGTCGCGTGGACCTCTCTGAGGCGGTTTCGCGAGCGCTACCCCGACGGGCGGGTGCTGACGCGAGACACCGGATACGTTCGTAACTACGACTCTGACCCCTACGGCTCGTACAACCCGGCCGGGGGGTACTACTCCGACGACCGACTGCTGTTCGGCGTCCGCAGCGACGACGACCGGCTCTCCCGGAAGCGCGTCGTCGTCGGCGCCCGCGGCCCGGACACCGCTCCGGTCGCAGTCACCGAATCCGCGCTGGCTGAGCGGGGCCACGTCGCCGGCGAGGAGGTGGTGTTCGTCTTCGACGCCGACGTGGGACAGGGACGTGCCTACCGACGCGACACTGGCCCGGTCGTCGAGTCGGTCGCCGACAGCACTGCGACGCTTGCCGACGGGTCGACGCATCCGGCGGCGGCGCTCCCGCACGACCGCGTGACCGCCTTCGACGCGATGTGGTTCTCGTGGGCGGCCTTCTACCCGGACACTGCCCTCCTCGCGCGCGACGATGAGTGAGACCGACGACGGCGCCGGTTCCGACCGCGCCGACGGGCCGCTCGCCGCTCTCGGTGGAGCGCTCGCTCACGCCGCCGCCGTCACGCGTCGCGCCGCCCGCGACCCGCGGGCGGCGACCGTCGGCATCGTCGTCGGCGGCGGATACCTGCTCGCGTACCTCCTCGCGCTCGGACAGCTCACCGGCGGCGACGGCGGCGTCTCGTTGCTCGTCGTCGCCGACCCGGTGGGCCGCGCGCTCCGGCGAACCGCTCTTGCGACGTTCGAGCCGGTCGCGCGGCTGACGGTCGGCCCGGTCGCGTGGCTGGTCGCTCCGGTCAACGTCGCCGCCGGCGCCGGTCTCGGCGGGCTCGTTGGCGCCAACGCCGCGGTCGTCGTCTATGCCCGGCTCCAGCCGAGCGTCTGTCGTGCGCCGTCCAGTCGGGTCGGCGTCGTCGCCGGGCTTCCGGCACTGTTGTCGGGAGCGGCCTGTTGCGGGCCGACGCTGCTGTTCGCGCTCGGCGTCGGCGGCGCAGGTGCGTTCGTCGGGCAGCTCGCCGCCCTCCTGCCGGCCTCGGCGGTGCTGCTGGTCGCCGGGCTGGTCCTCGGGGCCCGCTCGGTGACGACGCCGGCCTGACGGGGCAAAGCACAAGCCGGCGACCGCCGTTCGCTTGGACATGACCGCCCGCGACGAGAGCGACGCCGGCCCCGACAGCGACGCCTCGGCACCCGAACCGACCGCCCGGGCGCTCGCTCGCTCCGAACTCGGCGCCGAGCCGACCGCGGTCGCCTCCGCCCCCGGCCGGGTGAACCTCGTCGGCGGGCACTCCGATTACAACGACGGCCACGTGCTCCCGATGGCGGTCGACCGCCGCATCGCCGCCGCCGGCCGCCGCCGCGACGACGACCGCCTGCGCGTCCACTCCCGAGAGGCCGGCGCGACCGAAACCGTCCCGGTCGACGCCGCCCGCGAGGCGCTGCCCGCCGACTGGACCGCGTACGTCCTCGGGACGCTCCGGGAACTCGGCGTTGACGGCGGCCTCGACGTCGCGGTCGCCGGCGACGTGCCGGTCGGCGCCGGACTGTCCTCCTCTGCGGCGCTTGAACTCGCGATCGCCGGCCTCTGGGACCGACTGCAGGGTCGCGACCGCGACACGGCGGCGCTGGCGGCGGCGGGCCACCGCGCCGAAAACGAGTTCGTCGGCCTCGACTGCGGCATCATGGACCAGTACGCCGCTGCCTTGGGCGACGACGAGGGGGCGCTGTTTCTGGATTGTCGGGCCGCCGACCACGAGGTCGTCCCTTTCAACGCCGCCGCCTACCGGGTCGTCGTCGCCGACTCCGGCGTGAGCCACGACCTCGCGGAGTCGGCGTTCAACGACCGCGTCGCCGAGTGCGAGGCCGCCGCCGCCGCCTTACGGGACCTCCTCGACGACGAGGTCCACGCGCTCCGGGACGTTTCGCCGGAGGCGCTCGCGGCGGTCGGCGACGAGTTGCCGGCGACTCAGCGCCGCCGGGCGCGCCACGTCGTCACCGAAATCGAGCGGGTCCGGGCCGCCCGGGACGCGCTCGTCGGCGACGACTACGAGCGCCTCGGCGAGCTGCTGTCGGCCTCCCACGAGAGCCTGCGCGAGGACTACGAGGTGAGCTGTGCGGAGCTCGACCTGCTGGTCGAGCTGGCGACCGACGCCGGTGCCCTCGGGGCGCGGATGGTCGGCGGCGGCTTCGGCGGCGCCGTGGTCTGTCTCTGCGAGCGCGAGACCGTCCCAGCGGTCGCCGACCGACTTCGGGAGGACTACCCCACGGCGACGGGCGTCGAGCCGACGGTGTACACCTGCGACCCCGCCGAGGGCGTCCGGTCGCGGTCGCTGCGGTGAGTTCCTGTACTCTCGCCGCGAGCGGTTCGACACCGAGCCCGTCGGCCGCCCGCAGCTGACGCCCCCGAGCCCTCGGCGACAGAACTGCGGCATCTTTGGCCGGTTCTTTCTTTTGACTCCGTACCATTACGTAAGCTCATGGCCCCGCCCGAACCGATGCGAATCCTGCTCGTGGACGACGAGCCCGACGTGGCGGACCTCACCGCGGGTTTCCTCGAACGCGAGGACGACCGCATCGAGACGGTCGTGGCCACGAGCGGCTCCGCCGGCCTCGACCGGCTCGAAGACGGGACGTTCGACTGCGTCGTGTCGGACTATCAGATGCCGGGACTGGACGGGCTGGAGTTCCTCCGGGCCGCCCGGGCGAACAACCCCGAGCTACCGTTCATCCTGTTCACCGGGAAGGGCGACGAGGGCATCGCGAGCGAGGCGATAACGGCCGGCGCCACGGACTACCTGCAGAAGGAGTCTGGAACCGGGCAGTACAGGGTATTGGCCAACCGCATCACGAACGCGGTCGACCGGTCACGCGCACAGCGTCGGGCCGAACTCCACCACCGGGCGCTGGAAACCGCCAGCGAAGGGGTGAGCCTGCTCGCCCCCGACGGCACGTTCTCGTACGTGAACTCCGCGTTCGCTCGGCTGTTCGGCTACGACCGAGAGGAGCTGCTCGACGAACACTGGACGGTCCTCTACCACGACGAGGAGGCCGACCGGCTGGAACGACACATCCTTCCGGCCGTTCGGGAGACCGGCCACTGGGCGGGCGAAACGGTGCGCCTGACGAAAGGCGGCGACCGGCTGGTGACGGACCACCGACTCACGCACACTCACGAGGACGTCACTATCTGCACCGCACGGGACATCACCGGAGAACGGGTCACCGCGACCGAGGAGGAGACGATGTTCGACTTCCTGGTCGACGCCGTCGATGGGTACGTGTTCTACGCGCTCGACCACGAGGGCTACGTCACGCGATGGCACGAGGACGCAACGCGGCTCTACGGGTACGAAACGTCCGAAGTGCTCGGCGAGCACTTCTCGCTCCTGTTCGCCGAGACCGACCGTCGACAGGCGACGCCGGAGACGCTTCTGGAAACCGCCCGCGAAGAGGGGACGGCGACCCATGACGGCGCTCTCCTGCGAAAAGACGGGAGTCAGGTCCAGGCGGACCTGACGGTTTCTGCGGACGCCGACGCCGACGGAGCGCTCCGCGGATTCGGGACGGTCGTGGACGTCTCCGCCGAGGAAGCAGTCGCACAGTGACGCTCTTCCCGTGGTCAACGGGTGGGGCTCAGTCCCGAAGCTACGGCCTCGCTCGATTCCCGACCGACCGTCAGGGGAGCAGGACGAACTGGAACAACAGGAACGACGCCGCGGCCGACAGCGTCGGCGTGAATATCCACAGCAGGACGACCCGACCGGTGGTCCGGGGGTCGTAGAGATCCTCGGCGCCGAGTTCGTCGGGGCTCTCCTCGCCGATGCGGGGCACGGACTCCTCTGCGGGTTCTTCCACCTCGTCGGCCGCGAGCGCCTGCCCCGCGCCGGCGACCTCCGGCGTCTCCCCGGCGACGATGTCGACGGCGGTGTCCGAGAGCGTCACCGTCCGCGTCGCTCGGCCCCACCCGAGGCCGACGATGCACATCGTCGCCGACACCGCGAGGCTGGCGGGGATGCCGGCCGCCGACAGCAGCGTGATGACCGTCGCCGACACCGTCTCGACGATGAGCGCGGCCGTCAGCGGGAGGTCGGTGAGGTCGTTGCCGACGGTGTCCAGGGTCCGCCTGGCGATGGTGAACGCCCCCAGTGCGATGGCGCCGCCGCCGAGGAGCACGCCCTGGTACAGCCCCACCTGACCGCTCCCGACCAGCGGCGCGACCGCGTTGGCGACGTTGGAGGCGCCGGCGGAGAAGGCCATGTAACAGCCGATGGCGACGACCAGCGCCGTCCCGACGCGCTCTCGGAGGGTCGGCGCTTCGTCGTCCGGCGAGTCCAGGCGCAGGTTCGCCGCGATGTACGGGTAGAGATATCGGCCGACGATGGCACAGAGCCAGAACGCCAGTATCGGCGAGACGAGCCACCACGAGACGATGCGACCCATCACCGCCCACCGGACGGTGTCGGTCGCGACGCCGAGTCCGGCGATGGCGCCGACCGCCGTCATCGACGTCGAGGCGGGGACGCCGAAGAGGTTCGACACCAGCAGCGCGAGCCCGACGAAAAAGAGCACGCCCACGCTCGTCACCATCGTGAACTCCGTGGCGGGGACGATGCGCCCCCCCATCGTCCGGATGACGTTGGTGCCGACGGTCGCTCCGCCCAGCAGCGCGAACCCCGACATCAGCCCGGCCGCCCACAGCTTCGAAATCGTGTCGCTGCCGACGGCCGGGCCGAACGCGACCCCGGTCGAGGAGCCGCCGATGTTGAACCCGACGAACGCTGCCACCAACAGCCCGACGAGAAGCACGACGGCGACCATGTCCGTGCCATCGTATTTCGCCCGACGTATCTACCGTTTGGGGTTCGCCGCAAATGACCGGGCCGCCGGCCTGGCGGTGCCCAGTCGCGTCCGGCGCGTCCGACCCGGTCAGGCCGGGTCGAACAGCGTCTCGCCGTCGACCATGTGCTCGGCGACGGCGTCCATGTCGAGGGTCACCCCCAGCCCCGGCGCCTCGGGGACCGTGACGGTGCCGTCCTCGATGACGGTCTCCTCGACGAGGTCGTCCCACCAGCCCAGCTCGTAGGAGTGGTACTCGACGGCGAGGCTGTTCGGGACGGCGGCGCCGACCTGCGCGGAGGCCATCGTCGCCACCGGCGAGGAGACGTTGTGCATCGCCACCGGGACGTAGTACTGGTTCGCCACGTCGGCGATCTTCCGCGTCTCGCGCATCCCGCCGACCTTCGGCAGATCGGGGGCGACGATGTCGACGGCCTGGTTTTCGAGGAGGCGACGCTGTTCGGTCACGCGGTAGCGGTTCTCTCCGACGGCGATGGGGGTCGTCGTCGACTTGGTGACCTCCTCCTGAACCTCGAGGTTCTCCGGCGGCACCGGGTCTTCGAGCCACCAGACGTCGTACGCCTCGAGTTCGGCGGCCAGGCGCTTTGCGGAGCCGCCGGAGAACGTCCAGTGACAGTCGAAGGCGACGTCGGCGCGGTCCCCGACGCGCTCGGTGACCTGCTCGACGATGTCGGCCTTGTGGCGTATCTCTCCGGGTCGGAGGTGGCGGTTCGCGCGGTCTTTCTCGTGGCCGCTTGGCACGTCGAGGTCGAACTTCAGCGCGTCGTAGCCCAGTTCCTCGACGACTCGCTCGGCCTCGGCGGCGCAGGCCTCGGGGTCGGCCTCGGCTTCGGTGTGACAGTCGCAGTACACTCGCACCTCGTCGCGGTACTTGCCCCCGAGCAGCTGGTAGGCGGGCACGTCGAGGACCTTGCCGACGAGGTCGTGCAGTGCGATCTCGATGCCCGACACCGCCGTGACGGTGACGCCCTCGACGGTGCCCTCGCCGGACATCTTCTGGATGAGGTGTTCGTACAGCCGGTCGATGTCCAGCGGGTTCTCGCCGACTATCATCGGCCGCATGCGCTCGATGAGTTCCGGAACGCCGGCGCCCCAGTACGCCTCGCCGGTGCCGACGACGCCGGCGTCGGTGTACACCCGGACGAGCGTCCACGGGAAGTTCCCGTCGACCATCGTCGTCTGCACGTCGGTGATCTCCACGTCGCGACCGCCGCCGCGGTCGGCGGTCACGCCCATCGTCTCCGCGGAGAGCTCCCGCATCGTGTACTCCGCGTTCGGATCGTGGAGGTCGCCGTAGTCGATGTCGTTGCCCATGTAAGTGGGTTCACTCGGAATATGGTAAACCTTTTGAGAGCAAGAAGCGGCCGCGCTGGGCCTCGGGGTCGCGGCCGATCAGCACGAGGAGTTCGCCGTTCTCACGTCCCGGTCGATTTCTGCCGAGAGGCCGGCGCTCTCGGCAACGACCGTGACGCTCCGGTTGGTCTCGATGGCGTCGAACTGCTCGCGCCCACCCGGCGCGATAGTCGCGTCGCTGGCGAGTTGGTCACCGCCCTCGTCGCCCAGAATCGCGGTGACGGTGACGGGTTGGAGATACTGATTGCTCACTCGAACGGTCGTCCCGTTGCTGGCGCTCGCGTTGCAGGCGACGACCGGCACGCACGCCTCCTGGTTCGCGGCGGCGCGTACGTCGACCGGACGCTCGGCGTCGACGCCGCTGAATCCGGCGGCGCCGAAGGCCAACCCAACGACGGCGGCGAGGGCGAGCATCGCTGCGAGCGGTCGAATGGCAACCATCCTCCGTCACTCTCTGCCGTTCCGGCGGTTCCTCGTCGGTTCCGAGCCGAAGCGCCCTCGTGTAGTACTGATGGACGCCCGCGGAGACGAGAAACGCCGTCGCGATTGACGCCGCCCACGCGATGTCGGGCAGCAGCGCGAACGGCCAGGCGTTCGCCCACACCGCCGTGACGAGCGCCCCACAGACCCCCGAGAGCCCGATGTAGTACTCGCTCCAGGGGATCTCGTTCCCGCGAACGGCGTCCATGTAGAGGTCGACGTCTTCGAGCGCCGGCGTCGGCTCGACGACGCCCGCTCGCTTGTCGAACCGCACCACCCCTGCCTGCTCCATCATTGGGAGGTGTGACCGCTGTAACGCCGTATACACCCGTTTTCGTTCCTCGTATCCCACCTCGTCGACGTCGACGCCGTACTCCCAGGCGGCGACTCGCTCGGCCAGCGAGCCGATGTCCGACGGTTCGTCGGACCGACACAGCGCATGAATCGCGAAGCGCCGGCGCCTGTTCGAGAGCACGTTGAACACCTCGTCCTCGTCGAGCGTCCCCGTCGAATCGTGTAGCCCGGATTGTGTTGACGACACGGCGACGCCACGAACTCATCCAGTTCTAATAAAAAGACGACATAACGAGCATCACACGTTCGGGATCGACGTCGAACGCTGATTCGGACTCCAGTTTTCGACCCCTCCCCTTCCGGGAGGTTTCTTTTCGTATTACCATACTTTGCCGAGAAAGAATATTGGAGAAAATGGCCAATTCGTCGATGTGTCATCGAGGGTCAAATATCAGGGGCCGTCTGAGAGCCACTCGTCCCGTTCAGACGGCGGCTTCCGTGAATCAGGTTCGGCCATCGGCGTCTCGACCGCGTCCAACAGTGGGGCTGAACGCGCTCAGCCGTGACAATACAACGGGGGTACGGTGTCTGTGTCGTCGTGAGTGCGTTCGGGACAGTCACCGGATGCACGGACCGAACAATGCAACGACGGAAATTCATGGCAGCGATGGGATCAGTCGCCGCCGGCATCGGCGCGGCGGTCGGAACGGGTGCGTTTTCGAGCACAGAGGTCGACCGCGACGTGACGGTCGACGTGGCGAACGACGCCGCCGGTTACCTCGCCCTCTCGGCGACGGAGGACCCGAACGGCGCGTTCGCGAGCGGCAGCGACACCGGCGAGATCAGCATCAGCTTCGCCGAGTCGGACAACGGTAACACCGGCGTCAACCGGGACAGCACGACCGTCTTCGAGAACGTCTTCCAGATAGAGAACCAGGGAACACAGACGGTTCAACTGACGCTCGCGGACGCCGGCGGCTCGAACCAGGCTATCGTCGTCCAGCCGCCGGGAAGCATCGGCGACGAGGGCTCCACCGACGTCGGTGACAACCCCGTCGGCGATGAAGGCGTCGCCGTCGCGCTCGCGACGGCACCCGGAGAGCCGCTGTCCAGCGGTCAGATGGACTCCGATCCCGACGGCGACGGCAACCTAGAGCTCGAGACGGAAGAGTACGTGAAGGACGACTTCGCGGTAAAGACCAACAGCGACGGGGAGTTCCCGCCGACGAACGGGCTCGAAATCAACGCCGACGACGCCGACAACAACACGCCCAGCACCCCCACCGAGACCGCGACCAGCACTTCAACCAGCACTCCGACTGAGACCGCGACCAGCACCCCGACCGCAACCTCGACCAGCACTTCGACCGCAACCTCGACTAGCAGCGGGAGTGGGAGCTAACTGGTGATACCAATGCAACGACGCAAACTCCTGGCAGGACTCGTCGCCGGCCGAGGGCGAGCCGACGGGCAACGGCGCGTCGGCGGTCGCGGGCGCCACGGACGAGCCTGACCCGTTCGTGTCGTCCGTCGAGGACGAAGCCGACGGCGGAGGCGACGACCGCGGCGTGGCTCCCGAAGACGACGACCTCGGTTCGTCGCCGCCGGACGCGAACCCCGACGGCGACGAGTAGGTCGACCTCTCACGCCGTCGTCAGGAGTTCAGGAGTCGGTGGCGAGCGCGGAGAGGCGGTTCAGTACGTACGCCGTCCGGAGCACCTCGGCGGCCTCGCCGCGGTCGAAGACGAGTTCGTCCGTCGAGAGCACGTGTTCGAGCACCTCCTGCGAGGCGTGTTCCGGGGCCGCGGCCATCCCGGCGTCGCTGTCGGCGGCCCAGCGCATTACGCGGAGGTCGGATTTGCTGTCGCCCATGACGAGGACGAAGGGGTCGCCGACGCCGAGGACGTCGAGCGCGGCCTGCACGCCGGTGGGCTTGTCGAGCTCTCGGGAGCCGATTTCGGCGGCGTCGGCGTGGTAGTAGGCGGCGTCGACGCGGTCGAGCAGCTCCGTCAGCGCCGGCGCCGGCGTCGGGTCGTCGCCGAAACGCACCCCCTCGCGTTCGAGCACCTCGCGCAGCTCCGGGTCGGCGTCGGCGTAGTGAGCGCGGGCCGCGGCGACGCCGGCCTCGCGGTCGATGTCGGCGTCGACGACCGTCGCAGCGGCCTCGCCGAGCAGGTCGAGCAGCCACGCCATCGCCTCGTCGATAACCCGGGCGGCGTCGTCGCTGCCGGTCTCGAAGTTGGGTTTCAGCGTCACGTTGAACTCGTTGCCCTGAAGGTGACAACACCGCCGGACCGTCTCGGGGGCGTCCGACAGCACCCGCGAGCGCACCCGGTCGAACACCGCCCGCACGTCGTCGTCCAGCTCCTCGTACAGCAAGCGCTTGGTGTCCGAGCCGTGACCCGGTGTGAACACCCCGGTGCCGGCCTCGTAGACGACGGAGAACCGCCCGGAGTGAACGAGTTCGTTGCCCAACCCCTGAATCATGAACCCCTTGACGTTTTCGAGGGTCTGGCCGGTGCAGATGACAATGGGGACGCCGTCGTCGTGGAACTCCGTCAGGAGGTGGAGCGTCTCCCGGGGAATCTCGTTGTCGGTGCGGCCGGCCGAGCGCAGCGTCTCGTCGACGTCGAGCACGAGGGCGTCGAGCTCGCGGCCGTACCGCGTCTGGAGGTCCAGGGCGGTGAACGCCTGTTCGCGGTCGGCGCGGGCGGCAACGTCCGCGACCGTCTCGCCGGCCGCGAACGCCTCGCGTATCTCGTCTTTGCGCTCGGTGAGCTCGTCGTTGGCCTCCTGCCAGGCGTCCAGCGCGACCCGGGAGTCGACCGGCGGGAACAGGTCGACCAGCTCCTGGTACTCCCGGAGGGTCTCCGTCTCGAACTCCTCGTACAGCCGATAGAGGAGGTCGTAGCGTTCCATGTCTCAGCGAGGGGGCGGGCGGCGTTTATATTCGCCGGGTGACGCGAAAACTGGCCGGCCAACGGGGAGGCGACGGCCCGCCTGGCGGCGGTTGTCTGCGAACGGAAAGGAGAGGAGAATCCGACCGACCGGTCAGGGCCAGTTCCCGCTGTCGGTGAAGGCGTCGACGACGCGCTGGATGGCGACGACGTACGCCGCCGTTCGGAAGTTCGGCAGGTCGAGGCTTCCGTAGGCCTCGGTGAGGTCGTCGAAGGCGTCGGTGATGGCGCGTTCGAGTTCCTCGTTGACGCGCTCCTCGGTCCAGTAGAATCGCTGGCGGTTCTGCACCCACTCGAAGTACGACACCGTCACCCCGCCGGCGTTGGCGAGGATGTCCGGGAACACGTGGACCCCCTTCTCGGTTAGCACGTCGTCTGCTTCGGGCGTCAGCGGCCCGTTGGCGGCTTCGACGACGACGTCGGCCGAGAGGTCCGCGGCGAGGTCGCCGTCGACGGCGTTTTCTAGCGCGGCCGGCACGAGTAGGTCGACATCCATCGTGAGCAGCCCCTCGTTGGTGAGTTCCTCGTCGACCTCGGCGTAGCCGGTGACGGCGCCGGTCTCGCGCTTGAACTCCTTGACCGCTTCGGGGTCGAACCCGTCGGCGCGGTAGATAGCGCCCGAGGAGTCGGAGACGGCGACGACGTTCGCGCCGAGGTCGTCGATGAGGTTCGCCGCGACCCAGCCGGCGTTACCGTACCCCTGGACGGCCACGTCCGCGCCGACGATGTCGCGGCCCAGGTAGTCGAACGCCTCGCGAGCGGTTAGCATCGTCGAGCGACCGGTCGCCCTGACCCGACCCTCGGAGCCGCCGGCGTCGATGGACTTCCCGGTGACGACGCCGGGTTCGGTCGTGTTCTCCAGCGTCTCGTAGGTGTCCTTTATCCAGTTCATCTCCCGCTGGCCGGTGTTGACGTCCGGGGCGGGTACGTCCTTGTCCTCGCCGACGAACGGCCGCAGCTCCCGGGCGAACGAACGGGTGATGCGCTCGAGCTCTGCCGCGGAGTACTCCGCGGGGTCGATGACGATGCCGCCTTTCCCGCCGCCGAAGGGAATGTCGACGACGGCGCACTTGTACACCATCCACCCCGAGAGCGCCTTCACCTCGTCCCGGCTGACGCCCGGATGGTAGCGGATGCCGCCCTTGTACGGCCCGCGATCGCCGTTGAACTCCGACCGGAACGCCTTGAACCGGTCGATGGAGCCGTCGTCCATGTCGACGGTCAGATTCGTCTCCAGCACCCGCTCGGGGTATTTCAGCCGCTCGACGATGTCGTCCTCGACGTCTAAGAAGGCAGCCGCGTCGTCGATCTGCTCCTGAAGACTCTCGAAGGGATTCGCCTCATTAGACATGATAGTTCACTCGGAGGTGGCAGAGGCCGTGGCATAAGTTTGCCGAATCGCCGGCAGGGGTGAGATAATTTCCCACCGTTGGCCACGAGCGAAGGGGGACTGCGGGCGGTCACTCCTGACCTTCGACTGACCGGTCGGCGCGGTCGAGGATGCGCTCGGCTTGGGCCAGCAACGGCGCGTCTATCATCTCTCCGTCGACCTCGAAGACGGCGCCGTCGGCGTCCTCGCGAGCGGCGAGGACGGTTTCGGCCCACTCGATTTCGGCCTCGGTCGGCGTGAACGCGTCGTTGATGACGGGGACCTGTCCGGGGTGAACGGCGAGCTTGCCGTCGTAGCCGAGTTGGACCGCGAGCTGGGCGTCGGTCTGCAGCTTCGAGCGGTCCTCGAAATCCGTCACCAGCGTGTCGACGGCGTCGACGCCGTGGGCAGCGGCGGCGGCCACCACCCGCTCGCGGGCGTACAGCACCTCATCGCCGTCGTCGGTGCGGGTGGCGCCCACGTCGGCGGCGTAGTCCTCGGCGCCGAACACCAGCGCCGAGACGCCCTCAACCGCGGCGACGTCCGGCACGGCGAGCACCCCGGCCGCGGACTCGACGAGCGCGAACACGTCGAGCGTCGGGTCGTACTCGCCACACTGCTCGGCGACCGCGGCCGCCTCGTCGGCGCCGGCGACCTTCGGGACCATCACGGCGTCGAGCGTCGGCTCCGCGCCGGCGAACAGCGCCTCTAGGTCCGTCGCCGGCTCCGCGAGCCGCACGACGACCTCCGCCTCGGGGGCGAACCCCTCGTCGGTCAGGACCGTCCGGACCGAGTCGCGAGCGTCGGCGGTCGCGGCCGGCGCGACGGCGTCCTCCAGGTCGAAGACGACGACGTCGGCGTCGGTCGAGGGCGCTTTGTGCATGAGTTCGGGCTGATCGCCCGGCGAGAACAGCACGCTCCGGCGTGGCATGGTCGTGGCCACGCTCCTCTGGAAAATAAATCCGCCCGGTCGCTCGGTCCGTTCCGGTCGGTACGGGCGGCCGACGCCCGACGGCACTCAGCGGGAGTCGCCGCCGGAGCCGCGACGGGACGGGCTACCGCCGCGCTAAGAGGGCGGCGCTCGCCAGCAACGCGACCAGCGCGAGCACCGGACCGAAGCCCGGACTGCTGGTGCCGGTGCCGGTGTCGGTGTCGCCGTCGGCGGTGGTCTCGCCCCCGTCGGGGTCGTCGGTCGTCGCCTCGTCGCCGTCGCCGCCGGCGTCCTCGGTGGTCTCCATCGCGGTCGTCTCGGTCGGGCCGGCGTCACTGCCGACGGCGAGGGTGGCGGTGTCTTGGCCGCCGCTGCTCTGTGGGTTGACGTCGACCGGGACGTCGTACTCGCCCGCGCTCTGGGGGTTGTCAACGTCGCCGAAGACGATGACGACCTCGTCGCCGGCGTTCAGCGAGTACGACCCGCCGAAGCGGAAGTCGACGGTCTGGCCGTTGTTCTCCGTCTTCACCGAGCCGAAGTCGTCGTCGACGGTCTCGTCGACCGTCGCGCCGCTGTCGTCGTCGCCTCGGTCGATGCCGACGGTCTGTACGCTGTCGACGCTCACCTCGCTCACGTCGGCGCCGGCGTTCTGCAGGTCGACCAGCAGACCGTTCAGCGAGCCGGTCGCGTTGTCGCCGACGGTTATCGTGACGGTGTGCGTCGCCGACACGCCGGGTTCGGCCGGTGATGAGCGTATCGATGCGTCAGACGCCGCCACGGCGCTCCCTGCGAGGGCGCCGCAGACGACGACAGCCGTCAGCAAGAGGGTTGTTGTTGTGCGTGTCATGGGTCGAACGGGGACTCCTCCTCGGACTGCACTTTATTTCGCATCGATTGTCGATAAAATCTCTTGTGGCCACCTCCGATGACCGACATCGTTTTGCGCGAACCGGCCGACTCGGTCGACATGCCCGGCAACTACTACGAGGAGTTCACGGTCGGCGAGACCATCGAGCACGCGACCCGGCGGACGGTCAGCGAGCGCGACAACCAGGTGTTCTGTGACATGACGATGAACCAGCAGCCGCTGCATCTCGACGCCGAGTTCGCCGCCGAGACCCAGTTCGGCGAGCGCCTGGTCAACGGGCTGTACACGATGAGCCTCGCCGTCGGCATCTCCATCCCCGAGACCACCGACGGCACCATCGTCGCCAACCTCTCCTACGACGACGTGGAGCACCCGAACCCGGTGTTCGTCGGCGACACCGTGCGCGCGCAGTCGACGGTCGCCGACAAGCGCGAGACCAGCGACGGCGACCGCGGGGTCGTCACGATGCACGTCGAGGCGTTCACCGTCGACGGCGAGGACGGCGACGATACCCTCGTCTGCGAGTTCGACCGGACCGTACTGTCGCTGAAGCGCGACGACGACGGCTGAGTCCCGGCCGAGAAACGGCGAACCCGACGGACCGAGCCGCATTTGTCGCGAGCGTCCCACGTCCGGGTGTGACCGACCTGCCGTCGCTGCTCCGTCGCTGGGACCGCACCGCCGCCCTGCTCGCGGCGGCGCCGCCGTCGGCGACGCTCGCGCGCTGGGGGCTCGGCGCGATGCTCGTCGTCGCCGGCGCGCACAAGCTCGTCGCCCCCGCCGTCTGGGCGGGGTACGTCGTCGACTGGCTCGCGCCGCTGCTGGTCGTCTCGCCGACGACGTTCATGTTGCTCAACGGTCCGCCAGAAATCGCCGTCGGCGTCGGGCTCGTCGCCGACCGCTACACGGGCGTCGGCGCCGCGGTCGCGACCGTCTCGCTGGCGGCGACGAGCGCGTACCTGCTGGTCGTCGCCCTCACGCAGGGGCTGTTCTGGGACGTGTTCGCCCGCGACGTGGGACTGACGGGGCTGGCCGCGGCGGTGCTGGTCGAGGCGGTGCGGACGGAGTGAGCCCGCGGCTCTCCTCACAGAATCGTCCCGTGTTTCTTCTCGGGCAGTTCCTTCTCGACGTCCTCGTAGAACGCGAAGCGGTTGACCAGTTCCTGACGCAGCGTCGACGGCGGCACCACGTCGTCGATGACGACCTCGCTGGCCATCCGGTGGACGTCGATGTCCTCGCGGTACTCCTCGCGCAGTTCCCGTTCGCGGCGCTTGCGCTCCTCGGGGTCGTCGATGGCGTCGAGCTTGTTGGCGTACACGGCGTTGATGGCCGCTTCCGGCCCCATGATGGCGATTTCGCCCGACGGGAGGCCGATGACGCTCTCGGGTTCGTAGGCGGGCCCGCCCATCGCGTAGATGCCGGCGCCGTAGGCCTTGCGCACGACGACGGTCTGTTTGGGCACCGTCGCCGACGACGTGGCGTAGATGAACTTCTTACCCTTCTCGAGGATGGCGTCTTTCTCCACCTGCGAGCCGGCCATGAACCCCGGCGTGTCACAGAGATACAGCAGCGGAATCTCGTAGGCGTCGCAGGTCCAGATGAACTCCGCGGCCTTCTCGGCGGCGTCGGGGAAGATGGCGCCCGACCGCTGGGCGGGCTGGTTGGCGACGACGCCGACCGGACGACCGTCGATGCGGGCGAAGGCGGTGACGATTTCCTCCCCGTAGTCGGGTCTGAGCTCGAACACGGACTCGGCGTCACACACCCGTTCGAGCAGGTCGTGCACGTCGTAGGGCTCGTTGGGGTTCTCTGGAACCACCTCGTCGATGCCCGCCGGGGAGTACGTCGGCGGGGTCGGGTCGCTGCGCGGGGGGTCCTCGCCGGCCTTGTCGGGCAGGTAGCTCAGCAGGTCGGCGACCAGCCGACGGGCGTGGCGCTCGTCCTCGGCGACGAGGTCGGCGCTGCCGGACTCCTCGGCGTGGACCGCCGGCCCGCCGAGGTCGTCCATCTCGATGTCTTCGCCGGTGACCATCTTCACCATCCGGGGGGAGGCGATGGCCATCGCCGACATCCCCTCCACCATGACCGTGAAGTCGGCGAACACCGGGGTGTAGGCGGCGCCGGCGATGCAGGGGCCGTACAGCACGCAGATCTGTGGCACCCGCCCCGAGAGCATCGAGTGGTTGTAGTAGTACTTCCCGATGCCCTCGCGGTTGGCGAAGAAGCCGGTCTGCTGGTCGATGCGTCCGCCCGAGGAGTCCATCAGGTACAGCGCGGGCTTGCCGTTTTTCAGCGCCCGCTGTTGCATCCGGAGGAACTTCTCGACGCCCTTCTCGGCCATCGATCCGGCCTTGACGGTGAAGTCGTTGGCCATGAAGTGGAGCTCGCGGCCCTCGAACGCCGCGGCGCCGGTGATGAGCCCGTCGGCCGGGAGCCGGGCGCTCTCGTCGGCGCCGGTCTCGTCGTCGACCTCCGGGCTCTCGGGGTGCCACTCGTCGAAGTTGGCGAACTTGCCGTCCTCGAAGAGGATGCGGTCGCCGCTTTCCCCGTCGCCGTCGCCGTCACCGTCGCTCCCGACCGCTGACTCTCCGTCGCCTGCGGCGGGGACGCCCCCGTCGTCGTCGAACCACAGCTCCAGCCGGTCGCGGACGAACAGTTTGCCCTGTTCCGGGAGGCGGTCCTTGTACTTCTCGGGGCCGCCGTCGAGAATGTCCGCGATCTCTTCTCGAAGCGCCGCCTCGCGCTCGCCCGGCTCGCGGTCGTCTTCGAGCGGGTACTCGACCGTGGACGGGTCGGCGCTCGCGGCGGCGTCGTCGGCGTCGCCGACGTGGACCGCCACCGACGCGCCGAGGTGGTCGGCCAGCGCCCGCGCGACCGCGGCGGCTTCCTCCTCCGTGGCTCCCTCGCCGATTCGGACCTTCATGTGCGGAGGTGCGCGGAACAGGGTCAAAAAACGTGTCATTCCGGCCGCGCCGGCTGCGGAATCCGAGTCCCTTCCCTCCGTTCACGGGAGACGTGCCAGTACGCCGTCGACGTCAAGAGAAAAGTGGAACCCTGGCGCGTCTTCGGGCCGAGAGACGCCGACGAGTCGGATACCGTCGCGTCCGTCAGTCGTACTCGTAGAAGCCTTTCCCGGTCTTCTTCCCGAGGTCGCCGGCCTCGACCTTCCGTTTCAGCAGGTACGCGGGCTTGTAGCGGTCGCCGAGTTCCTCGTGGAGCGTCTCGGAGGCGTGCAGGCAGACGTCCAGCCCGATGTGGTCGGCCAGTTCGAGCGGCCCCATCGGGACGTTGGTGCCGAGTTTCATCCCGCGGTCCATGTCCGCCTTCGTCGCGACCCCTTCGTCATAAGCGCGGATGCCTTCGTTTATCCAGGGCATCAGCACGCGGTTGGTGACGAAGCCGGGCTTGTCGTCGGACTCCCAGGTCTCCTTCCCGAGGGAGTCGGCGAACTCGTGAGCCAGCGTCAGCGCCTCGTCGGCGGTCCGCTCGCCGTCGACGACCTCGACGCCGTCCATCACCGGCACGGGGTTCATGAAGTGCAGTCCGACGACCTGCTCGGGGCGGTCGGTCGCCGCCGCGATGGTCGTGATGGACAGCGTCGAGGTGTTCGTCGCGAGGACGACGTCCCCGGGCGTCGCCTCGTCGAGGTCGGCGAAGACGTCGCGCTTGACGTCGAGGTCCTCAACGACCGCCTCGACGACGAGGTCGGCCTCGGCGACGTCCCCGAGGTCGGTGGTGCCGGTCACGCGATCGACGACGGCCGCGGCCTCGGCCTCGGTCATGTCCCCGCGGTCGACGACCCGCCCCAGCGAGTCGTCGATGGTCTCGAAGCCGGACTCGACGAACGACTCCTTCACGTCACGCATCACCACGTCGTAGCCGTGGGTCGCCGCCACCTGCGCGATACCGCTGCCCATCGTGCCGGCGCCGACGACGCCGACGGTGTCGACCTCCGAGAGCGTGCGCATACCGGAGCATCCGCCGGCCGGGAAGTAAGCCTGACGAACGACGATGACAGTCAGAACAGCGCTTCCCGTTCGTCCAGCACCCGCGCGGGGCCGCCGACCTCCCAGACGTTCGTCTCGACGCCGACGGCCGAAATCGCCGCCTCGACCGCGTCGGCGTGTTCGGCCGTCGTGTTCACGTACACCGACGCGCCGGTGTCCGTCGAGAAGTACACCGGCAGCTCCTCCTCCTCGCGCAGCCGGCGGACCTCGTTGAATACGGCGATGGTCTCGGGCTGCCAGTACACCCACCCGGCCGGCCCGGTCATCGTCGTCGCCGTCAGCGACAGCGAGTCGTGTTCGGCGGTCTCGAAGATGCGCTCGAAGTCGCCCGCCCGGAGCGCGTCGCGCATCTCGACGAGCTGGTCCTGGACGAACGCCCGCCGGGCCTCGAACATGTGGCTGTCGGCGGCCTCCTCGTGGGCCGCCTCGGTCTCCTTGTAGTTCGGCACCAGCGCGGTGACGATGCGGAGGTCCGCCTCGGGGTCGAACCCGTCGTCGCCGACGCCGACGTCGATGCGCTCGGAGCGACAGTCCTCGTCGTTGAGCCCGGCGTGGAGGTCTGAGAACGCGCCGGTCACCGCGCGAGCGGCCGACGACGACCCGCGGCGGGCGACCGCCGATATCTCCGGCCGGGTCATGTCGAGGCCGGCGGCCTCGACCATCGCCGTCGCCGCCGCCGCGAACCCCGACGAGGACGAGCCGAAACCGACGTTCGAGGGGAAGGAGTTCTCCGACTCCAGGCGGAGGGCGTGGTCGAAGCCGGCCAGCTCGCGGACGTGGTCGGCGAGGTGGGAGACGCGCTCGGCGCCGCGGCCGGTGACTGTCTCGCCGTCGATGACCACGGTGTCGTCCTCGCCGTCGGGCTTCCATGCCACCGTCGTCGTCGTGTTCGACGGCGCGGTGCAGACGGAGATGGAGTCGTGGTACGGGTGACGCAGGTCGAAATCGCGCATCCCGTGGTACTTCACCAGTCCCTGAATCGGGTGTGCGCGGGCGGTCGCCTTCATGAGAGCGGATGGCGCGGGCTGTGGGTTCAACCTTGCGGACCGGTCGAACCACAGTGTGTCACCGCTTCACGACCCCGGCGACCGACGACTCGCGACGGGACAGGCAGTCGACGCGCTCGAAACGCGATGCGAAGTCGGGAACGGCGGGTCCAGAGACCGGCTCAGGCCAGCGCCTCCGGGTCGACGTCGTCGACGAGGCGGGCGACGACGACGGCTCCGGCGACGGCGACGACGACGTAGCCGACGAGCGCTCCGACGGTGCCGAGGTCGGGGTTGCCGACGGCGAACCGGGCGACGACGTTGGCCGGGTTGCCGGGCAGCAGCGTCAGCCCACCGAACAGGCCGAGCACGCCGACGGAGTAGAGGAACTGTGCGGCCCGCCGGTCCGGCGTCCATAGGGCGACGGCGGCCCCGAGGCTCCCGGCGGCGAGGGCGAACGCCGTCGCCAGCGCCAGCAGCGACAGCGGCCGGCTGACCGGCGTCCCGTTCAGCGACAGCAGCGTCAGCCAGAGGGCGGCCTGGACCGGCGCCAACCCCACCGCGACCAGCAGCTTTCCGCCGACGACCTCCGCGAGCGTCGCCGGCGTCACCCGCAGGAGTTCGAGCGTCCCGCGGTCGATCTCCTCGGTGACGGAGTCGACGGCGACGGAGCCGCCGATGAACGCCGGCAGCAACAGGAGCACCGGCACGAGGACGGTGTAGGTGAACCCGAAGTACGGCGAGCCGCCGGTCCGAGGTGGCGGCGCCAGCGGCGTCCGCTCCAGTCGCCGTATCCGGTCGAGGCGCTCGGCGCGCTCGAACGTCCCGAGCACCTCCCGGAGCTGAGCGACCGTCACCGTCGTGCGGACGTCGCCGTCGGGGACCGTCGCCGCGACCGCGACGCGGCCGTCGTCCGTCTCACGGGCGTGCAGGACCGCCGAGACCCGGCCGTCGGCGAGGGCGTCCATCGCGGCTTCGCGGGAGTCGTACGCCCGGCCGGTGACCCCGTCGGTGTCGTCGACGGCGGCCAGCAGCTCGTCGGTCGTCGAGCCGCTGACGGCGGTCTGGACGGTGTACCCCGAGACGCCGCCGGGGTCGTACAGCGACACCAGCCCGACGACGAGGAACGACGAGAACGCGGCCACGAACAGCTGGATGGCCAACGCGAGCACGATTGTCTTCTCGCTGGCCAGCGACCGGAGTTCCCGCCGGGCGACGACGACCAGCGGCGTTCGACGGAGTCGCCGTTCGCCGACCGCGCCGTCGCGCTCGACGGCCGACTCGGCCTCCGCCGCGGCCCACGTCCCCGGTTCGGGCAACGGAGGGTCCGCGGCCGCCGGTCGGCCGCCGTTGTGCTGAGGCTCGCCGGGCTCTCGGGGGTCGCGGTCGTCGGGGACGCGGTCCTCAGACACCGCCGATCACCCCGACGACGGCGAGGTTGTAGCCGACGTGAATCGCGACCGCGGCCGCCAGTCCGGCGAAATACCCGCGTCGGCCTCGCGTCGCGCCGACCGCCGTCGTCGCCGCGGTGCCGGCGTGCAGGGCGAGCGGCGCGAGCAGGAGCCCGACCGCGGCGACTCCGGAGACGCCGAGTCCGGTGCCGGCGTCGGCGGCAACCGCTCGTCCGAGCGCCAGCTCCGGTAGCCCGACCAGCTGGCCGACGACGAGCAGCTTCTCGCCGAGGAAGAAGCCGACGCCGGAGGCGACGCCGACGACGGCCGCCGGCCGCGCCGCCCGCTCGAACCGGCCCGAGGCGACCCCGGCGTAGACGTGGACGCTCTTGACGACCTCCTCGACGACGGCGACGACGACCAGCAGCACCGGCACCGTCGCCGCTGCGGGGAAGACGAACAGCACGGCGACCCCGAGGAGCTCGGCCATGAACGCGAAGGGGACGAACAGCGCGCTCCACAGCGCGACGCTAGGAGCGCCGGTCAGCTGGGCGTCCAAGGCGTCGAGGAACTTCAGCGGCACCGCCCGCTGGGTGAACATGTCCTCCTCGCGGTACACCCCGGCGCCGAGCGCGAACAGCACCAGCGAGCCGGCGTAAAACGGCCCCGTGGAGAAGGCGTACGCCGCCAGTCCGGCGCCGGCGCCCTCCAAATCGCGGACGACGAGCGTCAGCGGCGACACCAGCGCCAGCGGCGTCACCTCCGCGAAGATGGCCGGCACGAACACGTACGTCGTGAGCACCACCGAGACGGTGACGGTGACGAACGTCAGCTCCTTGAACGAGCGGGCGAGCATCGCCGCGAGGAACGCGGCGCCGAGATACAGCGTCGCGACCGGGGCGACCGCGGCGACCGAGAGCAGCCCCCCGCCGACGGCGAGGGCGACGGCGGCGACGGCCGCCAGCGCGGCCGCGAGATACGGCAGCGTCTTCCCGGCGACGATGTCGCCGCGGCCGACCGGCGCGACCAGGAGGAGTTCGCCGCGACGGTCGACGCGCTCGTCGAGAATCGTCCCGCCGTATGCCTGCACGACGAAGTTCAGCGGGACGAGGAAGGCGAACGCCAGGACGAGCGAGGAGAACGGAAACGGGGGCTGCACGTCCGCCGGCGATCCCGAGTTCGTCCCGTCGCCGAAGAGCCCGGCGACGCCGCCGCCGAAGTCCGGGGCTGCGCGGCTCCCATCGGCGCCCGAGCCGCCGAACGACCCGCCTCCGGCGGCCCCGCCCATGTCCGAGCCGCCGTCGGTTCCGTCTCCGCCGCCGGTGCCGTCGTCGGTCGCGGTTCCGTCGCTTCCCCCGTCGCCGCGTCGGAGGTCGTCGCGCTCGGCGTACCGGACGGAGACGACGACCGGAAAGGCCGCCGAGTCGTCGGACTCGGCCGCCATCTGCCCGTCGTTGTAGCGGGTGACCGCCGTCCGGAGCGCCGACAGCGCCGCCCGCCCGCGTCTGGTGTCGGCGACGAGGAACTCGGCGCTGGCGTCGCTCGTGTCCCGGTCGCGTATCAGCACGTCCACGTCCTCGCCGAGGTCCGCCCCCGCCGGGCCGACCGGGGACAGCGGCGCGCTGGCGGCGACCGGGTCGTGGTAGGGGCTGTTCGAGTCGACGCCGACGGCGTAGATGCCCTCGTCGAGCGCGGTGTCGCCGACGGCGGCCGCGGCGCCGGCGACGCCGCCGGCCAGGAGGACGGCGACGACCGCGAGGGCGACCGTCCGACGGTCGGCGACGCCGACGGTGTGGCTCACCTCCCAGCGCGCGATGCGCCAGACCGCCGCGAGGTGGTCGCCAACCCGTCGGGGCAGGCGGCGTCTGTCCGGCCCCTGCTCCGAGTGGCGGCCGGCGGCGTCGACGTCGCCGTCGCTCGGCCCTTCCCCGTCGCTCGCGCCGCTCACGCGTCGCCACCGGCGACGCGGCGCCGCCCCGGCATCGATTCCCCGGTCAGGTCGAGGAACACGTCTTCGAGGCTCGGCTCCCGCGAGCGGATGTCGACAACCTCGCCGCCGGCGGCCCGGGCGGCGTCGCGGACCGTCTCGACGGTCGCCACGTCGTCGACGACGACGCGGTAGCGGTCGGTCTCGCCCGTGACGCGACCGTCGTCCTCACCGGCGACCCCGGCGACGGCGACGCCCTCGACCGGCTCGGCGTCCGCGACGGCGACCGTCGTCGTGACGTGGTACTCAGTCTCGCCGTTCTCGGCGCGGATGTCGGCGACGGCCCCGCGGGCGATGATCTCTCCTTCGTTCATCACCGCCACGCGGTCACAGACGGACTCGACGTGATAGAGGTTGTGTGCGCTGAAGACGACGGTCTTGCCGCCGGCGCGGAGCTCGCGGACGAACTCCAGCACCTCGTTCGTCGTCAGCGGGTCCAGCCCCGAGGCCGGCTCGTCGTAGACGAGCACCTTGGGGTCGTTCACCAGTGAGCGGGCGATGGCGACCTTCCGTTTCATCCCCTTCGACATGTCGCCCAGCCGCCGGTCGCGGTGTTCGAGGTCGAGCCGGTCGAGCGCGCGGCCGGCTCGCTCGTCGGTTAGCTCGCGGTCGACGTCGTAGAGGTCGCCGAAAAAGCGGAGGTACGACCGCGGCGTCATGTCCTCGTACAGCGGCGACTCCTCGGGGAGGAAGCCCAGCACCCGACGCATCTCCGGGTCGCTGACGTCGTAGCCGGCGACCCGCACGTCGCCGGCGGTCGGCTCGACGAGCCCCGACAGCGTCTTGAGCGTCGTCGTCTTTCCGGCGCCGTTGGGACCGACGAGCCCGAACACCTCGCCCTCGGCGACGGAGAACGTCGAGTCGACGACCGCGGCGAAGTCGCCGTACACCTTCTGCAACCCCTCGACCCGTATCATGCCCACAGCCACGTGCGGGGGCGACCTAAATCCACGGCCGACGGCGAGAGTAACGTTCAGACAAGTGAACGGCTCTCCTCGGTTCTGGACCGTCGACGTGGAAGGGCGTCGGTCGCTCTTGCGCCCAGGCCCCCTTCTGTCGGCCGAGGTTAGCCGCCGAGATAGAGCCGGCCAACCTCGTCGTTCTTCAGCAGCTCCGTGCCGGTGCCGGTGAACTTGATCTCTCCGGAGGCCAGCACGAACCCCTTGTCGGCGACCGACAGCCCCTTTTCGGCGTTCTGCTCGACCAGCAGGATGGTCGTTCCGAGGTCGTTCAGCTGCTGAATCCGCTCGAACACGTCGTCGATGAACCGCGGTTCGAGCCCGATCGAGGGCTCGTCCAGCAGCATGACGTCCGGCTCGACGACCAGCGACTGCGCCAGTTCGAGCAGCCGTCGCTGGCCGCCCGACAGCGAGCCGGCGTTCTGTGTGCGGATGTCCCCGAGTATCGGGAACTCGTTGTACAGCTCCTCGGCGCGGGCCGCGGCGCGGTCGTCGTCGTCGAAGACGTACCCGCCCATGAGCATGTTCTCGTGGACGGTCATCCCCGGGAACACCGAGGCGTCCTGCAGCACGTAGCTCATACCGGCCCGCAGGCTGTCTTGGGGGGACCGACCGGTGATGTTCTCGCCGCGGAACCGGACCGCGCCCGAGAACACGTCGGCGAAGCCGTACACCGACTTCATCAGCGTCGACTTTCCGGAGCCGTTCGGTCCGATGAGACACGCGATGTCGCCGTCGTGTACGCGCCGAGGCCGAAAAAGCCCATCTGCCCGAAGCTCGGGTAGCCGGTCTGCCCGCCGACGAGGTCTCACGACAGCGCCAACACGGCGAAGAGGAACAGCTCGGTGAGGACGGTCATGTAGAACCCCGCCTGCAGCCCGAGCGGCACTAGTGCCGCGAGAACAGTGACCCCGGCCAGCAGCGACCAGCCGTGCTCGTCCGCGACGGTGAGCAGGCGGTCGGCTCGGGCCGGTCCCACGAGCGCCGGGAGCCGGTCGGTCATCGGGGCGACGGCGGCCGACAGCCGTCGCCGTCGCGTCGGCGAGGCGGTCGCCGACGTTCACTCGTCGGTCACCCCCTCACCGAACAGCCCGCTGGGTTTGACCAACAGCAGGACGATGAGCAGCGAGAACGACACGGCCAGCGTCCACTAGCTGGAAACCAGCCCGGTGGTGAGTTCCTCGACGGTGCCCAGCAACAGGCCGCCGACGAGCGCCCCCGGCACGGAGCCGATGCCGCCGAAGACGACGATGACGAAGCTCTTCAGCGTGTAGATGAGCCCCATCTGCGGCTGGACGTTCAGAATCATCGCCACGAAGCTCCCCGCGCCGGCGGCGATGGCCGAGGAGAGCCCGAACGTCGCCGCCCGGGTGTGTTCGACGTCGATGCCGACCAGCGCGGCGGCCTCGGCGTTCTGTGAGACCGCTCTGATGGCCCGCCCCCGCCGCGTCACCTGGAGGAAGGCGTACAGCGCCCCGGTGAGCGCGACGCTGCCGGCGAACGCCAGCAGCTTCAGCTTCGGCACGACCAGGCCGGCCACGGCGAGGGAGGACTGCTGAAAGGTGACGCCGATCGACCGCGGCGTCGCGCTCCAGACCTGCAGCGCGAGCTGTTGGATGAGGATGCTGAGGCCGAACGTGACCAGAAGCGTGAGGAACAGGTCCTCGTCGGTCACGCGGGCGACCAGCGTCCGCTGGAGCAGATAGCCGACCCCGTAGACGACCACGACCGCGACGGGCACCGTCGCCAGCGCCAGCGCCGGCGAGGCGGTCGCGTCGCCGGTCACCGCCGTTATGATGGCGCAGGAGACGTAGCCGCCCAGCATCGCCATCTCGCCGTGCGCGAGGTTGATGATGTCGACGACGCCCCAGATGAGCGCGAAGCCGACGGCGACGGCGGCAAACAGCGCCCCGACCAGCAGACCGTTCACCACGAACTGTGACAGCGCCATCTATCGCTCGTTCCAGTCGGGCATCGGGTAGACGGGTTCGCTTTGCTGGACCTGCGGCGGCCGGACGATCTGCTTGCCCGCCTCGGGCTGCCACTGGTAGACCAGCATCTCCTTTTGAATGACCCCGGAGTCGTCGAAGGCGACCGTCCCGTACGCCGACTCGAACTGTATCTCCGCGATCTCGTCGCGGACGTTCGTCGGCGTCAGCTCGTCGACCCGCTGGAAGGCGTTTGCGAACGTGAGCACGACCGACTCCCCGGCCGCGCTGTGGTAGTCCGGATCGTAACCGTACTCGGTGATGCCCTCGACGAAGTCGCTCGTCGAGCCGTACACCGGGTCGTCGAAGTCGGCGTTGATCGCCCACGAATACGGCCCGTGGACGTAGTTCCCGTTGGCGCCGGTCTCCTCCTCGAACGAGCCGTTCAACGAGCCGACCGTCGCCATCGCCGTCGACGTTGACCTCCTGGCTCTCCATCTGCTTGGCCATACCGATGGCGTGTTTCTGGTGTGCACAGAGAATGAGCACGTCGGCGTCCTCCTCGCGGACCCGCCCGAGGTTCGTCGAGAGGTCCGAGGTCGAGGAGGGGAACGTCTGGTCGACGACGAGGTCGAGGTCGGCGTCCCGAATCTTCTGTCGGACGCCGTCGGCCGTTGACTGACTGAACGTGTCGTCTTCGGCGAGAATGGCCGCCGACTCCGGCGCCGGCGACTGCGCCTGCGCGAGATCGACCGACGACAGCGCGTACTTGTTGGCCGTTGGCAGCAGTCCGAACATTCAGCCGTTGCCCTGGCTGAATATCTCCGGCGAGTCGCCGCCGCCTTCCACCATCGGTCGCTCGTTCTGTGCGGCCACGGCCGACGCCGGGAGCGTCACCGTCGAGGAGTACGGCCCCAGCAGGTAGTCGATGCCCTCCCGGTCGATGAGCTCCTGATAGATGGACTTCGACTTCGAGGCGTCGGTCTCGTCGTCCCGGAGGACCATCTCCAGCTCGTAGGTGTTGCCGTCGCCGGCCTCGACGCCGCCGTCCTCGTTGATGCGCTGAATCGTGAGCTCGTAGGCGTCCCGATAGAGCTGCCCGAGGTCGGCGTTGTCGCCGGAGAGACTCATCGAACCGCCGAGCGCGATGACGTCGTCACCGCCGCCCCCACCGGCGCCGAGACAGCCCGCGATGCCGGTGGCTGCCCCCGCTGCGCCGAGCGACTTCAGCATCTCCCGCCGGTCGAAGTTCCGCGTCATGGGTTTGTGTGTCACTAACGTAGATAACACGCGCACTCCACCCCAAAAGTGTATTAATGATACGACGAGACGCCGCGAGCGACGGCGTCCGGGACTCGGCGCCGAGCGTTCGACCTCGCCCCCGTCGCTCGGACTCAGAAGTTGTCGACGATGGCCCGTATCTGCGCGTCGCCGAGTTCGGCGGCGTAGAGGGAGAACAGTAGTTCGAGGCGCTGGACCGACAGGCTCCGGGTGTCGTTTTCCAGCATGGAGACGTGCGCCTGCATCAGCCCGTCGACCTCGGTCTCGACGGCGCGTTGCTCGTAGCCGGCGGCCACCCGCAGCAGCCGCCAGGCGCGCGGTGAGAGCGTCGACACGTCGACGCCGTCGGCGACCGAACTCATCCGTATCAGTCGTCCGGGTGAGATGATATAACTGTTCCCAACGGCGGAGCCACGAGGAGCGGAGACGGCGCGGGTGACACGTCTGGTCGACCGCGAGAACGGGACTCCCGACCGGCGTTCAGTCGTCGGCCGAGGCGCTTGCGTCGTCGGCCGCGTCCGGGCCGCGTTCCCAGACCGTCGCCGACGAAACGCCGTCAGCTCGCGGTTCGTGTCGCACGTCTCGCATCGTCTTTTTGCAGTCGTCGGTCATCGTAATGTTCACTCAGGAGCGAATAGTTGTTAACCGTTCCCATGAAAGAAGTTGTACTACCTTATATTGTTTAAATCTCCGCGGCGGCGGGTTGAGGTAGCTGTCGACGCGACGGGTGGTCGTGTCCAGCCAGGTGCGCACGGTCGCGACCGACGCGGGGCGACGGCTCTCCGTCGAGCGGGTCGTCGCCGCCGGCGTGGAGTCGGCCTGGGAGCGTCTCGTCGCCCTCGACGAGTGGCCGTCGTGGGGTCCGACCGTCCACGCCGTCGACGCCGGGGGCGCCGAGACCGTCCGACCGGGGCTCACGGGTCGCGTCCGGGTCGGTCCGACGAGCGCGCTGGCGACGTGGGCGTCGTTCGAAATCACTGACTGCACGGCACCCGGCGAGGGCGGTGAGGGCGACGCCGGCGACGATACCGGTCGCTGGCGATGGACGGTCGCCGGCGTCGCGGCCACCGGTCACGTCGTCGCTCCCGTAGCGGACGGTCGAGCCCGGGTCGCCTTCCGCACGCCGCCGTGGGCCGTCGGCTACGTGCCCGTCCTGAAACGGGGGTTGGCGGCGGTTGCCGAACAGGTCGAATCGGCGTGAGGAGGGTCGTCGGCGCTGATGTCGACGTCACGCCGCCGACGCCGACGCAGGAGTCAGGGCGGGCGTTCGAGTTCGAACCGGTCCTCGGTCGTCGCGTACCAGCCGCCGGCGAGGCGACCGACCGGGTGGAACTTCGTCGTGTCGAACTGGCCGTCGGTGAGGAGGTCGTCGTCGACGTGAGCGCGCACGACCTCGCCGAACAGCACGGTTGAGCCGCCGATTTCGACCGTCTCGGACAGCTCGCACTCGAAGGCGACGGGCGCGGCGGCGACGCGGGCGACGTCGACCGCGTCGCACTCGACGGGCTCTACGTCGGCGTGGTCGAACTCCGAGGCGCCGGCCGGCAGCGTCGCGCTGGTGGCGTTCATCGCCTCCGCGAGCGGTTCGGTCACGACGTGGACGACGAACTCCGCCGTCGCCGCGACGTTGCGCGCGGTGTCCTTGCGGTCGTCGCCGGTGCCGACCGGCGCGATCATCAGCGTCGGCGGGTCGACGGCGACGACGTTGGCGAAGCTGAACGGCGCGAGGTTGTCGGCGCCGTCGGGCGTCCGACTCGCCACCCACGCGATGGGTCGCGGGATGACCGCGCCCGACAGCAGGCGGTACGCCGACCCGAAGTCGGTCGGCTCCCCCGAACGGGTCGTCATCTCACTCGCCCTCCCCGGCCGGACCCTCCCCTGCCGGGCCGTCCTCCACCTCGGCGACCGGCGTCAGCTCGTCGTCGAAGGGGTCGACGACGTGGCTTCCGGGGTCATCCTCGTCGGCCGCGAACCCCGGCTCGCGGGTCGCCAGCTCGAAGACGAGCCCGTCCGGGTCGGTGAAGTAGACGCTCCGGAAGTACGTTCGGTCTTTGACCGCCGAGGCCCGGACCCCCTGGTCGCGGAGGTACGACTGCCACGCCCGCAGCGTCGACTCGTCCGCGACGCCGAAGGCGAAGTGGTGACTCGCACCCGGCCCGGGGCGCCCCCGCGAGTCGGGGTACTCGAAGTACGTGACCGTCGTCCCCGGCTCCCCGGCCGGCGTCGCCGAGAAGTAGTAGTGGGGCGTCCCCGGGTCGTCGTAGTTCTGGGTTCGCTTGACCGTGTGCCACCCGAGCACGTCCTCGTAGAACTCCCGGGTCGCTTCCATGTCGGTGCAGATGTTCGTGACGTGGTGTAGCCCGGTCGTCGGCGGCGGCGTCTGGTCCGTCATCGTGGTCGGTTATCGTCGCGGCGTGGTGACGGTGACGGTTCGCGAACGACCCGAGACGGACGAGAGCGGACGGACGCGACCCGGGGCAGCCGGAAGCGGACGGACGCGACTGGGTCACGGGATTGAAGACGGTTCGGCCGGAGAACGGAGATGTGCGAGTTGCCGGAGTGGATGCCTGTTCTGGTGGGTGGGTCGCCGCGGTCGTCGACGGCCGGACGGCGAGGGTCGCCTTCGAACCCGACCGTGGGTTTGCAGCGACGCTCGCGGCGCTGGCCCCGCTGGACCGCGTGCTGGTCGACATGCCCGTCGGGCTCCCCGAGAGCGGGACGCGCCGCTGTGACGACCTCGCTCGGCGGGTGCTAGGGACGCGACACGCGACCGTGTTCACCCCGCCGACGCGGTCGGTCGTCGAGGACCGGGCCGCGCTCGACTACGAGGCCGCGCGGGAGCGCAACGACGGTCCGACGCTGTCGAAGCAGACCTGGAACATCGTCCCGACCGTCGGCGAGGTCGACGACGCCCTCGCGGTCGCGGACGGCCGAGCCGTCGTCGACGGGGTTCCCGTCCGAGAGTGTCACCCGGAGGTGGCGCTGTGGGCGCTTTCCGGCGGGTTCCCGCTGGCGTACTCGAAACACGACCGGCGGGGGCTGGTGGCGCGGCGACGGGTGCTCGCCGACCACCTGGCGAACGCCGTGGCGGCGTACGACCGCGCGGTCGAGGCGACGCTGCGGAAACACGTCGGTCGCGACGACGTGCTCGACGCGCTCGCGCTGGCGGCCAGCGGGGTCCACGACGCCGAGTTAGCGTCGCTGCCGTCGTCGCCGCCGACGGACCTCCGGGGGCTGCCGATGGAGATCGCGTTCCCCGAGACTACGGGGGCGGCGCGGATGATGGAGGTCGTCGCCGACGACAACGACGCGGATGGCACCGACGGCGCCGACGCCGGCGACACCGACGATACCGACGAGGGGTAGCCGCGAGCGAACGACACATGTCGGTTCGGCCCCTAAGGATATCGTGTACACTGGGAAGACCGAACAGCCGTGCTGTCTCTGCGACGACCCGGACACGGCCCACCGGCTGGACCTCCCGCCGCGGGCGGTGACGCTGATGAAACACAGCGACCCCATCGCTTGGCGGGACATCGTCGGCGAGGTGTCCGTCCACTTCTGTCAGGACGACTGGGAGACGGTTCGGGACCTGGTGCTGGAGATGGGACTGCTCCCGCTGTCGCGCTGCAACGTCGCTCGCGCGTCGTTCGACATCCGCGAGGACTTCGAGGCGCTGTTGAACGACGTGCGCGACGAGCCCGACCAGACGAAAGTCGAACGGCGGATGCTCACGGAGGCGGCGGAGACGGTCGCCGCCCGCGAGGACCCGATGACCGAGGAGCGCGACCTCGTGGAGGCGGTGGTCGTCCGCCGGGCGCTGTCGGAGCTGGGCGTCGCCGACCCGGACCCGGACCCCGACCCCGACGGCGTCGCCGCTGAGTAAGCGGGCGGCGCCGCGGCCGAGCCAGCGCGGCGGAGCCACGCGAGGGGAGAGCGACGACGCGGCGACCCCGGCCGCCGTCGCAGCCCTTTCCCGGTCGGCTGCCGTCGCGGTCGACATGGATGGTCCCATCGACCTCGACGACACGTTCGACCGGATAGACGAGCCGTGGACGCCCCGCGTGGCCGCCGAGCTCAACGGACAGGCGGTGAAAGTCGCCGAACTCGACGGCGAGTTCGTCTGGCACAGCCACGACGACGCCGACGAGCTGTTCCTCGTTCGGGACGGCCGGCTCCGCATCGAGTTCCGCGACCGCGACCCGGCTCGGCTCGACGCCGGCGAACTCCTCGTCGTCCCGGCGGGCGTCGAACACCGGCCGGTCGCCGAGACGGGTGCGGAGGTGCTGCTGTTCGAGCCGACCGGAACCGTCAATACGGGCGACGTCGACGCCGCGGAGACGGTGACCGACCCCGACCGCGTCGAGTGAGCGGCGGCGGAATCGACTCACAGGTAAAGTTATTTACGTCGTTGGACTACTCCTTAGGAACACGACGCATGTCCGATCTCACCGTCCTCGTTGTCGACGACGAGCCGGCCGTCGCCGACGGGCAGGCGGCTCGCCTGTCCGATGAGTACGCGGTGACTACCGCTTACGACGGCCGGGCAGCGCTGGAGACGGCCGCGACGGCCGAGCCGGAGGTCGTGCTGCTCGACCGACGGATGCCGGGCATGTCCGGCGACGCGGTGCTACGCGAACTCCGACGTGGACCGCTCGACCCGCGGGTGGCGATGCTCACGGGGGTCGAGCCCGACGGCGACATCCTCGCCATGCCGTTCGACGACTACCTGGTCAAGCCCGTCGCGGGCGACGACCTGCTGGCCACCGTCGAGGGACTCGCAGCGCGGGCCACCTACGACGAACAGCTCCAGGAGTACTTCTCGCTGGCGTCGAAGATCGCCGTGCTCGAGACCGAACACGACGACGAGACGCTCGCCGAGCTGTCGGAGTACGACGAGCTCCAGTCGGAGTTGACCGAGCTCAAGGCGACGCTCGACGACCGGCTGGACGACCTCGGAACGGAGGGGTTCGGCGTCGCCATCGACGACGAGCTGCTGGCGCAGTCGTAGACCGCATCGGACCGTCGCTCAGAGCCGCACGTCGATACGGGCACCGTCGTCGTTGCTCGCGGCGACCGTCCAGCCGTGGGCCGCCGCGATGCGCTCGACGACCGCCAGCCCGGTGCCGCGGCCGTCGCCGGTCGTCTCGCCCCACGCGAACGGTCGGTCGGTTTCGAACCCCGGTCCGTCGTCGACGACGGCGAACCCGTCGGGGGTCGACTCCACGGTGACGGTGGCGCTGCGGCCCTCCGACTCGACGGTCGTCTGGTCGCCGTTGCTGACGTCGAACAGGTCGGCCACGTCGTCGGCGTCCTCTGCGGTCGTGCCGGCGTGATTCTCGGCGGCGTCGCCGCCGTCTGGCGTGGCGGCGTGTTCGACGGCGTTGCGGAAGCAGTTCTCGAACAGCAGCGTCAGCAGCGACCGGTCGGCCTCGACGGTGCGGTCGACGGGCGTTTCGACGGTCAGCATCGGCGTCCGGAGGCGCTCGGCCGCGTCGTCGACGGCGTCGGCGACGGGGACCGCCGCCGTCTCCGCGACGGTGCCGCCGGCGACGGCCTCGGCTTCTCGGGCCAGGTCCTCCAGCCGTTCCAGCGCCGCCTCGACGCGGTCGGGTTGGTCGCTTTCGAGCGCGAGCGTCGCCACCTCGATGTGGTTGCGCAGCTCGTGGGCGACCGTCGCGCCGTAGGCGGCGAGCGGATCGGGGCCGTCGACCGGCTCCGCGTCGTCGACCGCGGTCGTCAGGAGCCGCCGCCGGACCGTCGCGGCCGCGTCGTCGTAGCTGGTCGTCTCGACGCCGGCCGGCAGCGACGCGACCGCCTCGCCGACGTACACGCCGGCGACGTCGTTGCCCCGACGCCTGGCGACGGCGAACGCGTCGGCGGGGTCGTCGACGGCCCCCGTGACGACCAGGCAGTCGACGGCGCGTTCTTCGAGGGTCGCGACGCCGACCGGCACCGACGGCGCCTGTAGCGGCTTCAGGCCGGTGGCCGACAGCGACTCGACCAGCCGGTCGGCGCGCTGATCGCTGCCGACCACCAACACACGTCTACCCGACCCTCCGCTCATCGTCTCCCTCAACCGAACCGACCCTGAAAAGAGTATCTGTATTGAAATCACACACGATAACGCCGAACGGTGGGTCAAAATGACCGTACCGAAGCCGAACGACGAGCCGAGGTTCTCGCGACGCGAAACTGGACTGCCGTTCATCGCGGTTTACCACTCCTTAATAAGCCGTGCGCCGTTTACCGAGTCAACGCGGCTCCGACCGCTATTATACCATGCGACGCTCTGCCATCGTCCTCGTCCTCGTCACGCTGCTGGTCGCACCGCTGCCGGCGACGGCGCTCGACACGCCGAACTTTCAGACGTCGGTCCCCGAACCCGAACTGGCCCCCGGCGCCTCACAGGAACTCACGGTGCTGCTGAGCAACGACGCCGCCGACCCCGACGAGTCGGCCGACCGCGCCGGGGACGTGGAGGTCACCGTCAAGGACGCCGGCCCCATCGACGTCTCTTCCGGCCCCCGGAAGCTCGGCTCCATGGGCGACGGGGCGACCCGCGAGCTGACCGTCGGCGTCACCGTCGCCGCCGACGCCGAGGCCGGCACATACCGAGTCCCCCTGGAGGTGAGCTACGTCGACGACGGCTCCGACCCCCAGACGACGACCGTCTACGCCACTGTCCGCGTCAACGACCGCGCCCGGTTCGAGGTCGAGCGCGTCTCGGCCGAGGCCCCGGTCGGACAGCGCGGCACCCTCACGCTGAACGTCACCAACGTCGGCTCCGAGACGGCCTCAGCGGCCGCGGTGACCGTCGCCTCGCAGTCGCCGGACGTGACCTTCGGTCGCAGCTCCTCGACGACCCGGTTCGTCGGCTCGTGGGCCCCCGGCGAGTCGAAGACCGTGACCGTCGAGACGACGGTCAGCGACACCGCCGAGAACCGCAGCTACAGTCTCCAGGCGACCGTCTCCTACGAGGACGAGCAGGGTCGCGAGCGCCAGTCCCGGCCGTTACGGTTCGGGATGACGCCCGACGCCGAACAGACATTCGCGTTGCGTGAGGTCTCCACCACGCTGGAGGTCGGCGAGGAGGGCACCGTCACGGGTCGGGTGGTCAACACCGGCCAGCGTCGCGCCGAGAACGTCGTCGTTCAGTTCGTCACCGAGAACCCCAACGTCGACCCCATCGAGACGGAGGTCGCCGTCGGCGACCTCGCGCCCGGCGAGGCCGCGGAGTTCTCCCTCGACATGGCCATCGCCAGCGCGGCCGAGGCCGGCGACCGGCTGTTCTCGTTCCGCGTGCGCTACCGCAACGCCGCCGACGACGTGGCGGTCACCGACGCCAAGGACGCCCGCGTCAGCGTCGCCGCCGAGAGCGACGCGTTCGACGCCGCGGCCGTCGACGCCGAGTTCACCACCGGCGAGAGCGGGACGCTGGCCGTCGAGATAACGAACACCCGTGACGGGCCGCTGCGGGACATCTCCGCGAAGCTGTACGCCGACGCGCCGCTTTCCAGCGGCGACGACGAGGCGTTCGTCTCCGAACTCGGCCCCGGTGAGACGGCGACCGTCGAGTTCGGGCTCTCCGTCGGCGGCGACGCCCGACCGAAGACCTACCCCGCCGAGGTCGACTTCCAGTATGAGACCGCCGACGGCGAGAGTCGCATCAGTGACACCTACAAGCTGCCCGTGGCGGTGAGCGACGGCGACGGCGGCGGGCTCCCGCTGACGCTGGTCGGTGGCGTCGGCGCCCTCGGCGCCCTCGGCGGCGGAGCCGCCTACGCCTACCGGCGCAGGTAGATGTCCGGCGACTCTCTCGGCGACCGGGACGGCACCGTCGCCGGCACGACCGACCGGACCGACGCCCAGGAGGGCGCCGGAACCGGCCCGGGCGAGACGGTCCGAGCGCTCGTCGTCGAGCGTCCCGGCCGGGTCGCGCTGGCGTTCCTGCTGGTGTCGCTCGTCTTCGCCGGCGGACTTGGCAACGTCTCCACCGCGGCGGGCACCCAGCAGTTCGCCGAGGACATCCCCGCCGAAGAGGCGCTGAGCGACGTGAACCGCGAGTTCTCGCCGACGTTCGCCGCCGACACCGGCAGCACGCAGCTCATTCAGCGGGCGCCGAACGTCCTCGCCAAGCCGGCGCTGTTGTCGATGCTGCGCGTCCAACACCGCCTCGACCAGCGTGAGGACCTCCGCGTGACGGCGACGAGTTCGGCCGCGAGTCAGGTCGCCCGCCAGCTCGACCCCTCCGCGCGGACGCTCGACGCACAGATTCGAGCCGTCGAGCGGTCGTCGCCGGCCGACATCGACGCCGCGATTCGGGAGCTGGCCGACCAGCCGCGGTTCACCGGCACCCTCAGCGACGACTTCAATCGGGAGGCGACCTCGGCGTCGGCGACAATCGGCGTGGTGACCCACGACGTGCCCGGCGCGGGCGGCGGCTCGGCGGCCGGGCAGGGCGGTTCCTCGCCGCTGACGCCGATCCAACAGCGCGCACAGGGCGTCGTGGCGACGGTCGACGGCGACATCACCGTCTTCGGTGCCGGCCTCATCAGCGCCGAGTTCTCGACGGTCATCACCGACTCCCTGCTCATCGTCACGCCCGCGGCCGTGCTGTTCATCGTCGGATTCCTGGTCCTCGCGTACCGCGACCTGCTGGACCTGCTGCTCGGGGGCACGGCGCTGGTGATGGCCATCGTCTGGACGTTCGGCTTCCTCGGGTTGGCCGGCATCCCGTTCAATCAGGTGATGATAACCATCCCGCCGCTGCTGCTGGCGGTCGGCATCGACTTCGGCATCCACGCGGTGAACCGCTACCGCGAGGAGCGCGTCGAGGGCGCGAGCGTCGGGTCGTCGATGGACGTCGCCAGCGAGCAGTTGCTCGTCGCCTTCTTCATCGTCACCGGCACGACCGTCATCGGCTTCCTCGCCAACCTGGTCTCCAGCTTGGCGCCCATCCGCGACTTTGGCGTCGTCGCCGCGGTCGGCATCGGCTTCACCTTCCTCATCTTCGGCGTGTTCCTCCCGGCGGCGAAGGTGTGGCTCGACCGCCGTCGCGACGACATCCCGATTCCGACGTTCAGCCAGCGACCGCTCGGGACCGAGGGGTCGAGCCTGAGCCGGCTCCTCCAGGGCGGCGTCTGGATAGCGCGGCGAGCGCCGCGTGCGTTCGTCCTGCTCGTGGTGCTGTCCTCGATCGGCGCCGGCTACTACGCCACCGGCGTCGACACGACGTTCACGCAAGAGGACTTCCTCCCGCCGTCGGACACCCCCGACTACCTGGAGTCGCTGCCCGAGCCGTTCGCGCCGTCGGAGTACACCGTCGTCGCCCAGCTCGACTTCCTCGAAGCGAAGTTCACCAGCTCCCAGGGAGAGGCGGTCACCGTTTACTGGGAGACGCGGATGACCAGGGACTCGGCACTGGAGGAGATTCAAGGCGCGAGCCGGGACCCGCCGTCGACGTTCGTCGCCGACGACCGCCGCGCGGAGGCGACGAGCCTCCTCACCGTCATCGAGGACCGCGCCGCCCGCGACCCCGAGTTCCGCGAGCTGGTCGCCCGCAACGACCGCGACGGCGACATGGTGCCCGACCGGAACCTCGAATCGGTGTACGACTACCTGTTGCAGTCCTCCTCGCGGGACCGTACTCTGCAGTACCTCGGGGAGGACTACCGCTCGACTCGGGTGGTGTACGACACGGAGGCCGACGCCGGCAACGACGAGGTGACCGCCGACGGGCGCGCGGTCGCCGACCGCTACCGCGGCGACGCCATCGCGACCGGCAGCGTCGTCGTCTTCCAGGCGGTGTCGGACCTCATCCTCGAATCGGCGGTGCTCTCGCTGGCGGTGGCGCTGGCCGGGACGCTCGTCTACCTGCTGGTCGTCTACAACGTCCTGGAGGGGGCGGCCTCGCTGGGCATCGCCAACGCCGTCCCCATCGTCGTCGCCGTCGCCGCCGTCGCGGGGACGATGCGGCTCGTCGGCATCCCGTTCAACGCCTTCACGGCGACCATCCTGGCGCTGACCATCGGTCTCGGCATCGACTACTCCGTCCACGTCGTCCACCGGTTCGTCGACGAGCGCCGCGAGCGGGGGCTGTGGCCGGCGCTGGACCGGACCGTCAGGGGCACCGGCGGGGCGCTCGCGGGGTCGATGGCGACGACCGTCTTCGGCATCGGCGTGCTCGTCTTCGCCGTGCTCACCGTCATCGGCCAGTTCGGCGTGCTCACGGCGCTGTCCATCGTCTACTCCTTCCTGGCGTCGCTGTTCGTCCTGCCGTCGGTGCTGGTCATCTGGGACGACGCGGTCGGCAACGACCCTACGACGGCGGCGGAGTTCTGAGCGGCCGCTCCGCCACGGTCGCGGTCGCCGGCAGCGTCGCCCGGCTGGCTCGCTTTTAGGTGCGTTCGGAGCGAACTCGTCGGCATGTCATTCGACGCCGACCGCGTCGAGACGGTGACGTTCGACTCCTACAGCACGCTCGTCGACGTCGACGCCGCCGAGCAGGCGCTGGCCGACCGGGTCGACGCCCCCGAACCGGTGTCGCGGCTGTGGCGCTCGCGCTCGCTTTCGTACACGTTCGTCGCCAACCAGGTCGACGCCTACCAGCCCTTCTACGAGACGAACCGCGACGCGCTCCAGTACGCTCTGGACGCCCACGGCGCCGACGTGACCCCCGCAGAGCGCGACGAGATACTCGCCGTCTACCACGAACTCGACGTGTTCGACGACGTTCGGGACGCGCTCGCTCGACTGAACGACGCGGGCTACGACTGTTACGTGGTCTCCAACGGCAACCCCGAGATGCTGCGGTCGATGGTCGACCACGCCGGCGTCGGCGACCTCGTCGTCGACACCGTCAGCGCCGACGAGGTCGAGACGTTCAAACCGGCCGCCGAGCTGTACCGCCACGCCGCCGCCCGAACCGGCACGCCCGTCGACCGCATCGCCCACGCGACCGCGGGCTGGTTCGACGTCGTCGGCGCCAACCACGCCGGGATGCAGGGCGTGTGGGTCGACCGCAAGGCGTCGCCGTGGGAGCCGTTCGCCGGCGACCCGGCGCTGACCGTCGAGACGCTGCACGAGTTGGCCGAGGCGCTGGACGCCTGAGTCGACGGGTCGGGCTCGGTGCCGTCTCGGTCGGCCGGGTCGGTAAGTCGGGTTCGCTCTCACCCCCGCCGGCCGCCCCCGGTCAGTACATCCGCGCCCGGATCGCCTTCCAGCTGCCGAGCGCGACCAGCGACGGCCCGACGACGAAGGCGACCAGCGCGAGCAGTATCGTCGTCCCCCGGGCCAGTTCCCCGCCCAGGAACGGGCCGCGAACGACCACGAGTCCGCCCCACCCGTCGACGGCGAGACCGAGGAGACCGACCAGCGCCCAGAACGTCGCCCGGATATTCACCACGCCTCCGACCGGCCGGCGTCACTTAGCACCGTCGGCCGGTTCCGATCCGCGGTCATCGTCGGCTCACCACCGAATCTCGAACCCAGACAGGCCCTCCGGCGTCTCGTACTCGACGCTCACGTCGTCGACCATCGACTGCGGGCTGCCGGTGTGGCACCACTCGACCATCCCTTCGACAGCGTCGGGATCGCCCTCGAACACCGCCTCGACGCGGCCGTCGTCTAGGTTGCGCACCCAGCCGGCCACGCCGCGGTCGCGGGCAGCGTCTCGCGTCGACGCCCGGTAGTAGACGCCCTGAACCCGGCCCGAGACGAAAACGTGTGCGCGCTCGCTGTCGGACATGAACGTGAGTTGTCCGGGGACCCCCGAAAAGATAGCGGGCGGGAGTGACTCGGGACCGCGACGGAACCGAACGGCTCTAAGTGGCCGGGCGCGGACCGAGTGGTATGGACCTCTTCGGCACCGCCGGTATCCGCGGCCCGGCCAGCGAGCAGGTGACACCGTCGCTCGCGCTTCGGGTCGGCCAGGCGACCGCCCGCGACGCCGTCGAACGCGCTGGCGCCGCCGACCCGCCGGAGTTCGTGGTCGGCCGCGACGGGCGAGAGACGGGTGCCGCCCTGGCCGCGGCGATGGAGGCTGGACTCACGTCGGCGGGGGCGGACGTGCACCGGGTCGGCGTCGTCCCGACTCCGGCGCTCGCGTTCGCCTCCCGCGGGCGCCGCGGCGTGATGCTCACCGCCTCGCACAACCCGCCGGCGGACAACGGCATCAAGCTGTTCGCCGACGGCGAGGAGTACGGCGAAGCGGCCGAGGCTCGCATCGAGACCGGCGTCGCCGCCGAGCCGGCGCCGACGGAGTGGGACGGCTGGGGCGAGCGCCGCGAGTCGTCGCCGCTGTCGGCGTACCGCGACGCAGTCGCCGGGTTCGCGGCCGACCACGGCGCCGCCCTCGACGGGCTCTCGGTCGCCGTCGACTGCGGCAACGGCGTGGCCGGGGTCGCCACGCCGCAGGTGCTCCGGGCGCTCGGCGCCGACGTCGACGCGCTCAACGCCACCGTCGACGGCCACTTCCCCGGCCGCGAGAGCAAACCTACCCCGGAGACGCTCACCGACCTCCGGGAGTACGTGGCCGCCGGCGACCACGCCTTCGGCGTCGGCCACGACGGCGACGCCGACCGCATCGTCGTCGTCGGCCCCGACGGGGACGTCGTCCACGAGGACACCGTCGTGGCGATTCTGGCCGAGCACTACGTCCGGACCGTCGACGCCGCCGACCCGGTGGTGGTGACGACGCCCAACGCCTCCGGCCGCATCGACGAGCGGGTCCGCGCCGCCGGCGGCCGCGTCGAGCGCGTCGCGCTAGGCTACCTGCACGACGGCGTCGCGGCGGCCCGCGAGGACGGCGCCACCGTCGCCTTCGCTGCCGAGCCCTGGAAGCACGTCCACACGCAGTTCGGCGGCTGGATCGACGCCGTCGTCTCCGCGGCGGTGTTCGCCCGGCTCGTCGCCGCCGAGGGGCTGGCCGGGCTGCGCGAGCCGGTGACCGAACGCCCGTATCGGAAGGGCAACGTCGAGTGCCCCGACGCGGTCAAGTCGGCGGCGATGGGGCGCCTGGAGACGGCGCTGCCGGAGGCGTTTCCCGACGCGGAGGTGGCGACGGAGTACGGCGTTCGACTGACGTTCCCGGACGACGCCTGGCTGCTCGTTCGCCCGTCCGGGACCGAGCCGTACGTCAGGGTGTACGCCGAGAGCGACGACGTGGACGACCTCGTCGCGGCGGCGTCGGACGTCGTCGCCGACGTCGTCGGACGGTTCGACTGAGAGCGGAACCGGCGCTGGTCTCGGTCGAGAGGCCGTGACACGGCACTCGATGGAAGCGGAGCGTTTAACAGGTTCACCCGGGACGTAGGGGACGACATGAGCTCGGACGAGGAACTCGACAGGCGGACATTCGTCGGCGGCGCGGCCGGCGCCGGGCTGGTCGGCGCGGCCGGCTGTCTCGGCGGCGGGCCAGCGGACGAGGGAGCGCAGACCACCACCGGCGACGACGGCGCCGACGAGGAGACGGCCACCGTCACGGCCACGGAGGGGGAGACGACCAATGTCGGGATGGTGTACGCCCTCGGCGGCCTCGGCGACAAGTCGTTCAACGACGCCGCCCGTCGCGGCGTCGTCCGCGCCGAGGAGGAGCTGGGCATCTCGTTCAATCAGGTCCAACCCTCCGCGGCCGAGGAGTTCTCGCAGTTCCAGCGCCGGTTCGCGCAGTCGACGGACCCCAACTATGACCTCGTCTGCTGTATCGGCTTCGCCCAGCAGAGCGCGCTGCAGTCGGTCTCGGGGGAGTTCCCGGACCAGCGGTTCATGCTGGCCGACGCCGTCGTCGACCGCGACAACGTCGCCAACTACACCTTCCGGGAACACGAGGGGTCGTTCCAGATCGGCCACATGGCAGGGCTACTGACGACGCGGTCGTTCTCGGCCGGGGCGGGCTCGACGCAGTCGGACTCGACGAACGTCGGCTTTGTCGGCGGCGTCGACGCGCCGCTCATCCGGAAGTTCCAGGCCGGCTTCGAGGCCGGCGTCGCCCACGCCGACGAGGACGTCGACGTGCAGGTGTCGTACACCGGTTCGTTCTCGGACACCCAGGCCGGCAAGGAGGCGGCGCTGTCGATGTACCAGTCCGGCGCCGACATTGTCTACCACGCCGCCGGCGCGACGGGTCTGGGCGTGTTCCAGGCCGCCGCCGAGGAGGGCCGGTTCGCCGTCGGCGTCGACTCCGACCAGTCCCAGACGGAGCCCAGCTACGCCGACGTCATCCTCGCTTCGATGGTCAAACGCGTCGACACCGCGGTGTTCGAGGCTATCCAGTCGCAGGTGGAGGCCAACTTCGACGGCGGCTCCGTCGTCAGCCTCGGCCTCGAACAGAACGGCGTCGAAGCCGTCTACGGGGAGTCCCTCGGCGGCGAGATTCCCGACGACGTCAAGAGCGCCCTCGAAGGGTCCCGCGAGGAGATCATCGCCGGCGACATCGAGGTTCCGACCGAACCGAACTGAGATTCGGCGGACGAGACGACGATTCGACGGTCAGAACTCCGGGAGGTCGTCGGGCTCCTCGTAGTCGGCCTCCCAGTCGATGTACTCCGATTTCAACACCTCGCAGACGAGCTGTCCCAGCTCGGTGAGGCCGGCGTTGATGCCCGACACCTGCCCCCACGACTCCAGGTCGTCGTGGTAGTTCCGTTCCTTCCAGTCCTCGGGGATGCCCGGTGCGTGGTAGCCGACGCGGTCGGCGAAGTCGTCCCAGAAGAAGTCGAACCGCGACAGCAGGTCGAGGTCGCGGACGACGGCCCACTCCGTCTCTCCGAGGCCGCTGTCGGCGGCCCACTGCTCGAAGGCCTCTGCCCAGGCGCCGTCGCCGAGCAGCGTCTCCAGCTCGTCGCGGCGGTAGTCGTCGCCCATCACCTCCGCGTCCTCGTACTCGTTGGGGTCCTGAGTCTCCAGCGACGGCGGCGCCGGCGTCTCCACGTCTAAGCTCATGCGCTGAGGTGGTCGGGTCGAGCGCATAAACCCTCGGTCGAGCGCGCCGTCCCGCCACAATGAGTTTATTCGCACGCGGCGCAATCACAACGTATGGATTCGTCTCGACGCCGATTCCTCGCTGCCGTCGGCGCGGCCGCGACCAGCGCGGTCGCGGGCTGCTCGGCCGAAACGCTCGGCGTCGCCGACGCCGAGTCGCCGAGCGAGAAGAGCGCGGCCGACGCCGCGACCGGCGAGAGCTCGTTCGCGGACGTCTACGACCGCGTCGCGCCGTCGGTCGTGCTCGTGCGGACGTACGGCCCCCGCGGCCCGTCGGGGCAGGGCTCGGGGTGGATGTACGACGACGGCGTCGTCGTCACCAACGACCACGTCGTCGCGGACGCTGACACCGTCCGGGTGCAGTTCCGTAACGGCGACTGGACGGAGGCCGAGCCCCTCGGGACCGACCCCTACAGCGACCTCGCGGCGCTGTCGGTGCCGTCGGCGCCGTCGGCGGCGACGCCGCTGTCGACGGTCGACTCCGACCCCGACATCGGCGCCGAAGTCGCCGTCATCGGCTCGCCGTTCGGGCTGGGCGGCTCGCTGACGACCGGGGTCGTCTCCGGGCTCGACCGCTCGATTCGCGGGCCGAACGAGTTCTCGATTCCGGACGCCATCCAGACGGACGCGGCGCTGAACCCCGGCAACAGCGGCGGCCCGCTCGTCGACCTCGACGGGCTGGTCGTCGGCGTCGTCTCACAGGGCGGCGGCGAGAACGTCGGCTTCGCCATCTCGGCGGCGCTGGTCGAGCGCGTCATCCCCGCGCTGGTCGAGACCGGCAGCTACCAGCACTCCTACATGGGCGTCGGCATCTCTCCGGTGACACCGCTGCTCGCCGAGGCCAACGACCTCGACCGTGCGGCGGGCGTCTACGTCGGTCGCGTGCGCGAGGGTAGCCCCTCCGACGGCGTGCTCCGAGGGTCGACCGGCACGGAGACCGTCGAGGGCACCGAGATATCGGTCGGCGGCGACGTGATCCGCGCGCTGGACGACGCCGAGGTACGGACGCTGGCCGACCTCTCGACGTATCTCGCGCTGAACACCGGTCCGGGCGACACCGTGGCGGTGACCGTCCTGCGCGACGGCGAGGAGCAGGTCGTTGACCTCGAACTCGGGACCCGGCCCGACCCCAACCGCTGACCGGGGTCGCCGTCCGTCTTCTCTGCCCTCACTCGGCCAAGCGGTCGGTCACCGCTTCGAGCTGTCGCCGGCGCTCGGCGACGGCTTCCTCTCGCAGGGCTCGCTCCTCCGCCGACGGCGTTTCGAGGTCGGGCACCGGCGTCGGCGTCCCGTCCTCGCTCAGCGCGACGAACGTGAAAAAGGAGGTCGTCGTCTCGCGCTCGTCGCCCGTCCGCGGGTCCTCCGCGCGGACGTCGACTTTCACGTCGACGCTCGTGCGGCCAGTGTTGAACACGTACCCCTCGACGACGGCGACCTCGCCGAGGTCGATGGGGCTGATGAAGTCGACGTGGTCCATCGACGCGGTGACGCACTGCCGGCGTGAAAAGCGCATTCCGGCGATGGCGCCACAGACGTCCATCCAGTGCAACACCGCGCCGCCGAGGGCGCGGCCGAGGTTGTTCGTGTCGTTGGGGAGCAATAGCTCCGTCATCTCGGTGTACGACGCCGCCAGCGTCGCCGTCTCCGGGCGCTCGCCGCCGTCGGTCGAGCCGCCGTCGGCCGAACCGCCGTCGGCCGAGACGTCGTCGGCCGAGACGTCGTCCTGAAAGCCGGGCATACCAGCGTCGTCGGCGTCGGGAGTGAAAAGGCAGTCGGGGTCGGGTCGTCGGTCGCCAATGCGGAGCCGAACGGCCGTCAGCTTCCCTCCAGGTCGACGTCCTCGGGCGGGCGACCGGCCAGGTTGAGGACCTCGTCGGAGACGGTGACGGCGCAGTCGGCTCGGACCGCGAGCGCGATGGCGTCGGAGGGACGGGCGTCGAAGACGAACGGTTCGGGCTCGCCGTCGTCGTAGCGTTGGGCGTCGATCTTGGCGTAGAACGTCCCATCGGAGAGGTCGTCGATGCGGACGCCGTCGACGGCGCCGCCGAACTCCCGGAGTAGCCGGAGCATCAGGTCGTGAGTCAGCGGCCGGTCGAACGGCTCGTCGTCGAGCGCGAGCTGGATGGACTCCGCCTGGTCTTCGGTGACGAATATCGGCAGGTACTCCCCGCGAGCGCGCAGCAGGACGGCGGGCACTCGCTCGCCGCCGGAGGCGACCCCGACCGCGATACCCTCGACTGCGGCTTCGTTTGCCATGCGCTACAGTCGGGGAGGAGCGAACAAATACCTACTCCCGGGTCGCTCGGTACTGCTCGGACGAGAGAGCAGCTTGACCTGGTTCCGCCTCGACGGCGTGCACCTCCACCGCGCGTCTGGACGCCATCGATTGCTCGGGTCGGCCGAGCCGCCGGCGCATCCGCCACCCGACCGATTTAATCCCTCCGGCGGCGACCGGCGGACATGGACGACCCGACAGCGCAGGCGGGCGACCCCGAGCCGGTCGGGCGCGCCGGCACCGCGCCGCTGGACGAGGCGGTCGCCCACGTCGCCGCCGACGTGACCGCGGCCGCCGTTCCGGAGTGGCACCGGCTCGCCGTCGACGCCGCCAGACGCGTCGAGGACGACCTCTTCTCGCCCGATGGCGACCCCGAGCCGGTCGGCCTGGTCCGGGACCTCACCTTCGACAGTAGCCGGCTCCCGGTCGGCGGCGACGCCGACGTGCCGGTCCGCGTCTACGTCCCCGAGGGCGTCGCTCCCGGCGAACCCGAGGCGCCGACGCTGGTGTTCTGTCACGGCGGCTGCTGGGCGATGGGCACGCTGGATTCCGTCGGCGACGTCTGCCGGCGGCTCTGTCGGCGCGCCAACTGCGTCGTCGTCTCCGTGGACTACCGGCTCGCGCCCGAACACCCCTTCCCCGCCGGGCTCGACGACGTGACGGCGGCGCTTTCGTGGGTTCGGGAGACGGCGCCGACTTTCGGCGGCGACCCCGAGCGCGTCGGCGTCGCCGGCACCAGTGCGGGTGCGACGCTGGCCGCCGGGGTGGCGCTGCGGGCGGCCAGGGAGCCGGCCGTCCCCGAGCCGGCCTGTCAGTGCCTGCTGTACCCGGCGACCGACCCCGAGATGACCGGCGACGCCGCCGTCGAGAACGCCGAGGGCCCGCTGCTAACCGCGGCCGACATGACTCACTACTGGGGGCTGTACCTTGACTCGACGGCCCACGCCGCCAACCCGCTCGCGGCGCCGGCGCGGGCCGGCCCCGCCGACCTCGCGGACGCGGCGCCCGCCACGGTCGTCACCGCGGGCCACGACCCGCTCCGGGACGACGGCGCCGACTACGCCGCCGCCCTCGCCGACGCCGGGGTCGCGGTCCGCCATCGTCACTACCCGGCGATGGCCCACGGCTTCTGCTCGCTGACCGAGAGCGTCGCGGCCGCCGACGAGGCGCTGTCGACCGTCGCCGACGACGTGGCGGATCTGCTCGGCGGCTGAGCGGTCCGGCCTCTCTGCTGTTCCTCGGCGGCCGCCGGATTTTCGGCGCCGTCGTGCCAACGTTCAGGTATGAACGACGACCGACCAGCCACCGGTCCAGAAAACGGCGACGGCGTCGCCCCCAAGCCGCGGGACCCGACCGGCCGCGACGACGCCCTCTCGTGGACCCGCGAGGAGCTCCCGGTGCTCTGTGACCGCCAGACGCGTCACGCGGAAGACCGACCGCTCGACGGGGTGACCGTCGGAGTCGCGTCCCACCTGGAGCACAAGACCGGGGTGTTCGTCGAGTCCGTCGCCGCGGCCGGCGCCGACGTGCTGGCGACGAGCAACGACCCCGCCAGCGTTTACCCCGACGTGGTCGAGGCCCTCGCCGACCGCGAGGGGATTCGACTGTTCGTCGAGGCCGGCCTCGACGACGAGGGACTGCGCGAACGCCACCGGGAGCTGCTCGCCGCCGAGCCCGACTTCCTGCTCGACGACGGCGCGGTGTTGCTCGCGCTGGCCCACCTGGAGTTCCCGGCTGTCGCGGCCGGACTCGACGGCGCCTGCGAGCAGACGACCACCGGGGTCCACCGCGCGGAGGCGATGGCGGAGGCGGGCGTCCTCGAGTGTCCGGTGGCCCGCGTGAACCACTCCCCGAGCAAACACCGCTTCGACAATGTCCACGGCACGGGGGAGTCGGCGACCGCCAACGTCCAGATAACGACCAACCGCATCCTCGCCGGTCGGACCGTTGTCGTCGCCGGCTACGGCTACGTCGGTCGGGGCGTCGCCCACAAGCTCCGGGGCATCGGCGCCGACACCGTCGTCACCGAGGTCGACCCGCGTAAGGCCATCGCGGCGACGCTCGCCGGCCACCGGGTGCTGCCGATGGCCGAGGCCGCCGCGGTGGGCGACTTCTTCGTCACCGCGACCGGAACCTGCGACGTGATTCGGCCCGAGCACGTCGACCGCATGCGCGACGGCGCGGTGCTCGCGAACGCCGGTCACTTCGACGTCGAGGTCGACGTCTCCGGTATCGCCGAGCGCGCAGCGGCGACGACGGCGCCCGAGGACGGCGTGACCCGGTATCACATGCCCGACGGTCGCCGCATCGACCTGCTGGCGGAGGGTCGCCTCGTCAACCTGGCGAGCCCGCACGCTCGGGGCCACCCGGCGGCGGTGATGGACACCACGTTCTCGCTGATGCTCGCGGCGGCGGTCGACCTCCGCGAGCGCGAACCCGACCCCGGGGTGTACGACGTGCCCGACGCGGTCGACCGGTCGGTGGCCCGGGCGAAGTGCGAGGCCATGGGCATCGACACGGACGCGCTCACCGAGAGCCAGCGGGCGTACCTGAACGACTGGAAGCGCGACCTCGCGGACGCGGAGTGACGAACCGGACCGAGGCGGCGGCCCCCGCCGGCTCAGTCCGAGTCGCCGAGGCGGTCGTACGCCGCCCACGAGGCGTCGGTGTCGGGGGCCGTAACCCGGTCGCCGTCGACGACGACGCCGTCGCCCTCGCGGACGCGTCCGACCGCGGCGGCGGGCGTCCCCCGGTCGGAAAGCGCCGCGAGCGCGTCGTCGACACCCTCCGGCGCAACGGCGGCGACGAACGTGCCGGCGGTGGTGGCCGCCCACGGGTCGATTCCCAGCGCGTCACAGACCGGTTCGACCCCGGGCTGGACGGGGACGGCGGCGCGCTCGACAGCGAAGCGCACGCCCGCGGCGGCGGCCATCTCGACGAGGGCGTTGCGAAGCCCGCCCTCGGTGGCGTCGTGCATCGCCGTCACCGGAGCGGCCTCGGTGAGCGCGAGCGCGTCGCGGGTCAGTCGCACCTCGGCCAGCCGGTCACGTGCGACCGCCAGCGTCTCCGCCGAGAGGTCCTCAAACGCCTCGGCGTCGGGGTACAGCGTCGTCAGCAGGCCGGTCGTCTCGACGGCCGGCCCCTTCGTCACCACGATGCGGTCGCCCGGCCGGGCGCCGTCGGGGCGGACGACGTCGTCGTGGTCGCCGACGCCGAAGACGGTCGCGGAGCCGACCCACGGGTACTTGGCGTCCGGATACCGGGCGGTGTGACCGGTGACGACGGCGACGCCGAGGGCCGAGCACACCTCGTCGACGGCGGCCCAGAGGGCGGCGAACTCCTCGTCGGTTGTCTCTGTCGGGAGCGCGAACGACACCGCGAGGTGGCTGGGTGCGACGCCGGAGACGGCGACGTCCGAGAGACAGATGTGGGCGCCGAAACGGCCGGCCGCGGCCAGGCCCAGCCCCGGCAGCACGGAGAACGGGTCGGTCGCGGTCACGAGGGCGTCGCCGCCGACGTCGACGACCCCGAAGTCGACGCCCGCGGTCGGGCCGAGGGCCACGTCGTCGCGGTCGGCGCCGAGCCGGGGGTAGAGGTACCGCTCGAAGAACGCCGGGTCGACCTTGCCGGTGTCGGCCATCGTTCGTCCCCTGTCGGCGCCGCGGCAAACCGTTTCCGCTCGACCGCTCCGGGCGGTGACGGCTCGTCGACGAGAACCACCGCACGATTGCGGCGGGTTCGCCGGCGCCGCCGAGGGACGGTCGACTGACACCGACAGCCACTTTAGGCCGGCCAAAACAATTAGAGAGGATGACCGAAGACGTCTGCGTGGTCGTCCCGACCGTTCGGGAGTACGAGTGTCTGCGTTCGTACTTCGACAACGCCCGGACGCACGGGTTCGACCTGGACCGGCTGTTCGTGGTTCTGGTCACGGAGGACTTCTGTGACACCGAGGCGATGGGCGAGATGCTCGACGAGGAGAGCGTCTCTGGGGCGGTGTTCGACGGGAGCGCCCGCGAACGGTGGTTCGCCGAGCGGGACATCGGCGAGTACGCCGACCTGATTCCCGCGGCGTCGCACGCCCAGACCTCCTTCGGGCTGCTGTATCTCTGGGCCAACGACCGCTTCGACTACGGCGTTTTCATCGACGACGACACGCTCCCACACGAGGAGTGGGACTTCTTCGGGCGCCACCTCGACAACCTGGCTCGGGACGGCGAGGCGGTCGAGTCGGTCGCCTCCGACGAGCGCTGGGTGAACGTGCTGTATCAGAACGCCGACGAGCACGGGCTCTACCCTCGCGGCTACCCCTACAGCGCGATGGACGAGACCGTCGAGACCGGCACTCGCACGGTCGACGACGTGGTCGCCTCCCAGGGGCTGTGGACGAACGTCCCCGACCTCGACGCGGTGCGCATCCTGATGGACGGCGACCTGGAGGGCCAGGCTCAGACCCGGACCGACTTCGACGACTACGACGGCGACTTCGTCGCCGAACCGGGTCAGTATCTCACCGTCTGCTCGATGAACCTCGCGTTCAAGCGGGAGGTCGTCCCCGCGTTCTACCAGCTCCCGATGGACGACAACGAGTGGGACGTCGGGCGGTTCGACGACATCTGGAGCGGCGTGTTCCTCAAGCGAGCCGCCGATCTGCTCGGCAAGGACGTCGTGAACGGCTACCCGCTGTGTGAGCACAACAAGGCGCCGCGGCCGACGTTCGACGACCTCAACAACGAGGTGCCGGGCCTCGAACTGAACGAACACGCCTGGGAGGTCGTTGACGACACCGAGCCCGAGATTCCGGCCGACGCCGACGCCGCCGAGGGCTTCTACCGCGCGTTCGAGGCGATGGCCGACGCCTTCGCCGAGGGCGACTTCTCGGGGTACAACAACGGGGCGTTCTTCAACCACTGCGGCGAACAGATGCGCCGGTGGCTGGACTGCCTCGACGCCATCGGCCCGGTCGTCGACCCTGCGGCCGAGACGGTTCCGGCCGACGACTGAATCCGTTCCCCTCTCCTTTCCCCTCTCCGTATCGGCAGGTATAAGTTCTTTAGGCCAGCCTAAACCGACACATGAGCGACGACGAACGCGGACGTCGACGGTTCCTGCAGACCGGCGCGCTGGCGGCGACGGCCGCTCTCGCGGGCTGTAGCGCCCTCCCGAGCGACGACGGCTCCGGCGAGAGCGATGGTGCCGAGGTCGGACAGATCGGCTCCGGGCGCTCGCCGTTCGGTGACCGGAACCTCACCGGCGGCACCCCGATGGCGGAGCTGCCGGAGCTGTCGGGCGAGCTGACGCTTTACTCCGGGCGCGGCGAGGCGCTGGTCGGCACCCTCATCGACTACATCGAGGACCAGTATCCCGACTTCACCGTCCGGCCGTCGTACAATTCCGCCATCGCGCTGGTCAACCAGATAGAGACTGAGGGCGAGGAGAGCCCGGCGGACGTGTTCTTCTCGGTCAACGCCGGCGCGCTCGGACTGCTGAAAGAGAAGGGTCGAACGGCGACCATGCCCGAGGCCGTCGTCGGGATGGTCCCCTCGGAGTTCGCCGACCCCAACGACCAGTGGGTCGGCACCTCGGGCCGAGCGCGAACGATTCCGTTCAACACGGAGACCTTCGAGGCCGCCGACATTCCCGAGGACGTGATGATAATCCCCGAGCAGTCCCGATTCGAGGACGAGTTCGGCTGGGCGCCGACGTACTCATCGTTCCAGGCGTTCATCACCGCGATGATTCAGCTCGAAGGCGAGGCGGCCACCCGCGAGTGGCTCAACGGCATGCAGGAACTTGGCGTCACCAGCTACCCCGACGAGTTCCAGGTGTCACAGGCCGTCGCCGACGGCGAAATCTCCGCCGGCTTCGCGAACCACTACTACATTCAGCGCGTCCTCGCCGGTCGCCCGGACGCCCCCATCGCGACGGCGTTTACCGACGGCGGCCCGGGCGCCATCTTCAACGTCGCCGGCGCCTCCGTCGTCGACACCGCCGCCGACTCGACGCTGGCCGCGAACTTCGTGCGCCACCTGCTGTCGGCCGAAGCTCAGGACTACTTCGCGCGCACCACCTTCGAGTATCCGCTCGTGCCCGAGATCGAGCCCATCGGCCGGCTCCCCACCATCGACGAGCTCAATCCGCCGGAGGGGCTCGACCTGACGCAGCTGTCGAACCTCGACCGGACGGTTTCGGTGCTCCGAGACACCGGGGTCTTGTAGGCGGGCGACGGCCGCCGGCACGAGCGGGAAACCGTTCACCTTACACCGCCGGACGACATTGAGCAAGCCACGAACGGTTTCGGCCGGCCTAATCGAGCCGGCGAGCCGGCAGCCGACACCCAACCATGGCCACCGAGACACCGCCCGCGACGGACGACGGCGACGCGCTCCCGATAGCGCCGACAGTCGCCGCCGCGGCGGTCGCGGCCGCGGTCGTCGTGCCGCTGCTGTGGCTGGTCAAGACGTCGCTGTCGGTCGGGCTGGGTCCGGCGCTGTCGCTGCTCGTGCGCCCGGCGACCGCCGAGGTGTTCCTCAACAGCGGGCTGATGGTCGCCGGCGTCACGGCGGCGTCGGTCTCGGTCGGGGTGCCGCTGGCGTACCTGACGGTGCGGACGGACCTGCCTTTCCGACGGCTGTGGACGGTCGTCGTGTCGCTGCCGCTGGTCATCCCGAGCTACATCGGCGCCTTCGCGTTCGTCTCGGCGTTCGGCTCCCGGGGCGTGGTGCAGCGTCTGGTCGGCGTGGAGTCGCTGCCGTCGATTCGGGGGTACTGGGGCGCGGTGCTCGTGCTGACGCTTTACACCTACCCGTACGTGTACATCACCGCCCGAGCGGCGCTGAAGAGCCTGGACACGACGCTCATCGACGCCGCACGAACGCTCGAACACTCCCGACTGACGGCGTTTCGGCGGGTGACCCTCCCGCAGATTCGTCCGGCGGTCGCCGCCGGGTCGCTGCTGGTCGCGCTGTACGCGCTGTCGGACTTCGGGACGCCGACCATCATGGCGTTCGACGCGTTCACGAAGGTCATCTACACGGAGTTCAACATCGGCAACCAGGACTTCGCCTCGCTGCTGTCGCTGCAGCTGGTCGGCGTCACGGTGTTCGTCCTCTGGCTGGAGTCCCGCGTCCGCGGCGACGAGCCGCTGTCGGGCGGCCGGCAGGGCGGACGGCGCTCGGCGACGGTCCCGCTGGGTCGGTGGCGGTACCCGGCGATGGCGCTGCCGGCGGCGGTCGGCGGACTGGCGCTTGCCGTCCCGCTGGCCGTGTTGCTGACGTGGCTGGCCGCCCCTGGCGACGCCGTCGGCACCGGCCTGTCGCTCGGGGTGGAGACGGTCGTCGACTCCGTCGGCGTCGCCGGCGGCGCAGCGCTGGCGGCGACCGCCGGCGGGCTCCCCATCGCGTACCTGGCGGCGCGTCATCGCTCGGACCTGACCGAGGGGTTCGAGCGGCTCTCGTACGTCGGCTACGCGGTTCCGGGCGTGGTGCTCGGACTGGCGCTGGTGTACCTCGGCGCGCGGGTGTTGACGCCGCTGTATCAGACGGTCTACCTGCTGGTGTTCGCCTACGTGGTCCGGTTCCTGCCGCAGGCGGTCGGGTCGATGCGGGCGTCGTTTCTCCGGGTAAATCCCCAGCTGCCGGAGGCCGCCCGCACGCTCGGGCGGACCTCGGCCGGGGCGTTCCGCGAAGTGACGATGCCGCTGGTCGCGCCGGGGGTCGTCGGCGGCGCGGCGCTGGTCTTTCTGACGACGATGAAGGAGCTGCCGGTGACGCTGCTGTTGGCGCCGGCCGGCTTCGACACCCTGGTCGTCCACATCTGGACGGTGTACGAGTCCGGTCACTTCGGGCAGGCCGCGGTGCCGGCGCTGGTGCTGCTCGGCGTGTCGGGGCTGTCGATGCTGGTCATCCTGTCACAGGAGGGGTACGATGTCAAGTGAAAGGCACACGCGAACGGACGGTGTACGGAACCGCGACGGCGAGAGCGACCACGCGTCGGTGCTCGAACTGGACGACGTCTCGAAGTCCTTCGGCACCGAGCAGGTCATCGGGGGGTTGGACCTCCGGGTCCGCGAAGGCGAGATACTGACGCTGCTCGGACCCTCTGGCTGTGGGAAAACGACGACGCTGCGGCTCGTCTCCGGGCTGGAACGGCCCGACGCCGGCCGCATCCGGCTGCGCGAGGAGACCGTCGCCGGCGACGGCGACGGCGGCTTCGTCGCCCCCGAACAGCGCGGGGTCGGCGTCGTCTTCCAAGAGTACGCGTTGTTTCCCCACCTGACCGCCCGCGAGAACGTCGCCTTCGGCATCGACGACTGGCCGGCCGAGGAGCGCGACCGACGGGTCGACGAACTGCTCGACCTCGTGAACCTCGACGCCCAGGGGGAGTCCTATCCCGACGAACTCTCCGGCGGCCAACAGCAGCGCATCGCGCTGGCCCGTTCGCTGGCGCCCGAGCCGGAAATCCTCCTGCTCGACGAGCCGTTCTCGAACCTCGACGTGGACCTCCGGGTCGAGATGCGCGAGGAGGTCCGGCGCATCCTGAAAGAGACCGGCGTCACCGCCGTCTCGGTCACACACGACCAGGAGGAGGCGATGAGCATCTCCGACCGCGTCGCCGTCATGAACGACGGCCACATCGAACAGGTCGGCACCCCTGAGCGCGTCTTCCAGCACCCCGAGTCGCGGTTCGTCGCCGGCTTCCTCGGCCACGCTACCTTCCTGACGGGGTACGTTCACGGCGACAAGGTGCGGACCGACCTCGGGACCGTCCCGCGTGACCAGATTCACGGCCTCACGCCCGAGTACGACATGACCCGCATCGACGTGCTGGTCCGTCCGGACGACCTCTCCGCGACGCCGGTGACCGATGGCCGGGCCGCCGGCGACGGCGGGGCGGTCCCGGCCGGCGAGGTCGCCGACCGCGCCAACGGCCACGATGTCCCGGCCGACCCCGACCGCAACGCCGACGGGCGCGTCGTCGAACGGCGGTACCTCGGACCGACAATCCTCTACGCGGTCGATCTCGACGACGGCGACCGCGTCGAGTGCATGCATGACCACGACGAACAGGTCGGCGTCGACACCCCGGTCGCGGTCGACCTCCACGCCGACCACGAACTCTCCTGGTTCCCCGTCGCCCACCCCGAGGGCGACGCCGGCACCGACTGATGACCCCCGACGGGGCCGCCCGCGGCGCGCTCGCCCGGCTCCGCCGTCGAATCGAGCGCCGCCTCGGGCGCCGTCTGGCGGCCGTCGACGCCGTCGCGCTCGGGCTGGCGGTCCTCGCCGGCGTCGTGGTGTTCGTCGTCGCCCGCGAGGTGTTCCCCTACCTCTCGGTCAACGACGACGAAGGGGTGTACCTGCTCCAGGCGTCGATGCTCCTGGAGGGGCAGCTGAATCTCTATCCCGGCCGACTCGGACCGCTCGTTCGGCCGTGGTTCTTTGTCGTCGCCGACGCCCCCGAGTCGGTCGGCGGCGTGCGGATGTACTCGAAGTACACGCCGCCGACCGCGGCGCTGTTCGCGCTGTCGAAGGCGCTGACGGGGACGTGGGACGCCGCCGTCGCAGCCGTCGGGACCGCCGTCGCGCTCGGGGTGTACCGCCTGACGGCGGCCGCCTTCGACCGGGTCACCGGCGCCGTCGCCGTCGCCGTCCTCGCCGGGACGCCGCTGTTCCTCGTCACGACTGCCACCCACCTGTCGTACGCGCCGGCGACGGCGCTGAACCTGCTGTTCGCGGTCGCGTACGTCCGGGCGGCACGACGCGACGCCGACGGTGACCCCCGTCGCGGGCTCCTGTGGGCGGTCGTCGCCGGAAACGCGGTCGGCGTCGCCTTCTTCACTCGGTCGTACACAGCCGTCCTGTTTGCGGCACCGTTCGTCGGACACGCGTTGTGGTCGCTGTGGACCGGCTTCGGACGGGCAACGGCGGTCCGGCGCCGAACGCTCGCCCGGCTCGGGACGGTCGCCGGCGTCGGGCTGCTCTGGGTCGGCGTCACGCTCGGATACAACGCGGTCCTCACCGGCGACCCGCTGACGTTCCCGTACGCGGCGTTCGCCCCCGACGACGGCATCGGCTTCGGTTACCACGAACTGCTGTCGTACGACCGGGTGTACACGCCGGTGCTGGCGGCCGCGACGACCGTCCGCCTGCTCCGGCTGTTCGCCGTGGAGTGGACCTTCGCCGGCCCGGTCGGGACCGTCCTGTTCTGTCTAGGCGTCGCGTCGGTGGTCGGCCGTCGAGGTCGGTGGCGGCCGTCATCGGGCGACGACGGCGCTGACACCAGTGACGAGAGTGTCGACGCCAGCGCCGACAGCGCCGACAGCATCGACGCCGCCGACGGCGTCCCCGGCTGTTCCCCGCGACAGCTCCGAGGGCTGCTCCTCTGGGTCGTCGTCGCCGTCGTCCTCGGGGAGGCGTACTTCTGGGGCACGCTGAACGGACTGAACAACCGGCTCATTCACCTCCTCGGTCCGTTCTACCACTACGACCTGCTGTTACCCCTGTCGGCGTTCGGCGCCGCCGGTGCCGTCGGCGTCGTCCGCGAGAGTCGGGCGCTGCTCGCCGGGCGCCTTTCGCGCCGGCGTCGTCGGGCGCTCGCTGCCGTCGCGCTGGTCGTGGCGTTGCCGGTCGTCGGCGCCGCCGAGGCCAGCGTCGTCGGCGGCGCGGTCACCCCCAACGCCGACCGGACGGCCAACCTCGCGGCCGCCTACGAGCCCTTCGAGGAGCGCGACCTCGACGACGCCGTCGTGTTCGTCCCGGACCCATACGGCGACTGGCAGCAGCATCCATTCCAGTACCTCCGCAACGACCCCGGCTTCGACGGCGACGCCGTGTACGTCCGAGACGAGGGCGCCGAGAGCGACTGGCTGGCGCTGAACGCGACCGGGAACCGGACGCCGTACCGCTTCACCTACCGCGGGGAGTGGGACGGCGCGACCGGCGACCCGGTGGTCTCCCGGCTCGTCGAACTGCGGGTGCTCCGGGGCGAACGGGTCCGCGCGAGCGGCCGGTTCGGCGTCCCGACGCGGGCGACCTCGGCGTCGGTCCGGCTGGCGACCGACGACGAGAGCGTCCGATACGAGGCTTCGGTGCCCGAAGAGGGCCCGCTGACGGTGACCTGGACGGTCGGCCCGGACGGGGCACGGGTTCGGGGGGTCACGGTCGCCGGCGACGGTGACGCGACGGCGACGCTCCCCTCCGGCGCCAGCGAGGTCGCGCTCGCGGTCACGTTCGTCACGTCGACCGGGGCCTCGGTCACCTACCGGCAGGTGGCGACCGTCGACGTCGCCGCCGACCGGGTGAGGGTCGTCTGGCCGCCGGAGACGCGAGTGTGCCGACTCACGACCGAGTGCGGGATGGCCCGTACCTGGGTCGGACCGGACGGGGAGTACCTCTCCGGCGTCTCGGTGGCGACGAACGCGACCGCGGTGAACGAAACGGCGACGAACGAGACTGCGGCGACCGCGACGGACGCGGGCCAGAAGGAGTCGACGTCCGGGCGTTCGCTGGCCCGCCGCGGGATTCTGCAACGCTTAAGCGTCGGCGGCGGCTTCGTCCCCACATGACGGACACCGAGGCCGACGCCGACGAGCCGACGGACGACGCCGAGGCCGAGGCCGACGCGCCCGAGGCGACGGCCGCGGACGGCGAGCAGCCGACGGCCGAGGGCGCCGACGTGGCCGACGCTGCGGAGACCGAGGGTGAGCCGGCGGCGGAGACGGCGGTGGACGCGGATACGGATGCGGACACCACCACGACCTCCGACGCCACGGAGATAGCGGCACGCGTCGCCGAGTACGACGACGACCTCGCCGCCGAGGTCAGGACCCTCGGCGAGCGTGCGGCCGCCCTCGAATCCGAACTGACAGATGCCCGCTCGGAGATCGAGGACCTCACCGACCGCCTGAAACGCAAGCAGGCGGAGTTCCAGAACTACAAGAAGCGCCAGGAAAAGCGCCGCGAGCAGCTGAAAGCGCGCGCCGCCGAGGACCTCGTCGAGCGGCTGTTACCCGTTCGGGACAACCTCGCGCGGGCGCTGAACCAGGACGAGGACGCCGACATCCGCGGCGGCGTCGAGTCGACGCTGGACGAACTCGATCGGGCGCTCGCCGAGGAGAACGTCGAGACCGTCGACCCGGACCCCGGCGACGAGGTCGACCCACACGTCCACGAGGTGATGCTCCGGGTCGAGAGCGGCCGCCCGGAGGGGGTCATCGAGGACGTGTTCAAACCCGGGTACGTCATGGGCGAGAAGGTCGTTCGAACGGCCCAGGTCACCGTCAGCGACGGCTCCGGCGCGGACGACGACGGGTCCGAGGGCGAAGCGGACGCCGAAGCGGAGGCCGGCACAGACGACGGCGAAGCCGACGACGCGGCGTAGTCCGACCGTCGCCAGGACAGCGGTCGAACGGGGGTTCTTGATAAATCTTCGTACCGATGGGGTCGAGAACGTTCGAAAACGCCGGACAGAGCCCCAACAGCGCGCTTCGATAGGTCGCTCGCTTAGTAACCTTTAACCGACCGAAACGGGTAGTTGCGAACAACATGGCCAGTGAGAAAATCCTCGGCATCGACCTCGGGACCACCAACTCCGCGTTCGCGGTGATGGAGGGCGGCGACCCCGAAATCATCGTCAACGCGGAGGGCGAGCGGACGACGCCCTCCGTCGTCTCCTTCTCCGACGACGGCGAGCGACTGGTCGGCAAGCCAGCGAAGAACCAGGCCGTCCAGAACCCCGACGACACGATAGAGTCGATCAAGCGCCACATGGGCGAGGAGGAGTACAGCGTCGAAATCGGGGACGACGAGTACACCCCCGAGCAGGTGTCGGCGATGGTCCTCCAGAAGCTCAAGCGCGACGCCGAGGAGTATCTCGGCGACGAGGTCGAGAAGGCCGTCATCACGGTCCCGGCGTACTTCAACGACCGCCAGCGCCAGGCCACGAAGGACGCCGGCGAGATCGCCGGCTTCGAGGTCGAGCGCATCGTCAACGAGCCGACCGCGGCGGCGATGGCCTACGGCCTCGACGACGAGTCCGACCAGACCGTCCTCGTCTACGACCTCGGCGGCGGGACGTTCGACGTGTCCATCCTCGACCTCGGCGGCGGCGTCTACGAGGTCGTCGCCACCAACGGCGACAACGACCTCGGCGGCGACGACTGGGACCACGCCATCATCGACCACCTCGCCGAGGAGTTCGAGAACGACCACGGCATCGACCTGCGCGAGGACCGCCAGGCGCTCCAGCGCCTCCACGAGGCCGCCGAAGAGGCCAAGATCGAACTCTCCAGCCGCAAGGAGACGACGGTCAACCTGCCGTTCATTACGGCGACCGACTCGGGGCCGGTCCACCTCGAACAGTCGCTGACCCGTGCGAAGTTCGAGAGCCTCACCGAGGACCTCATCGAACGCACCGTCGGCCCGACGGAGCAGGCGCTCGAAGACGCCGGCTACGGCAAGTCCGACATCGACGAGGTCATCCTCGTCGGCGGCTCCACCCGGATGCCCCAGGTGCAGGAGAAAGTCGAGGACCTGGTCGGGCAGGAACCCCAGAAGAACGTCAACCCCGACGAGGCGGTCGCGCTGGGTGCGGCCATCCAGGGGGGCGTCCTCGGCGGCGAGGTCGACGACATCGTGCTGCTCGACGTGACGCCGCTGAGTCTCGGCATCGAGGTCAAGGGCGGCCTGTTCGAGCGGCTCATCGAGAAGAACACCACCATCCCGACCGAGGAGTCGAAGGTGTTCACCACCGCCGCCGACAACCAGACCTCGGTCCAGGTCCGCGTCTTCCAGGGCGAGCGCGAAATCGCCGAGGAGAACGAACTTCTCGGCGAGTTCCAGCTAACCGGCATCCCGCCGGCGCCGGCCGGAACGCCACAGATCGAGGTCTCGTTCAACATCGACGAGAACGGCATCGTCAACGTCGAGGCGGAGGACCAGGGCTCGGGCAACGCCGAGTCCATCACCATCGAGGGCGGCGCCGGTCTCTCCGACGACCAGATCGAGCAGATGCAGGAGGAGGCGGAGAAACACGCCGAGGAGGACCAGCAGCGCCGCGAGCGCATCGAGGCCCGCAACGAGGCCGAGGGCGCCGTTCAGCGCGCCGAGACGCTCTTGGACGAGAACGAAGAGGAGATCGACGACGACCTCCGGGCGGACATCGAAGCCGAAATCGAAGACCTCGAAGCCGTTCTGGAGGACGACGAGGAACACTCCGCCGAGGAGCTGCAGGAGGCGACCGAGAGCCTCACTGAGGCGCTGCAGGAGATCGGCAAGCAGATGTACCAGCAGGAGGCTCAGGCCGGCGCGGGTGCCGGTCCGGGCGGTGCCGCGGGCGCCGGGCCCGGCGGCGCGGCCGGTGCGGGCGGCCCCGGCGCGGGAGCTGCCGGCGCCGGCGACGGCGAGGAGTACGTCGACGCCGACTTCGAAGACGTCGACGACGAGGAAGACTCCTAGAGTCTGACGAGTCGTCGACTCGAAAAGCGAGCGATCACGAGCTTTTCGAGCCGAAAGGTGACTTCGAATCGTCGCGCTCGTAGGGTCATGCGAGGTCAAAAGACGAGCGACCGCGAGCTTTTCGAGCCGAAGGGAAACGAGGAGCCGTCGCCCCCCGCTCGAACCCCTCCGCGAGCCGCGCCGTTGAAATACCACGAACGAATTAGAGTGCAGTAACGAATGAGCGAGGACTTCTACGAGATACTCGGGGTCTCGCGGGACGCCTCCGAGGAAGAAATCGAACGCGCGTTCCGCAAGAAGGCGAGTCAGTACCATCCGGACGTCTCCGACGACCCCGACGCCGAGGAGAAGTTCAAGAAGGCCAAGAAGGCAAAGGAGGTCCTCACGGACGACCAGAAGCGCCAGGCGTACGACCAGATGGGTCACGACCGCTTCGAACAGGCCGAGAAGCGCGGCGGCTTCGACGGCGACGGCCGGGGGGGCGCGGGCGCCGGCCGCGGGCCGTTCGGCGGTGCCGCCGGCGCCGGCGGCCAGGGCGGGATGGGCGGCTTCGAGGACATCTTCGAACAGTTCTTCGGCGGCAGCCGCGGTGGCGGTGGCCGCGGCCGCGACGGGACCCGTCCGCGACAGGGCCAGGACCTGCGCACCTCGCTGCGGGTCGACCTCAAAGAGGCCTACCAGGGGGTCACGAAGCAGGTCACCATCGACCGGCCGGGCGTCTGCGACGTCTGCGACGGCGAGGGCCACCCCGCCGACGCCGACGTGCGCACCTGTCCGGAGTGCGACGGCCGCGGGCAGGTCCGACAGGTCCAGCAGACCCCGCTGGGTCGCGTCCAGCAGACCCGGACCTGCCGGCGCTGTGGTGGCGAGGGCGAGACCTACAGCGAGGAGTGTCACAACTGCGGCGGCGACGGCGTCGCCCGCGAGGAGGTGTCACTGACCGTCGAGGTCCCCGCCGGTATCCGCGACGGACAGACCCTCCGGATGGAGCGAGAGGGGGCGCCCGGCGACAACGGCGGCCCCCGCGGCGACCTGCTGGTCGAGGTTTCGGTCCGCGACCACGAGGCGTTCGAGCGCGACGGCGACGACCTCCATCACCGCGAGGCCATCTCGTTCCCGCAGGCCGTCTTCGGCGACACCGTCGACGTGCCCACGCTCGACGGCGGCGCCGAGATGGACATCCCCGCCGGCACCCAATCCGGCGAGACGTTCCGCCTGCAGGGCAAGGGGATGCCGCGCCTGCGGGGCCGGGGCCACGGCGACCTCTACGTCCGGGTGCAGGTCGTCGTCCCCGACTCGCTGACCGACGAACAGCGGGAGGCCCTAGAGGCGTTCGCCGAGGCCGGCGGCGAGGACATCGACGTCGGTGAAGGCTTCTTCGAGCGCATCAAGAACTCGCTGTAGGTCGGGCTCCGCTCAGGTCCGCGGGCGCCGGCGCCCGGCGGGTCTTTGGTCGCCGAGCCCCGAGCGAAGGCATGGACACGCTCGCCAATCTCCTCACGCGCGAGCGCCGCAGCGAGCGGGCGGCGCTCGTGGCCCCGGCGGTCGACCGCGAACTCAGCTACTACGACTTCTGTACCACCGCCTGGAAGACGGGGAACTTCCTCCGGCATCTCGGGGTCGGGCCGGGCCACCGGGTCGCGGTCGGCGCCGACCGGATTCCGGAGTCGGTGCTCACCTTCCTCGGCGCGGCCCAGCTGGGCGCCGAGACGACGTTCGGGGTCGACCCGGGCGACGGCGACGACGGCGACGACGACAGCGCCGGCAACAGCGGCGACCCCCGCGCGGTGGTCGTCCACCACGAGCGGGAGGCGGCGTTCGACCCACCGGCGGGGACCAAGCTGGCGGTCTACCGCGGCGACCCCGAGCGAGCGACGACGGTCCACTGGGAGGAGGAGGTCTGGAGCGAGAACCCGGCGTTCCCGCCGTCAGATGCGGACGCGGGGAGCGTCGCGCTCCGAGGCGGCGACGAGGACGGCGAGACCGCTGCGTACACCCACGGCGCGCTGCTCGAGGCGTCGAGCGCGGCGGTCGACGAGCTCGACGTGTCCGCTGCCGACGAGGTCGTCGTCTCCGCGCCGTTGACCGACCCCGGTGCGGTCGTGGCCGTCCTCGCGGCGGTCAGGGCGGAGGCGACCGCCGTCCTCGACCCCGAGAGCGACGGGGAAGACGGAATCGCGGTCGCCGGCGAACGGGTTCCGGCCGCGCGGCTTCGACCCACGGCCGTGGACGCGACGGACTGAGCTGAACGACGACGGCCTTCCGAGAACAACACCGGCGGCTCAGGAGAACAGCACCGGCGCCTCGGGGTCGACGGCGACGCTCAGGTCGTCGCCGCGGCCGACGGGCGCCTCGCGACCCTGGAGGACGACGGTGAAGTCGTCGAGGCCGTCCGCGTGAGGGTCGATGCGGAAGTTCGTCTGGTCGCCCTGGAAGAACCGCTCGACGACCGTGCCGTCGATGTCGCCGTCGGCGGTGAGTTCGAAATCCTCCGGTCGAATCGAGACGGTGACGTCTCCCGAGGCGGCTTCCGTGGCGCGGATGGCGGCGCCGTCGGTGAGTTCGATCTCGGTGTGAGCCCCGTTGGCGGTCGCCCGCCCGTCGAGGAGGTTCGTGTCGCCGATGAAGTCGGCGACGAAGGCGCTGGCCGGGTTGCGGTATCTCTCCTCGGGCCTGCCGACCTGTTCGAGTCGGCCGTCGTTCATGACGGCGATGCGGTCGGACAGCGTCATCGCGCCCACCGTCGGCGCGGGCTTCCTGTTCGCGTGGGTCCGGTCGTTCGAAGACTACATCCGGGCGCTGTTCGTCAGCGGCATCAGCACCGACCCGCTAACTCAGTGGATGTTCGGCAAAATCACGAAGGCGTCGGCGGAGAACCTAGACACGCTCAACGCCGTCTCGACGCTCGTCGTGCTCGTCATCGCCGTCGCCCTCGCGGTGGCGATGAACTACGGCAACGTCACCGGCTACGTCGCCGGGACCCAGGACGCCGACGACGAGGAGTGAGCCATCTTGGGGCCTCTCCGGGGGTTCGAGGGCGGAGCTCCCAAGAGCCCCCAGGGGTCTGCGACGATTCTGCCGCCGCTCGTCACTGCGCCGCTCGAATCGCTTCTAGGGCCTCGGGGTTCTCCATCGAGGAGAGGTCGCCGGGGTCGTCGCCGCGGTGGACGGCCCCGATGGCTCGGCGGATTATCTTCCCGGATTGGGTCTTCGGGAAGGCGTCGACGAACAGCACCTCGCTGGGGCGGAACGGTTTGCCGTGTTCCTCGCCGACGAGTTCGCGCAGCTCGGCGCGGAGGTCATCGTCCGGCGTGACGTCGGCCTCGGGGACGACGTAGGCGACGACGGCGGTACCGGTGGTGTCGTCGGGGACGCCGACCGCGGCGGCACGGTTGACGGCGTCGTGTTCGATGAGCACCCCCTCGATTTCGGCCGGGCCGACCTTCCGGCCGGCGACGTTGAGGGCGTCGTCGG
>JBDGTQ010000023.1:36048-81963 GCA_042216705.1 Halolamina sp. | reverse complement strand
TCGGCGAGCACTATCACAGGGACGACCCTTACAAATAGCTTTCCGTTTTCTGTCCCGACGGGGGATTTTTCTCCGTGTGGAGCCGTGACAGGCGTATGCCAAAGGTGCACTGTCCCGACTGCGGTCGAGACATCGCGATGCACGAACTGGAGGCGAAAACGGTGGCCCAATCAAGCGGGTTCAACACGCGGTATCGGTGCCCCTTCTGTCGGACGGACATGGAGCAGGTCGACGAACACATCGTCTGACGTCGTCCGAGCGTCGTCTGAGGGCCGCATAAGCTGGCGATCGCGTCTACGCTCGCCGCTTACTCCACGTCGAGGTCGAACTGTTCGCCCTCGACGACGGCGTTGAGCACGACGCTGGTGTTCGATTCGAGGATGTCCGCGTCGGTTAGCAGCTCCTTTATCTGGCGGTTCATCCCGTCGGTGTCGCGGAACTTCCCGATGGCGATGACGTCGTAGTCGCCGGTGACCTCGTACACCGAGGTCATCTGTTTCTGCTCGCGCAGGTTGTCGGTGATCTCCGGCAGCGCCGACCCCTCGACCTTGAGCTGGATGACGGCGGTCACGTCGTACGCCAGGGCGTCGTAGTTCACCTTGGGGGTGTACCCCTCGATGACCCCCTCGTCTTCGAGGTCGCGGAGGTGGTTCGAGACGGTCGTCACCGACACGTCGAGCTTCTCGGCGAGACTGCGGAGACTGGCGCGGCCGTCTCCGAGGAGCGCGTTTATGAGCCGAGCATCGAGATTTTCGTACGTCATACGTATCTCGGACGGACTATAGGGTTTAGAAATTTACGAATGCACAGTTTCTCTCCGCTGACGGGTGGTGTTGCGTCCACCGATAGGCATTTTATACTCAAGGTGTTCGACTCACGTGCTAAGACACATGACGGACGACACAGCAGCCGACGGCGGACTCGATGCCGCCGAACAGGACATACTCGACCGCATCGAAGAGCACAACGTCGACTTCCTCCGCCTGCAGTTCACCGACATCCTGGGCACGGTGAAGAACGTCTCAGTGCCGGCCTCGCAGGCCGAGAAGGCGTTCACCGAGGGCATCTACTTCGACGGCTCCTCCATCGAGGGGTTCGTCCGGATTCAGGAGTCGGACATGCGCCTCGAACCAGACCCCGAGACGTTCGCCGTGCTCCCCTGGCGCAGCGACGCCGACGGCGGCGCGAGCGCCCGGCTCATCTGTGACGTGGTCGACACGGAGGGCGACGCGTTCGAGGGCGGGCCGCGCCAGGTGCTGCGGTCGGTGCTCGACCGCGCCGCGGAGATGGGGTACGAGGTGTCGGTCGGCCCCGAACCGGAGTTCTTCCTGTTCGAGACCGACGAGGACGGCAACGCGACGACCCAGCCCCACGACGCCGGCGGCTACTTCGACCTCGCGCCGAAGGACCTGGCCTCCGACGTGCGCCGGGAGGTCATCTACACGCTGGAGGAGATGGGCTTCGAGATCGAGGCGTCACACCACGAGGTCGCCGAGGGGCAACACGAGATCAACTTCAAGTACGACGACGCGCTGACGACCGCGGACAACATCGCGACGTTCCGGGCGGTCGTCCGGGCGGTCGCCGAGCAACACGACCTCCACGCCACCTTCATGCCCAAGCCCATCTCGGCCATCAACGGCTCGGGCATGCACACGCACATCTCGCTGTTCGACGAGGACGGCAACGCCTTCGCCGACGGCGGCGACGAGTTCAACCTCAGCCGGACGGCCTACGAGTTCATGGGCGGCGTCCTCGACCACGCCCCCGCGTTCACCGCGGTGACGAACCCGACGGTGAACTCATATAAGCGGCTGGTGCCCGGCTACGAGGCGCCGGTGTACATCGCCTGGTCGGACATCAACCGCTCGGCGCTCATCCGCGTGCCCGACGCCGCCGGCGTCTCCGCGCGCTTCGAAGTCCGCTCGCCGGACCCCTCCTGTAACCCCTACCTCGCGTACGCCGCCGTCCTCGCGGCCGGCCTCGACGGCATCGAGCGCGGCGCAGATCCCGGCGACGCCGTCCGGGAGGACATCTACGAGTTCGACGAGGACAAACGCGCCGAGTACGGCATCGAGACGCTCCCGGGTAACCTCGACGAGGCCGTCGACGCTCTGGAGGCCGACGAGGTGATTCAGGATGCACTGGGCGAGCACGTCTCCGAGAAGTTCGCCGAGGCCAAGCGCGCCGAGTTCGCCGACTACAAGACCCACGTCTCCAGCTGGGAGGAAGACCGTTACCTGGAGACCTTCTGAGCGCCGGCTCAGGCGCCGCTTCTTTCGGTCGCTCGCCCCGTCAGCGCCGGGTACGCGACCACGCCGCCGACGGCGACGACGCTCCCGAGGAAGCCGACGACCAGCGACGAGGCCAGCGCGTACGCGCCGGCCCAGGCCGCGCCGGTGACGACGAGCCCGACCGCCGCCGCTGGCCAGGAGACCGCCGGCCGGGTCGTCGCCTCGTCGCCGGCGACTCGCCAGGCGAGGGCCGCCCCAAGCGCCGCTCCGAGGCCGACCACCGCCTCGAACGCCTCCTCCGCGTGGCCTCCGGCGGCCGCGACGGCGAAGGCGGCGACCAACACCCCCGCGACGACGGCGAACGCCCGCGTCGGTCGCAGCGACCGCGACGGCGCACCGTCGGCCGCCTCGTAGCCCGTCGTCCACAGCAGCAGCGCGACGCCGGCCAGCCCGGCACCGACGCCGGCGACGACGTCGACGAGGTAGTGGACGCCCAACACCAGCCGGGACGCCGAAATCGTGACCACCAGCGCCGCCGCGGCTGCGAGGCGTCGCCGGCGGTCGAACTCGTCGAGGACGGCCGCCAGCGTCCCGTAGACGGCGGTCGCCGCGATGGCGTGACCAGAGGGGAACCCGAAGCCGTCGCCGGTGGCGGCGTTCTCGTAGACGCCGGCTATCGCCGTCGGCAGCCATCCCGGCGGGGTCGCGGTGCCGGCGCCGGGCGGCCGCGCCATCGCGAACAGGCTCTTCAACCCGGTCGACAGCCCGAGGGCGAGCAGCCCGGTTGCGACGACCAGCGCCCCGGCTCGTCGCGGGGCGGTCGCCAGCGACGGACGCCGCCAGTACACCAGCGCGCCGAAGGCGAAGACGAACCACGCGTCCCCGAGCTGGGTGAGCGCCGCGAAGACGGCGACGACGGTCGGGGGCAGCGCCGACAGCACCTCCATGACGCCGACCCCCCGGCTCGCCGCGGCGACCGCCTCGCCGGCCACCTCGCCGAGCGCCGCCGACGCGGTCCCGGCCGTCACCACTCCGCCGACGGCGGCGGTCATCGTCGGAACTCTCGGACGAACGACAGCGCGCGTCCGCCCAGCCCGAGGGTGTTGAGGCCGACGCCGACCAGCACGAAGAGCGCGTACAGCCCCAGCGTCGAGGTGAACGCGACGAACATCGCCGCCACCGCCGGCCAACCGTCCAGAAGGTAAAACGCCCCCAGCGCGAGCGCCGTTCCGTAGCCGAGGACGAGATACGGGCCCCAGCCGCGGGCGTGGCCGCGGCGGCGCTGGCGCCGGACGTATCGCTTCAGCTCGGCCTCCAGTTCGGGTTTCTCGACGGTGCGGTCCTCCACGTCGTCGACGGCGTCGCGGAGCCGTTCGACCTCCGCTGCCAGCTCGGCGACGTCTGGGGCGCCGCCGGAGTCGCGGTCGCCTGACATCCGACCGTGGCTGGGACGGCCCGACCCTTGGACCTGCCGGTCCGCTCCGGTCACTCCCCGAGCGTCAACGGACCGCGAGGCCGTCGGTCGCCCCGCGTCCGCGTCGATCGCCTGTCCGACGTCATGGGCGCGAGCGACGTTCACCGAGGCGCCGACGAGCACGGCCCCCGCAGCGAGGTACAGCCAGGTGACCAGCAGCACGACGCCGCCGACGACGCCCAGCGGGTCGGCGCCAGCGACGCTCGCGTACAGCCGAAAGCCCGCCTGCAGGAGCGTCCAGCCGACGCCGGCGACCGCCGCGCCGGGCAGCGCCGCCCGGAGCGTCACCGGCGCGTCCGGGAACCGAACGAACATCGGGAGGAAGGCGACAGTCAACGCGACCGGCAGCGAGGCGAGACCGACCGTCTCGGGGACGGGGCCGAACCGCAGCGTCGCCAGGGCGGCGCCGACCGCGACCGTCAGGGCGAAGCCGAGGCCGACGCTCGCGAAGACGACGGCCGCGTCGACCACGCCCGCCAGGGACGACTCGTCGGTCGCGACGCCGTACAGCCGCGCGAACGCGGTGTCGAGGGCGCGGAACACCTTCAGCGCCCCCCAGACGAGCACGGCGACGCCGACGGCGGTGACCGACCCGCGGCCGAACCCGGGGTCGACCGCCCGTTCGACGACCGCCCGACCGGAGTCGGTTAGCAGCGCGCCGACCGCGTCGAAAACCGCCGTCGTGAGCGTCTCGCCGCCGACGGCGCCGGCGACGATCAGCGCCAGCAACACCGCCGGCAGCAGCGAGACGAACGCGTAGTAGGCGACCCCGGCGGCGAGGAAGGAGACGTCGCCGGCGGCGGCGACGGCGAAGACGCGGCGGGCGAATGCGACCGGAGACGCGGCGTCGACGCGGCGAGACACGGACGCCAGTACCGCCGGCCGGCAAAAGAAGCCGGGGGTCGACACGCCGACGCAGGCAGGGTATCTGGAACCGACGCGAGCGGGGTGCCTGGAGTCGGCGCGCGGGTCGAAGGGACGGAAGGTGCTCTCAGGCGAGGTCTGCGGTGGCCTCGCGCATCTCCGGGACGCTCGCGGTCGTCTTGAACGCGGTGCCGTGGTAGTGGGCGCGGGAGGCCTCGTGGCCGGCCGCTCGCAGCGCCGCGAGGAAGTCGTCCATCGCCGACGCCGGCCGGCTCCACTGCTCACAGAGGCGGTGCTGGTCGTAGTGAGTCGGCACGTCGAGTTCGTCGCGGACGGCCGCGACGGTCTCGCGGGCCTCCTCGGCGGTGCCCATGTCGTCGGTGACGGCCCCGGCCACGTCGGCGGCGAAGCCGTCGTCGACGACGGCGCCGAGCCACACCGGACCGGCAGTCGTCAGGCGGTTGCTCCCGCAGTTCGGGCAGTCGCCGGGCGGGTCGGCGACGAGCCCGCGGTCGGGGGCACGGAAGAGGCAGTCCTCGCAGTGATAGAGGGAGCCGAGTTCTGCGACGCAGTCGTCGGCGGCCGACGCCGACGAGTCGAGTTCGAGATACGTCCGGACGTAGTGTCGGGAGACGTGGCTGAACACCGGACGGGCGGCCTTGTCGTACCGGGCGGCCGACCGGACCAGCGCCGACAGCAGGATTCGCAGGCCCATCTCGGGGTGGTAGTCGGTGTTGCGGGGCACCGCCGAGTAGCTGCGGACGCCACTGTCGAAGTGGGCGCCACACAGCGGCGCGGTGTCGGTCGCGGTGACGCAGACCAGGTTGCGGGTGTTGGCCATCGCCGCGTCCGCGAACGGCATCGGCGTTCCGTAGGGGTCGAGGTCGGTCACGTCGGCGAACTCCTCGTACAGCAGCGACCGGGCGTCGCGTTCGAGGGCGCGGCCGCGGTCGGCGAGGTCGTTGCGCGCGAGGTTTGCCCGGGCCAGCGCGACCGCGTCGGGGTCGACGTCGGTGCAGGTGACGTCGTAGCCGGTCGCCGCGGCCCGGACGCCGCGGACGCCGGAGGCGGTCATCGCGTCCAGATACGTCTCGACGCGGGGCTCGCGGTCGCGGTACGCCCTGAGGACGGCGACGGTCAGGTCGCGGTTCAGCTCCTGAGTCGGGTTGAAAAACACCGCGTCGCCGCTGCCCTCGCTGGCGCCGTCCCGGGATTCGGGCACCGAAATCGTCACGCCGCCCTCCGTGACTTCCATGGGTGGTCGTCCGCGACCCCGGCTCAAAAGCGACGCGCCTCGGCGGCGCCGGCGACCGACTGTCGACGCCGGCAGGCGTCGGACGTCCGTCGGACCGACCGGTGGCGTTTTGGCCCGGACCCGAGTACTCGGTGCCGTGTCCGGAGAGGAGCCGCCAACGGAGTCCGCCGACGCCGACAGCGCCGGCGCCGAAAGCGGCGACGGCGCCGACGACGACCGGACGACCGCCGCTGCCGACTCCGACTCCGACGGCCACGACGACCCGGACAACGCCGACGACGACAGCGGGGAAGCGCCGCCGCGACCGCCCGAGCCGCCGCCGACGACGGACCCGGCGGCGGACTGGCGGGCGGCGCTGGCCGAGACCGGCGAGCTGACGGCGCCCATCGTCGACGCCATCACCGACGCACACGGCGACCGCGGCGCCAAGGCCGTCGAGGCCGTCGGCGAGAGCCGAGTGAAGGCGTATCGGGATTTTACCGTCGTCGTCGGCTACCGCGAGGAGTACGTCGTCGAGGGCGGCGGCTGTGGCTGTGCCGACGCCCGATACAACCTCGACCCCGAGGACGACGGCGAGCGCTGCTGGCACGCCATCGCCGTCGACATCGCCGAGCGCGTCGGGGCGCTCGACCGCCACGACATGTGGTACTCCGACGTCCGGGAGTTCATCTGAGTCTGCGCCGGGCAAGCGGGAGGCTTTTTCCGCAGGCTGCTCTACTGACGCTCAGCAGTGGCCATCACGGACAAAATCTACGTCAAAAACCATCGCCAACTCGCCTCGCAGCTGGAGACCTCTATCCCGAAGGGGGCATTCAAGGGGGCGACGATGGACATCCTTTATACGGGCGACGGGCTGGCGAAGCTTGACGGCGCTACCCGCGACCGGGTTCTCGACTTCGCGGAGGACTTCCTGGACTGCGACTGCGACGACAACCCCTACTGCGGCCACCCCGAGCGCAAGTTCATTCGGTATCTCCTCGAACTCCGGGCACAGGGGCTCGGCCCCGACGCAATCGTCGACGTGATGGGCGACGACTACATGCTGTACGCCTACCCCGGCGACGTGCTCTCCTTCCTCGACGACGCAGTGCGGACGTTGGAGGCGGTCGAGGAACTGGCCGACGTGGACGGCGACGCGGAGACCGCCGAGGAGGCCCGGCAGGCCAGACGCGAGCTGTCGGGGTAGCTCAGCCCAGTCGGAACGACGGCTCGTCGGTCTCGCCGTCGAGCTCTTCGAGCTGGATGACCTCCTCTTCGTCTTCGTCCATCTGCTCGCGGAGGTAGTTCACGTAGCGCTTGTGCTCGTCGAGCTGTTCGCGCAGGTGGTCGGCCTCCAGTTCGAGCCGCTCGTGTTCGCGGATGAAGCTCTTGGGGACCTCGACCTGCGGCGGGAACTCCGGGGAGCCGTCGGCGTCCTCCTCGATGTCGTTCTCCGGGACGACCTGTACCTGGCCGTCGTGTGAGACGAGCATGTCGACGTAGTCGCGAAACACCGCCGACAGCGAGATGTCGCGCTCCTCGGCGATCTCCCGCAGCGTCTCGAACGCGTCCTCGTTGACGCGAAACGAGATGGTCTTGTTCTTGTTCCCCATCGTTACCCCGAAGTCGGCGTCGCGGTGACTTAAGTATTTGTCAGACGCGTGCCGTCAGCGCGTCGTTAACGCGTTGTCGCGCCGCCGGCGTGAGTCGCGTCGTCACGGTCGCTGGCGGTGCGGTCACGGAGCGACCGGTGAGCGCGACCGCGGTCGACGTCGACCGTCGCGTCGAGGGCGGCGTACACCCCGCGCCAACCGGCGCTGGGGGAGGTGCGTTCAGTCGGCATCGGGCGGACGGGTGTGGACGAATGTCGTCTGTTGGCGATTCACGCGTGAGGGGGCCGTGCGTCGGTCGGAGCGTTGTGGCATCGAGCGAGCGAGGGTGCTGCGGCTATCGAGCCGTGCGAACGCCCGTTGCGGGGGCGACGGGACGCGGGAGTCGGCGGCGAGCTACGCCGTCGCCTCGTCCGTCTCGTCGAGTTCGTCGTCGCCGTCGAGCCCTTCGAGGGCGGCGACGGCGGCGTCGCGGTACTCGGCCGGCGGGAAGTCGTACTGCTCGTCGGCCATGCGGGCGTACTCGTTGCCCTCGTCGGCGGCGGCGCCGATGCGGTCGAGCGTCCGCCGAGCGGTTTCGACCACCCAGCGGTCGCGGGTGGCGGCGTCGACCTCGGTGATGGACTCCGGCCGCAGGGAGACGTTCACCGAGCCGTCGTCGGTCTCGTAGGTGCGGGGTTTGCCGACGACGGCGACGTACGACGGCGCCGACAGCTCCCGAAGCGTGTTCGCCGCCTCGGGCTGGTACTGGCCGGCGTAGACGAAGAACGTCCCCGTCGGGTCAACGATGCGCCCGCGCCAGTACTCGCTGTCGTCGCCGACGTCCTCCGTCTCTGTGAGGGTGCCGACGACCATGACGCGGTTGGCGCGTTCGCCCGTCGGCAACAGCAGGTAGACGGGTGCGCGCTCGTCGTCGGACTCCTTGAACGTGTATCCGGCGTCGTTGAACTCGCGGGCGAACGCTCGCCGGGCGACCTCTCGGGTGGGTGCGTCTGCGCTCATCTCAGATCGACCTCGCTTCGACCAGGACCGATTCGGCGTCGACGTCGCTGCGCAGTTCCTCGTGGTCATCGACCAGGACGTACCGGCCGAAGACGGGGCCGGAGACGCGGTAGTACCGGCCGAGGATGTCCGCCTCCATCTCCTCGGCGACGACCGTGGTGTCAAGCGCCTCCTGGGCCATGTCCTTGGCCTCGGTGAGGGAGACGCCGGTCAGGGCCTCGGTGGCTTCCTGGTCGAAGATGACCTCGTGGACCTCGGCACCGTCGTCGAGGACGCCCTTGATGCGCAGGTCGAACTCGCCGTCGACCTGGCCGTGCTCCGAGCAGCGCCCGTTCTGGAGGACGCGCGTGCAGTCGTCCTCGGGGCAGCGCTTGATGAGCCCCGACCCGGACTGCACGTCGACCAGCGCCCCCTCGACGGTGACGCTGTCGTCGCCGACCTCGACGCTCTCGTCGAGTTCGGTGATGGTCGTGGTCCGGTTGAGCTTCACCGAGTAGCTGCCCTCGTACTCGTCGGTGACGACGTTGCCCAGCGCGTACGACTCTCCTTCCTCCAGTTCGGGGAGGTCGCTGGTGTCGAAGGCGACGAACTTTATTGTCCCGCTCTCATCGCCGAGCAGGCCGACCTGGGCGATGGACTCGTGCTGGGGGTCCCAGAGGTCCGCGACCTGCACCCGCAGATCGACCCACTGTTCGTCCTCGTCGACGTCGCCGACGAGCACCTGTTCGCCCCCGTCGCCGGGACCGAGCTCCTCGCGGTCGAGGTCGGCCTCGTCGAGGTAGTGGTTCGTGACGCTGCGTCTGGCCTCATCGACCGGGACGCGGTACTCGGTCACGAGGCTGTCGAGGCGCTCTTCGACGTCGTCGACGGACACGTCCAAGTGGTCCGAGAACTGTTCCGCGATCTCCTCGGCGTGCTGACGTAGCTCTGTCATGGTTGCCTGCCTCCGACTCCGTTTTCTATGGGAGGCATACGACGGTTGGTTCGCGACAGTATTTAAAATTCCGCAACCACGGCGGAAGTGAAAACCCGGTCACTACGCCGCTACGGGTCGTTTTGGGTAGGGGGAGCGTCGGAGACGGACCGAACTCGGCGGGGCCGGAGGCGGGCCGAAAGTGGCGAGGCCGCCGACGGAGATTTACCGGCGCCGGACGCAGGGCTCGACATGGACGACCGGCTCCAGCGGTTCGTGCGCACGACGTTCCGCCGCCTCGGACGCGAGAGCGCCCGCGCCAGCCGTGCCTTCGGCGAAGGGCGGGCGACGGGCGCCGCCGACATCCCGCGCGACAAGGAGGGTCGCGCCCGAATCGTCTGTCGGCGCTACGCCGAGCGGCGGGCAGTCGCGCTGGACGACGCCGCCCGCCCAGCCTGCTACGAGGCCGACGACGCCGACTGCGAGGGCTGCGCCGAGGACGTCCGCGAGGGGGTCGTCGAGACGTGGTGAGCTTTTCACCCGGGGCCGCGAGGGGCCGCACATGACGGCGCCTCTGGACCGCCCGCTGGTCGCGCTCGTTCTCGCCGGCGGCACCGGGACGCGACTGTACCCCGCCAGCCGGTCCGACCGTCCGAAGCAGTTCCGCAGCTTCGGCGGCGACGACTCCCTGCTGACCCGGACCGTCGACCGACTCGACTTCGCCGACGAGGTGCTAGTGCTCACCCGCCCGGCGTTCGCCGAGGCGGCCGCCGCCCACGCGCCGTCGGCGACGGTGCTCACCGAACCGGCCGGCAAGGACACCGGTCCGGCGCTGGTGTACGGGACCGCACTCGCCCGCGAACGAGTTCAAGCCGGCGTCGCCGGCGTCGGCGCCGAGCGCGATCCGGTCGTGCTCGCGGTGCCGAGCGACCACCACGTCGGCGACGACGAGGCGTTCGCGGCGACGATGCAACGAGGCGCCGCCGTCGCCGACGACGCCGGGTCGCTGGTCACCTTCGGCGTCGAGCCGGACCGCCCGGCGACGGGGTACGGCTACGTCCAGCCCGGAGACGACCACGGGAACCACGCCACGGTCGAGGCGTTCCACGAGAAGCCCGACCGCGAAACCGCCGCGCGCTACGTCGCGGAGGGGGCGCTGTGGAACGCCGGCCTGTTCGCATGGACGCCCGCGGCGCTGCGCTCGGCCGCCGCCGACACGCCGCTCTCGGCGCTCTCGGCGGCGCTCGCGGAGGCTGCCGGCGAGGGTCCGGAGGCGGTCGCGGCCGCCGGCGAAGCCGTATATCCCGACATCGACGGGGTGAGCATCGATTACGCCGTCATGGAGCGGGCCGACGACGTCGCCGTGGTGTCGGCGTCGTTCCCGTGGGACGACCTCGGCGCGTGGGACGCCCTCGGGCGAGCGTTCGACGACGAGGCCGACGCCGACGGCAACGTCGCGCTGACGGAGGCGGTGACCGTCGACGCCGCCGACAACGTCGTCGCCGGGGACAAGCACGTCTCGCTGGTCGGCGTCGAGGGGCTGGCCGTCGTCGCGGTCGACGACCGAGTGCTGGTGGTGCCGAAAGGCGAGGCCCAGCGCGTCCGCGAGGTCGTCGCCGAACTCCGCGAGGAGGGGCGGTTCTGATAGCAGCGTTTGCAGTTCTTTTCAGCCGGCATCGCGATTCACGCTGTGAAACGGCCATCTGGCGAGGTGTGACAAAACGGGCGAGCAGTTACTCGCAAACGCTACTATGCGGCGACAGCAGCGTCCGAACTCTGAGCTCCGGAGCCGGAAGCCGCGACGGACGACCGCCGTGCTCCGACGCTCAGGCCCGTCGCCGCACCTGAACCGTCCCGTCGTGTGAGACGCCGACCAACAGCGCGGCACGGACCTTCCGGCCCTGGACGGCGTCGCCGGCGGCGTCGCTGACGACTTTCATCAGCTCCGGGGCGGTGTAGTTCACCTTCACCCCGGCTTCGTCGCAGGCGTCGTACACCTGCTTCGGCACGTCGTAGAGGTCGGTGTCCGGCTCGACCGTCACGCGGACCGGCGCCGACAGCGCCTCCGCGAAGGCGATCGTCTCGCGGGCCTTCGCGACGTTGTCGCGGGCGCTCGCCTCCACGCTGGAGACGTTCGCCCGGGAGGTACCCAGCAGGTCGGCGATGTCCTGCTGGCGGGCGCCGCGCTCTCGGAGCGCCAGCACCTCCGCCTGCCGGCGGGTGAGCGCGCTGCGCTCGGGGTCGAAGCCGACGGCGTCGAGCACCGCATCGGGGTCGGGCAGGTCGGCGCCCGAATCGCCGTCGCCCGCGACGGCAGTCGTCCGGGAGCCGTCCGCGGGAGTGGGGTCGTCGGCACGGTCGTCGCCGTCCATGTGGAGAGGGACTGTCGCCGGCGGCAAAAAGCTACAGTTCGGACTGTCCAGTCGGGGGCTGGCGGCCGATCGCCGCTCAGCCGCCCCAGAAGTTGTCGCGACTGCCGAGGCTCTCGCGGTCCAGCGCGTCGTCGGCCCCGGTGTCGGCTTCCCCGTCGTCCTCGGCCTCCTCGGCGGCGTCAGCCTCGGACTCATCGTCGGGGATCGGGCCGCGGTCGACGACGGTCTTGGCGCGAGCGTGGCTGTCCTTGACCGTGTCGATGCGGACCGTCGCCCGCGCGTCGGGGAGGACGCCGTCGACGAGGACGATGAACCCGTCGCCGGTGCGGCCGACGCCGGCGCCGCTCTCGTGGATGTCGGTCACGTCCACGGTGACCTCCTGGCCGGGCTTGACCGGCTGCTGTTTCAGCTCGTTGATGGGCATGTTGTAGTGGCTGCACCACTCGGCGCCCCCGCGGTCGCCGTAGTGCTGGCACCCCATCCCGCTGATGCGCTCGGAGAACTCGGGGCAGTCGTCGGCCAGTGGACAGTCCGCCATGAGTCACGATTCGCCGCGCGCGTCTAAACGCTTGCGGGACCGCGATGAGCCGGGAAACCGCGCCGAGAGCGACTCGCCGCCCGGTGTCGGTTCCGCCGAGCAGACGACCCCATCGGGGCGGTCGGCACGCGACGCCGACGGCGCCCCCGTCGTCGGCCGCACCGGACAGCTCGAACGACGCCGCCGCCGGACCGGTTTCGGGAGCGCGAGCCGACGGCGAAGAGCCGGAACCGAACCGCCGGTCGTGCGTGCGGAACCGACACACGGCCCCCGAAAAGTCGTAACGTATTTCCCTCGATACGAGGTAGTTGGCGCTGCGAGTCCGGGTTAGGGTAGTGGCCCATCCTTCAGCCTTGTGGAGGCTGAGACGCGGGTTCGATTCTCGCACCCGGACCTTTTCACGACGACCGCAGGGAGGAGTCGAAAAGCCGGAAGGCCGGAGTCGAATCGAGAAGCGACGCCGAGCGCCCGCCGAGAACGACCGTACGGGAAGTTCGGCGAAAAATTTTCGCTCGAATTCGAAATACGTACCGTCAGGGGTCGGCTTCGAGCCCGTTCGCTCGAATAATTCTGTGTTATGATAACCCATAACAACTCTGTGGGTGTACCCAATCGGAGTGATGGACACGGGCGTCAGCCTGAATCGCGTGCTCTACGTCGCCGCCGACCGGAAGACAGCGGAGACGACCGCGGCGGCGCTCGAAGACACGACGCGGCGGTTCGCCGTCAACGGGGTGGTGGGCGTCGACGTTGGGTTGAATCGGCTCGCCGACGACGACGATATCGACTGCGTCGTCTCCGAGTACGCACTCGGCGAACGCGACGGGGTCGAGTTTCTGCGAACGGCCCGAGAGGCCAGCCCGAACCTCCCGTTCGTTCTCTACCCGCGGCGGGGGTCCGAAGCCGTCGCGAGCGCGGCGGTTTCGGCGGGGGCGACCGACTACCTCCCGAGGGAGGAGGGTGAGGAGCGATACGAACTGCTCGCGGAGCGAGTCGTCGAGGCCGTCTCGCAGGCCTGGACCGAGCGCGCCGGGCGCTACATGACCGAACTGGCCGAGGCGACCGACCGAAGTCTCTTCGTGTTCGACCGCGACTGGAGCGAACTCCTGTTCATCAACGGCGCGTACGAGGACATCTGGGGGCGGTCGGTCGAGGCGCTCAAAGAGGAGCCGACCGACTTCCTCCGGGTGGTACACCCGGACGACCGGGACCCCGTTAAAGCCGCGATGGGACGGGTCGCCGCCGGCGAAGGCGAGGAACTGGAGTTCCGCGTCAACGCCGAGGAGGGGTACGAGCGGTGGGTCCGCGCCCGCACCGACCCCGTCACCGACGACGCCGGCGACGTCGTCCGCCTGGTCGGGTACGTCACCGACGTCACCGAGCAGCGACGGCAGCGGCTGGAGTTAGAACAGCTTCGCGAGCGGTTCGAGCGCTTCGCGGAGACGGTCCCCGAGGCGTTTTTCCTCGTGTCAGCGGACTACTCCGAGACACAGTACGTGAACGCGGCGGTCGAACGATTGTACGGCATCACCCCGGCCGAGGCGCACGACGATCCCAAGTCGTGGCTGAGACACGTTCATCCGGAAGACAAAGCGGCGCTGCTGGAGGAAATGAACGCCCAGCAGGAGGAGACGATATCGTGGCCCGTCGAACAGGAGTATCGAGTGCAGCACCCGGAACGCGGACTCAGGTGGCTCAACGTCCAGATGAACAGGATCGACGACGACGAGCCACAGCTCGCCGGCGTTGCGAGCGACGTGACCGAACGCAAGGAGCGCGAACGCGAACTCCGCGAGGAACGCGACAGGCTCGACGAGCTCGCCGGCGTCATCAGTCACGACCTCCGTAGCCCCCTGAACGTCGCCCAAGGACGGCTGGAACTCCTCCGTGAGGACTGCGACAGCGACCACGTCGACCCCATCGACGGTGCGCTCACGCAGATGGACGAACTCGTCGAGGACGTGCTCGCGCTGGCCCGCGAGGCGGAGTCGCTAGGCGAGGTCGAACCGGTCGAACTCGGCACCGTCGCACGGGCCTGCCGGGACGCCATCGACGGCGATGCGACGGTCGAGATCACCGTCGACCGGACGGTGCCGGCCGACAGGAGCCGACTGCGGCGTCTGTTCGAGAACCTGTACCGCAACGCCGTCGAACACGGCGGCGACGCGCCGACGGTGACCGTCGGCGGACTCTCCAACGGCTTCTACGTCGAGGACGACGGCCCCGGGATTCCCGAAGACGAGCGTGAGACGGTGTTCGTGCCCGGGTACTCGACCGCCGACAACGGCACCGGATTCGGGCTCGGCATCGTCGAAAGAATCGCCGAGGCCCACGGCTGGGAGGTCCGCGTGACCGACGGCGCCGACGGCGGCGCCCGCTTTGAGGTGACGGGCGTCGAGGGCGGCGACTCCGACCCCAGGCCCAGACCCGGACCCGGGACGTAGCTCTCCCCGCCCCGGTTCCGCTCGGACTGCCGAACGGCGAACGGAGCGACCCGGCGACCCAGCGAACCTCGCGCCGCGACGGCCGTCACACCGCGCGTGAGCGCTGGACCGACTCGGTCGAGCCCGTCGACTGGATGATGTCGAAGGCGGTCATCAGGTCGGTCCGCGAGATGATACCGACGAGGTCGCCGTTGGTGTCGATGACCGGGAGGCGGCCGACGTCTTCCGAGCGCATCCGCTGGAGGGCGTCCATCGCGTCGGCCTCGGGCGTCACGCTCGCGACCTCCCGTGACATCACCTCCGCGACGGTGTAGGCGTCGCGCTCGACGTCGCGGACCTCGCGGGCGTCGTCGAGGGTGACCATCCCGACGAGGCGGCCGTCGTCGACGACCGGGTAGCCGGTGTGTCGTTCGGCGAACATCCGCTCCATCAGCTCCGCGACGGAGGTCCCGGGCGCGACCGTCTGGAGCGCGCGCTGGCCCGTCATCACGTCGGCGACGGAGACGCCCTCGAAGGCCGCCTTCATCACCGTCTGCTGGGCCTCGCTGGAGGCGCCGATGTAGATGAAAAAGGCCAGCGCGATGAGCCAGAGGTTGGTGAACAGCCCAGCGATGCCGAGCAGGAAGGCGAACCCCTTGCCCACCTCGGCGGCTATCTGCGTCGCCCTCGCGTGTGACCGCGAGCGCGCCAGCAGCGCCCGGAGCACTCGGCCGCCGTCCATCGGGAACCCGGGGAGCATGTTGAACGCCGCCAGCGCGACGTTCATCAGCGCGAGGTAGCCGGCGAGGAACCGAATCGGGTCTCGTCCGACCGGCACCGCGAGGAAGGCGGCGTAGCCGACCGCGCCGAGTGCGACGCTGACCACCGGGCCCGCGAGCGCGACCAGCAGCTCGTGGCGCCAGTTCTCCGGGGTCTCCTCGAACCGGGCGACGCCGCCGAACAGCCACAGCGTGATGGACTCGATACCGTAGCCGTACCGGATCGCCACCAGCGAGTGGCCGAACTCGTGAAACAGGATGCAGACGAACAACCCGACGGCGGCGGCCGTCCCCAGTAGCCAGCGGAGTGACCCATCGACCAGCGCCCCGGCGTTCAGCGTCGTCGCCGGCGCCAGCGTCCGGTTGAGCAGGCCGGCGAGGTTCCCCACGTCGGAGCCGATGAGCCAGGCGAAAAGCGGCAGGACGAGGAGAAACGTCACGCCGAGTCGAATCGGGATGCCGAACAGCGACCCGAGACGAATGCCACGCATGCCCGGAACTCCGGCGCGAACGTTCTTAAACCGCGGGGGTGAAGCGGCGATCATGGTGTCAGACTCGACGACGGACCCGGACTCGGATTCGAATGCGGACTCCGGCACGAACCGGGACCCGAACCCAACTCCGGTCGTCCGCGACGGCGACGCGGTCGAGTACGAACCCGTCGACGCCGCCGACGGGCTGTCGAAGGGCGTGCTCATCGACGAAACCGACGGCGCGCCGACGTTCGCGATGCGGCGGTTCACCCTCGCGCCGGGCGCGGCGGTGCCCCGGCACACGAACGCGGTCGAGCACGAGCAGTACGTCCTTGCCGGCGAGTACACCGTCGGTATCGAGGGCGAGACGTACGAGGTCGCCGCCGGCGACGCGCTGTTCGTCCCCGCCGGCGCCGTCCACTGGTACCGCAACGACGGCGACGAGGAGGGGGCGTTCGTCTGCGTCGTGCCCAACGGCGACGACGACATCGACCTCGTCGAGGAGTGAGGCGCGAGGAGCGAGCCGCTGGAACCGAGAGAAGCGAGGAGAACCCCAAGAGCGCCGAATCCGGCGGGTCGTCCGGCCGTCCGGCCCGTCAGTTCCGAATCGCGTCGGGCGTAGAGTCGGTGGGTCGACGGCGGGTGACCGTCGCGCCGCAGTCCGGACACGAGAGCACGAGTCGCTCCCCCGTCTCGGTCGTCGTCGTCGCCTCGCTCCAGTCGCCGTCCGGCGGCTCAGCGTGGCCGCAGACGGCGCAGTGCAGGGTGGATTTCTGTGGCGCGTCGTCGCCGGGGACCAGTCGGGATGACATAAAAACGGATAGCGGGTACAGCCCTCTAAGCCTGTCGGAAGAGCGGTTCACACGCCCGTGTGCGGCAGTTGCACGGGTGGGAACCGTTGGCGCGGCGAGCGGGACGACGGCGACCGGGGCGACCGCCGGAATCGCACCGCTGAAATAGCCCCTCCACGTATCGAGACGTGTGTCTCAGCAGGTCGCTCGCGTCGATACGCTGTTTCTCCACGAGGTCGACGACGACTACCTCGTCGTCGTTCAGCGCGACGGCTCGCGCGTGCTTCGGGCGACGCTGGAGCTGAAAGCGACCGACGCCGGCCCGCGGCCCCGACGACTTCGGCGCAAGGCCGACGCCGGGGACGACCCCCGTCCGCCGGAGGAGTTCGTCGAACTGGCCCGTCGGGCCGAGCGCATCCGCATCTCCGAGCAGACCTCCCGCGGCGGCCGCGAAGAGCTACAGACGATGCTCAACGGCTATCAGCTCGACGCCGTCGCGGTGCGGACGTGTCGGTACTGTGCCAACGCCGGGCGGTACTCCCCCATCACCGAGGACAGCGCGGTCAAGGCCGACCGCGACCACATCTGCCGGGACTGCGCTCGGAAGGAGCTCGAACGGGAACTCTCGTATAAGGGCGAGTTCACCGGCGCCGCGCAGGACCGGCTCGAAGAGCTGCTGTACGAGGTCGGCGACCTCGACCGCATCACCAACCTCCTGGAGGGCAACCTCGACCCCGACCTCACGAAGTTCGACGAGATCTCGGCGACAGTCGAGGACGTCGACCCGGTGGCGACCGACGAGCTCGACCTCCACCCGGAGCTGCAGGCGCTGACGGAGGACCGCTTCGACGAGCTGCTCCCGGTGCAGTCGCTGTCGGTGCGCAACGGGCTCACCGAGGGCGAAGACCAGCTCGTCGTCTCCGCGACCGCGACGGGGAAGACGCTGGTCGGCGAACTAGCCGGGCTCGACCGCGCGCTGAACGGCGACGGGAAGCTGCTCTTTCTCGTCCCGCTGGTAGCGCTGGCCAACCAGAAACACGAGGACTTCACGGAGCGATACGGCGACCTCGTCGACGTGACCATCCGCGTCGGCGGCTCGCGGGTCACCGACTCCGGAGAGACGTTCGACCCGTCGGCGGACGTCATCGTCGGCACCTACGAGGGCGTCGACCACGCGCTCCGGACCGGGCGCGACCTCGGCGACGTCGGGACCGTCGTCATCGACGAGATTCACACCCTGAAGGAGGGCGAGCGCGGGCACCGCCTCGACGGCATGATAAGCCGCCTGAAACACTACTGTCGCCGGCGGGCGAGCCGCGACGCCTCGGGGAGCTACGACGGTGCCCAGTGGGTGTACCTCTCAGCGACCGTCGGCAACCCCGAGTGGTTGGCCCGCCAGCTGTCGGCGACGCTCATCGAGTTCGAGGAGCGACCGGTGCCTATCGAGCGCCACGTCACCTTCGCCGGCGCCGCGGAGAAGGTCCGCATCGAGAAGCAGCTGGTCGAACGGGAGTTCGACAGCCGGTCTTCGAAGGGCTACCGCGGTCAGACAATCGTCTTCACCAACTCACGGCGGCGCTGTCACGAGATCTCCCGGAAGCTGACGTACGACTCGGCGCCGTATCACGCCGGGCTCGACTACGGCCGTCGCAAGCAGGTCGAACGCCGGTTCGGGAATCAGGACCTCGCGGCGGTGGTCACTACCGCAGCGCTGGCCGCCGGCGTCGACTTCCCGGCCTCGCAGGTCATCTTTGACTCGCTGGCGATGGGCATCGAGTGGCTCTCCGTCCAGGAGTTCTCACAGATGCTCGGCCGGGCAGGCCGACCCGACTACCACGACACTGGGACGGTGTACATGCTCGTCGAGCCCGACTGCATCTACCACAACTCGATGGAGATGACCGAAGACGAGGTGGCGTTCAAGCTGCTGAAAGGCGAGATGGAGGACGTCGCAACGGTGTACGACGACACCGCCGCCGCCGAGGAGACGCTGGCGAACATCGTCGTCGCCGGCGACCGCGCGAAGGCGCTGAACGAGCGCATGCTTGGCGACATCCCCACCAAGCGCGCCGTTGCCCGACTGCTGGAGTGGAACTTTATCGACGGCCTGGAGCCGACGCCGCTGGGGCAGGCGGTGTGTCGCCACTTCCTCAACCCCGACGACGCCTTCCGCATCCTCGACGGGATTCGCCAGGACCGCTCACCGTACGAGCTCGTCGCCGAGCTGGAGCTGGCCGACGAAGAGATGTAGGCGGCGGCCGCCGCCGGTCACGTCGTCGACTCGGGCGGCCGTGTCCCCGCAACGAAACCCTTACCAGACTCTCGGGAGTAGCCGAAGACGCGGGACCGTGGGTTAGCGGTATACTCCGGGCCTTGGGTGCCCGTGACCCCGGTTCGAATCCGGGCGGTCCCATACCCACCTTACAATTTGCGGAAATAATTGCTGGTAGAGGCCGCTCTGCGCACCCCGTAATCTCCCGGGGGTGGTCGGGGTGAGCGCAGCCGCCAGCCCCCCACCAGTCTGCCGGTACTGCGGGTGCTTCATCCACGGTGACGAGCCCGACTGTCCGGCGCTCACCGAGGGGGTGTGTTCGCCGTGAGGTCTCGGTACTGCCGCGACTGCGGGGCCGAGCGCGTCCGCCAGCGCAAGCCCGGCGGCATCGTCTACTTCGCGTGTCCCGAGTGTACCGGCGACGACGGGGGTGCGCGATGAGCCTCAGCAGCCCGAGCGTCGACGGCGACCGCTCGATGCCGGACCTGGGCAGTCGCCTCGACGATCCGGCGGTGTTCGCCCCGCCGGAGGGGTGGGCGACGACAAGATCGTGGCTTCGCGCTCAGCGCGAGCGTGACCTGGGCGGCCCGCTCAATCCCGCCGAGTTCGTCGTGCTGCTGGAGGAGGGTACCAGCGAGCATCGCGTCCTGTTCGCCATCTACGAGGGCGAACTCCGCGCCGAGTGCGACTGCGGCGGTTGGCAGTACCACGGCGAGTGGTGTGCCCATGTCGCCGCGCTCTGGTGGGCCTGGACACGCGGCCAGCTCGTTGTCGTCGACATCGACACCGACCGGTCGTACACTCACCCGCCGGCGTGGCTGGCGCGTCGCGGCGGCGCTCCATTCGAAACGGAGGGCGACCGATGAGACGCCTTCGCCACCGGTGTCGTGGTCGTGGTCGGGTGGTCATCCCACCGGCCATCGCGCGTGTGCCCGGCCGCGCGAGTACCCTCTCTCAGCGAACCCCCGGGGGGCGTGTGACTAAACTGTGTTTCCCGACGCCGTCCCCGTATGACAGGACCCGTCGCTGTGTTAACGAGGGGAGAACCCACGAAACGAGGTGGTGGGCGTGACCAGAATGGGTGCCGACGGGTACTCCTCCGAGGGCGAGACCCGCGTCACCGCTCGCGTCCCGCAAGGGCTGAAAGACGACTTCAGCGCCGCCTGCGACGCCGAGGATGAGTCGATGACCGACGCACTGAACGAGATGATGAAGGAGTACGTCGCCGAGCACGGTGACAGCTCCGAGGTCTCGCACTTGCCCGACGACGACACGCTGGCTGAGGGGTACCGGCGTCTCCGCCGACTCGCCGACCCAGACACCGGGCGCGTCGAGGCCGACGTGGCGGTCACCGAGATCTCGAAGGCGCTCGGTCGGCCGCAGTCGACCGTCCGGCGGTCCGTGCTGAACCCTCTGGAGCGGCGCGGATACATCGACCCGCGATGGGGCGTGATTCGCGTCGTCGAGCCCGAGGAGGCGGCTCAGACGACCGCCACGAGCGACGACGCGTCGGTCGAGGCATAGCGACTCAGAACGTCGCTTCGCCGTACTCCCACGTCTTCTCTTCGTCCAAGGTAGTCGCCCACTCGTACCGCGGGTGGACCCAGTCGAGGTCGTCCTCGTGGGCGTCGACCCACGAGCCGGCATCCCCGAGCGCTCGCCATAGCGTCTCGGCTTCCGTCTCCCGTACCCCGTGACGGTCGAACTCGTAGGAGACCAGCGTCCGGGCGGCCGCAGAGTAGTACACCGCCCACTGGTAGTCGTCGAGGAGCCCAACGAGTGCGACGCCGTCTCTCTCTACGCAGCAGGGCCTCGGCCATGTGGTCGGCGTGGTCGCCGTAGCGGTTCATCGCCAGCGTCTCGAACAGTTCAGTGTAGACTTCGAACCGGTCGGTCGGGCCTGCTTCAGTTCCCATGTGTCCCGAGAAGGACGGGGGTGAAAAGGGAGTGAGCCAGACGCGGAGTGAAAGTGGGCGAATCGGCGGAAGTGGTTCCACTCAGAATGCTTGTCAGCTGATACAATTCGGCTGCTGAATATAGAGATTACGTCGGTCAGGACGTTAGGACTGGTAACTGGTTCCGGTGGGTGTAAAAAAATACGAACGCCCCAAGCGATATGGCGACTGCTCCGGGTATGAGGTACGCGATATCTGGCGCACATCCCCCGCCGAAACCTGCGCAGATTGGGTTTTGAATTGCCCGCCAGATTAGCGCTACACCGCCGACGATAGCGAGGACGGCGATACCTCGCAGGAGGCGATATGTATTCACGTCTCATCATCGGCACTGGGATATCAAACCTCCTCGGGAAAGACAAAGAGACGTTTGCGCGACTCGCGCCCTGTATTCAGCAGGACCGCTGAAACATGTCGCCGATTGAGTGTTTCAGCAACGCCACTAATCTAGAATGTCCGACTGGTTCGTCCCAGGAGGGAGGAACAGTACAGCACCAGTCGGAACGTGAACCACCGGCGTCACTTCAGTCGACTGCTCGACGCCGGCCCGCCGCGCCCACGGCTGAGGCCACGCTGGCCGGATCGAGCCGCTGTCGTCCTGGGCCTCGACCGAGTCCAGCTCGATGAACTCCCACGACTCCGTTTCTGCCGCGTCGGCCACGCGCTCCTCGGGCCGCCGACCTGCACCGTCTGAATCTTCGCTGACCGGGTGAGCCTCGCTCATCTCGCCCGGCCGTAACACCGCATGGGTGAAAACACCCCTGCCGGCACCCGTGCCAGCACCGGTGTTTTCACCCCCGCTAGCACCGGTGCGCGCGCTGAGCATATCGCCGCTCCCGGGCCTGATTGGAGGTGCATGGGAGTCACGACCCTACACCGCAAGGAGAACGGACGCCAGGCCACCTACCGAATCGTCGACGTCGAGGACGCGACCGGCGACACCTACCCGCACCTCTTCCAGCGCGTCGCCGGCGCCGACAGCCCCGACGGCGCACACGAGTACGTCGGCGCCGGGGACGACCCCGACACGGTCGAAGAGCGCGACGAGGCCGACCGTTCCAGCGCCGGCACGTCGCCATCGTCGCTCCACAACGAGATGGAGACGCTGAAGGCGCACATCGAGTACCTGGAGCGCATCGAGGCCGTCGAGGACGGACTCTCCGAGAAGGTCCACGTTCCAACGGTGCCTGAGGAGGAGCGCTCCCGCGACACCCGGCTGAGCACCGACCAGGCGCTCACGCTGCTGAAACACTACCGGAACGACGACGTGATGTACGGCAGCCGATTCCACGTCACTCTGGAGCTGTTCTGGCACACGGGCGCCAGAATGGGTGCCATCCATGGCATCGATCTCCAGGACTTCGACCCCGGCGAGCGGTGCGTCGAGTTCGTTCATCGTCCGAACACCGGCACTCCGCTGAAGAACAAGATCAACGGGGAGCGGATGGTGAGCCTCCGCGAGCCGGTCGTTGAGGCCATCCAGACGTATATCCGGAGCAACCGCCGCGACATGGCGGACGAGTTCGGACGCAGCCCGCTGTTCACCACGGCGCACGGGCGGGCTTCGAAGACCGCCATCCGGACGTGGTGCTACATGTCGACGCATCCCTGCGTCGCCCAGCCCTGCCCGCATGGCCACGAGAAGGCGACCTGCGAGTTCCGCGGGTACGCGACGGCGAGCCAGTGCCCGTCGGCCTACGGGCCGCACCACGTCCGCACGGGCTCAATCTCGTGGCACCGCGACCGCGGCGTCCCCAAGGAGATCACCGGCGAGCGTGTGAACGCCTCGGAGGACGTCATCGACCGCTACTACGACAAGTCGACCAAGCACGAGCGGATGGAACTCCGGCGCCGTCCGCACCTAGACAAGGTCGACATCGAGGAGGAAGACGACGAATGACACTACGCACTCAGACAAGCGATTCGACCCAAGCGAGGCGCAGTGCTTCGATTAGCAACTACCCGGGCGGTCCCAGACGTCGTTCCTGCACTGCAGGATTCGTCGCTGGTTATCGGCCGCAGATGCGGAGTATGTTCCCAAGGACGGAGGCGACCGTCTCGGGGCGCTCCTTCGCTGCCTCGCATTCAGAGGGCGAGAGCACCCGCCCCGTCACAACGACCCCCTCTTCGACCCCCGAACAGTTCGGGGTCGCATTTCCCAGGGTCGACGACCCATAAGCAAGTATGGTATCCGGACACGGCACGACCCCGTTCGAACGACTCCGAGAGCATTACGGCAATGTGGACCCGAAGTGTCCTGCCTGCGGCTGCGCCGACGACGACGGCGAGTGGACGGCCGAAAGCGACGGGAGTCGGCTTCGGTACCGCCATGTCTGCCCGTGCTGTGGGGAAACGCGGACCCGGACGTACCGCCTCGAAAGCTCGACCGCGACCCTGCCGGCGGCGATCCGGGAGCGACGGAGTCGCAGCAACGGGCGCAGACGCCTCGACGACACTCATTAGTCAGTGGGGTGTCTGGCCGAACCTTGCTCGTGCCGTCGAGCGTCCCATGATGAACGTCGGCATCCTCTCAGACACTCACATCCCGGACCGTGAAAACGAGCTCCCGGCCCCGTTTCGCGAGCGAATCGCCGCCGCCGACCACGTCGTCCACGCCGGCGACGTGACCGGTTCGACGGCGCTCGCGGACCTCCGCGAGCTGGCAGCGGAACTCACCGCCGTCCGCGGTAACGTGACCGCGGCCGACTCGGAGCTTCCGTTCTACGACGCGGTCACCGTCGGCGGGGTGACCTTCGTCGTCACGCACTGCCACGTCGGCGTCCGGACCCGCGAGGACTGGCTGCGGACCGTCGCCGACGCCGCCACGCAGTACGGCCAGGAGCGGTCGTCGGCGTCGGCGGCCATACGCACGCCGTCGAGGACGAGCGCTTCGAGCTGTACCAGGACGTCGACATCGAGGGCCCGACCGTCCGGGTGGTGAACCCCGGCTCCGCGACCGGTGCCGACCCGGCCGAACGCCCGACGATGATGACGGCCGAGGTCGCCGACGGCGCGGTCGACGTGACGCTACATGAACGCTGAGCGGACGCGTCGCTTAAGGGGGCTCCGGTCTCGGAGCCACCGGGGCGCTGCCGTCACTCCTCGAACAGCATCCGCAGCCGTCGCCGGTCGATCTCCCGGGTTTCCGCGGGCGAGTCGAGAACCTCGGCGACCGACCAGAACGCGACGTCGCGCGCCTCGGGCCCGGGGTTGAACGCACCGGCTGCGTCGGCGTAGTCGAGCTCGTAGGTCACCATCGCGTAGTGGCGGCCGCGGTGCTCGCCGTGGACGGCCGCGAACAGCTCGCAGTCGGCCGGGTCGGCCCGGAGCCCCGTCTCCTCTTCGAGTTCGCGGCAGGCGGCGACCGCCGGCTCCTCGTCGTACTCGGGGTGGCCGCCGGGGAAGGCCCACGTCCCGACGCGGTCGGTCGCGCGCTCGATGAGAACCACCTCCCGACCGTCGCGGACGACGACGCCGGCGCTGGGAACGGCGTTTCTGAACACCGGGCGCTCGCAGTCCGGACACCAGGCGCGGGTCCGCCCGTGGACCACACGAGCGCCGAGCTCGGCGCCGCACTGCGGGCAGTAGGTGGGGTCGCGAGCGACCATGCCGGCGCCGTCGACGCCGGCGAGTATAAGCCTTCCTGGCAGGGCTTTTTACCGCTCACCACTGACGCCCACAACGTGCCTGGCCGCAAGCTCACCACCGTCGAAGCGGTCCACGACGCCGGGTCGTATCGCTTCACCGCCGCGGACGGCTACGGCGTCGAGCAAGAGGTGGTCGTCGTGCCCTGTACGGGCAGCGACGACGACGGCGACGATTCCGGCGACGGAGGGGGCGACGATGCGCCGCCGGTCGCCGCCTGGCTGAACCGCTGTACGCACGAGCCACAGCGGTTCGACACCGGCCGGGGGGTTCCGATGCGAGACGGCGAACTCATCTGTCCCCGCCACGGCTCGACGTTCGACGCCTGCAACGGCGGCTGCGATAACGGCGACGCCGCGGGAACGACGCTGCCGGGCGTCGAAATCCGGGTGGTCGGCGGCGACGTGTACCTGGTCGACGACGGCTACGAGTTCCGCCACGAGGGCGGCGTCGACGACGGCGACGGCGGCGACGGCGACGACGGACCGAGTTCGACTTCGCACCTCTCGTTTTGACCGGCGTCGACGACCCGAGTCGCCGGCGCCGCTTCGAGTCCGTCGCCGTCGCTCACTCCAGCAGGTGACAGGCCGCGACGTGGCGCCCAGTTCCACGCTCGGGGGCGTCGCGCTCGCAGACGCTCTCGAAGCGCTCCCGGAGGACGGTCGCGGCGCGGTCGTCGTCGCCGTCGATTAGCGCCGACAGCGCCGTCTCGACCGTCTCGCGGTCCGCGTCGTCGAGGTCAGCGTCGACCGTCGCCGTTCGGAGCCGTGCCGGGTCGGGGGTGGAGGCGGTCCCCCCACCGGTGTCGCCGTCGGCGGCTTCGACCTCGGACAGCAGCAGTTCCCCGTCGAGGTCGCCGCGCTCGATGCGCTCCCGGAGGTCCATCACCGCCCGGAAGGCCGTCTGGTCGATGGACAGCTCCTCGGGCGGGATGACCGCCGGACAGCGCGTGCGGAACCGACAGCCCGACGGCGGGTTCCGCGGCGACGGCACGTCGCCGGACAGCGTCTCGACGCGGCGACCCTGTTCGGCCACGTCCGCCCGGGGGACGCTCTCAAGCAGCGCCTTCGTGTAGGGGTGACGCGGCGCCTCGAATATCCGGTCCGCCGGACCGACCTCGGCGATTTCCCCGAGGTACATCACGGCGACGCGGTCGCAGATGTGCCGGACGACGCTCAGGTCGTGAGCGATGAACAGGTACGTGAGGCCGAACTCCGCCTGGAGATCCTCCAGCAGATTGAGTACCTGTGCCTGCACGGAGACGTCCAGCGCGCTTACCGGTTCGTCGAGGACGATGAACTCCGGGTCCAGCGCCAGCGCCCGGGCGATGCCGACTCGTTGGCGCTGACCGCCGGAGAACTCGTGGGGGTATCGCTCCAGCTGGTCGGCCGAGAGCCCGACGCGTTCCAGCAGTTCGCCGGCGCGGTCCATCCGCACGGCGCGTTCCGAGCGACCCTCCGGCGTCTCCTCGGGCAGCCCGTGAATCCGTAGCCCCTCGGCGACGATGTCGCCGACGGTCATCCGCGGGTCGAGACTGGAGAAGGGGTCCTGAAAGACGACCTGGGCACGGCGGCGGAACTCGGCCATCCCGGCGTCGTCGAAGTCGAACACCGCCTCGCCGTCGAAGGCGACGGTGCCGCCGGTGGCCTCCCGCAGCCCGAGCAGCGTCTCGCCGGTGGTCGACTTCCCGCAACCGGACTCGCCGACCAGCCCCAGCGTCTCGCCCTCGTAGATGTCGAAGCTCACGCCGTCGACCGCCTTGACGCTCTCGGGCTCTCGCCCGAGCAGCGAGTCCAGCAGCGAATCCCGGTCGTAGTAGTGTTTCTCCAGGTCGCGGACGCTAACCAGCGGCTCGCCGTCGCGGTCGACGGCAGCGTCGCCGGCGACGGCCTCGGTGCCGAAGCCGTCGGCCGCGACGCCGCCGGCGGGGTCGTCCGGGTCGGAGCCACCGGCGTCGTCCTCAGTCATCGGTTGTTACCTCCGTCCCCGCATCGGTGTCGGTGTCGGTGTCGCCGTCGGGGGTCGAACCGCCCCCGCCCTCCGACTCGAAGTATGTCTCCGAAAGCGCCTCCGAGGGACGGTACTCCTGTTCGCCGAGGACGCACCGCGCCCGGTGGCCGTCGCCGTCGACGTCGTGTTCGGCGACGGGGGTCAGACACGACTCCATCGCCTTCGGACAGCGGTCGGCGAAGTAACAGCGTTCGCCCATCTCGGCGTCCAGCAGGCTCGGGACGTTGCCCGCGATGGGCCGGAGCCGGTCGGCGGGGTCTTCGAGGTCCGGAATCGAGCCGAGCAGCCCCTCCGTGTACGGGTGGACCGGCGACTCGAACACGTCGTCCAGCCGGCCGCGCTCGACGATTTCGCCGGCGTACATCACGCCGACCCGGTTGCACATCCGGGCGATGACCCCGAGGTTGTGGGTGATGAGCACGACGCTCATGTCTTTCTCGGCCTGGAGGTCGGCGAGCAAGTTCAGAATCTGGGCCTGGATGGTCACGTCCAGGGCGGTCGTCGGCTCGTCGGCGACGAGCACGTCCGGCTCGCCGGCCAGCGCCTGGGCGATCATCGCCCGCTGGAGCATCCCGCCGCTGAACTGGTGGGGGTACTCGTCGGCGCGCTCGACGGGGTCCGGAATCCCGACCTGGTCGAGGAGTTCGACCGCCCGGTCGTGGCTCTCCTCGGTCGTGTATCCGCGGCCGGGAACCAGCGTGTCCACCAGCAGCGAGCCGAGGCCGTACTCCTGGGTCCGCGAACGCGTGCGTCGGGGGTTGGCCCGGGCCCGGCGCTGGACCTCGACGGCCTCGGCGATCTGCTCGCCGACCGTCACCGAGGGGTTGAGGCTGCTCATCGGGTCCTGGAAGATGGTGCTGAACGCCGGGCCGCGAAGCCACCGACGCGTCTCGTCCGACAGCCGGAGCACGTCCACGTAGTCGCCGTCGACGGCCGCCGGCCGGTCGTCGGCCACGTCGGCCGCGAGGTCGGCGTTGCGGTACCACACCTCCCCGTCGGTCACTCGTCCGGGCGACTCCACGAGGTCGATGAGCGACAGCGCCGTCACCGATTTCCCGGACCCGGACTCGCCGACGATGCCGAACACCTCCCCGTCGCGCACGTCGAACGACACCGACTCGACGGCGTTGACCTGCCCGTCCTCCGTGAAGAACCGCGTCGAGAGGTCCCGGACCCGCAGCAGGGCGTCGCCCGCGGCGTCCGTCGGCGACGCTCGGTCGGCGGTCATCTTAGACCCCTCCCTCCCCCTCGATGCCGGGGTCGAGGGCGTCTCGCAGCCAGTCGCCGACGAGGTTGATGCCGATGACCGCGAGCACGATGGCGACGCCCGGCATGGTCGTTATCCACCACGCCGAGGAGAGATACGCCCGGCCCTGGGAGATGTCGAACCCCCAGGACAGCGTCGTCCCCGAGAAGCCGAGGAACGACAGCGAACTCTCCAGCAGGATGATGGCCGCGATCTGGATGGTGCCGAGGACGAGGATGGGCGTCACCGCGTTCGGGAGCACGTGCCGGGCGACGACGCGGACGTCGTCGGCGCCGAGGGCCTGGGCGGCCTTGACGTACTCCTCCTCGCGGATGGACAGCGCCTCGCCGCGGGCGATGCGGGCGAACCACACCCAGTTGACGATGCCGACAACGAGCACCACCGTCCCGGGGACGGTGAACGACTCCGGCATCGGCGTCGGCAGTCCGACGGCCTCCCGGAACGCGCCGGCGAGACCGGTGGTGACGAACGGGTCCGGGACGGACAGGCTCGCCCGGCCGACGAGGCCGATAAGCGCGATGGCCAGCACGAGCGAGGGGAACGCCAGCGACACGTCCGCGAACCGCATCAGCGCGTCGTCGACGCGGCCGCGGTAGTAGCCGGCCGTCAGGCCGACGGTGACGCCGACCAGCCCGGCCAACAGCGTGCCGAGGATGCCGACGAGCATCGACGTACGGGCGCCGTACAACAGCCGGGAGTACACGTCCTGGCCGAGGGAGTTGGTGCCCAGCGGGTACGACGCCGTGGCGTTGACCGCCACCGTCTCGTTGACCACCTGCACCGAGCCGTTGACCGTCTCCGTCGTCGTCTGGTTGACCGTCTTCGTGAACCCCAGCGGCGGCTGCTGGCCGTTGTCGAGGTTCTGCGTCGTCGGGTTGTGCAGCGCCAGAAACGGCGCGAAGACGGCGACGAACAGCATCAGCGCCACCAGCAGGATGCCGAGCTTCGCCAGCCCGCTGGCCGCGAGCTCCGATTTGAGGTTGCGAAGCGTGCGCGGCGAAATCATCGGACGACCGCCTCCCGGGCCGGGCTCCGTCGACGGGTCATTCGGCGACCACCCGCGGGTCGAGGGCAGCGTAGACGGCGTCGACGAGGATGTTCACGACGACGAAGCCGCTGCCGATGACGATGAGACTCCCCTGCAGGATCGGCCAGTCGCGGGCGTTGATGGCGTTGATAACGGTCGTCCCCAGGCCGGGCCAGGAGAAGACGGCCTCGGTGATGACCGCGCCGCCGATGAGGGTGCCCAGCTGGAGGCCCAGCACCGTGATGACCGGCACCAGCGTGTTCCGCAGAGCGTGTTTGTACCGCACGAGCGTCTCGGGCAGCCCCTTCGCACGCGTCGCCCGGACGTAGGACTTCCCGAGTTCGTCGAGCATCCCCGACCGCGTCAGCCGGGTGATGAGCGCGGTGAAGTACGTTCCCAGGGTAATGGCCGGCAGGAAGATGTGCGCCAGCCACGTGCCGAAGGCGTCGAGGAACGGTCCCACGCCGTCGGCGAGCAGCGTCAGCGACTGGTAGAGCCCGACCGCCCGGCCGCTGGTCGGCAGCAGGTCGAACTGGACCGACAGCAGCAGGATGAGCATGATGCCCAGCCAGAAGTTCGGCGTCGAGATGCCGACCAGCGAGAACGTCGTCGCCGCGTAGTCGGCGGGATCGTGCCGGCGCGTCGCCGAGACGACGCCGAGCGGGATCGACAGCGTGATAGCGACGAGGCTGGCCGCCAGCGACAGTTCGACGGTCGCCGGCAGCTTGCTGAACACCAGCGTGCTGGCCTCGATGCCGGAGATGTAGGAGTACCCCATGTCGCCGTGCAGCAGGTCCCAGAGGTACTGCCCGTACTGGACGTACAGCGGCTGGTCGAGTCCCAGCTCCGCCGCGATGCGCCGGCGAAGCTCGGGGCTGGCGTCCAGCGGTGCGACCGCGTTGACCGGGCTCCCCGGCGTGACGAACCGCAGCATGAACACGACCGTCACGACCCCCCAGACGACGACGACGCCTTGCAGCCCTCGCTTCAGCAGAAACCGCCCGAACGACATCCTACTGCTGGCTGCCCATCGACTGTGCCTGGCTGATGAGTTCGTCGAGGCGGTCGTTTTTGAACGTCGTGAGCGCGCCGTCGCTGGTTATCAGCGGGATGATCGTCTGGCTCGCGTCGAACGTCGCGTTCCCCCAGCCGATGAGGTACCACGGTGGCTTGTCCTCGATGTTGCCGGTCGTGATCTCGCCGACCAGCGCCGAGAAGTCGCGCTGTCTGACCTCCGCGGAGACGTTGCTCAGCTCGTCGACCTGCGAGGCGACCGCCTGTGCGATTTCGACGTCTTTCAGGTAGCGACCGACCGGCGTGTGCAGCGTGAGTTCGGCGCCGGCGTACCCCGACTCCTCGATGAGCTGTTCGGCCCGGTCGGGGTCGTAGGGGTACGGGTCGAGCTCCTCGTTGTAGCCGAAAAAGCCCTCAAGCGTCGGCTGACCGGTCTGGTCGCCGAACGTCTGGAGCACGTTCTCGACGATGCTCTGGAGGTCGACGGCGTAGTTCATCGCCCGGCGGAACCGGACGTCGTCGAACGGCGCGGCGTCGTAGCGCATCGCGTTGAACAGCACCCGCGTCGACGGCACCGCCGAGAGACTGGTGCCGTCGTTGTTCCTGATGCGGCTGATCTCCTGTGGCGGGACGTTGACGACGATGTCGGATTCGCCCGACAACAGCCTGTTCACCCGGGTGCTCGACTCCCCGGCGGAGTTGATGGTCAGCGTCGAAACCGCTGCCTGCTCGTCCCAGTAGTCGGTGTTGCGGTTGTAGACGACCTCTGTCTCGGACTCGTAGCTCTCCAGGACGAACGGGCCGGTGCCGTCGACGTTCTGGTTGATGTAGCTGGTGTCGTTGGACTCGATCCAGGACTTGTTGACGATGTCGCAGTAGGAGGCGAACAGCGAGAACACGACCGGGTTGATGCCGTCGCTCATCACGTCGACCGCGCGTTCGCCGTCGACGACCTCCGCGCCGGTGACGCCCGCCAACTGGTCGGACTGTGAGCTAACCAGCCCGCCGACCTCGTCGTCGACGATGCGGTTGATGGAGAAGGCGACGTCCTCCGGCGTGAGGCTGTCACCGCTGTGGAAGGAGACGCCGTCGCGGATGGTGAACCGAATCCGTCCCGGCTCGATGCGCTCGTACTCCGTCGCCAGCATGTCGATGATGCTCCCCTGGCGGTCGCGGGCGAGCAGCCCTTCGTAGGCGTGGAGGACGATGATGTCCGTCGGCGTCTCACGGTGGTCGTGGGGGTCGAGCCCGGTGTCCATCTGCGACAGCGTGATGGTCACATCGTCGCCGCTGTCAGTCGCCGGCTCGACCGCGTAGGCGTCGATTCGCTCGTCGGTGCGGGCCTCCCACTCGATGTCGGCTGACTTCCCGTACACCGAGTACTGACGGTTGAGGAATATCCACGGCGCCTCGTTGTGCGCCAGACGGTTGGCGCGCTGGAGGTAGCCGGCGCGGGTCTCCGGCTCGGGAAGGTCGGTGTCCGTCTGTGCCGGCGTCTCCGTCGACGTCGGCGTGCTCTCCATGCCGCCCTCCGTCGGAGTCGACTCGCCGCCGTCGCTCGTACAGCCGGCGACCGCCGCCGCGGCCGCGGTGCCAGCCGCCGAGAGGAGCGTTCGTCTGTTAACGTCTGCCGATTGCTTGTCAGTCATAAACATCCCAATGCCGTGAGGGGATTTATACCCTGTGGACGGACGCGACCGGACGACAGCGGGCGAAAGGCGGGACGAGCGGTGACCCGACCACCGACGGCGGGCCTACCGTTCGGTCTCGGTGTCGACATCGGCCGCCAACAGAAAGGAACGACGCACCGCGAACGACGTCACCTGTAGGCGTCTTGCGGCTCGACCGCGCAGGCGTACGCGGCGGCCTCGTCGTCCTCGTCTTCGACGAGGTCGCTCATGTAGTTCAGGACGCTCGCCAGGCCACCCCGCGACGACTCGTCGGTGTGTGTCGTCATCTCATGCCAGTTCTTTCCCGGCAAGTATTAATCCTTGTGACCGCGTCAGATCCCCGAGCGCCGCCGCGACGGTCGGCCGCCGCGGTCGGCGATCACTTCCAATCGGAGGCAATAGCTCTTAACCGATGAGGGCCTAATCCGACACCAATGGCCCAGGCAGGGAATCAAGAGCTCACCGACCGGTTCGTGCGGTTCTATCGGAACTACTACCACGACGCCGTCGGGGAGCTCGCCCAGCGGTACCCCAGCGAACAGCGGTCGCTGTACGTCGATTACAACGACCTCTACACGTTCGACCCCGACCTGGCGGAGGACTACGTCACCAAGCCCGAGCAGATGCAGGACTACGCCGAGGAGGCGCTGCGACTGTACGACCTCCCGGCCGACGTGAAGCTCGGGCAAGCCCACGTTCGCCTGCGCGGGCTCTCCCGCGAGCGCACGGTCGACATCCGGGACATCCGCGTTCAGGACGACCACATCGGCTCGCTCATCGCGGTCCAGGGCATCGTCCGGAAGGCCACCGACGTGCGTCCGAAGGTGACCGAGGCCGCCTTCGAGTGCCAGCGCTGCGGGACGATGACGTATATCCCCCAGAGCGACGGCGGCTTTCAGGAACCCCACGAGTGTCAGGGCTGTGAGCGACAGGGTCCGTTCCGCGTCAACCACGACCAGTCGGAGTTCGTCGACTCCCAGAAAATCCGCGTCCAGGAGTCTCCCGAAGGGCTGCGCGGCGGCGAGACGCCCCAGTCCATCGACGTGAACCTAGAGGACGACGCCACCGGGCAGGTCACCGCCGGCGACCACGTGACCGTCACCGGCGTGCTCCACATCGACCAGGTGACCCAGGGCAACGACAAGACGAACGTCTTCGAGCTGTACATGGACGGAGTCACCGTCGAGATCGAGGACGAGGAGTTCGAGGACATGGACATCACCGAGGAGGACGTCCAGGAGATCGTCGAACTCTCCCAGCAGCCCGACCTCTACGAGCAGATGGTCGGCTCCATCGCGCCGGCCATCTACGGCTACGACGAGGAGAAGCTCGCGATGGTCCTCCAGCTGTTCTCCGGCGTCACCAAACACCTCCCCGACGGGTCGCGGATTCGCGGCGACCTGCACATGCTCCTCATCGGCGACCCCGGGACGGGGAAGTGCGTCCGCGGCGATACCCGCATCACGCTCGGCGACGGCCGTCGGGTTCCGATCCGGGAATTCGTCGAGTCCCACCTCGACGACCCCGAGCCGGTCGACGACGGGGTCTGGGACGCGGTCGACGTGACGGTCCCGTCGCTGACTCCCGACGGGAAACTGGAGCCGGCGCGGGCGACGAAGGTCTGGAAGCGGGAAGCCCCGGACGAGCTGTACCGGGTTCGGACGTCCGGCGGGGCGGAGCTCGAGGTCACGCCGTCGCATCCGCTGTTCGGGGCGACGAACGGCCTCCCGGCCGCCAAGCAGGCCGCCGAAATCGATGACGAGGAGTTCGTCGCGGTGGCCGACGACGCCACCGCGAACACCGACGTCGTTCCGGTAAACGGCGCGGAGCTCCGCCGAATCCGCGAGCGCCTGTGCCTCTCGCGGGAGGACTGCGGGCTCGCGCGGTCGACGTACCGGCAGTACGAGCGCGGCGACCGGACCCCCGGCCGAGAGAGCCTCACCGCCGTCGTCGACCGGTTCGAGGCTCGGCTCGACGAACTCCGAGCGTTTCGGGACCGCATCGAAGGGAGCGACCGGGAGGCGGTCGTCGACGCTCGTCGGGAGCTCGGTCTCTCACGGGCCGAAGTCGCCGGGCAGTTGCCGGGCGGACGGACGGCCGCGAGCGACCGGGAACGGACGGAACCTGCTCCGGATGGCGGGTCGACGGCCGCAGTGGGCGACGACGTCGTGGACCGAATCGACCGGTCGCTGTCCGTGGCCGAGGACGTCGGCCGGCTCCGTGCGGCCGTCGCCGCCGACGTCCGCTGGGAGCGAGTCGAGTCGATAGAGCGCGTCGACCACGACGACGACTGGGTGTACGACCTCGAGGTCGAAGGCACCCACAGCTACATTTCGAACGGCGTCGTCTCGCACAACTCCCAGATGCTGTCGTACGTCGAGCAGGTCGCCCCCCGATCGGTGTACACCTCCGGGAAGGGGTCGTCGGCCGCGGGCCTCACTGCTGCGGCGGTGCGCGACGACTTCGGCGACGGCCAGCAGTGGACCCTGGAGGCCGGGGCGCTCGTCCTCGCGGACAAGGGTATCGCCGCCATCGACGAGCTCGACAAGATGAGCTGCGTAACCGGCGAGACGCTGGTGACGCTTTCGGACGGGCGCGTCGAGCGAATCGGCACGCTGGCGACGGAGGCGGCGGCCGGCGGCGACGTGCAGCAGCTCTCGAACGGACGGCTCGTCCGGGACCCCGACCTCGACGTGTGGACGATGGACGGCGACGGGCGGCTCGTCGAGCGACCGGTCTCGGTCGTCCACGAGTACGACGCCCCGGCCCGACTAACCGAAGTGACCCTCGAAACCGGAGAGTCTCTGACGGCGACCGACGACCACCCGTTCTTCGTTCTCGACGACGGAAGCCGCACCGAGCGCGAGGCCGCGGCTCTCGAACCCGGAGACTGGGTGTACGTTCCCCGCGAGGTGCCGACGCCGGCCAGCGACGGCGCCGGCGTCGCGAGCCCGGCCGACGACGCGGTCGAGCCCCGGGGGACCGACCCCGCGATGGCGAGCGTGCTCGGGTACCTCGCCGGCGACGGGAACGTCTACTACAACCGCGAAGAGGGGAGCTACGGCGTTCGGTTCGTCAACGGGGACGAGGAGCTCCTCGCCGACTTCGAGCGCGTCGCTCGGGAGGCGTTCGACGCGACCCCGACACGACCACAGAGCGAGCGCCGCGACGACGGCGTCGAGACGGTCCGCGTCCACGGCAAGGCCTGTGCGGATGCGGTCCTCGACGCGGGAGCGAACCTGGGACGATACGACCAGAAGTGCTTCCCGGCGGCCGTGTCGGACGGGTCCCGGGCCGCGAAGGCGGGGTTCGTCCGGGCACTGGCCGACAGCGACGGATCGGTGGACACGGAGGCGGGACGCGTGCGGCTGTTCTCTGCCAGCCGGGATCTGTTGAGCGGAACGCGGACTCTGCTGCTTCAGTTCGGCATCACGAGCCAGCTTCAGGCGCGCGAGAGCGACGACGGCCGCGACGTGTACGTGCTCACGATCACCGACGCAGATTCGCTCGCCGCGTTCCGCCGATACGTCGGCTTCACGGCCAGCCGGAAAGCGGACGCACTCGACGAGGTCGTCGCACAGGCCGACGGCGACCGAACGATGCTGGACGTGATCCCCGATGTCGACGCCCTGTTGGCGAATGCACGGGAATCGCTTCGACTCCGTCAGTCCGAGTGTGGTCTGAACCCCGAAACGTACCGTAGCTTCGAAAACGGCGAGGCGAACGTCTCGCTGCACCGGGCCCAGCGCATTCTCGACGCCTTCGAGTCCCGCCGTGAACGGGCCGACGACGACCGGGCTGCGGTCGAGGCGGGCTCCTGGGAGATGCTGGCCGACCTGAAGGAACGGTACCACGTCTCGCAGTCGGAACTCGCTCGTGGAACGGAGTGGACGCAGCCACAGATTTCCCAGCACTGGGGCGAGGACGACCGGCTCAGAGAGGTGGTCTCGGAGCGGCTCGGCTCTCTCATCGCCGACGTTGCCGATACCGAACTCGACGACCTCCGCCGACTCGTCCGCGGGGACGTGAAGTGGCGACGCGTCGCGGACGTCGACGAGGTCGACGCCGAGAGACGGAACGGTCGACGGCGGGTTCTCAGGCAGCGACTCGCGGATGCCCTCGGCTGCGGGGCCGACGCGGCACCCGAGGCGGCGAGCGAGCTACTTGCACGGGAGCCAGCGGCCGCGACGGGCCGGGAGGAGTTGGACGCGGAGCTACGAGCCCACGGCGTCAGTCGGCACGACCTCGCCGCCTCGCTCGGCGTCGACCGGTCGACCGTCTCGCGGTTGCTCTCCGGTGCGGCCGAGACCGATCGCTTCGAGGCGGTGCGTGAGGCGGCGGTCGCCGAGATGCGGGACGTTCGGACGACCGTCCGTTCGCTGCTGGACCGGCTCGAAGCAGGCCCGAAGGTGTACGACCTCACGGTCGAAGGGACGCACAACTTCGTTGCGAACGGGCTCGTCGTCCACAACTCCGACGACCGCTCGGCCATGCACGAGGGGCTCGAACAGCAGAAGATCTCCATCTCCAAGGCCGGCATCAACGCCACGCTCAAGTCTCGTTGCTCGCTGCTCGGCGCCGCCAACCCGAAGTACGGACGCTTCGACCAGTACGAGCCCATCGGCGAGCAGATCGACCTCGAACCGGCGCTCATCTCCCGGTTCGACCTCATCTTCACCGTCACCGACCAGCCCGACCCCGAACACGACAGTCGCCTTGCCGACCACATCCTCACGACGAACTACGCCGGCGAGCTGAACACCCAGTACGAGGAGCTTCCGTCCTCGGAGTTCACCAGCGAGGAGATCGACGACGTCACCGAGGAGGTCGCCCCGGACGTCGACGCCGAGCTCCTGCGGAAGTACGTCGCCTACGCCAGGCGCAACGTGTACCCGACGATGAGCGACGAGGCCCGCGACGCCGTCGAGGAGTTCTACGTCGACCTGCGCTCGAAGGGCGCCGACGAGGACGCGCCGGTGCCGGTCACCGCCCGGAAGCTGGAAGCGATGGTTCGACTCGCCGAGGCCTCCGCGCGGGTCCGACTGTCGGACACCGTCGACGCCGAAGACGCCGACCGCGCCATCGAAATCACGCGGTCGTGTCTCGAAGACATCGGCGTCGACCCCGAGACCGGCGAGTTCGACGCCGACGTGGTCGAGACCGGGACCTCGAAGACCCAGCGCGACCGCATCCAGAACATCCGCGGGCTCATCGAGGACATCGAGGCGGAGTACGAGGACGGTGCCCCGATCGAGGAGGTGCTCGACCGGGCCGACGAGATCGGGATGGACCCCGGCAAGGCCGAGGAGGAGATCGAGAAGCTCCGCCGAAAGGGCGAAGTGTACGAGCCCCAGCAGGGGCATCTGCGCACGACGTGACCGGGGTGTCGTCAGCGTCCAGTCTCTGTCCCGGATTTAAGTCCGCGGGGCACCCACGCACGTGTGAGACCGTGTCGCGACACGAGACGGAGGGCGGCTGAGCCGTGGATCGCATCTCAGCGCTTCGTAACGTCGAGGACGCGCTCCGGGCGTTCGAGGACGGCGAGGCCGACCTCGAAGCCACTGAGCGACGCGTTCGGTCGGTGTTACAGACGTACGCGACGGAGTTCGAGTCCGAACGGCGACGGCCGTACCGCGCCAGCGGCGACGAGGTCGTCGACGGCCGGGTGGTCGTCGCTCCCGACGCCGAAACCGCGGCCGAGCGGGTCGCTGACGCCGTCGATGACGGCCAGGAGGCCGAGTTCGACGTGCGACCGCTGTAGGCGTTCGTTTTGACGCCGCCGCCCCAAACACTTTAATCCTCAGCGACCGATCATACAGTATCATAGGTATTCAACCGTGATGGAGATACAAGAGGAAACCGGCGGCAAGCACGCGGACGTACTCGACCGTCCCGGGAGCGTCCTGCTTCTCTCACCGTCGCTGTCGGGCGACGAAGACGCCGCCTGCGCCGACCTGATGCGTCCGACGAGCCCAGCCGACCAGAACGTGCTCTGGGTGTCGTACACGAAGTCCCCGGACACGCAGCTCGATCGGTTCCGCGAGGCGGCGACGCGGCAGCCGTCCAACGTCGGCATCGTCAGCGTCGAGGACTCCACGCGGTCGGTCAGTGCGAGCAACACGGACGGCGGCATCGGCGGCGGCCCCGTCGACACCGTTTCGAGCCCGAACGACCTCACGGGCGTCGGCATCAGCATCACCGAGTTCCTCCAGCGGTGGACCGACAACGACCACCGAACGGTCGTCTGCTTCGACTCGCTAACCGCAATGCTGCAGTACACCGACATCGAGACCGCTTACGAGTTCCTCCACGTCATCGTCAGCCGCATCTACGCGACCGACGCGGTCGCACACTTCCACATGGACCCCGGCGCCCACGACGACCAGACGGTCGCGCAGGTCTGCTCGCTCATGGACGCGGTCATCGAACTCGACGACGACGGCGCCAGCGTGCGAAACCGGTGACGCCGCGTCGCAGGACTTTTAATTTCTCCCGTTAAGGCGCAGAACGAAGTGTTAGTCGTCGTCACGTACTCCCGAGAGGCACGGACCACGCTGCGCAACGCCTGTCGCAACAACGAGGCCGCGGTCGTCGAACGCGTCGGCCGCGCCGCGCTGCTCGCGGCCACCGAACTCGGCGCGTTTCTCGCCCTCCGACTGCGGGCGAAACACGGCGCCGACGTGTGGGTCGGGCGGACGGAGCCGTTCAACGAGTTCGCCGACGCGCCCGAGGCGGTACGGACGGCCGCGACGGCGTACGAGGACCGCGAGTCGCCGTACACGCCGTACGCGAAGTTCGCGGCCGGCACCGACCACCCGGCGCCCGAGCGGATGGCCGACCGCGAGCTGTGACGCCGGCCGTCGTCGTCGATGGGCGTCGCTACAGCGGGCAGGGAATCGACCTCCGGGATGAGGAGGTCGCTCCCGAGACGGTCGTCGCCGCCCTCGACAGAGCCGGAAATGCCGAAGCGTTGGACGGCGAGCCCGACGACGCGGCGACCGCCGCGTCGGCCGACCGGACGGTCGCGTACCACGGGCCGTCACCCGGGGTCGGACACGGGATCCTCCGTGAGCCCGCCGACGGCCGACCGACCCTGCGGGCGACGCTCGCGGCAGCGGCTCGGTCGAGAGGGCTGACGGCCAGCGTCGACGACGACATCGAAGGGATTCGTGCGCAACTGGCGTCGCTATCCGTCGGTTCCGCGTCGACGGCAGCCCAGCGCCGGCGGGAATCCGCGGCGGGTGCGGACGTCGCCGAGCTCCGTGAGCGCGTCGCCGCCCTCCGAGGGCAACTGGAGGCCCGCCGCGAGGTCGGCGCACCGACCGAGGCGGTCGCCGAGAAGATCGCCGCCGCGGCCGCCGAACTCTCCGAGGCCGAGACCGAACGCGTCGCCGCGGAGCAGGCCCTGGCCGACGCCGAGCGCCGCAGCCGTCCGAACCGCGCCGCGCGGCGCCGACGGCTCCGTCTACAGGACCGACTGGCGAACCTCGAACGCGACGCCCGGGCAGAACTCGCGGCGGCGGTCCACGACGACTTCGCGGCCGCGGCCGAGGCCGTCCCCGGTGCGGTCGACGCCGGCGACGACCCCGGATCGATTTCGGGCGATCGACTTGCCGCCCGTTACGCCGCCCTGAGAGTGGCCGACCTCGATGCGCCGGTGGTGCTGACTGGCGGGCGGTTCCCGGACGCCGACGCCGCCGCGGCGACGCTGTCGACGCCGGTGGTCCGAGTATAAATCCGAGGACGCGACCACCGACGGCGTGCACTGCGAGACGGCGGTCCGAACGGTCGACGGGGTCGGACTGGTGGCGGTCCGGCTGCGGAATCCGGTGGCGGTCCCGCGACGGGTTCGAGTGGAGAACCGGCTCGACGGTCCGGTCTGTCCGCCGCGACGGGACGGCGTCCCCGAACCCGGCTGGGACCGCGACGGCGTCACCGTCCGGGTCGACGCCGGCGGACGACGGGCGCTCGGCTACGCCTGTCCGATGGCCGACGAGTCGGTCGAGCCGGTCGAGCCGGCGGCGACGGTCGCGAACACCGACCGAGCGAGCGACGACGCGACCGGACGAGAGCGACGGCGCGTTCGGGAGGCCGTCCACCGACTCGGGCGGCCGGGACCGCCCCGCGATGCGGTGCCCGCGGGGGCGACGGGAGCGACGACAACGGAAGCAGCGTCGACGGAAGCGGCGCCGACGACCGCCGGTTCGAGTCAAGACCGTTCCGCCCGGTCCGTCGAGGTCGAACGCGCGCCGGGATACGCGCCAGAACGCGCCGAGGACGACGATTCAATCGGTGCGGGCGACGGCGACGACGAGGACGACGGCGGCGAGACTCGGGAGTTTGATCCCGCGATACCGACGCCGACGAGTGAGTGGCTCGAAGGCGTCCGGGGCCGCGTCGACGCCGCCGAGGCGCTGACCGACCCCGAGCCGGCGGCCGCCGCCGACGCGCTCGCGGCCGCCGCGAACCAACCGATGCCGGAACAGGGGTCGCCCCTGGGCGAACGCCCGCCGAGCGCCGCTGTCGAGGCGCTCGCGGCGCAGGTCGACGACGACGCCGCGACCCTCCGGTCGCTGGCGACCCGCGTCGAGCGTCTCGCCGACCGTGCCGCGGCCGCGGACCCCTCGACCGCGGCGATTCGAACACTAATCGAGGGCCGGGAGGAGCGATGATTCTCGCCGTCGTGAGCGGCAAGGGCGGCGTCGGGAAGACGACGCTCTCGTACGAGCTCGCCGCCGCGACCGGGGCCGTCGCCGTCGACGGCGATCTCGGGATGGCGGACCTCCCGAACGGACGCGGCCCGGACCTCCACGACGTCCTCGCCGGGCGGGCAGCGGTCGCCGCGGCCGTTCGAGGCGGGCCGGTCGCGGTCGTCACCTGCGGGCGCTCGCTGGCGGGCGCCCGGGCCGCCGACGCCGCCGAACTCGCCGACGCGTTGCGGACCGTCGAGCGCCGTCACGGGACGGTCGTCGTCGACTGCCCGGCGGGGATGCGCGCCGACGTCGGCGTGCCGCTGGCGGTCGCCGACGCCGCCCTTGTCGTGCTCGCGCCCGACCGCTTCGCCGTCGCTGACGCGGTCCGGACCCGCGAACTGGCGCGAGAACTCGACGCCGGCGTGGTCGCCGTCGCGGTCAACCGCGTCGTCCGCGAGGCGCCGGCGACCGCGATTTGCGAGGCCCTCGGTGCGCCGGCCGTGTCGGTGCCGGCGGACCCACGGCTCAGCCGCTCGGTCGCTGCAGAGCGACCGGTCGTGGAGACCCACCCCGACAGCGACCCGGCCGCGGCGGTGCTGGCGCTGAGCGAGCGGGTCGCGTCCGTCGAGGGCACGCGGTCGGACGGCGCTCCGGAGCGCCCGACCTGACGGTCACGCCGCGTCCTCGACGAGCGACGCGACCGACCGGATGGTGACGGCGGTCACGTCCGCGACCTCCGCGGCCGCGCGCTGGGTGCAGTCGGCGCCGCAGTCGACCGCCGCGAGATAGAGGCACGCGCCAGCGACGCCCGCAGGGTTCCGGCCGACCGCGACGTTCTCGGTCGCGGCGCGGTCGGCGAGCGTGCGGGCCCGGCGTTCGACCTCGCTGTCGAGATCGAGCTTCGAGGCGAAGCGGGGGAGGTACTCCGCCGGCGCGACGGGGCCGACCGGGAGGCCGAGGTCCCGATTCAGCGCGTCGTAGGCGGCGTCGTGTTCGTCGGCGGTCGCCTTCGCCGCGGCGACGATCTCCTCGCGGGTGCGCGAGACGCCGCCAACCCGGCAGGCGGCGTACGTCGTCGCCGCGGCGAACCCCTCCAGCGACCGTCCACGGAGGAGATCCGCCTCTTGAGCGGACCGGAACAGCGAGCACGCGTGGTCCCGGACCCGCTCGGGCAGCGACAGCTCGCCCGTCAGTCGGCGAATCTCAGTGAAGGCGTACACCTGGTTGCGGTCGCGCTTCGAGCCGATGCGAGCCCGCGTGTGCTGGCGGCGCAGGCGGGCCATCTGTCTGCGCTTGCGCCCCGTCAGCCGCGTCGAGCGGCCGATTTCCGTCGAGAGGCCGCGGTCGTGACGCGACCGCGTCAGCGGGGCGCCGGTGCGCTCAGGGTTGGTCTCGTCGTCGGCGAACGACCGCCACTCGGGACCGCGGTCCATCCGGTCGGCGGCGACGACGAGGCCGCAGTCGCCACAGACCGTCTCGTCGCCTTCGCTGTGTAGTCGACCGTCGCACTCCGGACAGGCACTCGTGGTAGTGCTCATACCAGAAGCTTCGTCGCGATGCCATACTTAAATCAGGGTCAAAAGACGGTGAACCGGCCGACAGCGACGGCCATAGCCTACCGGTAACCAATAGGTTCGCTCGGTGATGGGCCGCCGCGGCGACAAATTTCGGGAAATACTTTTGTAGAATCAAGACGCAGATTGGCTCGTGACGCTGTCGGACATCGCGGCCGGCGTGGAGGTGACCGCCGAACAGGACGAACGCGACGTGGCGGTGGTCGACGACGCCGCCGGCGACCTGGTCGCGGCGCTGCGGGAGGCGGGAGCGGCGGAGAGCGTGCCGTGTACGCCGGAAGCGGCTGCGACCGTCGTCGAGCATCACGCCCGCGGCGAGGCCGTCGAAACGGCGGCCCGGGAGGCCGGGGTCGCGCCGACGACGGCCGCGAAGGTGCTTCACCGGTGCGGCGTGGCCGGCGTGACGCCGCTGTCGCCGACGGCTCGGGAGGTGGTAGAAGACTGGCTGGCCGGCGAACTCTCGCGGACGGACGCGCTGGCGCTGACCGGAGCGAGCGAGGCCGAGTTCGCGCTGGGCGCCTACATCGAGAGTCACGAGGCCGACCCGCGGCTGGTCGCGGCCGTCGAGGGCGTCTCCGAGCCCGGCCGTGACGCGAGCGTCGTCAAGCGCGACCGCCTGGCCGAGACGATGAGCGACCCTGGCGAGTTGCGCTGACTCGGCCCGGCTCAGCCGAGGTCGACGAAAGTGCCGTCCAGCAGCCCGTCGGACTCCGGTTCGAGATCGACGGTCGCCCCCGCAGTCTCGGCCGCCGGCGCGACCGCGACGGCGAACTCACGGTCGGTCGCGGCGACCGGAACGTCGCTCGGGGGCGCTTCCCGTTCGGGGACGACCGCGTCGGGCGACACCGACTCGGGCGCGTCGGTACCGACCGCCAGCGTCGCGTCCAGCGACGCCCCCGCGTCCTGTAGCCGGCCGCGGAGCCGCTGGACCGCGTCGCCGCCGCGTTCCGTCGGGCGAGTCACGGCGACGACGCGGTCGACGCTCGTGACGACGGCGACCGCCTGGTTCGCGGCGACCGGCGGCGTGTCGACGAGCACGAGGTCGGCGCGCTCGCTCGCCTCCGCGATGCGGGCTTCGAGCGTGCGGGCCGCTTCCGGGGCCTTCGCCCGAGCGAGGCGCTCGAAGGGAGCCCGTGCTGGCGCGACCGTCAACTCGCCGGCGAGGTCGGCGCCGAGTTCGACGAGGCCGGCCGCCAGCGCGTCGTCGCGGCGGTCGGTCACCAGCGCCGTGAGGTCGGGCGTCAGGCGCCCCTCGACGTGGTCGGCCAGGCCCTGCGTGCCGTAGGCGGCGTCGAGAACGACCACGTCCTCGCCGTCCCGAGCCGCGGTGGCGCCGAGTTCGAGCGCGGTGCGCGTGGTGCCGACGCCGCCGGCGGCGCCGACGAGCGCCGTCGTCGTCGCTGTCGTTGTCGTTGTCGCTGTCACAGTTCCTTTCGCCGCGCGTTCGAATAAAAAATCCCCGGATGCTCGGCGGTGGTGTCGGTCGTAGCGGTGTTGGTCTCGGCGGCGCTACTCGGTCGCGCGCACGTCCTCGGCGACGGCGTCCAGTTCCTCGTCGGACAGTCCGGGTCGATGACCGGCCACAGCGTGAATCGCCGCGCCGCCGTCGCCCTCGAACCGCGGGACGACGTGGACGTGGAGGTGGGGGACCTCCTGGCCGGCCACTTCACCGTCGTTGATGCCGACGTTGGCGCCGTCGGCGTCGACGGCGGCCTGGACGCGAGGGGTCAGCTCGCGGACCGCCTCGAACACGCCGGCGGCCTGTTCGGCCGGGAGATCGGCCATCGTCGAGTGGTGCTCGCGCGGGACGACGAGGGTATGCCCCTCCGCGAGGGGGTTGGCGTCGAGGAAGGCGACGGCGTCGTCCGATTCGTGAACGATGCGACCGGGGATGTCGCCGGCGACGATGCGGCAGAAGATGCAGTCCTCGCTCATACGCCGTCATTCGGCGGCGACCGTATCAAACGTTGGGCCGGAGCGACGCCACAGGAGTCAAGTCGCTCTCGACCCTCAATTCATCTGTGAGTATCGTCGGCAGACTCGGCCGGATCGCCCGCGTGGTCACCGGAGTCGGACTCGGCTGCAACGTCGGTCTCGCGGGGCGAGCGCTCCGGGGCGTCGCCGGCCTCGCGCTGCTCGGCGCGTTCGTCGCGACGTGGACCGGCGCGACCACGCTCGGCGCTGGCCTCGGAGTCGGCAGCGTCGTCGGTGCCGGCTATCTCCTGTGGGAGGCCGCGACCGGGTACTGCCCCGTCCAGTACGTCGCCGACGCGGCCGCCCCCGACGCCGCCGGCGACGAGGAGTGAACCACAGTCAGGGCAGCAGCGCCCCCAACTCCTCGCGGTACGTCGTCTCGTCATAGCCGAGTCTGGCGAGCCACACGTCCTGATATGAGGGGTGCAGAATCGGCACCAGCCGCACGTCGAAGGCGTCGAGGCGAACCGGCTCCAGCACGCGATCGACGAAGCCGTCGAGGTCGCAGCCGTCGGCCGCCAGAAGCGTCGCCGTCGCGTGCTTGCCGGTGGCGACGACGACGGCCGGGTTGACGGCGCCGAGTTCGGCCGCGAGGTGGTCGCGACAGGCGGCGCGTTCGACAGGGGTCGGCTCGCGGTTAGTCGTCGGTTCGTTCGAATCGGCCGGGAAGCACTTCACCGCGTTCGTGAAGAAGGGGTCGTAGCCGAGCGCGGCGAACAATCGCCGAACCCGACGGCCCGAGTGCCGGGAGGTGTACGCGAACCCGGACCAGTTGCCGCCGCGCCACGTCTCGGCCTCGGGGCCGCCGTACCCCGGCGCTTCGCCGACGACGACGACGGCCGCGTCGGTTGGACCGTTCCCCCATGAGATGGTTTCTCGGCAGTCCGCGAGCGCCGGGCAGCGCGCACACCCCGGCTCGACGGCGAGCCGGTCGCCGGGCGTCGGGTGCGTCGGTTCGGGGTCAGTCACGGCGTCGGCGTCAGCATCCGTACCGGCATCAGCGTCGGCGCCGGCGTCGGCCGCGGATTCCTCGTCGCTCACGGTCGGCCGCCACGTTCAGAGCGCGTCGGCGACCAGCGGGGCGACGCTGACGGCCGAGACGTCGCACTCGACGGTGTCGGTCCCCCAGATACCGTCCAGGCCGGCCGCCTCGAGCTTCGTCCGGGCGTCGGCGACCAGCAGCGGGTGGACGCAAGCGACGTAGACGCCGGCAGGGTCGGCCGCCGCCCGGAGGTGAGCGACCGCCTCGCTCATCGTGGAGCCGGTGGCTATCATGTCGTCGGTGAGCACCACGTCGCGGCCGTCGCCGAGGGCGCCGGCGCCGCCGTCGTCGACCGTCACCTCGCCGGAGTCGTAGTCCCGGCGCTTCTCGAAGTAGTCGGCGCCGCCCCGGCCGTAGCCGTCACGGACCGTCCTCGCGAGCTCGACCGCTCCCTGGTCGGGGCTGAGAAACAGCGGGTCGGTGAGGTCCGCGGGGAGGGGGTCGGCGAGCAGAGACGCGGCGTCGACGACCTCGCAGGGGACCTCGAAGAAGTCGGCGACGGTGGGTTCGTGGGGCGTCACGAGGACGACGCGGTCGGTGCCGGTCGAGACCGCGCGGGCCATCGCTCGCGCAGAGACGGGGTGGCCGCGTTTGAACGCGCGGTCCTGACGGCTGTACCCCATGTACGGGAGGACGGTCGTCACCCGCTCGGCGCCGGCCTCCCGGACGGCGTCCTGAAGCTGGAGGAGTTCGACGTAGGCGTCGTTCGAGGTGGTCGCGGCGACGACGACCGCCTCGTCGCCGTCGAACCCCGAGACGGACGCCAGCGTCTCGCCGTCCGGGAAGCGGTCGTACGTCGCGCGAGCGAGCGGTCGGCCCGTCGCCGCCGAGAGCGCCCCCGCGAGCGCCTGGGAGGTCGAGCCCGGGACAATCATGTTTGATGGGTCGCCCGCGGCTCATATACAGGTTTTTGTCTGGGGGCGCGACCGAAGGGAGCGCCCCGAAGAGGCGAGCGGGGAACGAAGTGACCCGCGAGCCTGCGGTTGCGGGACAGGACCGAGCGAAGCGAGGCGACCGAAGGGAGCGCCCCGAAGAGGCGAGCGGGGAACGAAGTGACCCGCGAGC
>JBDGTQ010000023.1:0-35948 GCA_042216705.1 Halolamina sp. | reverse complement strand
CTGCGGTTGCGGGACAGGACCGAGCGAAAACCACCGCCGCCACTCACTGCTCGCTCGCCTGCGTCACGGCCGCGACGCCGCTCACGCCGCGGACGCCGACCGACCGGCTTCGCCAGTCGTCGCCGACGGTGACGTGGAGCGTGCCGTCGGCGGTCGCCGCGACGACGCCGTCAGCGAGGTGGGCGAACCCGACGGGCTCGAAGTCGGCCGCGACCGGCGCGAACGACCCACCGGGATCGTCGCGGGCGACGATTCCGCTCTCGCCGGCGGCGTGTGCCCGGTCGCCGGCGGCGTCGACGGTTCGGGTCGGGGCCTCGTCGGCGACGACCCAGCCGTTCGCCAGCGCGTACAACCCTCCGTCGGTCGCCGCCAGCGGGGCGCCGTGGCCGGCCACGTCGCGGATCTCGGCCGCCCCAAGGCCGGCGGGTGCGAGGTCGTCCTCGCGAGCGCGGCACACCCCGTCGGCGGCGGCGACCAGCGGGCCGTCGAGCGCCCGGACCTCCTCGACGCGGCCGAGGTCGGTCCACGCCGACGCGACCGCGTCGGGTGCGGACTCCTCGTCGCCGGTGTCTCCGCCTCCCTCTTCGTGGGCCGCGCTCGCGCGGTCGACCGCCGACGCCGGGAGCCGCGCGACGCGGCCGGTTTCGTCGGTGGCCAGCACCGCGCCGCGATGGCAGCCGACGGCGACCGTCGCGCCGAAGCCCGTCGGCGCGAACTCGGGGCCGACGCGCACGTCGTCGGCCGCGACCGCGAGCACGCCGTCGAAGGCGACATCGGCGGCTTCGCCGCGCCGAGCGACGCCGAACTCGCCGACGAGGTCGTCCGAGACCGTGGCGCGGACGACGCCCAGGTCGGAGGCGACGTACACCGGGGTCGCGCCGACGGCGTCGGAGTAGACGCGCTTCTCGTCGATAGTGGGCATGGTCGGGGGTCGCCGGCGGACGCAAAAAAGCGGGCGGTCCGGGGAGTCTCAGGCGGACCGGGTCAGAACGACGCGGTCGGCACGTCGCTCAACTCCGCCGGCGGGTCGAGGACGCCGCAGGTCGTGTTCGGGTCCGAGGACATCATGTCCGCCGCGTGAACCAGTTGGGCGAGGTCCGTCCGCGGCGCCGGGCCGTCGTACCACGCACCCATGTGCGAGGCGATCGTATTGGCGACTTCGACGGGAAGGTCGGTCTTTTCCTGCACCCACGCGCCCATCACGAGTTCGTGGTCGTCGGCCGCCGTGGCGCCGGGCGACCACTCCCCGCCGAACTTCCGACCGTCGTGGAGCAACACCGCCGACCGCCCGCAGTCGGCCTCGTGTGGCGAGACCAGCCCCTGTGCGAGGTAGCTCTCGACGAGGCGCTCGTAGGCGGTCGCCGCCATCAGGACGTGCGTCCACAGGCCGCTCTCGCCGCGGCAGTGGGGGTTGTGGTACGTCTCGACGGTCGTCGCCGGCGCCTCCCAGAAGTGCGGCGGGAACGACCGGATCGCCTCGACCGTCTCCGCTCGGAGGTGTGCGTCGTCGATTTCGGCCACCGGGGGCATGCGGCGCCGGGCCTCCGCCGCCGAGATGTGCGTGGTCGCGTCGCTCATCGTGAACCCGCGACGACCGCCGCACTCAAAAGCGGTCCGAATCGGTCGCTGTCGGCGGGTTTCGACGGGTGCCGGTCAGTCCATCGCCAGCGACGCGAGCAGGGCCTCCAGTTGCACCTGCTCGTTGGCCCCCTCCGTGATGCGGTAATCGGCCTCGCCGATGCGCTCCAGCAGCCGCACGGTCTCGCGCTCCGAGAGGTCGAACTCCCAGGCCGAGCGGTGGAGCTGGTCGATGACGTCGCCGCCGGCCATCCCGGTGTCGGTTAGCAGGGTGTCGAGCGTCGACCGCGCCTTCGCGAAGTCGCCGGCGACGGCGTCCTCGACCATGGCGGCGATCTCCTCCGGCCGGGCGGTCGCGGTGATGGCGTACACTGCCTCCTCGTCGACCACGTCGGCGGTGGTCGCCGCCGCCTGCAGTGAGTTGATGGCCCGGCGCATGTCGCCGTCGGCGGCGTACACCAGCGCGTCGACGGCGTCGTCGGTGACCTCGATCGCCTCGGCGTCGGCGATGAGCCGGACCTGCTCGGCGACCGCCGCGTCGCTCAGCCCCGAGAACCGGAACACGGCACAGCGCGATTGGATGGGGTCGATTATCTTCGAGGAGTAGTTACACGAGAGGATGAATCGGGTGTTGTCGGAGAACTGCTCCATCGTCCGACGCAGCGCGGACTGGGCCTGGTCGGTGAGGGAGTCCGCCTCGTCGAGGAAGATAATCCGGTAATCGTAGTTGCCGAACGACGACCGCGCGAAGCTCTTGATGCGGTCGCGCACCACGTCGATGCCGCGCTGGTCGGAGGCGTTGAGCTCCAGGAAGTTCCCTCGCCAGTCGTCCTCGCCGTACACCTCGCGAGCGATAGCCGTCGCCGCGGTCGTCTTGCCGACCCCCGCCGGACCGGAAAACAGCAGGTGGGGCAGGTCGTCCTGGGCGATGTAGCTCTGGAGGCGCTCGACGATGTCCTCGTGGCCCGAGATCTCGTCCAGCGTCTGCGGACGGTACTTCTCGATCCATATCTCGCGTCCGGCGGTGGCTGCGCCCTCGGCGCCCGCCTCGTCGTCCCCGGCGACGTCGTCCGCGTCGGCGTCGGCCTCGCTCATAGTCGAATGGAGGGGTCCGCCGGCTCATAAACGCCCCGGGAGCGGGCGGGAACCGCCACCGTCAAGCCGCCGGCGACCGACCCGACCGACGTGGACAGAGCGGTCACCGTCGACGTCGTCGGCGAGGGGACCGAAACCGTCGCCGTCGCTGCCGACGACACGTACGCCGACCTCGCGCGAGCGGTCGGCTACAGCCCCCACGAGGTCACCGTGCTGGTCGAGGAGACGCCGGTTCCGGAGGACGCCGCCGTCGACGCCGACCGCGTGCGACTGCTCCGGCTCGTCAAGGGCGGCTGACCCGGCCGGCAGCGGTGAGTCGGCTTTTTGTACGCGGCCCACCGACGCACGGACGTGACCGACGCCGACGCCGATTCCGGCTCTCGCTCCCGTCCCCGGTCGCCCTCGGACGCCAGCGCCGACTCCGACTCCGACTCCGACCCCGAACTCGCCTTCGAACTCCCGAACGTCGGACCGGGACCGGACCCATTCGCCCCGTCGGCGGTCGAGGCCGACTTCCTCCTGGTCGTCTTCCAGCGCGACTACTACTGCGGTAACTGCCGCCAGCAGGTCAAGGCGCTGGCCCGACGGTACGACTCCTTCCGGGAGCGCGGCGCAGAGGTCGCCTCCGTCCTCCCCGAGTCCCGCGAGCGAACCGCGGAGTGGCGGTCGCAGTACGACCTCCCGTTCCCGACGCTCGCGGACCCGGACAGCGAGGTCGGCGACCAGTACGACCAGCCGGTCCGATACGGGCTGCTCGGCCGCCTACACGACGTCGTCGGTCGGATGCCGGCGGTGGCGATTTTGGACTGCCGCGGCGAGACGCCCGGCCTCCGGTTCGCCCACCGGGGCAGTTCCCCCGCCGACCGCCCGACGCCCGAGGCGCTGCTTGCGAGACTCGACCGCGCCGCCGCGAGCCCGACACCGGGCGAGGAAGCGGACGGCGAATCGACGGCCGACGACGACGACGGCGACGACGACGGCGGAGAGAGAGTCACGACGGCCGACGACGACGAAGCGGGCGTCGCCACGAGCGGCGGCCCCGACGGCGATGCAGACGACGACTCCGACGCCGAGGACGGACAGGCGGCGGACGACCGGCGTGGGACGACCGACGAGGACGGTCCCGACCGGTGACCGCCGCGACCGTCCGCGTCGCCGACGCCGACGACCGGGTGGCGGTCGCGCGGCTCGTCGACGGTGCGCTGCTCGACCTCGCTCACGAGGACCTGCAGGCGGGACTCGACCGCGAGGACGTGCTCGTCGCCGAGCGTGACGACCGGGTCGTCGGCGCGGTCGTCCTCGACGGGGACCACATCGCCGCCGTCGCGGTCCACCGACGTCACCGGCGGTCGGGCGTCGGCACGGCGCTGCTGCGGGCGGCGGTCGCTCGCGAGGGGCGGCTGACCGCCGCGTTCGACGCCGACGTGCGCTCGTTCTACGAGTCGTTGGGGTTCGAAACCGAGCGCCGCGACGGGCGACTGTTCGGGAGCTGGACCCCCGAGCGCCGTTAGACGAGCGCCGACAGCGGCGCGACGGCGAACGGCGTCAGCATCTCCTCGGGGGTGAGTCCGCCGTGCCAGCCCACGTACCCCAGCTTGCCGGGCTCGTCGCCGCGCCAGATCGCCTTCCGACGGTGGACGAACACCACGTCGCCACAGCGTCGGCGGAACCGCTGGGAGACGCCGCGGCCCCCGAACAGCTCACGGCTGATGGCCTCCTCGCGGGTGAACGCCCGCCCATCGAACGTCTCCTCTAAGTAGTCCGTCACCTCGCCGACCGTCCCCGGTCGCAGGTGGAGGTGGACGTTCCGCGCGCCACCGACCGGCGGCAGCGGGTCGCCGCGGGGGTCCGACTCCGGCGGGTAGCTCTCGGGGGCGCCGGTCTCGTAGCGGCGCATGCGCTCGGTGAGGAACGGATGGGTCCAGAGGTCGACGTTGGTTTCGGGGTCGGTGTTCACGTGGCCGTGGTCGGCCGTGAGAACGAACAGCGTGTCGTCGGCGACCGCCCCGGGGACGCCGGCGAGGGCCGCCGCGATGCGGTCGAAGACCTCGCCCAGCGTCTCGCGGTACTGCGCGGAGTCGGTGCCGGACTCGTGGGCCGCGCCGTCGACGTCGGAGAGGTATGCGTAGCAGTAGGTGCCCGGGGTCGACGACGTCAGCACCTCGGTCAGCAGCGACTCGAAGCCGGCGAGGTCGTCGTACCCGTGTGAGTCTGCGCCGGCCAGCGCGTGAGCCGAGTACGACCCGGTGGCGGCCTTCTCGGGCTGGACGGTCACCGAGTCGACCCCGGCGTCGGCGAGGCGCTCGTAGACGGACCGGCCGGCGAAGAGGTCGGCGGCGTCGACGCCCAGCGTCTCGTCGGCCGGTTCGCCCCGCTTGTCGGCGAACGGCAGAGCCTGGACCACGGCGTCGGCGTCGGGGAGGTAGCTGTCCCAGCCGAGCAACCCGTGCTCGTCCGGGGTGCGCCCGGTGTGGACGGTCGTGATGGCCGCCGCGGTCTCGGAGGGGTAGATGGAGGTCAGCGGCGTGATTCGGGTCGCCTCCGTCACCGTCGCCAGCGACGCGGGGACGTCGCGGTCGGCGTCGACCTCGCGGCGCCACTGCTCGTAGCCGAAGCCGTCGACGAGCACGTGACAGACCCGGTCGAAGTCGGCGTCGTCGCCCGGGTCGGTGCCGGCGACGCCCTCGACGTCGGCGAGGACGCCCTCGGGAAGGGTCGTCCCCGGCAGGTCGACGCCGAGGACCGCCCCCAGCGTCGCCGGGACGCCGGCGAAGCAGTACCGACCGTAGTCGGGAAAGAGGTAGCCGTCGCGCTCGCGCTCGGCGCGGAGGACGCCGGCGATCTCGTCGTCGAACATACCTCACGTACCGGCTCCCTGTTCGTAATCACTGTGGTCCGGCACCAGGGTTACCGGCGGTCGGGGACCGATCCGAACCGCTCAGTCGAGGCGCTTGCACATCGCCGTCGCCGACGTCGGGCAGGCCTCGGCGAACTCGACGCTCGCCCGGACCGCGGCGGGGGCGTCGTCGCGGGCGACGCGGTCGTACCCCAAGGCCGCGAAGAAGCCGGTCGCGTCGGTCGTGAGGAGGAACAGCCGGGTGAGGCCGTCGTTCGCCGCCGCGCGCTCGACGGCCCCGACCAGGTCGGTGCCGAGGCCCTCGCCGCGGCGAGCGTCGACCACCGCCAGCGACCGAAGCAGCCCAGCATCGTCGTACCGTTCGAGGCCGACGCAGCCGACCGCGTCGTCGGCCTCGTCGCGGACGAGCCAGTAGTCGGCGTCCTTCTGGTGGTCTCCGTCGCCCTCATCGTCGCCGACGCCGGCGGTCGGCAGCCCCGCGTGGACGAGGAGCTCCCGAACCGCGTCGAGGTCGGTGGTCAGGGTCGGAGCCGTCGGCGGCCCAGGCATCAGACCAGCGGCGCGACCAGGTCGCGGCCCTCTGCCAGCAGTTCGTCGACCGTCTCTTGACTGTCGGCCTCGGCGTACACCCGGAGGACCGGCTCGGTCCCGCTCGGGCGGACGAGCAGCCAGGAGCCGTCTTCGAGCAGGAGCTTGAACCCGTCGAGCGTCACCACCTCGTCGATGGCGCGACCGGCGACGGCGTCGGGTAGGTGGCTTCCGAGGTCGTGGACGACGCGGCTCTTCTCGTCGTCCGGGCAGTCGACGCTCACCTTGCCGGCGACGATGTCGCCGTGGGTGGCCGTGAGACGGTCGACGCGGTCGTCGTACGACTCCGCGGCCTCGGCGGCGCAGGCCAGCAGCGCCATCAGCACCCCGTCTTTCTCCCGGACGTGGCCCCGGAGGGAGAAGCCGCCGGACTCCTCGCCGCCCATGAGAGCGTCGTGGTCGGCCATCCCCGCGGCGACCCACTTGAATCCGACCGCGGTCTCGATGACCGCCTCGCCGTGGGCCTCCGCGATGCGGTCGATGAGGAACGTCGTCGAGACGGTCCGGATGGCCGGCCCGGACCGCTCGTCGAGGAGGTGGTCGTACGTCGCCGCGAAGAAGAGGTTCTCGTCGAGGACGCCCCGTTCGGGGGTGACGATAGCCAGCCGGTCGGCGTCGCCGTCGTTTGCGACGCCGATGTCGGCCGGACCCTCCCGGACCGTCTCGACGAGGTCGCCGAGGTGGTCGGCGCTGGGTTCGGGCGGTTCCCCGCCGAAGGTGGGGTCGTCGTCACAGCGCAGCCGCGTCACCTCGGCGCCGGCCGATTCGAGGAGGCGGTCCGTGACGCCGCGACCGGAGCCGTGCATCGCGTCGTAGGCGACGGTCAGCCCCGAGAGGTCGAGGTCGGGAACGGTCTCGGCGACGACGGCGCGGGCGCGGGCCGCGTGCGTCTCGACGAGGTTCTCGCGGGTGACGCTCCCGTGGTCGCCCGCCGGGAGCGACTCGGGGGGGCCGAGATGGGTCTCGATGTCGGCGGTGACCTCCGGCAGCGCCGGCGCGCCGTCGGCGGGGATGAACTTCACGCCGTTGTACTCTGGGGGGTTGTGCGAGGCCGTTATCACCACCGCGCCGGCGGCGTCGCGCTCGACGACGCTGGTCGCGGCCACCGGCGTCGGGCAGTCCCGCTCGGGGAGGACGGCGTCGAAGCCGTTGCCAGCGAGCACCTCGGCGACGCTCTCGGCGAACCCCTCGCTGGTCTCTCGGGTGTCGTAGCCGACGACGACCGCCGAATCGAGCGGCTCCGAAAGCGTCTCCCGGAGGTGGTCGGCGACCGCCTGGGCAACCACCCGAACGCGGTCGTCGGTGAACGTCTCCAGGGGCGCCCGCCAGCCGTCGGTACCGAAGGTGATGGCCTCGCTGTGATCCATACGGACTGATACGGCCGACCGGTCAAAAAGCCGGGGCACTCTCGGGACGGCGGGCGGTCCGTCTGGTTCCGGTGGCGCCGGCGACGGATCAGCGACATCATCGACGGACAGTGAATCGGTTCCGGTGTGACCGACCCCGCCGACGACGGGGGTCAGCGAGTCATCCCCCCGACCGGCTTTTCAGTGTGCTTATTTCCGTCGCCTGCCCAACTCGAACGATGACGAAGGTAGCCGCCGTCGTCGGGAGCCGACGAGAGGGGAGCTACACCCGCGCCGCGCTGCGGTATGCGCTCGACGGCGCCGAGCGGGTCGGCGCCGACACCGACCTCGTGGACCTCGGCGACCCGGAACTGGACGTGCCGCTGTACCACCCCGACCGCGACGCCGAGGAGGCCGGCGACGTCGCCGACCTGTTGGCACGGGTCCGCGCCGCCGACGGCGTGCTTCTCGGAACGCCGGTGTATCACGGGTCGTACTCCTCGACGTTCCGGAGCTTTCACGACTACTGCAGCTTCGACGAGTACGAGGACACCGTCGTCGGCCTGTGCTGCGTCGCCGGCGGAGGCACCGTCGCCACGACACTGGACCACCTCCGGGACACCGTCCGCGGCGTTCACGGCTGGACGATGCCCCACCAGGTCGGCATCCGCAACGCCTCCGACCGCTTCCAGTCGCGCGAGACGGCGCCCGACCCCGACGAGTACGGGGCGACCGCGGCGTACGAGCTCGTTGACGACGGCCTCCGCGACCGGACGCTCGAACTCGGACGTCGGGCCGCGGTGTATGCCGCCCGGATGCCGGAGTTCGCGCCGGTCGAGGACTACGAGTGGTAAGTCGGCTCATAATGATTACTGCGAATGGTTTCACAGCCGGTGTCGAGAGACGCTGGTTCAGCGGCTCGTATCGCCGATACGGACAACCACGGCCGTAAGGACTCGCGTAATCACTATCAGTCGTCGCCGAACCGCTCGACGGACAGCCCCGCGTCGCTCTCGACGAGTCGCCGTTTCGCGGCCCGCGAGAACGACTTCACCTCGTGCTCCCGCGACATCGCCGCCGACTTCGACTCGAAGGCCTCGACGTGGACGAGTTCGACGGGCGTGCGGCCGCGCGTGTACTTCGCCCCCTCGCCGGCGTCGTGTTCGGCGACCCGCCGGGCCACGTCGGTGGTGTACCCGGTGTACAGCGTGTCGTCGGCACAGGAGAGCACGTACACGTAGTGCACGACCGACCGACGGCGGCCCGGGAGTGTAAGCGTGTCTCTCCGCCGCGGTCGGCGCTCGCCAAGCGACGCGACGGATCCGGGGTCTACCCTCCCCGTCCGCGAACACCCGGGCGAAGCGCCGGGGGCGTGTGACCCGCAGCGGTCACTATATCAACTGTCGTCCGTCGTCGACGGGTTCGGCAGGACGGTCGTGCGTGACCGTCCATCGCGCAACTCCCTCGGCTAAGCCGAACAGAGAGTGCTCGTTGCTTCCGACAAGATGCTTTATGAATCCCGCGCGGCGTTGACGGCGCGAGCGACGAGTCCGGCCTGTGCGCCGGCGACGTAGCCGGCGTCGACGTTGACGACCGAGAGCACGGTACAGGACTGGAGCATCCCCTGAAGCGCCGCCTCGCCGTCGCCGCCAGCGCCGTAGCCGGCCGACACCGGCAGCCCGATGACCGGCGTGTCGACGAGGCCGGCGACGACCGTCGGCAGCGCTCCCTCGCGACCGGCGGCGACGACGAGCACGTCCGCCGCCCGGAGGTCGTCGAGCTGGTCCAACACCCGACCGAGGTGGGCGACGCCCACGTCCTCGGCCGTCGTCGTCGCCGCCCCCATCGCCTCGCAGACGGTGCGGGCCTCGCCGACGGCGGCGGCGTCGGCCGTGCCGCCCGAGACTAACCCGACGGTCGCCGACAGCGAGGGCGGTTCGAACGCCGCGGTCTCGGCGACCAGCGTCCCCGCCCGCTCGTCGTACGTCAGGACGTAATCGGCGCCGTCCGGACCTGATCCCTCCGTTCCGTCTTCGGCGACGACGACCTCCCTGCGGCCGTCCGGGTCGTCGGCGTCGGTCGCCAGCGCCGCCTCGACCGCCGTCACGTCCTCGGCGTCGGCCCGCGTGACGAGCGCCCGCCCGGTGGTCTCGACGGCCGCCACCGCCAGTTCGCCCACTTCCCTCGGGGTCTTCGTCGCCGCAAGAATTCCCTCCGGCAATCCCCGCCGGTGCTCCCGGGCGGCGTCGAACCGCCCAGCGCCGGTCGTCGCGTACCCCGCGAGCGCCGCCTCCGCCTCGGCGACCGTGCAGTCGCCGGCAGCCAGCGTCTCCAGTACCTCGCGCATGGCCCATCTTCGGCGGCGCGCGCACTCGTAGCTGTCGCTCTCGTGACCGCCGCCACGAGCCGAGGGTGTGAACCACCTCCGTGGTTACGCTCCGCAAGCCTCTTATAAGTGTTTGCCCGTGATTCCCCCGTAAACGACCACGTGGACGCTCCACTCGGATGATTTGGGAAATCTTATTAAGTATGCCGCGGTAGCCCCGGCTGCATGGCAGACCTGATTGTCAAGGCAGCCGTCAAGGAGTACCTAGACGAGAAGAACGTCGCCTCTGACTTCTACGGGGCGCTCGATGACGAGGTCGAGGAGCTCCTCGAGGACGCAGCCCGTCGCGCCGAAGACAACGACCGCAAGACGGTCCAGCCGCGCGACCTTTAGATAGGGATTCCGGGGACCCGGTCCCCGCGTTCCGTTGGGGCTTCGCCCCGTTTTTATCGGACTCGGACGCCCTCAGCGGTGCCCACGTGAATCTCGTCGGCGAGCCCGACGAACAGCCCGTGTTCGACCACCCCGGGCGTCGTCGACAGCGTCCGAGCCAGGGATTGGGGGTCGCCGATGGCGCCGAAATCGCAGTCCAACACCAGCGCGCCGTCGTCCGTGACGACTGGGCCGTCCTTGTGCTCGGCTCGACGCAGCGTCGGCTCGCCGCCGGCCGCCTCGACGGCCTCGGCGACCGGCCGACGGGCGTCGGGTAACACCGCCACCGGAACCGGACGGTCGAGCGTCTCGACCTCCTTCGAGGGGTCGGCGACGACGACGAAGCGGGCGGCGGCGGCGTCGACCACTTTCTCGCGGGCGTGAGCGGCGCCGCCCCCTTTGATGAGGTCGCCGGCGGCCGAGATCTGGTCCGCGCCGTCGATGGCCACGTCGACCCCGTCGACCGCGGCGAGGTCGGCGAGAGGAACCCCGACCTCGCGGGCCAGTTCGCGGGCCTGAAAGGAGGTCGGGACGCCGGTGAACGAGCGGTCGACCGCTCCCAGCGCCCGAATCGCATGGGCCGCGGTGCTGCCCGTCCCGAGGCCGACGACGTCGCCGTCAGCGACGAGGTCAGCCGCCGATTCTCCGGCGCGACGCTTGGCGTCGTCGTTACCGCCGGTCTTCATACGTGAGGCGGCGGCTGCCGGGGACAAAAGCCGTCCGGTGCTCGCGGTCGGGTCGGCGGTACGGGTTTGATATCGCTCTTATTGGTTTATTGCCGGAACGGCTACCATCCAGCGCGTTCAATGCGGGCCCATGACGCGAACTGCCGTCGTCGCCGGCGTCGGACCGGGACTCGGTGAATCGCTCGTCCGAAAGTTCCACGCCGAGGGCTGTCAGGTGGCGATGCTCGCTCGAACCGAGTCGTACCTCGATAGCCTCGCCGGCGAGCTGGAACGCGCTCTGGCGGTGCCGACCGACCTCGCCGCGCCCGGGGAGATCGAGGCGGCCTTCGAGACGGTTCGCGAGGCGTTCGGCGCGGTCGACGTGCTCGTCAACCACGCCAGCGCCGCCACCTGGGAGGGGGTGGCGGAGTGCGACCGCGAGGCGTTCGACCGCGCGCTCGACGTCGGGGTTCGCGCGGCGTTCGTCTGCTCGCAGGAGGCGGTCGCCGACATGCGCGACGGCGACGGCGGCACCGTCATCTTCACAGGCGCGACCACCTCGGTGCGGGGCCGCGAGGGCGCGGTCGGCTTCTCGGCGGCGAAGTTCGGCGCCCGGGGGCTGGCGGAGTCGATGGCCCGCGAACTCGGTCCGGAGGGGGTCCACGTCGCACACGTCGTCCTCGACGGGGGCATCCGACCGCCGGAGGGCACGGTCGAGGAGCCGGCGGCGTATCTCGACCCCGACGAGATCGCCGAGAGCTACTGGCACCTCGTCGAGCAGGACCGCAGCGCCTGGACGCTGGAGCTGGACCTGCGACCTCACGTCGAGGAGTTCTGAATCGCCAGACCGAACGCCGTTCGGCCGCGCTCAGGCGAGCGGCGTCGACGACGCCGCATCGTTCGATAAATGAGAGAGTGCGATATGAAATCCAGTGCTGCGGCTGCAGGTTCTGCTCCGGAACGCTACGAACCTCAAGAGACGCTGCCGTGGATAGAATTCCATCTTCGAAAGAGTTCGAGGGTGAGAAGATCACGTGACCGCTTTTTATCCTACGGGAGAGTTTCTTTCGACCATCTGTAAGCAAACGTGACGATCATGACGAGAGCGACTATGATAAGCATAAACCACTGGTCCGTGAAAACGCCGATAGTCAATTTCCGTTCTTGAGCGACTGTCCATCCACTTAGCACGGTAGCCCACGAAACGACAGCGAGCGTGTAGAGATACACGAAATCCTGAAACATATTCGAGAGGTTAGCCATAGTTCGAAATTGGCGAGTCGTGATGAAGATGGTTTTGAACCACCCACGGGCAACTTCGAGCGCGTCGACCCCAGCGAGTCCTCCTCCCACTGTAGCATGCGTACAGTGTGGACCGCCACAATTGCCTCGGACGCACGCATTCCTAGTTTTTGAATCGTCATCGAGATGAGCGAATCACTTCTCGCGAGCTGGCAGACATCCCTGAACGCCGTCGGAATCGGATTACTGGCATTTCTGATAAGTGCTCTCCTCGTCCAGTTTCTTCCACTACCTGACGCACCGACGCAGGTTCCGGCTGCGACAGGCACCCTCACAGCGGTCGGGTGTCTTCTCGTTAACGAATAGCGTCGCCCGCCCTCACAGACGGTCCAACACCGCGTCGGGCTCGTACGTCAGCGACAGCGACCGCGAGCGGCCGCGACCTTCGACGTCGGCGTACTCTGCCTCGATGAGCCCGAGCTGATCGAGCTTGTTGACGATCTCCGAGTACCGGGTGTAGCCGAGGTCGGTGCGGTCGTTGAACGCGTCGTACACGTCGCCGGCCTGTTCGCCGTCGTGTTCGGCCAATACCTCGACGAACTCCGTCTCAGAGTCCGACAGCCCCTGGAGGCGCCGCGAGAGGTGAACGTACTTCGATTTGTCGTACGACTCCTCGACGTCCTCGACGGCGATGGTCCGGGAGGCGCGCATCTCGGCGTGGAGTCCCGCCCGCCGGAGCAGGTCGATGCCGACGCGAAGGTCGCCGCTTTCGGCGGTGAGCTCGGCGACGCGGTCGAGCTCCGGGGCGTCGATGACCTCGTCGTGGAACCCACGCTCGGCGCGCTCACGGAGGATGTCGACGATTTCGTCGACATCGTACACCGGGAAGTACACTTCCTCTGGGCGGAAGACGCTCTGGACGCGGCTGTCGAGGGCGTCCATCACGCCCAGCGAGAGGTCCGAGGAGACGACGATGACGCCGATGCGGGCGCCCGGATGGGTCTCGTGAGCCCGCAACAGCGAGTACAGCGTGTCGGAGGCCTCGTTCTCGTAGAACAGGTAGTTCACGTCGTCGAGGGCGACGACCAGCACGTCGTCCTCCTCGTCGAGCCGGTCGGCGATCTGACCGAACAGCTTCTTGAACGAGACGCCTGAGGACGGCGGCTCGTAGTCGAAGACGTCCTCGAACAGCCGCGAGAAGACGGCGTAGCGGGTCGCGTTCACCTGACAGTTCACCCGCACCGTCCGCACGTCGCCGGTCTGGGCGCCCAGCTCGGCGAACAGCTTCTGGACGGCGGTGGTCTTGCCGGTCCCCGGCGGGCCGCGGACGACCGTGTTCAGCGGGCGGGAACCGCGTGCGGCGGGCCGGAGCGCGTACTTCAGGTTCTCCAGCTGACTCTCGCGGTGACGAAACGTCTCCGGGACGTAATCGATCTCGAAGACGCGCTCGTCGCGGAAGACGGACTCGTCCCACGAGAGCATCTCGTCGTCCGGCTCGCCGGGCATGTTCCAGAGTCGACGCCCGCGTCACTTAATCGTTCCCCGCGGCCACGGTGGAAGTGAAAGCCGGGCCAAAACGACTCGAAACGCGCGAAATCAGCGCCTTTCGGTTCTGTTTCGCCGCGCTTGCCCCTTTCCGTGAGAACGGCCGGAACTGGTCGTCTCGATGCGGTTCTCTGGAGGCTCAGCGAGCCGGGAAATCGGGGTCAGAACTTCTCTAACAGGCCCTCGTAGAACCCATCGCCGTCGCCGGCCAGCTTCTCGACGATGAGCTCCGGCGTCGAGCGCGCGAGGTGGTCTTTCACCGGCGAGCGGTCGACGACGAGTTCGCCGTCCTTCAAGCCGACGGCCTCGATGCCGTCGACGGCGACCGCGAAGTCGGTCGTCTGGCGGATGTCCTCTGCCAGGTGAGAGACGAACACCGCCGTGGCGCCCTGTTCGTTGAGCTCTTCGAGGATGCCGGCGATTATTTTCGCCGACGCGCCGGGCTCGGTGATGCTTTCCAGCTCGTCGACCAGCACCAGCCGGCCGTCGGCGCCGGCGACGACATCGCCGAAGTCCCGCAGCGTCGCCTCGAAGGCGCCGGCGTCGAGCGTCCCCTGAGACTTGGCGTAGTAGTGTAGCTCCGAGAAGCGCTGGAGCTCGACGTCGTCGGCGGGCACCGGCAGCCCCATGTGTGCGAGTACGACGACGAGCGCGACGAGATCCAGCGTCGAGGTCTTCCCGCCGCTGTTGACCCCCGACAGCAGCGTCACCCCCTCGACGCCGTAGTCGACCGGCTCGACGTCGGCGAAGTCGACATCGAGCAGCGGCGACCGCCCGTTCGCGACGGCGACGCCGTCGCGGTCCTCGCGGAAGGTCGGCTGCGTGCAGTCGAAGTCGGCGGCGAACCGCGCCACCGCCAGCTCAACGTCCAGTTCGAGCGCCTGTCGGACCATCGCTTCGGCGGGCTCGCGCAGGTCCCGCAGTTCGTCGGCCACCCCCCGCTTCAGCTCGGCGGCCTTCCGGTCGCGGGCGGCGGTCAGCTCGGTGCGCAGCCGGGCGACCGCGTCCTCATCGTGTTCGACCGGGAACGAGGGTTCGCCCCGGAACACCCGTTCGGCGAGATCGGCCTCCGTGGGTCGAAGCGCCAGGCTCTCGACCAGGTTCTCACGGGCCTTCTCGACGGCGCGGTCGTAGTCGTCGGCGAGCTCCCGGGAGAGCAGGCTGTCGACGCGGGCGCCCTGCTCGACCAGCGAGAGGAAGTCCTGGCCCTCGATGGTCACATCGCGTTCGCGGATGACCTCTCGGAGGTGGTCGTTGGCGACGGACTCGGCCGTCGACACCGCCGCGTCGATATCGTCGACGGCGTCGCGCAAGCGGTCGAACTCCTCGTCGCCGACGACCGTACCGTCGTCGTCGACGCGGGACAGCCCGTCCCGGAGCGCGTCGCGGTCGCAGGGAGCGTCGATGGCGGCGGCCTCGTGGACCGCGGCGGCGGCCAGCAGTCGCTCGCGGTTCGCCGCGAAGAAAGCGAGCGTCCGCTCGGGAACCAGCGTCTCGGGGGCCTCCAGAGCGTCGGGTTCGACCGTGAGGTCGCCGCTGACGTCCATGCCGGCGTACTCCGCGTCGAGGACGACCACCGAGGCGTACGACCGCGCGAGGTCGCCCAGTTCGCGGCGGTCGTCGACGACCTCGACCGGCAGTTCCGGGACGGCGGCCTCGGCCGCCGCCAGCGTCTCGGCGTCGCTGGTGGCGAGACAGCGGTCCCGCACTCTGACGGTGTCGGCCGGCTCCAGCGGCTCGACGCCGGTCAGCGCCTCGCGGACCGCCGGGTCGGGGTCGCGCTCGACGGCGTCGGCGGCGAACTCCCGGACCTCGGCGACCCGGGAGGCGGAGCTGCTTGGATAAAAGGTCCGCAGGCGCTGGCCGGCGTAGTCGGTGACGGCCCGCTCCTGCAGCAGGCCGAGCGCCTGGTCGTACACCTCGCGAGCGCGGTCGGTCGCGAGAAAGCTGTCCTCGTCGTCGTGGCGACGGCGAACGGCGCCGCGAGCGATCTGAGCGGCTCGACCCTCCGAGAGGCCGGGGGCGCGGGCGAGCGCGGCCACGTCGCCGTCCCGCAGGGCGCGTTCGGCGTCGTCGAGCTCGGCCAGCGCGTCGGCGGTCTTCTCGCCGACGCCGGGGATGGCCGTGAACTCCATCGTCGCGTGGTACTGTCCGCCCCGTCAAAAACGTTCGTAGCACGCGGACGGGAACTCCCTGGGCGGTCGGGGATCGAACCCGAAGCCTACCCGTCGGCGATGCCGAGACGCCGCCGAACTGCGTCGGCCAGATCGTCGGCGCCGACGGCCTCGGCGAGTCGCTCGCGGGCGTCGCCGAGGTCGACGCCCCCGTTCCGGGCCCGGTCGGGTGCGTGCTCGGGCGCATCCCGGTCGTTCGGGAACCGCACGTAGCCGACCGGGTCGTAGTATATCGGTTCGCCGCGCGTGCTGACGCCGACCCGACGGGCGACGCCTCGGTCGTCGGGACGGTCGTACTCGCCGGTGCGGTCGAACGGGTCGGTCGTTGCCATGGGTGGGTAGCGGTGTCGTCGCCGCGACGCCACGGCGACGCGCCGTGTGGCCGAGAGACGACGGCTCGACGAGCGACGACTTCGCGTCGGCGTCGCGGCCGGTCGGTCGCTCGATGCCTCTGACAGGGTCGGCCGTGCCCGGCGGGAACGGCCCCGTCGGGGATGAACGGTGCAGTCGAAGATAGAATCCGGAGAAACTTGTCGGTTGTGCGTGAGTAGTTCACAACCGGTCCGGGACGGGGCGGGGACGCCCCCGCGAGCGTCGGTATCGTCGCGCTTATTCGCCGGGGGGAACAACCCTGACGACGTATGACCCCGCGGGACGCCCGGTATCCGTTCTTTGCCTCGGCACGCAAGGCCGTCGCCGACAGCGGCGTCTCACTGGCGGCGCTGGTTGAGCGGGCCGACCCCGCGGTCGAGCGCGCCCGCGAGCGGGTCGAACGCGCGCTGGTCGAGGGGTCGGTCGCGCCCGAGGAGCCCGGCGAGTGGACCGCTCGTGAGGAGTTGCTGTCGTACCCCGTCGCTCGCATCCTCGTCTCGCTGCTCTCGGAGCCGGCGGCCGTCCGGAAGTACGCCGCCGCCGAGGCCGCGACCGCCGCCGAGCGCCTCCGCGAGGACGACGAGCGCGACGCCGACCTCCGGAGCACGCCGGATTCGGCGGTGTCGCTGACGGCGGCGCTGCGGGAGTTCGACCTCTCGGGCACGGTGCGGGAAGCCGAGGAGCCGGCTCGGCCGGCCGCCGCGCCGCCGCGGTACTGGGTCGGCGTCGACCGCTACCTGGCGCTGAGCGACCCGGAGTGGGGGACGTCCTGGCGGCTGGCGACCCGAGAGCTGGCCGACGGCGAGGTCCGCGTCGAACGCGCCGAGCTGTTCGACCTGCTGGAGGAGGCGATCCGGCGCCGGGTCGTCGACGGGCTCCCCTTCGAGGGCGTCGACGACGAACTCGCGGCGGCCCTGGAAGACGAACTCGCGGCGGTCCGGGCGCTGCTGGCCGACGGCAGCGACGTGCCCAGCGTCGATCGTTTCGTCCCCGAACTGTTGCCCTCTTGCGTGCGGCGGCTCCGTGCGAAGGCCGACGAGGAGGAGCTGTCGCCGCCGGAGGCGTTCGCGCTGCTGTCCGTGCTCGCGGCCGTCGGTCTCGACGTCGCCGACGTGGTGGGCTACCTCGCCGACTCGACGCTGTCGGTCGACCGCATCCACTACCAGTACGCACGCGTCGCCGACGGCGACCGCGGACAGGCGCAGTACCCGCCGCCGACCTGTGAGACGCTGGCCGAGTACGGCGTCTGCGAGAACGCCGACGGCCACCGCGACGACCACCCGTCGCCGCTCGGAGCGTACGCCGCGCGACTGGCCGAAGGCGGGGAGTCGTACACCGACTGGCGCGACCGAAGCGCCGAGGAGCGGGCGGGTAGTGAGGCGTGAGCGGACGGCGCGAGCGGTGGTGAGAAGAGCGGACCAAGCGGGACCAACGAAAATTTGGCGAAGAGCGGGCGAAAGCGCCGCTCAGCTCCGGTCGAGCACGACGCCGACGCCGGCCATCAGCACGACGAACAGTCCGATGGCCCCGACCAGCGCGTAGCCGCCGGTCGCCGTCAGCCCCTCGGAGTTGAACGACGCCCCGACGGTCAGCACGGCCGCGACGAACGTCAACACGGCCGCGAGGGAGGCGACGACCTTCCGGCGCATCTCCGCGTCGATTTCCATACCTGGCCGTTTCGCCGGCCGTTTCAAAAGCGCTTCGAAGCCGCCGACGCCCGGTTTCGACCGGTAGCGGCGCCGTCGTCCATCGCCGCCGCAGCGGACGCCGACGGGTCGTCGACGGCCGGTCGGTCGACGCCCACGCCGGCGGTCGAGTAGGACTATATCGGCTGCAAAACCGCCCGAAAGCGGCGCTCGCGGCAGATTTAGGCGTCTGGAGCGCGTAGACCTAATACCCGGGAGCCGCCCGGTTCCACCATGACGCACCTCGAACACACGGCCGCGTCAGGAGCCGCCGACCGCGAGACGCTGCCCGCCGACGGCTACAGCGGTCGCGCCGCCCGCGCCCGCACCGAGCCGATGACCGTCTATCCCCTCCGGGACGGCCGCTACGCCGTCGACACCGACGGCGGCAGCTACGTCGTCGACCTCCGCGAGGGGCGCTGTCGCTGTCCCGACTACGACTACCGCGGCACGCGGTGCAAACACCTCCGTCGGGTCGCCATCGAAGTCACCGAGGGCCGCGTCGCCCCGCCGGGACGGCGCCGGGCGGCCTGTGCCGTCTGTGGCGACCGGCTGTACGTTCCGGTCGACGACGAGAGGCCGTTCCTCTGTGGCGAGCACCGCCACGCGCCCGGCGAAGTGGTCGTCGACCGCGAGACCGGCCAGCTCCTCGTCGTCGCCGGCCCGCCGGGGGACCGCGCGGACGGAGTCGTCGCCGACGGCCGCGCCATAAGCGACTTCGCCACCAACGCGAACTATGGCGGCCACGAGCCGGTCGTCCCCGCGGTCTACGTCGAGTCGCTGGGCCCGACCGACGCCGTTGAGGACGGCCGCGAGTACTCCTTCCCCGCGTCCCGGCTCCGGACCACCGGCCGTCGGCACGGGAGCCTTTTTGACGCCGAGCGCGACGGCGCCGCCTCAGCGGCGGTCGCCTGAGAGAACCCGGAGCCGTCGCGGGACCGACGCGGCGCTCGGCTACTCCATCATCTCGGCTGCCTCCTCGACCGAGAGTGCACCGCGCTCGACGGCGGTAAGCACGTCTCGGACGCCGTCGTCGCCGTCCTCGCCGGCGGCTTTCAGTTCCGCGATGGTGTCGCCGTCGGCGATGGCGGTCTCCTTCTTGACGCGGTAGTTACCGCCGTCGGTCGTGTGACAGTCGCTGGGGTGGAAGAAGTACCAGTCCTCGCGGTCAAAGCGGACGCCGATTTTTGGCTGCGCGCCGAAGTTGCGTGCGAAGTACACCAGCGCCTCGACCTCCTCGCCGGTGAGATAGATCGGGTCGCCGGCGGAGGACTTGGCCTCGACGGCGTGGAACACGTCGCCGTCGCCGGCGAGCACGTCCGGGAGCTCGCGTTCGGTCGCGCTCCCGCTGGCGGGGGCCCGCAGCACCGCGAAGCCGGCCGCGTCGAGGCGGTTGACCAGCTCGCGCTCGCGGCGGTCGCCTTTCTCGTTGGCGGTCATCACCGGCGGTGGGGCGGCCCCGAACAAAAGCGGGGCGGTCGACCGCCCGACCGGCGTCGGCTACGCGGAGCCCGCGACCGCGGCCGAAGGGCGTGACGCCGAGGGCATCGAAGAATCGCGGACGGCCGCGGCGCTCCCGGCCGGTGGCGAACGCGTCGTCGGAGAACCAGTCACTGAATGTGCCCCTCGTCCCGGAGCTGGTCGGCCTCGGACTTCTCGTAGCGCCAGGTCACGTCGGCTTTCTCGTCCTGCCAGTCCCACGGCTCGACGAGAACGATGTCGTCTTCCCGGATCCAGATGCGCTTTTGCATCCGACCCGGGATGCGGGCGGTCCGTTCCGTTCCGTCGGCGCACCGGACCTGAACCCGGTTCGCGCCGAGCATGTTCGTCACCTCGGCGAACACCTCGTCGTCGTCGGGCATACGGAGGTCGTTTCGGCCTCCGGAGTCGTCGTCGCTCATACGGCCGGCGGTTGGACGTGATGGGGCTTAACACTTTTTAGCTCTCGCGTGGCCGTCGGTGGGCCTTCGGTGACCGGCGCGGAGGGGAGACGAGAACGGAGACGGAAGCGCAAGCGGTTTTCGCCTCGCCGCCGTCGGCACGGACATGCTCGAAAAGCTGGGTGCCGGCGGCGTCGTCGGCCTGCTGCTCGTCGTCGCCGGTCTGGCCGTTCTCGGAGTGCACAGCCTCTACGCCGCCGCCGGCCTCGCGCTGGTGCTCTCCGGCATCGGCTTCGTCGCTCGCGGGCTGATACAGGGCATCGCGGGCGCGTTTGGGATGGCCTGATACTGATTATTGCGACTAATTTTACGGCCGGCGTCGGGAGACGCTGGCTCAGCGGCACGTGTTACCGATACGGACCATCACGGCGGTAACGACTCGCAGTAATCAGTATAAATCAGCCAGCGTCGCGAATCCGCTCGCGGCCGGGTGCGACGAGCTCGTCGAGGTACGACGCCAGCGTCTCCTTGGCGTCGAGGGGGTGGAGCTCGCCGTCCTCGAGGTCCGTCGCCAACGGTTCGTACTCGTCGTAGGCGAGGTCGCCGCCGTACTCCGCGGGGCGCTCGACGACGACGTCGTCGAACCGGGGGAAGACGTGGTACTCGAACAGTTCGAGCACCGGGTTGTTGCGCTGCTCGCCGTCGTCGGTCGGGTCGGGGTCCCGCGTCGGCGGGCAGTACGCCTCCTCGACGATCTTCTCGCGTATCTCCTCGGCGGAGTCTTCCATCGAGATGGTGACCCCCTCCGAGGAGGACATCTTGCCGACGCCGGTTTCGAGGTCGGAGATGAGCGGGGTGTGCAGACAGGTCGGCGCCTCGTAGTCGACGCTGGGAAGCACGTCCCGGGCGAGCATGTGGACCTTGCGCTGTTCCATGCCGCCGACCGCGAGGTCGAGGTCGAGGTACTCGATGTCGAGCGCCTGCATCAGCGGGTAGACCGCCTGCGAGACGGTGACAGTGTCGCCGCTTTGAATCTCGGCCATCGCCCGCTCTGCGCGGGACAGCGACGTCTCCAGTTCGAGGGCGTGGAGGTCGAGGACGTACTCCTCGTCGAACTGGAACTCCGAGCCGAGGCGGAACTCCGTCCGGTCCTCGTCCAGCCCGTACGCGAGGAACTGCTCGCGCATGCGCTCGGCGGTGTCGCGGATCTCCTCGAAGGTCCCCTTGTCGTTGAGGTAGGCGTGGACGTCGGCCAGCAGGACGACCACCTCGAAGCCGGCCTCCTGGAGGTCGATGAGCTTGTTCGCGCCCAGCATGTGCCCGACGTGGAGCACGCCGGAGGGCTCGTAGCCCACGTACGCGCGCTTGCCGTCCGGCGACGCGGCTAGCTCGCGACCCTCCTCGTCGGTGACCACCTCGGCGGCGTTCCGGGTGATCAGCTCGTGGGCGTCCATGACGTTCTCGACTGGGAAGGTCGGCGTCTTGAGTCTGCCGGATGGCGGCGCCGGCACCGTCCGGACACGGGAGCGGCTTCGATCGGTTCCGCACCCGTGAGGTCGAAGGGCGAACAGTGCCGAGGGAACCGCAGTAGTCGGTATCAGTCCCCGTGGCCGTGGCCCCCGCGCTCGCTGGCACGGTGTTCGGAGATGATCTCGTCGACCATCTCCGCGGTGCGCTCGCGGCGGCGGCGGTCGGCACGGTCGGCCCAGTCGGCGAGCGCCGCCGCCACCTCGCTCTCGCGGGCGACCGCGAGTTCGTCGACCTCCTGAATCCGAACGTTCTCCGCGGGGGCGACGGGGACGCCGCGGTCGAACAGCACCTCGTCGGCGACCTCCGAGAGCCCGCCAGAGCGGAGCACGAGCCGAGGGTCGGTGTCGGCCAGGAGTTCCGCGGTCGAGCGGCCGGCCCCGGAGGCGTCTCGGAGGTACACCACGTCGCCGGCGGCGAGGCCGAACGCCTCGTCGGCGTCGCGGATGGCGTCTCTGGTGAACTGTTCGACGACCTTCACCGGGAGGAGGTCCTCCTCGCTGTCGCCGGCGACATCGCTGAAGTTGGAGTGGTCAAGCTTCCACAGTCGCTTCAGCCGGTCGAGCTTGTCCTCCAGCTCGGCGACGCGCTCGCGGGCCTCGTCGCGCTCGCGTTCGAGGCGGTCGGTGTCGCGCTGGAGTCGGGAGACGGCGCGGCGTTCGCGGGCCTGGCGGCGCTCCTCGCGTTTGGCCTCCGAGAGCTTCGTCTCGTACTCGTCGAGTTCGGCGTCTTTCTCCTCGACGGTCGCCTCCAGGTCGGCGACGTGGCTTTGGAGCCGGTCGACCTGCGATTCGAGATCGCGGATGCGTCGCTCCTCCTCGGTCAGTTCGCGTTGGTCGTCGGTCTCCTCCTCCTCTTCGGCGTCGTCGTCCGGCGTGAGGTCGCGGAGGACGGCCTCGACGGACTCCTCGCCGGCGACGACCCGCGCGATGACGGCCTCGCGGTCGACCCGCGGAGGCACCTTCTCGGCGATGCGGTCGAACTGGTCGGCGTGGTCGTCGGCGGCGAACAGCGCCGCGGCGATGGCGTCGCGCTCGTGGTCGTTGTCGTAGCTCACCTCGCGGGTGCGATGGAGCTTCTCGTCGACCGGGAGGTCGGACTCCGGGGTCCACCCGGCGGCGTCGAACGACCGCCGGAACCCCTCGACGGTCTCGGGCATCGGCGTCACGTCGGCGGCGACGACGACCGGTCGGCCGCGCTCGACGAGCCACTCGATGACCGCCGCGGTGTCGGCCGTCCGGCTGGAGAAGCGGTCCAGCACCTCGCCGTCGAGGCTGACGACCGCCGCCGCGGTGGTCGTCCCGGGGTCGATGCCGACGAGCACCCGGTCGCGGCGCTGGACCAGCGGCTCGAACTCGATGCCGTCCCGGCGCTCGCGCTCGATTTCGACGCGGGTGTCACCCGCGCGGTGCTCCGAAATCGGAAGCTCCGCGGGCGTCGCCTCGACGGTGAACACGGCGTTCTGGTAGCCGCCGTACTTCTCGGTGGCGTCCATCTCGTACTCGAGGGCGGCGTCGTCGAGCTCGGCGGCCACCTGCCGGGCAGTCTTCTTAACGTTGCCGTGGATGCGGCGGGTGTACCGGTCTTGGCTCCACCCGCCGGAGCCGGTCGAGCGCCCGCGGGCGACCTTCACCGTGGTGGTGTTCTCGAACGCCGAGACCTCGTACCCCACGTTGCGGACGGCGAGCCGGGCGGCGGCCTCGGCCTCCTTCATCGCTCGCTTCTCGTAGGGGACGCCGTGGCGGTTCGCGACCCGCGAGAGCGGCTCGGGCTGTTCGTCGCCGGTGACCTGGACGAGCGACGTGCGCCCGGGGAGTGACCGCAGGAACCGAACGAGTGCGTCCTTATCAGCGGCCAGCTCGTACATGTTGTCGGTGGCGATACGTGCCGGTTCGGCGTCGCCGATACGGCGCAGTAGCTTCCGGCGTGAGACCACGTCGCGCTCGATTTCGTAGCCGTCCTCGGGCGACCCGTCGTCGTCGCCGTCGACCGGCGCGAGCACGACCAGCGCGTAGGAGGGAGGGTTCCCGCGTACGTCGCCGCTCTGCACGTCGACGCCGAACACCGGCGCGTCCAGCGGACTCGGCCGAGCGTTCACACCCGTGATTGGCGACGTGAGGGTAAATAGTCCACGCCGCCCACGACCCGGTCAGTCAGCCTCGGGAAACGGCACCGCGACCGTCCGACCGTCCTCGGCGACGAAGCACTCGCCGTCGAAGACCTCGGCGGCCTCGGTGGCGTGGCGGCTCGCGTCGCCGGCGTACCGCGAGGAGATGTGCGTCAGCGCCAGCCGTTTCGCTCCGGCGTCGGCGGCGACGCGACCGGCCTCGCGGGCGGTGGTGTGACCCGTCGAGGCGGCCCGGCCGGCCTCGTCGTCGGCGAAGGTGGCGTCGTGAATCAGCAGGTCGGCATCGGCGGCGACCTCGCGGGTGCGGTCGAGCGGCCGGGTGTCGCCGGTGTACACCAGCGTGCGACCCGGCCGAGGGTCGCCGACGACTTGGTCGGGATGGACGACCCGGCCGTCGTCGAGTTCGACCGACTCGCCGTCGTGGAGCCGGCCGTACGCCGGGCCCGGGGGTATCTCCAGCTCCTCTTCGGCCTTCTCGCGGTCGAACCGACCGGGGCGGTCGTCCTCGACGAGAGCGTACCCCTGAGAGGTGGTGCGATGCTCGGTCTCGAAGGCGCGAACCTCGAAGTCCTCGCCGTCGAGGGCGACGCTGCCGGGGGAGACCTCGTTGATGCGGACCTGAAACCCGGGGTCGTGGCCGGCGGCGCGGACGAGCCCGTCGAGGTGGCGACGCGACCCCGGCGGGCCGTGAATCGCCAGCGGCGCCTCCCGGTCGTTGAAGTCCCACGACTGGACGAGCCCGGGGATGCCGAGAACGTGGTCGCCGTGGAGGTGGGTGACGAAGACGTGCTCGACGCCGAAGCCGGTACCGAAGCGCATCATCTGTCGCTGGGTGCCCTCGCCGCAGTCGAAGAGGAACTGCTCGCCGTCGTGGTTGACGAAGACGGCACTGGGCGCTCGTTCCGTGGTCGGGACGGCGCCTCCGGTCCCGAGGAACGTGACGCGAAGGGTCATGTCCGGACGGTCGTGGGCGCGGGGTAAACCCGTGTCGAAGACGTCGCCCGCTCGGTGCCCGGACGAGCAAGTTAATTCCGCTTCACTCGGGTTCGGCGCCTGGTCGGTATATGTCGCTGCGGGCCGGAGGACCGACCGTGACTCGACGCGACACGCTCGTCGCGGTCGGCATGGCGGCCCTGCTGGTCCTCGCGGGCTGTGCGGGGTCGTCGCCGTCGGCCGACGGCGACGCCGAGGGGGGAACGGTGAACGTGTATCTCAGCGACCAGCAGAACGCCATCGACGACTTCGCGCGGCTGAACGTCACCGTCAGCGCCGTCGGGCTCGTCCCCGACGACGACAGCGAGCCGGTCGAACGCGACGTCGACGCCTTCCGTGTCGACCTGACGGAACTCCAGGGGGCGAACGCCACGCTGATGGAGAAAGTCGATGCCCCGAACGGGACGTACTCGCAGGTGTACGTCCGGGTGAGCGACGTAGACGGCACACTAAAAAGCGGCGAGGAGGCCGAGATCGAGCTGCCGAGCCGCACCCTGCGCGTGAACGAGGCGTTCACCGTCGGCGACGGCGAGGCCGTCGACTTCGTCTTCGACCTGAGCGTCGTGAAGGCCGGCCAGAGCGGGACGTACAACGTCCGGCCGGTCACCGGCGAGTCCGGCACCGACGTGGAGATCGACGACCGCGACGTCGGCCGGGAGGGCGGCGAGCGCGAGGAAAACGGTGAGGATGAGCGGACCGAAACCGAGGCCGAAACCGACGCCAGCAGTGCCGTCGACCTCTACCTGAGCGACGAGCGAAACGCCATCGACGACTTCGCACACGTCAACGTCACCGTCACGCGGGTTGGCGTCCACCGCGCCGGCGACGGCGAGGACAGTGGCGACGGAAGCGGCGGCTGGGTCGAGAAGGACGTCTCCAACGCGACCGTCGATATCACGACGCTGCTTGGCGACAACGCGACCAGGCTCGAAACGGTGCCCGCACCCAACGGCACCTACGACAAGGTGTTCGTCTACGTCGACGGCATCGAGGCGACGCTGAAAAACGGCGAGCAGGTCAGGGTCAAGCTGCCGAGCGACAAGCTCCAGCTCAAACAGACGTTCACCGTCGGCGACGGCGAAACGGTCGAGTTCGTCTTCGACATCTCGGTGTTCGAAGCCGGCAACAGCGGGAAGTACATCCTCAAGCCGGTCGTCAGCGAGTCCGGGACCGACGTTCCGATCGACGAGCGGGGCGAGCAAGAGGAAGATGACGACGAGACCGGCGACGCCCCGGCAGCGCCGCCGCTGAACCTCTCGCTTTCGGGCGCGGTCGTCGCCGGCGAGAACGTCACCCTCACCGTCACCGCCGACGGCGAGGCGGTCGCCGGCGCCGCCGTCGCGGTCAACGGGGAGTCCATCGGCGAGACGGGCGCGAACGGCACGCTAACCGTCGCCGTCCCGAGCGACGCCGAGCGGTTCGAGATCGAGGTCACGGCCGGCGAACGGGAGGCCGAACTGACCCGGACGCCGTCGGAAGGGTGAGATACTTACCCCAGCCCGCGCTATCGGGGGGTAATGGACGGCCCGCTGTGGATCGAACGACACGCCCCGTCGCTCGGAGAGCTCCCCCAGCAGGAGGTCCGCGAGCGACTCGCCCGGGCGGTCGACGAGCCGATGAACCTCGTCGTGCAGGGGCCGCCGGGAGCGGGCAAGACCGCGGCGGTGCGCGCCCTCGCTCGGGAGACCCACGAGGACCCCGAGAACGACCTGGTCGAACTCAACGTCGCCGACTTCTTCGACCGCACAAAAAAGGAAATCCGCAACGACCCCCGTTTCGCACAGTTCCTCACCGGACGGTCGGACCTCGCCAAGCGGGACATGATAAACCGCGTCCTGAAAGAGACCGCGAGCTACGCGCCGGTCTCGGGCGAGTTCAAGACGGTCGTCCTCGACAACGCTGAGGCCATCCGCGAGGACTTCCAGCAGGCGCTCCGCCGGGTGATGGAGCGCTATCACCGCACCACGCAGTTCGTGGTCGTCACCCGCCAGCCGACGAAGCTCATCCCGCCGATTCGCTCGCGGTGTTTCCCCGTGCCGGTCCGGGCGCCGACGACCGACGAGACCGTCGCGGTCCTCCGGGGCATCGTCGAGGCCGAGGGCGTCGACTACGACGAGGAGGGCCTAGAGTACGTCGCGGGCGCGGCCGGCGGCGACCTCCGCGAGGCGGTGCTGTCGGCGCAGGTCACGGCGACCGAGGCCGACGAGGTGACCATGTCGGCCGCCTACGAGGCGCTGGGCGACGTCGGCCACGACGACCGGGTCCGGGCCGCCGTCACCGCCGCCCGCGAAGGCGAGGTCGGCGACGCTCGCGACGAACTCGGCGACCTGCTGGACGACGAGGGCTTCGACGCCGACGACCTGCTCGGGGCCGTCCTGCGGGTCGCCCGCGACGAGGTCGGCGGCGACGACCTCGCCCGACTGCACCGACTCGCCGGCGAGGCAGACCTCGACCTCGCCGACGGCAGCGACCCACAGCTCCACCTCACGCACCTGCTCGCCGCCTGGGCCGAGGGCCGGGAGTCACTTTCGCTACAGGCCTGAGTCGATGCCGCACGACCCTGCCGCCCGACTCCGAGCCGCCGACTCGCTGCCCGGACTCGCGCCCGGCGCCGGTCGCTACCTCGCCCCCCCGGCCGTCGGGGGCGCGGTCGCTCTGGCGGTCGCCCCGCCGGTCGGCCTCGCATTGCTCGCGCTCGCGGGGTTCGTGGCGTACTTCTTTCGCGACCCCGACCGAGTCACGCCTGAGGGCGCCGTCGTCTGCCCGGCCGACGGTCGCGTGTCGGTCGTCCGCGAGGAGGTCGTCGACGGCGCGGACGACGCGGACGGCGACCCCGACGGCGCGGACGACGACGGTCACTCCGAGACGGGGCGCGTCCGCGTCGGCGTGTTCATGAACGTCACCGACGTCCACGTCGTCCGCGCGCCGGCGGACGCCACCGTCGAGCGCGTCATTCACAGCCCCGGCGCGCACCGGCCGGCGTTCACCAAGGAGTCCGAGCGCAACGAGCGGGTCCGCGTCCACGCCGACGGGTACGACCTCGAACTCATCGCCGGCGCGTTCGCCCGGCGCATCCACCCCTACGTTGAGGGCGGCGACGCCGTCACGCAGGGCCGGCGCGTCGGCCACATCGCCTTCGGGAGCCGCGTCGACGTCGTCTGTCCGCCGGAGGTCGGCCCGGAGGACGTCGCGGTCGATAAAGGCGAGGCCGTCAGCGCCGGCGAGACGGTCGTCGTCGCCGGCGACTGAGCCGCGACCGAGGACCGTCTCGCGCCGTGCTCAGTCCAGGACGTGGACGAACCGCGTCAGCGACCGATGCACGCGGCGCTCGAAGACGGTCTCGACGCGCCAGCCGGCGTCGAGTGCCCGCGAGCGCCAGGAGCGGTCGGCGACGAGGACCGCCCGGCCGTCGGCGGCGACCGTCCGGCGAGTTTCGGCGAGCGCGCCGCCGACGAGGGCGCCGAGGTCGTCGCCGGCGATCTTCGACTGTCGGCCGTACGGCGCGTCGAACACCGCGCAGTCGACGGCGTCGGTCGCCACCGGCAGTCGGGTGGCGTCCCCGCGGGCGAGAGCGAAGTCGGTTTTGGCACCGTCCGCGCCGTCGCTGTCGCCGTCATCGCCGGCGCCGGCGCAGTACTCCCGGAGGTTGCGACGGGTCCCGGCGACCATCTTCGCCTGCGCGTCGACGCCGACGACGTCGGCGCCGACGAGGCCGGCCTCAACGAGGACGCCGCCGGTGCCGCACATCGGGTCCAGCAGGCGGCGGTCGGGACCGGCGCCGGCGACGTTGACGAGCGCGCGGGCGTCCATCGGCGCCATGCTGCCGGGCTGGAAGAACGGGCGGTCGGTCGGCGTGCGGTCGGCGAACGTCCGATCGCTCTCGGCGCCGACCCAGCCGACGGCGCAGGTCCCCTCCGAGAACAGCGCCCGGAGGACGTGGTCGGGGTCGTCGAGGTCGACGGCGAACCCGCGGTCGACCAGTGCGCCGCCGAGGGCGCGCTCGGCGGCCTGGGTGTCGATGTCGGCGAGGCCGCGGACGTCGCGGGCTCGCACCGCGACCGACCCCTCGCGGTCGAGGGTCGCCGTCTCGACTACCGCGCGGGCCTCCGCGACCGTCGGCGCCGAGCGCCCGACGAGCGGGCCGGCGGCGTGGACGTACGCCAGCGTCGGCACCCGGCGTTCGTCGAGGGAGCCGGCGACGGCGACGCCGGGGGCGACCGTCTCGGCGCCGGGAGCGACGGTCGCCGCCTCGCGGACGGCGAAGGCGTCGTCCTCGCCGGCGAGTTCGAGCCAGTACACGCCGGCGACTCCGCCGGCCCGACACATCAACCCCGCGATGGGACGCCGGGGCGGCCGACGGAGCCGCCGCGACGACGGTACTACTTTAAGCGTTTATAACGAGTGTAACAGTATGACCGACCCGAAGGATTCTATCGAGATTCAGAACGTCGTGGCGTCAACTGGCATCGGCCAGGAGCTCGACCTCCAGAGCGTCGCAATGGACCTCGAAGGCGCGGACTACGACCCCGACCAGTTCCCGGGGCTGGTCTACCGCACGAGCGAGCCGAAGGCCGCGGCGCTCATCTTTCGCTCGGGGAAGATCGTCTGTACCGGCGCCAAAAGCGTCGCCGACGTCCACCAGAGCCTCGACATCGTCTTCGAGGAGCTGCGGGCCCTCCAGATTCCCGTCTCCGACGACCCCGAGGTGACCGTCCAGAACATCGTCACCAGCGCCGACCTCGGTCGGGACCTCAACCTCAACGCCATCGCCATCGGGCTCGGGCTGGAACACATCGAGTACGAGCCCGAGCAGTTCCCGGGGCTCGTCTACCGGCTGGACGACCCGGACGTGGTCGCGCTGCTTTTCGGCTCCGGGAAGCTCGTCGTCACCGGGGGCAAAGAGCCCAGCGACGCCGGGGCCGCGGTCGACGTCATCACCGACCGACTGGGCGACCTCGGCCTGCTGGGCTGATAGTGATTACTGCGAACAGTTTCACAGCCGGTGTCGAGAGACGTCGGCTCAGCGGTTCGTATCGCTGACACGGACTACCACGGCAGTACAGACTCGCAGTAATCACTACGAGTCGCCGGCAAAATCGACGGCGACGCTTCGACCCGGAACGCAACCTCCAAGCGGATACCCTCGTTACTTCCGCTATGCTCCTCCAGACGACCTCGCCCTCGGTCACCGGCGGGGGCGCGCTCGCGGTCGTGGTCACGGCGCTGGTAACGTGGGTGTTCTACGCCGTTACGCTTCACCTGGCGGCGACGTTCTTCATCGGCGAGGTGCCGAGCCAGTTAGCCGCGAAGGCGGCGGTGATTCCCGGGGTCGTCTCCATCCTGCTCGGCCGGTGGGGCGTGGAGGCCGGCCCCGTCTCCCCGAGTCTCGGGGTGCTGGTCGTGCTCGGCGCGACGCTGCTGGCCGACGGCATCTCAGTGAGCTACGTCTACCGCCTCTCCGCGAAGTCGACGGCGCCGGTGGTGACGCTGCACCTGGGGTTCGCCGCGCTGCTCGGGTTTGCCCTGAACAACATCTTCGGACTGCTCTGACGGGCGGGTCAGAGTCCGAACCAGCGAACGTCCAACAAAAGGGACCCGGCCGCTTCCGGAGGACGAACCGAGAGATTCACGGCGGGACGCCGTCACCGAGCAGATATGGAGACGCTCGCACTCACCGGCGGCCGGGTGCTTCGCCCGGACCTGTCGGTGAGAGAGACCGACGTCGTCGTCGACCGCGAGGCCGGGGAGGTCGTGGCCGTCGGCGACGAGACCACCGCAGCGGTCGCCGACCTCGAAACCGCCGTCGACGACGCCGACCGGACGCTCGACGCCGGCGGCGGGCTGGTGATGCCCGGGCTGGTCAACGCCCACACCCACGTCGCGATGACGCTGTTCCGGGGGTACGCCGACGACAAGGAGCTCGACGCCTGGCTCCGGGAGGACATCTGGCCGGCCGAGGCCGAGCTGACCCCCGAGGACGTGCGCGCCGGGGCCGACCTCGGACTGCTCGAGTTCGTCAAGTCCGGGACGACCGCCTTCGCGGACATGTACTTCCACGAGGAGGCAGTCGTCGACGCCGTCGTCGAGGCGGGCCTGCGCGCCCGGGTGGGCCACGGCGCGGTCACGGTGACGAAAGACGGCCCGGCTGCGGCGGCGGAGGCCGAAGAGACGGTCGCCGTCGCTCGCGACCTCGACGGCCGCGGCGACGGGCGCGTCCGGGCGGCGGTGATGCCTCACAGCCTGACCACCGTCGGCGAGGAGCACCTGGAGACGATGGTCGACGGCGCCCGCGAGGCCGGACTGCCGGTGCATTACCACGCCAACGAGTCGGCCGACGAGGTCGATCCCATCGCGGACGAGCACGGGAAGCGGCCGCTTTCGTACGCCGCCGACCGCGGGGCGCTGGCCGCCGGCGACTTCCTCGCACACGGGGTCCACCTCGAGGAGTCCGAAATCGAACTGTTGGCCGCCCGCGGAGCCGCGGTGGTCCACTGTCCCGCCTCCAACATGAAGCTCGCCAGCGGCATCGCACCGGTCGAGGCGCTACGGGAGGCCGGCGTGACGGTCGCACTCGGCACCGACGGCGCCGGCTCGAACAACGACCTCGACCTCTTCGACGAGATGCGCGACGCCGCGATGGTCGGGAAGCTCCGAGCCGGCCGTGCCGACGCCGTCTCCGCCGAGGCGGTCGTCAAGATGGCGACTCGCGGCGGCGCCGAGGCGCTCGGATTCGACGGCGGGCGGATAGCGCCCGGCGCCGACGCCGACCTCGCGGTGGTCGACCTCGACGCCGCCCACCTCACGCCGGTCCACGACGTCGTGAGCCACCTCGCGTACGCGGTTCGGGGGTCGGACGTGCGCCATACGGTGTGCGACGGCGAGGTGCTGATGCGCGACCGTGAGGTGCTGACGATGGACGAGGCGGCTGTCCGCGAGCGCGCGAGCGAGGCCGCCGCCGAGGTCGTCGCCCGCGCCGAGGACGGCGGCTGAGTCGGCGTTCGGGCCCGGCGCGAGGCCAGTGCGAGGCGGCCGACGCGACCCGACGGCGCCCCGGCGGCGCCGTCTTCGGTACCGTTTTGGGTGCGCTCCCGGTATAGACGGACATGAGTACTGACGCCGCGTCCGAGGGCTACGCGCCGGTGACGGCCCAGCTCGACGACGCCGAGAGCGCACGCGAGGAGGGTCGTCGCAAGATGGAGTGGGCGCGCCAGCACATGCCAATCCTCCGGGAGCTGCGCGAGGAGTTCGAGGCCGAGCAGCCGTTCGCCGGCGAGACGGTCGGGATGGCGATGCACGTCGAGGCGACGACGGCCAACCTGGTCGAGGCGCTGGCGGTCGGCGGCGCAGAGGTCGCCATCACGGGCTGCAACCCGCTGTCGACGCACGACGACGTGTCGGCGGCGCTGGACGCCACCGAGAACGTCACCTCCTACGCCGTCCGCGGCGTCGACGAGGAGGGGTATTACGCCGCCATCGAGTCCGTCATCGACCACGAGCCGACCATCACCGTCGACGACGGGATGGACATGGTCGCCGCCATCCACGAGGACTACCCCGAACTCATCGACACCATCGTCGGCGGCTGCGAGGAGACGACCACCGGCGTCCACCGGCTGCGCGCGATGGACGGCGACGGCGAACTCGACTACCCGGTGTTCGCGGTCAACGACACGCCGATGAAGCGGCTGTTCGACAACGTCCACGGCACCGGCGAGTCGTCGCTGGCGACCATCGCCATGACGACGAACCTGAGCTTCGCCGGCAAGACCGTCGTCGTCTCGGGCTACGGCTACTGCGGCCGCGGCGTCGCCAAGAAGGCCGCCGGCCAGAACGCCGACGTCGTCGTCACCGAGGTCGACGCCCGAAAGGCGCTGGAGGCCCACATGGAGGGGTACGATGTGATGCCGATGGCCGAGGCCGCCGCGGAGGGCGACGTGTTCATCACGACCACCGGCAACCGCGACGTCATCACCCGCGAGCACTTCGAACGGATGGACGACGGCGTGCTCCTGGCTAACGCCGGTCACTTCGACGTGGAGATAAGCCTCGACGAGCTGGCCGACATGGCGGTCGACCAGTACGAGGCCCGCGACGGCGTCGAGGCCTACGAACTGGCCGACGGCCGGCGGCTGAACGTCCTCGCGGAGGGGCGGCTGGTCAACCTCGCCGCACCCATCGCGCTCGGCCACCCCGTCGAGGTGATGGACCAGTCCTTCGGCGTGCAGGCGGTCTGCGTCCGCGAACTGGTCGAACGCGGCGAGGAGTACGAGCCCGGCGTCCACGACGTGCCCGACGAACTCGACCGCGAGGTCGCGGAAATCAAGCTCGACGCCGAGGGCGTCGCGTTCGACGACCTCAGCGACGAACAGCGGGAGTACATGGGCTCCTGGCAGCACGGAACATAAAATACCGCACCCTGCTCGCTCCCTTTGCTACGCTTCGGTCGCTCTCTTCTCACGAGCCGTAGGCCTGCTCGAATGGGCAGAGGGACCGCCGGTCCCTATCAACTTGAGGCTAGAGACTCGACAGCAAAATGCGCTGACATCCCGCAGCCACCACCAGCGACGATTCCGGACTGCCGACATCGGTTGGAATCTCACACCTACGAGCGATGGGTGTCGAGCGGTCGTCGCTCGGTGAGAAGGCCGCCCCCTGGCGGACTGCAAGGGCGAGGGTCGCTCGACCCGGCCCGGGCGACGTAAGCACCGCAGGAGCGAGCGCAGCGAGCGACGAGGAGCGCAACGAGCCCCGGCCGGTCGAGCGAGCCGAGGGCTTGCCTGGCAGCAATTGCGGTTGCAGTGCTGCCGTATCGAGAACAAACCCACAGTTTCCGCTCGCGGTATCGACCCCACGCACGTCGTATCGGTCGTACCCACGCTTTTCACGCTGAGCCACCAATCACCGGGCAGATGACAGAGGACTACGGCCTCGTCGAGCCCGAGGAGGCAGAGGGCGAGGCCTTCGGCGACGAGTGGGAGGAACTCGACGTCTCTGACACGGAGGCCGACCGCATCGCTCGCGAGGAGGATCGGGAGTTCGCCGAGTTCCGTCAGCGCATCGTCGACACCGAGCAGTTCAAAGTCGAGCGGTCGGTGTTCGACGACGCCACCCTCGCCGCGCTGTACAAACTCGTCGAGGACGGCCACGTCGCCGCCTTCGGCGGACCGATTTCGACCGGCAAGGAGGCCAACGTCTACGAGGCCCTCGGCGAGGACGACCGCGAAATCGCCGTCAAGATATACCGCATCAACGCCTCTAATTTCACCGACATGCGGGGGTATCTGGAGGGCGACCCCCGCTTCGACGGCATCGGCTCGGATAAGAAGCAGGTCGTCCTCGCCTGGACTCGCAAGGAGTACGCCAACCTCCGGCGGGCGCGACGGGCCGGGGTCCGCGTGCCGGAGCCCCTCGCCGTCCAGCGCAACGTGCTGGTCATGGAGCTGGTGGGCCACGCTGACGACCGCGCCCGCCGGCTGGCCGAGGTCGACGTCGAGAATCCAGAGACCGCTTACGAGGTCGTCCGAGAGTATATGCGCCGGCTGTACGCCGCCGGGCTGGTCCACGGCGACCTCTCGGAGTACAACATGATAATCCACGGCGGGGAGCTGTATGTCATCGACCTCGGGCAGGCGCCGACGGTCCATCATCCCAACGCCGAGGAGTTCCTGACCCGGGACTGCGAGAACGTCGCCGCCTTCTTCGCCCGGCAGGGGTTGGAAGTGACCGGCGACGACCTGGAGGCGTACGTCACCGAGGCCGACCCCGACCCGCAGGGCGAGCCGGAGGTCAGCGACCGGCCGGACGCGGAGTGAGGGCGGTGTCGGCCGGGTCGGGGCGATCGAGTGAGCCGGGGCGAGCCGAGCTAAGCCGAACCGGCCCGGCGACGGAGCCGGTCGGCCGAAACCCGCTTGATGACCCCTGAAACCGACTCACGCGGCGGCGACCACCGAGGAACGCTTAAACGGCTCGGGCGGATACGCCGGGACATGCAACACGTGAAGGTGCCCCAGGACCGCCTCGGAGTTCTCATCGGGGAAGGAGGTGAGACGATGCGTGAGATCGAGGACCGCGCGGGCGTGCGCCTCGACATCGACTCCGAGTCCGGTTCGGTCGCCATCGACACCATCGGCGACCCGGTGGACGCGATGATGGCGCCGGACATCGTTCGCGCCATCGGCCGGGGCTTTCACCCCGAGGACGCCCTCTCGCTGCTCGACCACGACCTCCGGCGGTTCGACCTCATCGACCTCACCGAACAGACCCGCAACGGCAACGACCTCCAGCGACAGAAGGGCCGCCTCATCGGCGAGAACGGCCGCACCCGCGAGCTGATGGAGGAGCTCACCGGCGCCGACGTCGTGATCAAGGGGTCGACCCTCGGCGTCATCGGCCAGCCCGAGGAGGTCGAGGCGGTCCGTCGCGCCGCCGGGATGATACTCGACGGGGCGCCCCACGGCGCCGTCTACTCCTTCCTCGAGCGCAAGCACAACGAGATGAAAGAAGGGTTCAACGTCCGCGAGCGCTCCTGACGGGCGGCGACTCCAGGAACTATATTTTCCCTGATACGTCCCGCAACGCTGCTCCGAGTCGGGCGTTCGTTTCAGGCCGCGCAGTGTAACGGCGGGGTTTGACGCGGTGACACGTCGAGCAGAGACGCCCGCAGCGGCCGACAGCGTCGGCAACGCCGCCGCGACCAGGTCGAAACGGTATTTAAAATCGGCCGTGTCGAGGATTGACACACCGCCACAAACCGGGGACAGACGCCGATTTCGCAGACAGAGATGCGAACATTTTTATAGAACCATAGACAATCGGTGAGTGAGCATGAGTCAGCAACAGCGCATGGGCAATCAGCCCATGATCGTCCTCTCGGAGGACAGTCAGCGCACCTCCGGGAAAGACGCCCAGTCGATGAACATCACGGCCGGCAAGGCCGTCGCCGAGTCGGTCCGAACCACGCTCGGACCGAAGGGGATGGACAAGATGCTCGTCGGCTCGGCCGGCGATGTCGTCGTCACGAACGACGGCGTAACCATCCTCAAGGAAATGGACATCGACCACCCGGCGGCGAACATGATCGTCGAGGTCTCCGAGACCCAGGAGGACGAGGTCGGCGACGGGACCACGACGGCCGTCGTCATCGCCGGTGAGCTCCTCGACCAGGCCGAAGAGCTCGTCGAGCAGGACGTCCACCCGACGACCATCGCTCAGGGGTACCGCCAGGCCTCCGAGAAGGCCAGCGAGCTCCTGAACGAGCACTCCATCGACGTCTCTGCCGACGACCGCGAGACGCTGGAGAAGATCGCCCAGACTGCCATGACCGGCAAGGGCGCCGAGTCCGCCCGCGACCTGCTGGCGGAGCTCGTCGTCGACGCGGTCACCGCCGTCGCCGACGACGACGGCGTCGACACGGAGAACGTCTCCGTCGAGAAGGTCGTCGGCGGCTCCATCGACAACTCCGAGCTCGTCGAGGGCGTCATCGTCGACAAGGAGCGCGTCAACGAGAACATGCCCT
>JBDGTQ010000009.1:0-87207 GCA_042216705.1 Halolamina sp. | reverse complement strand
GCTGATGAAGATGGACGACGACGGCGAGCAGGACGACAAGGTCATCGCCGTCCCCGACGAGGACCCCCGCTACGACGACATCGAGGACCTCTCGGACCTCTCCGACCAGCAGACCGCCGAAATCGCGGAGTTCTTCGAGACGTACAAGAACCTCGAAGCGGGCAAAGAGACCGAGGTGCTCGGCTGGGAAGACAAGGCCGCCGCCCACGACGCCATCGAGCACGCACAGGAGCTGTACGACGAACACGTCGCCTGAGACCGGACCACCGCAGCCGGTGGGATTCGTCGGCTGCATTCCTCCTTGCTGGCCGATGTACGGTGATTATGGATCATGATAAATACCTCCGGCACCTACAGTTGAGTGTTCATGGCTGCTGAACGTCCCCGCGTCGCCGTCGACCACCTGACCGTCGTGCCCCGGAACCTCGACGACGACACCGAGCGTGACCGCGACGCCGACGGGTCCGTCGCCGACGGCTGAGGCGGCCGGTCGCGCGTTTTCGTCTTCGTCGGCCGCCGTCTTCGTCGGCTTCGCTGTCCACCGTGCACCGGTGCCGGCGTCGGCGACGACGACGGCTCCGTCGCCGACGCTCGACCGCTTTCCGGGGCGTCGTTTCGCCGTCGCGTCCGGGGTCAATGCCAACCCCTTTCACCCCTACGGCTCTTAGCCTCGCCAAATGGCGAAGTGCGAACAGTGCGGCGAGTACGAGAACTTGCCGTACCAGTGCCGTCGGTGTGGACAGTCGTTCTGTGCGGAACACCGCCTCCCCGAGAACCACGACTGTCCCGGCCTCGACGACTGGAACGATCCGAGCGGCGTCTTCGAGCGCGAGGCGGCCAGAACCGAGAGCACGACCGAGCAGGTGAGCACGTCCGTCCAGTCACGCACGCGCAGCCTCCTCAGCTACTTCAAGGGCAACGCTACCTACGCCTTCCTCGGACTGATGTGGGTGACGTTCGCGGCGCAGTTTTTCCTCTGGGCGCTCGTTCCCGGTGCCGTCGTCGGCGGACCGCTGTGGACCTCGCTGTTCGTCCTCTCGCCCGACAACCCGCTGTACGTCTGGACCTGGGTCACCTCGGTGTTCGCCCACGGCGGCTTCGGCCACATCGCGGTCAACAGCATCGCGCTGTACTTCTTCGGCCCGGCCGTCGAGCGCCGGCTCGGGCTGAAGCGGTACGCCGCGCTGTTCCTCGGCGCCGGTGTGCTCGCCGGCTTCACGCAGATCGGCCTGTCGTACGTGCCGGTGCTCGACGTCGCCAGCGTCGGCGTCCTCGGCGCCTCCGGCGCCATCATGGCCGTCATGGGCGTCCTGACCGTTCTCAACCCGGGGCTACGGGTGTACCTCTACTTCATCATCCCGATGCCGCTGTGGCTGCTGACGTTCGGGTTCGCGCTGTTCAGCCTCTTCGCCGGCTTCGGTAACTTCGGCGGCAACACCGCCCACTTCGCACACCTCGCCGGACTCGCGGTCGGACTGGCGTACGGCTCCCGCATCAAAGGCGAGATGCGAGCACCCGAACGGCTCCAGGTCGGCGGCAACCGTCGCGGACCGGGTGGCCCGGGCGGCCCCGGCGGTCCGGGTGGCCCCGGCCGTCCCTGACTCCTCGCCGTGACCCCCGTTCGCCCCGAGTTCGTACCGACCGCGGACCGCGACCACGAGGAGATGGCGGCCCTCCAGCGACGGGTCGCCGAGGACGCGGTTTTCGTCGACGACCTCCCGTTCGACCCCGCGACCGTCTCGCTGGCGGAGACCCCACCGGTCACGGGCGGGCAGCGACCGCTCGTCGCCGGCGTCGACCAGGCCTTCCTCGACGACCGCGCCGTCAGCGCCGTGGTCGTCCTCCGCGGCGGCGAGGTGGTCGAGCGGACGTACGCCGTCTCCGAGACGGCCATCCCGTACGTCCCCGGCCTGCTCTCGTTCCGCGAGGGGGGGCCGATTCTGGACGCCGTCGCGACGCTGTCGGTCGAGCCGAACCTGTTCGTCTTCGACGGCAGCGGGCGACTCCACTTCCGGCAGGCCGGGCTGGCGACCCACCTCGGCGTGACGCTCGACGCCCCCGCGATCGGCGTCGCGAAGAGCCTGCTCTGTGGGACGCCCGCAGAGTCGACGGCGGACCGCCCGGAGGGGTGGTTGACGCCGATTCGGGTCGCCGACGGCGACGACGTCGACGCGCCGCCCGGGACGGTCGTCGGGCACGCCTATCAGTCCCGTCAGTGGGACCGCCCGCAGTCCATCAACCCGCTGTTCGTCAGTCCCGGCCACCGGGTCGGCGCCGACACCGCCGTCGACCTCGTCGCGTCGCTGTGTGACGGCCGCAAGCTCCCCGAACCGACGAGACTCGCCGACGACTACGCCGAGACCGGGAAGCGGGAGGTCGTCGAGGGAGAGACCGAGACCGGGACCGGGACCGACGCCGGCTGACGGCCGCGAGTCGCCCACAGTTATCACCGCCCCCGACCAGGCATCTATCGTGTCCACCGAGACCGTCCTCATCACCGGCTGCTCGTCGGGTATCGGCCGGGCTACGGCGACGGCCTTCCTCGAAGAGGGCTGGACCGTCTACGCGACCGCCCGCGACATCGACGACGTCGAACCGCTCGGCGAGGCCGGCGCCGAACTCGCCGCCCTCGACGTGACCGACGACGACGCGGTCGAACGGGTCGTCGACCGCGTCGTCGACGAGCAGGGCGCCGTCGACTGTCTCGTCAACAACGCCGGCTTCGGCCAGCTCGGCCCGGTCGAGGACGTCCCCGTCGACGCGGTCGAACACCAGTTCGACGTGAACGTCTACGGCCCCCACCGACTCGTCCGAGCCGTCCTCCCGCACATGCGAGCGGGTGACGGCGGCACCGTCGTCAACGTCTCCAGCGTCGCCGGCCGAATCTCCTACCCCGGCAGCGGCGTCTACTGCGGCACGAAGTTCGCGCTGGAGGCGATGACCGACGCCCTGCGGGTCGAGGTCGCCCCCTTCGACGTCGACGCGGTGCTCGTCGAGCCCGGCCCGGTCGACACCGGGTTCACCGCCCGCGCCGAAGCCGAGGCCGGCGGCAACGGCGACGGCGAGACCGACATCGACCGCTCGGGCGCGTACGAGTGGTTCTACGACCTGCTCGCGGACACGGCCGCCGTCGGCGGCGGCGGCCCGGTCGCGGTCACCCCCGAGCGCGTCGCCGAGGATGTCGTCGACGCCGCCAGCTCGACCAAGCCGCCGGCGCGGATTCCGATCGGCCTCGTCGGCCGAGTCGGGGTGCTGTCGCGGTTCCTCCCGACGACGGTGCGGGACGCGGTGTTCTCGTTCGTCCGGCGGCTGGCCGACTGAGCCCGGAGGACCGTCTCTTCGCTCAGTCGTCGTTTCGTCACCCGGCTCGTTCCTCGCTCACTCGTCGAGACAGGCGGCGACGACCCGCAGCGCCTCCGCGCCGCGAACCTCGTGGGCGAGCAGCGGCACCCGACGCACGTCCCGTCCTCGGAACAGGTCCGTCGCCGCCTGGAGCGCGTTCTGCTGGACCTCCCAGCGGCGCTCGCAGAACTCGCAGTCCTCGTGGTTCGGCGTCACCACCCAGCTCTCGCCGACGTCGGCCACGTCCGCGAGGTCCTCCATCACGCGGTTCACGACCAGCGTGTTCACCGGAATGTCGAACTCCTCGAGGCGCCCGACGAGGCGCTCGGACTCGACGACGCTCATCTCCTCGGGTATCATCACTACCCGGAAGTCCGTCTTCGTCGGGTCCCGGAGCACGGTCCGCAGGCGCTCGATGCGCCGCTGCAGCTCGTCGAGTCCGGGCGGTTCCTCGGCCGGTTCGTCGCCGTCGCCGCCGAACATCCCCCCGAGGCCGTCCATCACCCCCGAGAAGCGCTCGCGCAGCTTCATGACCTTGCCGACCATCGAGTCCAGCGTCTCCGGAAGCTGGAGCAGTCGGAGGGTGTGCCCCGTCGGCGCGGTGTCGACGACGACGCGGTCGAACCGTGGGTCGTCGAGGTACTCGAGCAGCTGGCGCATCGCGGCGGCCTCGTCGGCGCCGGGCATCGACCCGCCGAGCATCGGCCCCAGCGGGTTCCCGTCGCCGTCGCCGCCGAGCATATCGCCGAGTTGGCCCATCCCGCCGAGCGGGTCGCCGGCTCCGCCCGCGCCCGCATCGCCGCCGCCGGCGCCGAAGACGCCCTCCTCCATCGCGGCCTCGGGGTCGATTTCGGCGGCGTACAGCCCCTCGCGGAGCTGCGTCGGCTCCGGCGGGACCGCGACCCCGAGGGTGTCCGACAGCGAGTGCGCCGGGTCCGTCGAGACGACCAGCGTGTCGGTGCCGGCCGCGGCGGAGGTCACCGCCGTCGCCGCCGCCATCGTCGTCTTGCCGACGCCGCCTTTCCCGCCGTAGAGCACGTACTCCGGGGCGTCGACGCGCTCGGGCAGCGGGGCGCTGTCGTCGACGGCGACCTCCTCGATGTCGTCGACCGGTTCGACGTCGATGGAACTCATTACCCGGGACTGGGTCGGCCAGGCTTGAACCGTCTTCGATGCGGGCGCCAGCCGAGGACCACGGCCGGGCGGTTTTTGTCGCCGGCGACGGTGACGGAGGCATGGAACTGACGGTGCTCGGCTCCGGCGGCTCCCGTCGGACGCCGATGCCGACCTGCGGCTGTGACGTCTGCCGTCGAGCCCGCGAGCAAGGGCCGCCGTACAGCCGCGGCGGCAACTCCCTGTACGTCCACGATCTCGCCGCCGTCGTCGACGCGCCGGCGACGCTCGGGCGGGCGCTGAACCGCGAACGCATCGACGCCGTCGACTACTGCCTGCTCACACACTGGCATCCCGACCACGTCGACGGCATCCGGACCCTGACCGCCCGCGACGTGACCGCGAAACCGGACGACGTCGCCTTCGCCGACCACTACCGCGACACCGCGCCGACGCTGGCGACGACCGAACGCGTCTACGAGCGCACCTGCGAGCTGACGCCGCTTGCGCACCTCGTCGAGGAGCAGGGGTTCGTCGACCTGCACCTGCTGGACGACGAGCCGCTCGTCGCCGGCGACTACGAGGTTCGAGCCGTGCCGTACGCGCTGGCCGGCGACGGCGACCGCGACGCGACCGCGTTCGTCCTCGACGGTCCCGAGACGGTCGTCGTCGCCTCCGACGACGCCCGGTACCTCGACGTCGACCGGCTCCCGACCGAGCCGGATCTGGCGGTGTTCGAGTGCGGGCTGTTCGCGGAGACCTCCGCCGGCGACCCGCTGTTGACCCAACGCGAGCGAGAGCTGCTGGCCGACGAGCTCTCCCACGGGGCGGTGCTCGACCGCGTCGCGGCGGTCGCCCCCGACCGAGCGCTACTGACCGAAATCGGTCACCAGTACCGTCGGGGCCACGACGACTACGCCGCGTTGGAGTCGACGACGGAGTACGACGGGGTGGAGTTCGCGTACGACGGCAAGCAGTTACGGATCTGATTCCGGGCCCGGGACGGGGCCACAGTCCCCGCCGACGGTGGCGATCGCAGTCGTCGATAACGGAGACGGTCGCCAGCGACGGTGACAGTGGCAATAGCAATAGTAGCCTCAGCGGCGACGACCCCCCGGAGGACCGCCGGCTCAGTCGAAGTACTCGGCCAGGCGCTCGGCGCCTTCGGTCGCTCGCGGCGTGACCAGCGCGAAGCGGAGCCACTCCTCGCGGGCGGTGCCGAACGTCGCGCCGGGCATGCCGGCGACGCCGGCCTCGTCGATGAGTCGCTTGACGTTGGCCATCGTCCCGGGGTAGTCCTCGAACTTGGCGAGCACGTAGAACGCTCCTTCCGGGGTGACGTACTCCGCGCCGGCCTCGGCGAGGGCGCCGGTGAAGGCGTCGATGCGCTCGGAAAGCGTCTCGCGAAAGCCCTCGTAGTAGTCGTCCTCGGCCGCCCGCAGCGCCGTCAGCACCGCCCGCTGGGAGGGTCGCGCGCCGGCGACGTTGACGAGCATGTGTCGCGTCTTCGCGAGGTCGACCAGCGACTCCGGGAAGACGGCGAAGCCGACCCGGAACCCGGTGATTGCGAAGGACTTCGAGAAGCCGCTGGTGACGACGCGGTGGTCGGAGTCGACCGCGAGGGCGCTCTCGAAGCGTCCGGAGAAGTCGAAACGGTCGTACACCTCGTCGCTGACCAGCAGCGCGTCGTTGGCCTCGCACAGCCCGACGAGGCGCTCGACCGTCTCGGGGTCGTACACCGCCCCGGTCGGGTTGTTCGGGTTGTTAACGAGCACGAGCGCGGTGTCCTCGGAGACGGCCTCGCGGTATGCGTCGAGGTCGAGCGAGCCGTCGCGGGCGGTCGGGACGTACGTCACGTTGGCGCCGAGCATCTCGGCCTTGCCGGGGTAGTAAGGGTAGACGGGGTCGGTGAGCACCACCTCGTCGCCGGCGTCGCGCTCCAAGGCGCGGGCCATCGCCAGGTAGTTCGCCTCGCCGGTGCCGTTGGTGACGACGACCTGCTCGGCGGCGACGCCGCGCTCGGCAGCGATCGCCTCGCGAAGCTCGCGCAGGCCCTCCGAGGGCGGATACTGGAACCGGTCGGCGTCGGCGTCGGCGTACGTCCGGAGCCCCTCTCGCAGCGCGGTCGGGGGCTCCCAGTCGGGGTTACCCGACACCATGTCGACCACGTCGCCGTCGGCCGCGGCCGCGTACTGCATGACGTGAAAGAACTGCGGCGTCTGGTACTCCATATCGCTGAGAGGTCCGGCCGGATGTTGGGCGTTTCGCCGCCGGCTATTTGCCGGCGACGCCCGAAGCAAGGACATGCGCGAATTCGCCGCCGACCCGCCGGTGGAGCGCCGCGCGGGCGAGGCACTTCGAGCCGCGGACGCGACCGTCGCCGTCGCCGAGTCCTGCACCGGCGGCCTCATCGGGTCGCTGCTGACCGACGTGCCCGGCTCCTCGGCGTACTTCGACCGCTCGCTCGTCACCTACGCCTACGACGCCAAGCGCGACGAACTCGCCGTGCCGCGGGAGGCGCTGGACGCCCACGGCGCTGTCTCCGAGCCGGTCGCGAAGTCGATGGCCGCCGGCATCCGGGACACCGCCGACGCGACGTTCGGACTGGCGACGACCGGCATCGCCGGGCCCGGCGGCGCCACCGACGACGACCCCGTGGGGACGGTCCACGGCGCCGTCGCCTACGCCGCCCCCTGGGGCACCGAGGCGTCGTTCGTCCGCCCCTGGCACCGCGTCTTCGACGGCGACCGCCTCGCGGTCAAGGAGCGGGCCGCCCGCTTCGCCCTGGAGCGACTGCTGGCGGTCGTCGAGGAGGTGAGCGACGACGACGGCGACGGTGCCCCCGGTGACGACGGAGACGCGGAGTCCGAACCGAACCCGAGGTCCGAGAGCGATCCCGGGTGACGCCGCGGTCGGCGCCGTCGTCGAGCGAGGGGGCCCAGCAGGCGAGTCGACGCCCGTCCGCGGGTCGAAAAGCTTGAGCCGTGGGCGGGTGATGAGGGGGCGTGAACAAGCGTGGGCACGTCCTCAACGCGCTTCTGTTGAGCATCGGCCTCGGGTACGTCCTCGAACCCGCCGGCGACGCGGCGACGTTCCTGAAGATAGTCGAAATCGGGCCGCCGGTCGTGCTGGGGGCGCTGTTTCCCGACGTCGACACCGCCTTCGGCAAACACCGGAAGACGCTGCACAACCTTCCCGTGCTGGCCTTCTTCCTCGCCTACCCGCATTACTTCGGCAACCTCGGGTTCGTCTGGGCGGGGGTGCTCACCCACTACGTCCTCGACGTGGTGGGGAGCAAGCGCGGCATCGCGCTGTTTTACCCGTGGGACGAGGAGTTCGGCCTCCCGGTCGGCGTCCCGACGTCCAGCAGGTGGGCCGAGGCCGTCACGGTCCTCGTCACGGGCGTCGAGGTCGCGGCGATCTGGGGCGTTCTGCAGGTCGCGCCGCAGGTCGTCCCCAGCGTCGAGGCGGCGGTCCAGGCCTTCGGCGTCTGAGCGACCGCGAGGGTCGACGGCGCGGCCGGCGACGACGACGGCTCAGTACACCGCCACGTCGTCGAAGCGTCCGTCGTAGAAGATGTGTCGCGGGTGGGTCGGCTCCATCCCCGAGAGGAACAGGCGGTCGAGCTTCTTCCAGGAGTTCTCCCAGCCGAGGTGGGCGAACTCGGCGCTCCCGCGGAGCCGGTGGCCGACCCCGTCGCGGTGGACCGACCGCCGGTCCCGACCCGCTCGGAGCGCGGCGACGAGGTCGTCGGCGTCGGCGACGTCGCCTTCGAACGTCGTCCAGGCCTCGCCGACGGAGCTCCGGAGGTGGGCGTACGACGACGCGAACGCCGGAACGTCGGTCTCGCGGGCGACGACGCGGCCGTTGCGGTTGTGGATCGGCAGCGACTTCGTGTTGTACACCTCGACGCCGTGGAAGTGGTCGGCGTAGGCGCGGATCTCCGACCGGGTGAGACTGACGTTCAGCAGCGTCGGGTGCGGGACTAAGACGGCGGCACCCTGACGCTCGAACTCCGCGAGCGCCCCCTCGAAGGTGACGAAGTCGGGGACCGGGTCCGAGAGTCCGACCGCGAGCAGGTGGCGACGGTTGCGCCAGTCGCCGGTGAACACCTCCCGGGCGGGGACGACGGTCAGTTCGTCGTCGGAGAAGGCCGCCGCCCGCTCGCGGATCTCCGGCAGCCGGGTGAAATGGGGCGCGTAGACGAGCGCGTCCAGTCCGCGGGCCTTCGCCCGGCGGACGACCCGGTCGTCGAGGATTTTGACGTGTGCGTCGACCCGCGTTCGGTCGTCCTCGGTCACTGGCCGAATGGCGTGGGGCAGCCAGTTATGGGTTTCCGTTCCGCGCCGCGGTGGAAAACGGTTAACAGCGCGGCCCGTCTGCGGTCGTCCATGTCCCGCTGGAACTGCGGCATCGAAGGCTGCGAAACCGCCTTCGACGACGCCGAGTCCGCCGTCGTCCACCAGGCCGCCGAACACGCCCGCCACGAGTGCCAGGTCTGTGGCACCGTCGTCCCCGAGGGCTACTTCGCCATCCGGCACGCGATGGACGAACACACCCGCGCCGAGTACGTCCGGGCGTACGACGCCGACGCCGCCGACATCCGCCACCGCGAGGAAATAAAGGACCTCGTCGAGAAGACGGCCGACCTCCGAGAGGTCGTCAGTCAGCTGGAGTCAGAGGGCCACCTCTGAGGGGTCGCCAGCGACGGGGTCGCCAGCGACGGGGTCGCCGCTGACCCGCTGGCTCCCCGCGCTCGTCTCCGTGCCCGTCGCCGTCGGTCCATCCCGCCTGCCTTTTTGCCACTCCGGCCGTACGACCGAATATGTCACGCGTCGTCGTCGTGGGCGCTGGACTCGCCGGGTTGGTCGCCGCTCGTCACCTCGCGGACGCGGGCCACGAAGTCAGCGTGTTCGAGCGCCGCGAGAGCGTCGGCGGACGGGTCCGGAGCCGCGAGGTCGACGACGTCGTCTGCGACCGCGGCTTTCAGGTGCTGTTCACCAGCTACCCTGCGGTCCGGCGCGAACTCGACCTCGACGCGCTCGACCTCCGGCGGTTCACGCCGGGGGCCTGCATCGGCCGGGACGGCCAACGGTCGGTGCTGTCTGACCCGCTGCGAGACCCCGGCGCGCTGGTCGAGTCGGCGTTCAACCGCGAGGTAACCACCGTCGACAAACTTCGGACGCTCCTGCTGGAGCGGGACGTCCGCCGGGACGACCCGGAGTCGCTGTTCGACGGCGACGACGCCACCATCCGCGAGTACCTCCAGGGCCGCGGCTTCTCCGAGCGGTACGTCGAGCGCTTCGTCGCCCCCTTCTACGGCGGCATCACGCTGGACCGCTCGCTGTCGACCTCGAAGCAGGTGTTCGAGTACACCTTCCGGGCGATGAGCCACGGCGCCATCGCCGTCCCCGCCGACGGGATGGGCGCCATCCCCCGCCAGCTCGCCGCCCGCGCGACCGACGCCGGCGCCGAGGTCGTCACCGGCGAGGCCGTCGTCGACCTCGACCACGACCGCGAGGGTGCCGCCGTCGAGACGGAGGCCCGCAGCGTCGCCGCCGACGCGGTCGTCGTCGCCGCCGGCCCAAAGCGGGCCGCGGAGCTGACCGACGTGGCCGCGATTCCCACCGACGCGAAGCCCTCGGTCACCGCCCACCTCCGACTGCCCGACGAGCCGCGGCTGGACGGCGGCGAGCGAATCCACCTGAACGCCGACGGCGAGGCGCCGAACACGATCGCGCCGATGAGCGCCGTCGCCCCGGAGTACGTTCCCGACGGCGAGGGGCTGCTCGTTGCGACCTTCCTCGGGGAGGACGCCCTCGAGACGGACGCCGAGCGACTGTGCGAGCGGACTCGGACGGCGCTGTCGTCGTGGTATCCCGAGTACCGCTTCGATGGGCTGGAGCCGGTCGCCGTCGACCGCATCGAGTTCGCGCAGTTCGCCCAGCCGCCGGGGTTCCGCGACGGACTGCCCGCGGTCGAGGCCCCCGAGGGACCGGTCGTCCTCGCCGGCGACTACACGGAGTGGTCGTCGATTCAGGGGGCGATGAAAAGCGGGCTGGAGGCGGCGGCGGCCGTCGGCGACCGGGTCGCCTGAGCGGCGGCGGTCGGGGCCGGCGAGGGGCCGACGCTCACAGCAGCGACCGGAACTCCCCCAGCGGCGGGAACCGCAGCGTCTCGCCGGCCTCGGCGTCGCGGACCAGCGGCCGCAGCGCGTCGGCGTCCGTTATCAGCGGCGACTGGAAGTCGGCGGCGGTCATCCCGTTGACGACGGTCCCGGCCGCGAGGCGGGTGAACGTCGGCAGCATCACCACCTCGGCGCCGTCGCGCTGGTCCGGCCCCCGAAGCACGCACGGCCGGCGCTTGCCCTCGACCTCGATGACGGGGTGGTCGTGGCCGACGACGTAGCGGTCGGCGTCGACCGCCGGCAGCTCGTGGCCGTGGTGGACGACCGTGTCGGGGAACGCGGCCGCATCGGCGTCCCCGCCGGCGTCGACGTCGACACGACCGGCGCCGTCGACGGGGTCGAGACGGTAGTGGTCCAGAATCGCCCCGTCCCACGCCCGGTCGAGGGCGGCGTCGTGGTTGCCAGCGACGAGCACCGGTCGCGTGCCGGCGGCCCGACAGGCGTCGGTGAGCGCACGCAGCGTCTCGCGGGCGCGGCGGTCGGGGCCGCCGAAGCGGTGGACCACGTCGCCGGCGACGACGAGTTCGGCGGGGTCGAACGCCCCGAGCACGGCGTCGAGGCGGTCGGTCAGGTCCGCGCGCTCGCCCAGCGGGAGTTCCACCTTCGAGGCCGCCGCCCGGCCGACGTGAGGGTCCGCGATGACCGTGGCGTCGGCCGGCGGGAAGTGGACTGCGCGCTCGTGGACGGTCGCCTGCACGGGTTCGAGAACGGGTGGCGCGGGCTTATCGGTGACGGGTCGGGCGCGGATTCGGATGCGCCGAATCCAGTCGGAGACGACGCCGCCTCAGCCGATGTAACGGAGTTCGTCCTCGGTCACGTCGCCGCCGCCCTGCATCTCCTGAATCTTGCCGACCACCTCCTCCATCTCCTCGGCGCGGTCCTCCAGGCTCTCGAAGTCGACGGCGAACTCGAAGCGCGCTTCGAGCACCTCGATGACTGCCTTGGCGCTTTTGGGGTCGACGAGGTAGCCGGAGGTCTCGCCCATCAGACAGGCGGCGTCGATTCCCCGGCGCTCGCCCAGCCCGAGGACCAGTCCGGAGACGCCGACGATGCCGCCGGCCGGCTCTTCAGCGCGGAAGTCGACGCCGGCGTCGGACAGGGCCGGCTTCAGCTCGGGGTCGCTCACCGCGCCGAGGACGTTGTACTCCTCGATGAGCTCGCCGGTCGGCACCCCGCCGAGAGCGTACGCCGTCTCGCAGCCGAAGTCGTCGGCGACGTCGAGGAAGGCGTTCGTCAGCGCGTAGTGGCCGGCGTTGCTCTGTGCCTGGTGGTCGCCGGTGAGCACGAGCAGGTCGCGCTCGCCGGGCTCGAACGCCGCCAGCGGGTCCGCGGGTGGCTCCGCTTCCTCCTCCTCGTCGCCTGCGTCGGCTGCGTCCGGGTCCACGTCGTCGTTGGAGTCGGGGTCGGGGTCAGGTCCGGACTCGGCTTCGTCGGTCTCGTCGGCGTCGCTTTCGTCCTGGTCGTCGTCCTCGGTGGCACGCGTCGGCGTTGGCGACGAGAGGTCGACGGCGTGGAACTCCGCGCAGGTCAGCGAGGCGACGCCGTCGTCGTCGACCGACACCTGCGGGGGGAACTCGTCGGCGTACACCCGTCGGACCACCTGGCTCTCGAATTCCTCGAGGAGGTGTTCGGCGGCCAGCTTTCCGACGTGTCCGACCCCCGGCAGGCCCTCGACGAACACCGGGTCCGACAACGCCGGGTCCGCGAGGGTCTCGACTTGGATGTCGTCCATGTTCCAGAACGGGGGTGGGAGCCCATAAGAGCGCGTCGGTCCGGTGACTGGCCGTCGGCCGCGCGGTCCGGACCGGAGCTACTCCGACTCCTGCTCGGAGGAGGGTTCCGACGCCGAGCGTCGGGCACGGCGTCGGTACTCGCCGTAGGGGTCTTCGGGGTTGAACCGCGCCGGCGACGCCGTCACCGCGTCGGCGCCGCAGTCCGGGCAGACGTCGCTCAGCGTGTAGACGGGAGCGTCGTGCTCGGCGCGCCATGCCGCACAGACGTGGATGTCCGAGCGCACGGCCTTACTCCTGGTCGGTGCGGCGCTCGCGGTGGTACTCGCCGGCGCCGCCGTGGGCCTGCACCTCGGTGCTGGCGCGGTCGGCGCTGGCCTCCAGCTCGCGTTCGGCGGTCTTGTAGTCGGGCGCCTGCACCTGGATGCGGTACTCCGGCGACCCGACGTAGGAGACCTCCAGCTCGACCTCCTCGGGCACCTCGCCGTTGCCCTCGGCGGCCTGCAGCGCCTCGGTGATAGCGTCGACGCCGTCGGCGGTCGGACACTCGAGGTCGACGTACCCCGTGACCTCGACGTACGGCACCGAAACGTTCTCGCGGGCGGTCTGGACGACGGCCTGGACCTGCTCGTCGGTCAGGTCGACGTCGGCCAGCGCGTCCGTGCCGTGGATGGCGGCGGCCTCGAAGCCGTCGTAGAGCGTGTCGTACTCGGCCAGAACCGCGTTGCCGACCTCGGTGTACGTCTCGTCGTCGAGGTCGTCCCCGAAGGCGATGGTCATCCAGTTGTCCGCCTTCTGGGCGTTCTTCCACTCCTGAATCTTGTCCTTGCGCTGGTGTTCGTTGACGTCCTTCAGCGAGAGGTCGATCTGCTGGGAGGACTCGTCGATGTCGAGCACCTTCGCGACGACGGTCTGTCCCTCGCGGACGTGGTCGCGGACGTTCTTTATCCAGCCGGAGGCGACCTCGCTGATGTGTGCCAGACCCTGCTTGTCCTGGTACTCGTCGAGGTCGACGAAGACGCCGAAGTCCTCGATCTCCTCTACCTCGCCGACGACGAGTTCGCCGCGGTCGGGCCACCCGCTGTACTTCATGGTTACCGTGCCTCGACGGTCTCGACGACATCGTGGTCGATGTCGGCCTTCCCGCCGGCCGGCCGGGCCAGGGTCGTGCCACAGACGGCACAGTTGACCTCGGTGGCGGCGTTCTCGAAGACGGTCTGTTCGTTCTCGCAGTCGCTACAACGAACGGTGACGAAGTTGCCTGCCATAGTTACTCCTGGAACTCGATGCGGCCCGCGCGAAACCCCTCGCGCATGTGGGCTTTCCCGCAGTCGGCGCAGATGTACTTGAGATTGGTCTTCTTGGTCGGCTTGTCTCCGCCCGGCACCTTCGAGAAGCGCCCGGCGTTGCCGATGACCTTCGTGCCTTCGCGCTGCTTGCGCTGGTCCCACTTCATCCCCGTGGAACGGCCGGTTCGGACCTTCTCCAGCTCGTGTTCCTGATGGGAGTCGCAGTTCGGACAGTACGTGTTCATGCGGCGTGGCATCTCCATGGTATCTACCTTACGGACGGGTTCGCTCTTGGTGGTTAAAACCCGTTTGGTCTGTCGCGAGGCGGACTGCTGGAAGAAGAGAGCGGCTCTCCCGGATTTCGAACCGACGACTCGGTGAGTGCCCGGTCGCACAGCCGCCGCGGCTCGCCGGGTCCTCGGAGGCCGTCCTCCGGTCCGTGCGCCGTCGAGGCTGGCTGCGCGACCGGCACATTTGATCTCCTCCGCCGGTTTGCCGAGCCGCCATGCGTCTCTGAACACCGCCGTCGGCCGGTGCCCTGCCACTTAAGCCGCCGCCGCCGCTACGCTCGCACAATGCCTTCGACGACCGAAGTCAAATGCACGAACGGCGACGGCTGTGAGCTGGACATGTTCGAGGTCCACTACACGTACGACGTGCCCGACGATCACGCCGTCGGCGACCTGTCTTGTCCGTACTGCGGGACGAGCGCGTCCCTCGAAGAGATCGAGCTGTAACGATGACCGACATCGCCGAACTGGGGCGCTCGGCGGCCAACGCCGTCCTCGAACGGGTCGGCCGCGGCGTGAGCCAGATGCAGGAGCGGACGCCGCTGGCGTACGACATCCTGGAGAGCGACGACGCCTACCTCGTCGTCTTCGACGCGCCGGGGGCGGAGTCGACGGACGTCCAGGTTCGCTACGTCGACGGCGCCGTCCAGGTCCGCATTGACCGCTTCCGGTCGTTCCGCGAGGGGTTCGAGACGCGGTTCCCCGGGCGCGGGCTGGCGCTGTCCGGCGACGCCGAGCTCCCGACCGACGCCGTGGTCGACGCCGCGGCCGCCGACGCCACGCTGACCGACGCCGGCGAGCTCCGCGTCGTCGTCCCCAAAGACGAGACGACGACCGACGTGCCGGTCGGCGACGCCGACGGCGAGGAGAGCGACGCCCACGACGACGCAGACGCGGACGAAAACGGCGAGGCGGAGACGGACGACGCCGCCGAGGAAACGGACGCGAACGCGGCCGACGCAGCCGACGACTCGGCCGACCCCGACGATTCGGCTGACGACGAAGACACGGACGACGCGGCCGACTGAGTCGGCTCACTCCGCTCGTTCTTCGGGTGTCATCCCTTCGACGACCGCAAACGACTCGTCGCCGTCGACCCGCGTGGGGTCGAACGGCGCGACCCCGTCGCCGCCGACCATCTCGGCGACGACGGCCTCGGCGGTCGCCGGCGCCCGCATGAACCCGTGACCCTGCCAGCCGGCGGCGACGTACAGTCCGTCGCGTAGCTCGCCGAGCAGCGGGTCCCGGTCCGGCGTCGCCGTGCAGACGCCCGCCCAGGCCCGTTCGACGGCGAGGTCGTAGCCGGCGCGGTGGGCCAACAGCGCGTCCACGTCCTCGACGAACCAGTCGTCGGCCGTTCGGTCGTAGGCGTCGGGGTCGACCGCCTCGGGCACCGTCCCGTCGCCGGCGAGCAGCCCGGTCGGGTGCGGCCGGAAGTACGCCCCCGCGGTGGCGTCGTACGCCATCGGCCCGTCGTACGGCCGGCCGGCGGTGAGCGCCTGTACGCGGTACGGCTTCAGCGCGACCGGAACGCCGGCGTCGGCCAGCACCCGCCCGGTCCACGCGCCGCAGGCGACGAGGACGGCGTCGTAGCGGGTGACGACCGGGTCCGGGACGTCCGCGTCAGCGCCCGGACCGGAGCCGTCGACCGCGACGCCGACGGGGTCGGTCCGGACGCGAACCGGCGCGTCGGTCCGAATCGTCGCTCCCGCCCGGCGGGCGGCGGCGGCCATCGCGGCGACGTAGCTCCCTGGGTTGCAGTGGCCGGCGCCGGAACAGATCGCCGCGACCGCGACGTCGTCGCCCGACAACGGGACCCGCCCGGACAGCTCGTCGCCGTCGACCGTCTCGACGGCGACCCCGTTGCGGGCCATGCCGGCGGCCGCCGCCTCGACGGCGGCGACGCACTCGTCGTCGCCCTCGCGGGCCAGCATCACGTACGGGCAGTCGGTGAAGTGAAAGTCGACGTCGGCCGCGTCGAGTGCGCGGAACCGCGCGAGCGCCCGGCGGGCGAGTTCGGCGTCGACGTCCTCAGCGAAGGCGTTGTAGACGATGCCGGCAGCTCGGCCCGAGCTCCCCGCACCGACGGCGTCGCCGGCTTCGAACAGCGTCACGTCGACGCCGGCGGCCGCCAGGTCGCGGGCGGCGGTCGCGCCCACTGCGCCGCCGCCGACGACCGCGGCCGACGCCGGCGGGTCGGCCGGGGCGACCCACGGCGCCGTCCACGTCGGCGCGTCGGCCGACGGCTCCGACTTCGACTTCGGCTCCGATTCCGGAACTGCGGCCGCCCGCTCGCTCATCGATGCGGCTCGGGCAGGAGGTCCTCGAACGGCCGGGCCGCCAGCCACCCCACGAGGGCGTCGAGTTCGTCGGTCGCCTGCTCGTACAGCCTGCGGCCCTTCTCGGCGTCGCCCTCGGTGGGCGTCCCGACGGCGCCGCCGTCGCTGAAGTCGGCGGTGTCGAAGCCGACGGTCGCGCCGTGGACCGTCTCGCCCCAAGAGTCCGGCCCGTCGGCTTCGGCGGTCTCCAGGGCGGCCTCACGGAGGAGGTCGCCGGCGACGTGGGCGATCATCGAGGTCTCCATGGCGTCGGCGTGGCTGATTCCAGATTTGTCGAACAGCTCCTCATCCAGCCCGTCCAGTGCGCTCCACCAGTTCCAGGGGGCGACGAAGGCGACGCCTTCCGCCCGGAGCCGGCGGGCGGCCCGTCGGAGCGCGTCGTCGTTGCCGCCGTGGCCGTTGGCGACGACGAGCTTCCGGCAGCCGTGGCTCGCGAGAGAGGCACAGATTTCGCCGACGTAGTCCTCGAACGTCTCGGGTTCGGCCCACAGCGTCCCGTCGAACTGGCGGTGGTGGGCGCTGACGCCGACCGGAACCGTCGGCGTGACGACGGCGTCGTCGCGGTCGAGCCCGCGGACGACCGCCTCGGCCGCCATGAAGTCCGTGCCCAGCGGCAGCGCCGGGCCGTGCTGTTCGACGGAGCCGGTCGGGACGAGCGCGACCTCGGCCTCGGCCAGCCCCGCGGTGGTCGTGGTCTCCTCAGCGAGCCGTCGCATGGGCGTGACGTCGTCGCCCCGACACTTAACGCTGTGTCGCCGGCCGATCTCCGAACGAGATGCCCGACGGCTACCGTTACTCGGCGTCGCCTCCGTCGTCGCCGCGGCGTCGCGAGAGCACGAGCGCCCCGCCGACCGTGCTGGCGACGGCGCTGAGGACGCCCATACCGGGCGCCGACGACGAGGTCGTCTCCTCGCCCGTCGCGGTGCCGTCGGCGGCCGTCGTCGATTCCGCCCCGGCGTCCGACGCGGTCGCCGTCGCCGTGGACGCGCGAGGGATTGTCGCCCGCCCCGGCTCGTAGGCGTCGAACAAGCCGTACGCGTCGTTGAAGTTCGCCGACGTCGGAATCGAGGCCTTGCCGTCCACGTTGGCCCGGGCGTCGGTCACCGAAGACAGCGACACCCGGAGGTCCGTCCCGAGGGCCTGGGCGACGCTGTTGAGGTTTATCTGCGTCGAGGTCTCGGCGGCCGCGCTACCCATCAGCACGACCGCGCCGCCGGCGTCGCGGAACGAGCGGACGGCGCTCAGCGCCTCGTCGCCGTAGGCGTCGGCCGGCGCCGTCACCACGAGCGCCCGCCCGCGGTCGAGCAGCCCGCCGGCCGGCTCGTTGACTCCTTCCAGCCCGATACCGACGCCCTCCAGGTACCGCTGGTAGAAGGAAACGTCCTCGGCGGACAGCGCTCCGGACGTGCCGAACTGCCCGTGTCCGCTGTCGACGAGCACGTCCCCTGGCCGGTCGGCGAGGGCGTCGACGAGATTCGTGAGGAAGGTGAAGTTGCCGAACGACGCCGTCGAGACGGGGAAGCCGGTCGCGTCCTCGTGGCGCTCGTCGACGAACGGCGCCGCGACGACCGCGACCCGAGCGGCCGGGGCGACGCCGACCAGCGGCGTCTCCGGCGCCGACGCCGACGGCTCCGCGAACACCGCCACCCGCTCGTCCGACGGCGGCCCGTCGGTCGTCGTGACACCGGCCGGGTTCGGGAAAAACAGCGACTCGACTGGGCCCGTCCGGACCGGCTCCGACTCCGCGGGCGTGCTCTCGGCCCACAGCCCGGTCCCGTTCTCGCGGGCGGTTAGCTCCGCCCGCAACAGGTCGTCGTGGCGCCGGTGGCCCGAATCGAACACCCGGGCGTACCCCTCTCGAACGAGCGTCTCCGAGTACAGCGTCCCGTCGTCGAGGGTGACGTACGCCAGCGCTCGGCCGAACGGGTCGGCGATGCCCTCGTTCCGGTCGAACGTCAAGGTGACCTCCGTCCCGCGGAGTCGCTCCTTTGCGAACGCGCTCGCCCGGTCGCCCCACGACGCGAGGTGGGGGTAGTCGTCGTCGACGGCGACGCCGCCGAGGCCCTCCCACTCGTGGGGGAGTTCGGCCTCGGCGTTGGCCGGCGTCTCGGGCGTGTCGACGCCGAGGACGCGCACCTCGTCGGTGCCGCCGTCCGGGAACTCGACGGTGAACGTGTCGCCGTCCGCCACCTCGGAGACGGTGGCGGTGTACGCCTCGTCGAACTCGAACTGCGGGCCGGCGTTGATCCCCTGGCGGTCCTCGAACAGCGCCGGGAACGCGTCGGCGTTGAACCCGTCGGTGATGGGGGTGAACGAGGGCCCGGCGTTGGACTCCTCGTCGACGACCTGTCCGTCGTTGAACCGGAAGCCGACGCCGAGAGCCTCGGCGACGGCGTCGATGTTGGCGGTCGCGTCGAAGTTCCGGTAGTCCGACTGGCTGTGGAGGAACACGGCGCCGCCGCCGGCCGCGAACTCCGCGAGCGCCGACAGCTCCGCCTCCGAAAAGGCGGCCGTCGGCGACGTGATGACGACGGCGTCGGCGCCGCCGAGGTCCTCGGCCAGCGCGGTCGTGGGCTCGACGGCGTACCCCCGTTCCTCAGCGTAGCTCCGGAACGTCTGGTGTCTCGCCAAGTCGTAGTACTGCTCGTGACCCTCGTCCCATAGCACGGTCCCGCCCCCGACGAGCTCGTCCCACAGGTTGAGATAGAACTCGTCGTTCCCGTAGGCGAAGTCGATCTCGTCTTCGGCGATGGGAGCACCAACCCCGGCGACGACGCCGTCGACGGCGACCAGCGGAACCGGGTCGTCGCCGTACTCGACCGCGTCGCCGTCGCCGTCGGCGTCGCTGATTCGGGCGCTTTCGGCCGCCGTCACCGCGACCAGACCGTCGTCCATCAGCGGCGTGCCGTCCGGGCTCAGGAGGCTACACGTCGAGTCGAACATCAGTTCAGGAATGGACTCGGCCTGTGAGCGCGCGTCCACCGCGGCCCGCGTCGACCGAGCGTCGCCAGCCTGTGCCCGCGCTGACTCCAGAGTCGAGCCGACGAGACCGCTCGCCGTGAGGGCGCCGAGGAATCTGCGACGTCGCATGCACCGATCAACCGGCGCCGGTCAATTAAATTATAATATTACTTTTTACGAGCGGACAGTAGTTCGCTGAGGTGGTCGGGTCGGGCAGCGCCCGACGCTCCGGACCCCTCCCGCCGTGACCTCACCCGGTCCACGCGGTCAGCCCGCGGGCCGGGTAGCCGACGACGCGGTCGGCGCCGGCTGACTTCACGGCGGCGACCCGCTCGGCGACGGCTTCCGCGTCGCCGACGAGGGCGTAATCGCGGACCGCCTTCGACAGGACCTCGCGGGCCCGCCCCGCGGCGTCGCCGTCGGTGGCGGCGTCGTCGGGCAGCGCTCGCGCGACGGGACGCCGACGGGCGGTGTAGTCGCCGACGGCGTCGAGGATGGTGTCCTCGTCGTCGGTGAGCACCGTCGGCGCGTAGACGGCGATCTCGCCCTCGAAGCCGGCGGCCCGTAGCGCCCGCAGGTCGCGGGCGGTCGACCGCGAGAGCAGTTCGAACTGCGTCCCTCCGGCGGCTAGGGCGATGCGCTCGATGCCCTCCGTGCCGACCCACGCTTCGGGGAACCGCTCGCAGGCGGCCCCGAGACGCGGGGCGATCGCGCGGTCGGCCTCCTCGTCGCCGAGGTACGCCCCGTGGCCGGCGACGAGAACCGGCGTCACCGACGCCGGCAGCGCGTCGTACAGCGCGTCGTCGCCCAGCGGGTCGAACCCGTCGGCCCGGACCGGCGCGGTGACGTAGACGGTCAGCTCCGTCGCCAGCTGCCGGAGCGTCTCGGCGCTCGGGAGGTGGTCGCGGCCCTCGTAGTCGACGGTGACGGCCGAGACGGCGAGCGCCGTCGCGTCGGTCACGTCGCACTCGGTCGGCTTCAGCGCCGCCATGTCGATTCCGGCTCGGCTCAGTCGTCGGTCGCGGCTCTCGCTCAACATCGTTCGCTCCGTGTGGTCGACTCGGTCGTCGGGGTCATCATAGTCGTCGCGGCGCCGTCGCTGGAAGGCGTCGCGCGGCGTGTCGATACGGTCGAAACGGACAGGAACCTCTCAGTACGGTCGCGGAACGCGACCCATCGCCTGTGCAGCCATGTATCGACATTTACCGACGACGCGGGAATAAGGCTGTCGTCCGGGCACAACACTCGCCCGGACCGGCAGGCGGCGCCGCGGTCCGGGTCGCTCGGCGTTCACTGCGGGAGGTCGGTGTCGGGGTCGACCACGCGGTCGACCGTCTCGGGGGCCGTCCAGTCGGTGCAGCTTTCCAGCAGTTGGACGAGCATCCGACCGGTCGCGCCCCACACGGTGTAGCCGTCGACGTGGAAGAAGTGCAGGCGCACGTCGCCGCGGTGAGGGTGTTCCCGGCGCTCGGACTCGTAGTTCGCCGGGTCGGTGAGGCCTGCCAGCGGGAGGACGGCGATTTCGGCGACCTCCTCGCGGTCGGGGACGTACTCCCGGTCGGGAATCCGCGCGACGAACGGCCGGACGGCGTATCCCGAGACGGTGCGGACGTCGCCGAGCCGGCCGACGACCTCGGCCTCGCCCCGGCGGAGACCGACCTCCTCGCGGCACTCCCGCAGTGCCGTTTCCCGGAGGTCACCGTCGGAGGGCTCGCGGCCGCCCCCAGGAAACGACATCTGGCCGGGGTGATCGCCGAGGTGGTCGGCTCGCTTCGTGAACAGGAGATGCTCGTCGCCGTCGCGGGTCAGAACCGGCGCGAGCACGGCCGCCCAGTCGTTGTCGGCCGCCGTCACGGAGGACACGGCTTCCGACCCGGCGTCCGACTCGTGGTCACCGCCTGCCCGCGGTGACTCGGGAGCCGACAGCGCCGACAGGTCCATACCACTCTTACCGAGGGCGGCCGGCTAAAGTCCATCGTCCGGCGAGGTCGTCGCCGGGTCGCGGCCGTCCAGCCGCTCTCGCAGAGGACGGAGGTCGACGCCGCCGCCAAGCGACTCCACGTCGTATGTGACCTCCCGGAGCGTCGCGGCCCGGCCCGGGTCGGCGTCGGCGTCGGCACCGCCGCCGGAGAGCACCGCCTCGGCCTCCTCGCGCACCCGGGCGGCCGCCGTCTCGGCGACGACGTCGCGGTCGACCGCTCGCCGGTCGACGTCGAGGATGTGCGGCAGGTCGTCGCCGCCGGCGGGCAGTTCTGGAAAGGCGCTCGGCCCGACGACGAGGTACTCCGCGGGCGAGTCGTCGTCGGACTCGGCGTCCGGCGAGCCCTCGACGGCCGCGCCGTCGACCGTCAGGAGCCGGAAGTCGCCGAGGGCACGGGTCACGGTGCGCTCGACCGACGGGTCGTCGGCGTCGACGGCGATGCCCTGCCTGTACGCGAGTTCGGAGAGCGCCCGGCGGAGCTCCGACGGCTCCAGCGCGTTGAAGGCGTCGACGATGCCGGCGACCTCGTCGTCGGTGAGGTGCCAAGGCGGGTCTGCGTCCCTCTCGTCGCCGTCGGAACCGGCGAGGTCGCGGTTCGGCTCGTTGCTGTCGGAGTCGGCGGAGTCGCCAGAGTCGTCAGAGCCACCGGAGCCGTCGGCGGTCACTCCGAACGCACCTCCGCGAGGTCGGCCTCGGCCGCGGCGACGACGTCCTCGGGGGCGAGGTCGACTTCGCGCCAGGCCGGCAGCCGGTCGTCGCGGTCGGGGGCGGCGACGCTGTCGACGTAGCGGTCTATCTGGTCGCGCTCGCCGGTGCGGTCGAACTCGAAGCCGTTGAACGCGGCGTCGGCGGCGTACTGCTCGACGAGGTCGGTTGCGGTCGCCCGGTAGCGGTCGCGCAGCCGGTCGTAGTCGGGCGTGACGCCGCCCGCTTCGACGGCGCGGAACAGGGCGGCACCGACGGCCTCGCTCATGTCGGTCAGGCCGGTCGGCCCGCCGACGGCGCGGTGGTCGTGCTCGTAGGTGCCGAGGTCGACCTGTGCGGAGCGGTCGGCGCCGGCGAGGCGGAACGCCGCGCCGAGGGTGGACACCTCCAGCCCCCAGGCGGGGGCGAGCCGGGCGGCCGACAGGAGTTCGGCGGTCGCAGCGAACTCCCCGGCCAGCGCGTAGCGGAAGGCGCCGAGGTAGTCGAGCACCGCCGCGTCGTGGGCGTCCCGCAGGGCCCGGACCAGCGGCGCGTAGAACAGTCGGAACAGCCGGCCGTACAGTCGGTCGTCCTCGACGCGGGCGTAGTACCCTTTCGCGAAGTCGTGGCCGTTCGCGAGGGGCGCGAGCAGCCGTTCGGGGTACGCCCGAGAGTACGACTTCGTGTCGGCGTCGTGGACGACGACGTACTCCGATTCCAGCGCCTGGCCGAGCGCCAGCCACACGTCCCGACCCTTGCCGCGGCGGCCGTTCACTCCGGCGTCGGTTAACAGCTCCTCGACCCGGGGACCGTCACACCACAGCGTCGTCAGCGGCAGGTCGAACTCCCGCAGCCAGTCGTGGAACTCGAGGGCGCGGTCGGCGCCAGCCCGAAGCGGCACGACCACCTGCTGTGGAGCGAGCGACTCCAGCTCCGACAGCACGCGCTCGGCGGCGAGGCCGGCGTACTCCCGCTCGGTCATCGGCACGACGACCGCGGCCCGGTCGGCGGGGGCGTCCACGTCCACGCCGCCGAAGTCGTGGAGCGTCGTGACCCGCTCCTGGACGTACTCCATCGTAGCCGTGTGAGGGCGGCCAGCCGAATAGACCCGTCGGTCGCCGGCTCCAATGGTGTTCGCGAGTGCCGCCCCGCTGGCGGTCGCCGCCGGCTCTCGCCCCGGTCACTCCGGCAGTCGGTCGAGCCGCTGGAGGACCACCAGCCCGGCGACGACGACGGCGAGACCGGCGGCGAACGACCGGAAGACCGTCGCGTACCGCAGCCCGAGGTCGCGGAGCGTGCCGACGACGGACGCCCCCACCGACTGGGTGAGCATCATCGAGCCGCTGTAGACGGCGTAGGCCGACCCGCGCGAGTCGTCGGGCAGGGTGTCGAGCAGGTAGGCGTCCATCGCGGGGAACAGCGAGTGGATGACCACCCCGACGTACAGCGAGACGGCGACGATACCGACCAGCCCGCCGACGGCCGTCAGCGCGAACAGTCCGGCGATGAACGCCGCCAGCACCGTCAGGATGTACGGCACGTGCGGGAACCGGTCGGCGAGGCGACCGGAGACGAGGAAGGCCGGAATCCCGGCCGCGAAGACGACCGTGATGAGGTTCTTCGCGGTCGCGTCCGCCACCCCCTTCTGGACCATGTACAGTTCGTAGAAGTTGAACACGCCCTGCCAGACGAACCCGGTCGTCCCGAGGATGACGACGCCCAGCAGGACCGTCCGCCACTCGCGTCTGACCGCCCCGAGCAGGTCGCGGTCGGCGCCGCCGGCGTCGGGAAGGTCGGTCCGGCGGCCGGCGACGAGCACCAGCGCCGTCACGCCGGCCGCGAGCAGGCCGACGGCGACGAAGACGAGCTGCCAGCCGGCGACCGGGAGCCACCTGTCGCCGACGGCGACGGCGAGCGTGACCGCCGGCGCGGCCGCGACCGCCGCGAACTGACTGGCCGTGCCGTGGATCCCCATCACGCGGCCGACGCTGCTCGGGAACAGCTCTGACAGCAGCGGGTTCGCGGAGACGAAGTACGCCCCCGAGGCCAGCCCCATCGATAGCGCGCCGGCGGCCAGCGCCGGCACCGACCCCGCGGTGGCGGTGAACGCCGAGGCCGCGGTGAGCACGGCGCCGGTCGAGAGCACCACCGTCAGTCGGGAGTATCGCGTGAGCAGCCACCCGGTCGGCACCCGCGGGGCGGCGCTGCCGACCCAGACGAGCGTGACGACGGTGCCGGCGGCGGCCGTGGTCATCCCGAAATGGCCGATGAACTCCGACAGCAGCGGCGCGAACACGACCCGCGAGGCGTTGATAAGGAACACCAGCCCGCAGAGAGAGCCGAACAGTCGTCGCCGTGACACGGCCCGGCGTTCGCCGTCGGCGAGGTCAAACCTTCCGCCTCGCGGTCGCTTCGGGGGACGACACCGGGGCACACGCCGGTTGCCGGCCGCTCTCGACGCTCGCCGGCGAGCCGGGAGCGTCGGTACCGGCGGACCCCTCTGCTCCCGGCGGGTTCCTGCAAGGGCTTTTTTACTGCCGGCGTGGTAGTGGAGGTGTGAAATCGACACGGAAGGGGCTCAGAAACGGCGACCTCTACAAGGACACCTACGAGCGGCTGGCGTGTGCCGACTGCGAGCAGACGCTGGCGACCGACGCCGCTGAGGACGAGGTGTACACCGTCAGGCGCTGTCCGGAGTGCGACGGCGAGTGGAAGGAGCTGCGCTGAGTCGACGGCGGCCGACCGCCGGTCGCCATCCGCCCGGTCAGGCCTCAAGGATGTCGTCGTCGGCCGACGGCGGGACCGTGAGTTCCCCGTCCAGCGCGACGACGGCGTCGCCGCCGACGCGGACCTCGTCGCCGACGCGGACGTACACGTGGCCGGGCCGGTCGACGAAGTGGCCCTGCTCAAAGCGCATCTGGTCCGGCAGTTCGCCGTCGAAGGCGCCGACGTGGCGGAGATACGCGCCGGAGGCGCCGCTGGCCGTGCCGGTGACGGGGTCCTCGGGAACGCCCGCACCGGGGGCGAACATCCGAGCGTGAAGCGTCGACGCCTCTTCGAGCGTGTCGAAGGTGAACGCGTAGACGCCGACGGCGTCGTACTCCGCTGCCAGGGCCGCCACGGCGTCCATGTCCGGGTCGGCGTCGCCGAGGCGTTCGAGGAAGTTCACCGGCACGACGAGGAAGGGGAGACCGGTCGTGGCGAACGCCGGCGGCAGGTCGGCGCCGATGTCGGTGAACGCGGCGGGGTCGACCCCGAGCGCCGCCCCGACGCGGCCGTAGTCGAGGTCGACCGTCCGGACGGTCGGCTCATCCTGCGTCATCCAGACGCGACCCGCCTCGGTTAGCTCGATTTCGAGGACGCCGACGGCGGTCCGGAGGGAGTGCGTGCCGGCGTCGAGGACGCCGTCGGCGGCGAGGGCGGCGTGGGAGGCGACGGTGGCGTGTCCACAGAGGTCGACCTCCTGAGTCGGCGTGAAGTACCGGACCCGCCGGTCGGCGTCGTCGTCGGGCAGGAGGAACGCCGTCTCGCTGACCGAGAGCTCCCGCGCGACCGCCTGCATCTGGTCGGCGTCCAACCCCGCGGCGTCGGGGACGACGCCGGCGGCGTTGCCGGCCATCGGCTCGTCGGTGAAGGCGTCGACCAGAAGCGTGCGGCGCGTGTCCATACCCGAGTCTGCGCCGGCGGCGAGTTCAAACCTCGGGTTCAGGTCGTTACCGCGGATGGGGGAGGCTCGGCGGACCCGGTCACCAACACTCCTCGTGGACGGCGTCGCCGGCCTCGGGGAGCACCGGCCCGGCGACGACGACCGGCTCCGAACCGCGCTCGAACACCGTCGGCGACGGGCAGACGAGGTCGCCGCCGCGGAGATCGGCGAGGCGCTCGGCGCCGGTGGCGTAGACGACCGCGCGCAGTCCGGCGTGGTACATCCCGCCGGCGCACATCGGACACGGCTCGGTAGAGGTGTACATCACGAGGTCGTCGACGCGGTCGAACTCGGTCGGGGCGCGCCGGGCGAGCGCGAGTTCGGGGTGTGCGGCCACGTCGTCCGCGGTCACGACGGCGTTTCTCGCCTCGGCGACGACCTCGTCGTCGCGGACGAGGACGGAGCCGAACGGGTCGTCGCCGCGGTCGGCGGCCGCGCGGGCGAGGTCGAGCGCACGGCGGACGTGAGCCTCGTGGTCGAAGTCGGCGAAATCGGGGACCTTCGGGGTCGTCCCGAGGTCGGTCGGGTCGGTGACGCGTCGGACTGGCACGTCCGGGACGACGACCGGGGGCGTCATCGGTCTTTCCCCCGACGAGCGGGGCGCGGCCGTCCCGGGTCTCGCAGCGGCTCGCCGCTCGAATCGGCTGTAAACCCTTATGTACCGCGCTGCCCCACCCCCGAGACGAGATGAGCGACCTGCCGGAGGAGTTCGACTGCACCATCACGAACTGGGAGTACATCTACGGCCTCTGCCGGGACGTCTCCGACCAGGTCATCGACGCTGACTTCGAGCCGGACGTGGTCGTCGCCCTCGCCCGCGGCGGCTGGTTCGCCGGCCGCTGTCTCTGTGACTTTCTCGGGATGGATGACCTGACGAGCCTGAAGATGGAACACTACGTCGGCACCGCCGCCAAGTCCGACGAGCCGGAGGTCCGCTACCCGATGCCCAAAGGCAGCGTCGAGGGCAAGGACGTGCTCATCATCGATGACATCGCCGACACCGGCGGCTCGATTCGCCGCGCCCACGAGTACGTCCACGAGCGTGACGCCGCGGCAGTCCGGACCGCCACGCTCCAGCTGCTCCAGACCTCGGAGTTCGAACCGGACTACGTCGGCGAGCGCCTCGAGGAGTGGGCCTGGATAGTCTACCCCTGGAACTTCATCGAGGACATGGTCGACCTGGTCTCCGGCGTGATGGAGAAAGCCGACGCCGAGACGTTTACCGAGGCGGACGTCCGCCACTACCTCGCGGAGTACCACGACGTCGACCGCATCGAGATGGAGATCGCCCAGCCCGACCGGCTCGACGAGGTGATGGACGAGCTGGTCCGTCGCGGCTACACGGAGTCGGCCGGCGACGACGAGTGGCGACTGGTCGAAAACGACGGCGTCGGCGCCTGAGAGTCGTCGCGACGACGCGACGACCGGTCGGAGTCAGTCCGCAACTTCCTGGTGGGCGTCTTCGACCCCGCGGACCGTCTCGGCGACGGCCCCACAGCCCTCGCTGTGGAGCAGGTCGCCGACGACGACCACGTCGCTGTGGCGGCCCATCTCGTAGGCGGAGTCGTAGTCGTGGACGCCGCCGCCGTAGAACAGCGTCGCCTCGTCGAGGGCGTCGTGGGCGGCGGCGACCTTCTCGGGGTCGCCGTAGGTGCCGGAGTACTCGACGTAGACGATGTCCTGACCGAGCATCTGCTCGGCGACGCGGGCGAAGGCGCCGACGTCGTCGACGCGCTGGTCCGTGTCGGCGTCGGTCAGCTGGGCGACCGACGCGTCGGGATTGAGCACGATGTACGCCTCGGTGTGGGTGCGGTCCCAGTCGAGGGGGCCGTCGATGCGAACCCACTCCTTGTGCGCGCCGGTTATCCAGAAGGAGTCGCCGGCGTTGACGACCGTCGGGATGAGGTAGCCGTCGAGCGCCTCGTCCTCGATGACGACGCCCGGGTTCGACGGCTCCTGGTAGATGGGCACGTCGTGTTTGGCACACGCCGAGACGACCCGCTCCATCTTCTCCTCGGTGATGTTCAGCGTCCCGCCGATTTCGAGCGCGTCTGTGCCCGTCCGCGCCACGTCCTCGAACGTCTCCCCCGGCTTGAGCTCCTTGTCGGGGTCGATTTTGAGGACGTGGTCCCACTCCGTCCACGGCCCTGTCATACCCCTCACTCCTGGCGTAGATGATAAAAAGGGTACGACTCCGCCGCCGGGACGGCCGCCTCAGTCGGCCTCGGCCTGCCAGTCGCGGACGGTGTCGACCCCGACGCCGTCGACGTCGGCGGCGACCTCGTCCGGGTCGGCCTCCTTCAGCGCCGGGACGTCATCGACGCCGGCGTCGGCCAGCTTCTCGGCGGTCTTCTCGCCGATGCCGTCGATGGTCTGGAGCTCCGACCCCTCCTGTTCGGCCTGGTACTCCCGGTAGTTGCAGATGGGACAGCCCAGCTCCCAGGGGTCGTCGTCATCGTCGCCGTCCTCGACCCGGAGGTGCGGGAGGCCGTGTTCCTCGCAGGTCTCGTCGGTCACCTCGACGTCCCCGCGCCGTGGCAGCGGCAGCGAGTACTCGCAGTCGGGATAGCGCGTACAGCCGACCAGCCGCGAGCCCGAACGGAGCTGTTTGACGGCGAGTTTGCCGCCCTCGGCCTCGCCGCAGTCCGGGCAGGCACCGATGACGCGGTCCTCGGCTTCGTCGGCCTCGTCGGCCTTGCACTGCGGACAGCCGTGCGTGAACGTCTTTCGGCCGGCGAGCATCTTCACCTCGTTGAGCTCGTGGTCGTCACAGTCGTCGTCGAGGATGATGGGTTTGCCCGTCGAGGGCAGCGGGAGCGTGTACTCGCAGTTGGGGTAGCCGTCGCAGCCGACGAAGTACGAGCCGTTGCGGGCCTGGCGGACGAGCAAGTTCGACCCGCAGTCCGGACAGGGGCCGAGCACCTTGTCGGCTTTCAGCGACGTGCGGAGGTGGTCGCCGACGTCGTCGCGGGAGTCGGTGAGCCCGTCGAACACCTCCGAGAGCAGCTCTCGGGACTCCTCGGTGACCGCCTCGTAGCTCCGTTCGCCCTCGGCGATGGCGGTCATGTCCGCCTCCAGCTGGGCGGTCATCCCCTCGGAGACGATGCGGTCAGCGTACTCCTCGCTGGCGCCGACGACCGCCCGGGCCAGCAGCGTCGGCTGCGGCGGGTCGCCCTCGACGTAGTTGCGGTCGTACAGCTTCTCTAACACGTCGTGGCGGGTGGCCTTGGTCCCGATGTTCAGCTCCTCCATCCGCTGGATGAGCCGCGACTGGCCGAACCGCCGCGGCGGCTGGGTCTGCTTGGCGTCGAGCGCGACGTCGGACAGCGACAGCGACTCGCCCTCCTCGACGTCGGGGACGACCGTCTCGTCGGCGCTGGAGTAGGGGTAGACGGCGTGATACCCCGGCTCGACGAGGCGCTTGCCGTTGGCCTTCAGCGAGTGGCCCGCCGCGTCGGCGACGACCCGGAGGTGCTCCCACGTCGCCGCCTCGGCGCAGGTCGCGAAGAAGCGCCGGACGACGAGCTCGTACACCTCCCACTCGTCGTCGGAGAGCGCCGTGGCCGCGGGCACCTCGCCTGTCGGGTGAATCGGCGGGTGGTCGGTCGTCTCCTCGTCGCCCTCGGTCGGCTCCACGTCGCCGCCGTCGAGCACGCGCTCGGCGGCGTCGCCGAACTGCCGCGTGTCCGCGAACGCGTCCAGCAGCTCCTCGGGGTCGAGGTCTTCGGGGTACACCGTGTTGTCCGTCCGGGGGTAGGTGACGTAGCCGGCGGTGTACAGCTCCTCGGCGATGGTCATCGCCCGCTGGGCGTTGTACCCCAGCGAGCTCGCGGCGCTGATGAACTGGGTGGTGTCGAACGGCGCCGGCGGCTCGTCGGTGCGGGTCCGCCGGCGCACCGACGAGACGGTCGCGGCGTCGGCGGCCGCGAGGTCGTCGTACACGGCCCCGGCCGTCGCCTCGTCCCAGACGCGTTCGGCCTCGGTGCCGTCGTCGGCCTCGTAGAAGTACTGCGCCTGGAAGGGGTCCGCGTCGGCGTCGTCCCGCGTCAGGTCGCCGGACAGCTCCCAGTAGTCCTCGGGGTCGAACGCCTCGATTTCGCGCTCGCGGTCGACGATGAGCTTCAGCGTCGGGCCCTGGACGCGACCGACGGAGATGAAGTCCTCGCCGCGCTGGCCGGCCGACAGCGAGAGGAACCGCGTCAGGGCTGCGCCCCACATCAGGTCGATGGCCTGGCGGGCCTCGCCGGCGGCCGCGAGGTCGAAGTCGATGTCGTCGGGCTCGGCGAAGGCGTCGCGGACCTCGGTTTCGGTTATCGAGGAGAACCGCACCCGGTCGACCGTTGCCTCCTCGTTCACGTCGCGGACGATTTCGTACGCCTCCTTGCCGATGAGTTCGCCCTCGCGGTCGTAGTCGGTCGCGATGGTGACCTCGCGGGCGTCCCGCGCCAGCCGGCGGAGGGCGGCGACGATGTTCTCCTGAGTCGGGCGCTTCTCGACGGGGGCGTCGATGAGCTCGACCGGCTCGACGTCCCGCCAGTCGTCGTACTCCGGCGGGAAGTCCAACCCGACGACGTGTCCCGAGAGTCCGACGCAGCGCGTGCCGCCCCACTGGTAGACGTTGACCCCGTTGACTCGGTCTGCGTCGGCGGAGCCGCCGCTGAGGATGTCGGCGATGCGCCGCGCCGCGTTGTCCTTCTCGGTGACGATGAGGGCCGGACCGTTCGGCATCGCCGTCGGCTACGTCGCACCTCGTTCTAAAGCTTTCGTGGTCGGGAATCCGTCGACAGCGACGGGACAGACGCGGGCGACGGTGCGAGCCCGCGCTCGCGTGCCCGAAAATAAAACAGACCGCGGCAGACGCCCCCGGGCGTTCACTCCGACGGCGGCTCCGGCGGAGTCGGTGACACCCGCTCCAGCCGCCAGCCGTCGTACAGCAGCGTCGTCGGCCCGTCGGCGACGCGGAACTCGACCGGTCTGTGTTCGCCGTCCGGGCCGGGCGCGAGGTAGGTCACCTGCTCGCGGTCGCTGCGGGCCGCTTCGTCTCCGACTTTTCGGAGTTCGCCCCCGTCGTCACCCTCGCCCGGCGCGATCAGCACCGTCGTCGACTGACCGAGCGGGCCGACGAGCCGAAGCCGGAGCGCGTCGCCGTCCGGTCGGACGACCGCCTGCCGCCGCCCACGGTACGCCGCGTACTCGCCGACGAGTCCCCGCCTGCGTCGACGCCGGCGCCAGAACGGGACCACGTCGGCCGGCTCCTCCCCGAGCAGAATCGCGGCGACGGCGGCGCCCACCTGCGCGAGCGAGAACGACGGGGCGGCGTTGCAGGCGACGACGAGCCCGCAGCCGGCGTCCGGGAGGAAGCCGAGGTAGCCGCCAGCGACCGCGACGTCGCCGGTGTGACCGACCAGCGTCTCGCCGGCGACCGTCCGGCGGCGGAGTCCGAAGCCGTAGGCGCCGCCCGGGGCGTCGACGCGGGCCTCGTGAGCCGGCACCAGCGTCTCCGCAGAGAGGAGTCGTTCGCCCTCGGCCGCGCCGTCGCCGAGGTGGAGCCGAACGAACGCCGCCAGCTCCTCGACCGGGGCGAGAACGCCGGCGGCGGGGCGAGTCAGCTCCGCCATCGGAAGCGACGCCGCGGTCGGCTCGCCCTCGTCCAGCAGGTACTGTGTCATGTGGTCGTCGTCGCGGGCGAACGCCCGCTCGTCGAACGTCGCCCGCTCCATCTCCAGCGGGGCGAAGACGTGCTCCTGAACGTACTCCGCGAACGACCGCCCGGTGACCGACTCGATCAGCTCGCCGAGGAGGACGTAGTCGACCGCGCCCGCCGCGAACCGCTCGCCCGGCGGGGCGACCCGCTCGGCGTCGGCGTCGTCGACGTAGGCGTAGAAGTCCTCGCGGTCGCCCAGCGGCGGTCCGGTGCCACTGAGGCGAAGCTCTCGGGCCAACAGCGTCTCCCCTACGCCGAGTCGCGGGAGTCCCGAGGTGTGTTCGAGGAGATGTCGCACGCGAACCGGTTCGTCGTCACCGAGAGATATCGGCAGGCGGTCGCCGACCGGCTCCGACAGCGAGAGGAGGCCGCCGTCGACGAGCTGCAGGACGGCGACCGCCGTCACCGGCTTCGAACACTGGCCGACGCCGTACAGCGTCGCCGGCGTCGCCGGCCGCCCGCCAGCGACGTCCCGGGAGCCGTAGCCGGCGGCGTGTGAGAGTCCGGCCCCGTCAACGACCGCGACGCTCAGTCCCGGAATCGGCTCCGCGTCGAGGACGCCGCGACAGAACGCGTCGATGCGACGGCGCAGTTCGTCGTCGAGGCTAACCGGTGGCACGACTCGACCGACGCCGCCCGCGACCCTGAAAGTTCTGGGCCGGGAGGCTACAACTTTCAAATACGAAGACGGGGCCAGTCCCGCCGTGACGTAGCTCCAGTCCACGGGACGCAAGCGGGTGTGCGCGACACGTCTCGTGGCCGCAGTCCGGTTCGGCTCGGCTCAGCTTGGCTCACTGTGCCTCGCTTCCCCGGATTCCCGTCGCGCCTGTTTGCCCCACGTCGTCTCAGCCACCAGCGACATCGCTCTCGTCTTCACCACCGCCGGCGTTCAGCTGCCGTCGTTCCGCCGCCTTCCCGTTGTCGCGCTCCCGTCACCGCCCCACCGTTGACCTCGTTCGCCGTCGCCATCGCCGCAACCCACATCGATTAGTGTCCCGAGAGTCGGCTCCTCACCGTGCCCGAGACCCAACACGACCTGTCGACGATGACGTGGGAAGAGGCCGGCGAGGCGTTCCTTGATGCCGACGCCGCCGTGCTCCCGACCGGAAGCGTCGAACAGCACTCGGTCCACCTCCCCGTATCGGTCGACACGCTCCGCGCCGACCACCTGACGGCGGAACTCGTCGACGGTGCCGCCGACAGCGACCACGATTTCGACCTCGACCTCGTCAGACTCCCGACGCTGCCGTACGGGATGTCCGAACACCACATGAACTTCCCCGGAACGGTAACGCTGACGCCGTCGACCTACACCGACGTCGTCGTCGAGATCGGCGAGTCGCTGGCGCGTCACGGGGTCGAGCGGCTGGTCGTCGTCAACTGTCACGGCGGCAACCGCGAGCCGCTCTCCCAGGCCGCCGACCGGCTGGTCCGCGACCACGACCTTCCGACGCACTTCGTCCACTGGACGGACTTCGCCCGCGAGCGCCTGCAGGAGGCCTTCGGCGAGGGCTGGGGTCACGCCGGCGACCACGAGACCAGCGTCATCGAGCACTACCGTCCGGACCTCGTCGTCGACCAGAAGAAGGAACCGCAAAACGCCGCCGAGATGCCCGAAACGCGGTCGTACGGCTACTTCGACGATGTCACGGAGCTGGGCGGGCTCGGCGACGCGACCAACTCCGACCCGGAGGCGGTCGCCGACATTATTGACGACGCGACCGACGACATCCTCGCGGCGCTCGCGGAGGACATCGACGCCGGCTGGTAGCTGCGACCAGTGCGACGCGGTGACACACCGTCCCCAGCGTTAATCCGACGGGTCGCGAGGTCGACGTTATGACCGACGAGGGCGACCAGCCAAGCCGGACCGAACTCTACGACCTCCGATACGACGGCGTCGACCGCGGCGACGTGTCGTTCTACGTCGACCGCGCGGTCGCGGCCGACGGGCCGGTGCTCGAACTCGCCTGTGGCACCGGTCGCGTCCACCTGCCGCTGCTCCGGGCAGGCGTCGACGCCGACGGCGTCGACCTCGATCGAGAGGCCCTCGGTCGCCTGCGGGCGAAGGCAGCCGTCGAGAACCTCGCCCCCTCGGTGCGGGTCGGCGACATGACCGACCTCACCGCGGAGCGGGCGTACGACCTCATCGTCTGTCCGTTCAACGCGCTCCAGCACGCCACCACGCCGTCGACACAGCGGGCGACGCTGGCGGGCGTCCACGACGCGCTCGCCCCCGGCGGGCGCTTCGTCTTCGACGTCTTCGTCCCCAGCTTCGACGTCGTCTGTGAGACGTACGGCGAGTGGTCGGAGACGACGGTCTCGGACGGTGACCGAGAGCATCGCCTCCGCGAACGCACCGCCGTCACCGACGAGGTGACCCAACAGTTCACCGTCGAGACGGAGGTACTGTCGCCGGACGGCGAGGTCGTCCGCCGCGACGCCCACGACCTGGCGATGCTCCCGGCACCGCACGTCGAACTGCTCGCGGAGCTGTCGCCGTTCGCGGACCGGTCCGCGGCTGGTGGCTTCGGCGACGAGCCGTTGATCGACGGCGACGCGATTCAGGTCTGGACGCTGACGAAGGCCGACGACTGAGGCGGGCAGGCGGCTCCGCCCCCGACGAGCGGTCGCTCAGACGTGTTCGGCGAGGAAGTCGGCGATGGCCTCGAACTCCGCGATAAGGTTGTCGCGGCTGGTGGTGTGGTGGCCCTCGTCGTCGAAGATGAGCGTCTCGACCGGCACCCCCTTTTCGCGGGCGGCCTCGGCGACCTGTTCGGCCTCGCCGACCGGCACCCGCGGGTCGTTGGCGCCGTGCTGGACGAACAGCGGACAGGAGACGCGGTCCATCCGTCCCAGCGGTGAGATCTCCGTCAGGAATTCGCGGTCGTCCGCCAGCGACCCGTACTCTGCCTCGCGGTGGCTTCGCCGCCAGTCGCCGGTGTTCTCCAGGAAGGTAGTGAAATCGGCGATGCCAACGAACTCGACGGCGGCGGCCCACAGGTCGGGGAACTCGGTGATGGCTGCGAGCACCATGAACCCGCCGTACGACCGGCCGTACGCCACGACGCGGTCGTCGTCCACCTCGGAGCGCCCGGCTAGCCAGTCGACGGCCGCTTCGACGTCCCTGACAGCGTCCATCCGCCTTTCGACGTCGTCCAGCGCGGCGTAGGCCGACCCGTAGCCGGACGACCCGCGGACGTTCGGTTCGAGGACGGCGTAGCCGCGGTTGAGGAAGAACTGTTTTTGTGGGTAGAACCACGGTCGGCGCTGGTGTTCCGGCCCGCCGTGGATGTCGACGATCACCGGCGCGCCGCCCTCCGGCACCGCCTCCGGAAGCGTCCAGTAGGCGGGGATGTCGCGGCCGTCGAACGTCTCGTATCGCACCGTCTCCGGCGTCCGGAACGACTCGTCGGGAATCCCGCAGGTACCGACTGGCGTCCAGTCGGTCGCCGACTCCGTGTCGAACCGCGTGACCTGCGCGCCGTAGGGCTCGTCGGGGGCCGTGTGGGTGAACGCGAGGCGGTCGCCGTCGGGGCCGAACGTCAGGTCGGAGGCGACGCCGTCGACGTCCGGCGTCCACACCGGCGTGAACTCGCCGTCGGCGAGCGTCCCGGCGTACAGCTCCGAGTAGCCGTCGGCGTTGACCGTGAAGGCGACTCGCCGCGTCTCGCGGTGGTACGCCAGGCCGTCGACCGACCAGGCGTCGGTGTTGGGTCCGCCTTCGATCTCGTCGTCGCCCGCCACGGGCGATATCTCGCCGGTGTCGAGGTCGACCCGCGCGACGTAGCTCGTGTCGGCGCCGTAGTCGGTGACGCAGTAGAGCGCGTTCGCGCCGCCGAAGTGGACGTGCGAGAACCGCGCGGGCGTCTCGCCCGACAGCACCGTCCGGTCACCCGACCGGAGGTCGAGCACCGAGAGTTCGACGTCGGCGCTCGACCGCGGAACCGCGAGCGCCAGCCGCCGGCCTTCCGGGCCGAACGCGGCGACCCGGAGCCAGCCGCCCGGCCCCTCGTACACCCGCTCGGGGACACTCTCGCCGTCGACCGACTGGACGTAGGCGTCGAACCGTGCGGCGTCGTCGCGGTTGGCAGTGTAAGCGACCCGGTCGCCGTCGGGCCCCCACGCACCCCAGGCGTGCTTCGCCTCGGGGTCGTCCGTCAGCGCCTGACTCGCTCCCGAGTCGAGGTCCTGGTGAAACAGCTGGTCGCGCTCGTCGCTCCCCTGGTCCATCGCGTAGACGAACGCCTCACCGGCGGGCGAGCCGGCGACGGCGGACACTCGCTCCTCGTGGGGCGTGAGTCGCTCGGGCCACGCGCCCGGTTCGTCGACGGTCCAGACCTGGGGCGTGCCGGTCGTGTCGGCACGGAAGAGTAGCTCTCCGTCGGCGGTGAACGTCGGCGAATCGACCGAATCGACCGCGAGATAGCGCGCAACCTCGTGTTCGGGCATACCGGACGGGCGGCCGACGTCATCAAAAGAGTTGTCACACGCTGAGGCGGCCGACGGCGGCTATAAGTCGCGGGCAGGGCTCGCCGTGTGACCGCCGAAACGCGAGGATATTCGCCGGACGAGGCCCGACTTTGAGCCGCGATGCCAGACGATGTGCGCGTCGACGTGTCCACCGGCGAGGTCAGCCGTCGAGCCGCTCGCGGAGGAGTTCGTTCACGTCGCCGGGGTCGGCCGAGCCGCCGGTGGCCTGCATCACCTGCCCGACGAGGAAGTTGAGCGCGCCGGCCTCGCCGTCGTGGTAGTCGGCGACGGCGTCTGGATTGTCGTCGATGGCGGCCTCGACGGCGCGTTCGACCTCGTCGCCTTCGGCCTTGCCGAGGCCCTCGCGCTCGATGACCTCTTCGGGCGTCGCCCCCTCGTCGAGCATCGCTCGGAGGACGGTCTCCTCGGCGTTTTTCGTCGTCACTTCGCCCTCCGCGACGAGTTCGACCAGCCGAGTGAACTCCTCGAGGCGGTCGGTCACGTCCGTGATCTCCATGTCGCGGTAGTGGAGTTCGCCGAGCAGGTTGTCCGCGACCCAGGTCGCCGCCAGCGACGGGTCGAACTCCTCGGCGACCGCCTCGTAGAAGTCCGCGACGGCCTTCCGGGAGGTGAGTTTGTCGGCGGACTCGGCGTCCAGCCCGTACTCCTCGCGGAACCGCTCGCGGCGAGCGTCGGGCAGTTCGGGGATGTCGATGCGCTCTTTCCAGTCGGCGACCTGCAGCGGCGGGAGGTCGGCCTCTCGGAAGTAGCGGTAATCCTTCTCCTCCTCCTTCGAGCGCATCGATAGCGTGACCGCCTTCGACTCGTCCCAGTGGCGGGTCTCCTGTTCGACCGCCCGGCCGCGCTTGACGGCGTTTTTCTGCCGGTTGCGCTCATAGGCCAGCGCCTTCTCGGCGCCCTTGTGGCTGGAGATGTTCTTCACCTCGGTGCGGTTGGCGCCTTCGAGCACCGCCTCCTCGACCCCGCCGTCGGCGTCGAGTTCGTCGGCGGCGACGACTGAGAGGTTGGCGTCGACCCGCAGCGACCCGTCGCGGTCGGCGTCGAACACGCCGAGGTACTCTAGGACCTCCTCCAGCTTCGCGAGGAACGCCCGCGCGCCGGCCGGCGACCGGAAGTCCGGCCTCGTGACGATCTCCATCAGCGGCGTGCCGGCGCGGTTGTAGTCGACGAGCGTGTAATCGGCACTGTCGATGGCACCGCCGGCGTGCTGGAGGCTTCCGGGGTCCTCTTCGAGGTGGGCGCGCCGAATGCCGATGGTTCGACGCTCGCCTTCGACCTCGACGTCGAGGGCGCCGTCCTGACAGATGGGGGCGTCGTACTGGGTTATCTGGAAGTTCTTCGGGAGGTCGGGGTAGTAGTAGTTTTTCCGGTGAAAGGCGGTCTCGGCGGGGATGTCGGCGTCCAGCGCCTTGCCGATCTTCACCGCGGCCTCGACGGCGCCCTCGTTGAGCACCGGCAAGGCGCCGGGCAGCCCGAGACAGACCGGGCAGGTGCGCGTGTTCGGCGCCTCGTCCTCGCCCGGCTCGGTCGAACAGCCACAGAATATCTTGGTGTCCGTCTCGAGCTGGACGTGGACCTCCAGCCCGATGACGACCGCGAGTTCGCGGTCCTGCAGCGCCTGAGCGGTCATTACTGTCTGATATTTCTGCCGGCCGCTAAAGAGTATCGGGACCGCGTCGCGGGCGGCTCTCGCTGGCCCTTTTCGGGTCGGCACGTCTCGACCCGACCGAAACCGAAGCCCTTGACAGCCAGCCGCCGGGAGTCGGGTGCGTGCTCGTCGACATCTTCGCCACGGCCATCCTCCCCATCGTCACCGTTGCGGCGGTGGGGTTCGTCCTCGGCCGGGTCCGCGGGACCGACCCCGGGCCGCTGAACACGGCCGTGGTGTACGTCCTCGCGCCGGCGCTGGTGTTGCACTCGCTGGCGACGACGACGCTGGCCGCCGAGACGCTGCTGCAGGTCGCCGTCTCCGTGACCGCGTTCGTCCTCGGGATGAGCGTCGTCGCCGAGGTCGTCGGTCGGGCGCTGGGCTACGGCACTCCCGCGCGGTCGGCGCTGGTGCTGGTGGCGGCGTTCTCGAACTCGGGGAACTACGGCATCCCCGTCTCGGCGTTCGCCTTCGGCGACGTGGGCCGCTCGACCGCGGTGCTGTACCTCGGCGTCCAGTCGGTACTCATGTACACGGTCGGGGTGTACGTCGCCGCGCGGTCGGCCGGCGGCGGGGGGCTGGCCGGCGTCAAGCGCGTCTTCCGGATACCGCTGGTCTACGCCGTCGCCGCGGCGCTGCTGGCGCGGTGGCTCGGCGTCGTCCCGTCGCCGACCGCCACGTCGATGCAGACGCTGCAGCTCGTCGGCGACGCCTCGATTCCGGTGATGCTGCTCATCCTCGGCATCCAGCTCGCCAACAGCGACTACGGCGCCGCCGTCTCCCGAACCGTCGCGCCGACCGTGCTGAAGATGGCGGTCGCTCCGGCCCTCGCGGCGGTCGTCGCTCTCGCGGTCGGCTTCGGCACCGCCGACGTCGCTCGGGTGTACGTCCTCGAATGCGCGATGCCGGCGGCGGTGACGCCGCTCATCCTCAGCGTCGAGTTCGCCGGCGACGCCGAAATCCGGGGGGTTGCCGTCCCCGAGTTCGTCGGCGCGACCATCTTCGTCACCACGCTCCTCAGCGTGCCGGTGCTCACCGTGTTGGTATTCGTGTTGCAGTCGACGCCGCTGTAGCGGGCGCGTCCGAATCGGGCAGTCAGCCCGTCGCGCTCGTCGGTCGCCGGCGTCGGGCGAACCCGACCGCTTTAGATGGCTGGCGGTCGGAGAGCCCGACCATGCTCGGATTCATCGGCGGTTCCGGCATCTACGAGGCGTTGCCGCTGTCGAACACCCGCGAGGAGGCCGTGACCACGCCGTACGGCGACCCCTCCGCGCCGGTGACCGTCGGCGAGTTCGGCGACACCGGGACGACCGTCGCCTTCCTCCCCCGACACGGGCCCGACCACCAGCGCTCGCCGACGGACCTCCCCTACCGCGCGAACATCTACGCGCTGAAGACCCTCGGCGTCGACCACGTCCTCGCCAGCAACGCGGTCGGCAGCCTCCGCGAGGAGCTCGCCCCGCAGACGCTGGTCGTTCCCGACCAGCTCTTCGACCGGACGAAACACCGCGACTCGTCGTTCTTCGGCGACGGCGTCGTCGTCCACCAGCCGTTCGCGGAGCCGTACTGCCCCCACCTCGTCGACCACCTCACGGAGGCCGCCGGCGAGGCCACCGACGCCGACGTCTCGAAGGGCGGCACCTACGTCTGCATCGAGGGGCCGCAGTACTCCACGAAGGCCGAGTCGGAGTTCTACCGCGCCCAGGGGTGGGACCTCGTCGGGATGACCGCCGTCCCGGAGGCCAAGCTCGCCAGCGAGGCCGAGATGTGTTACGCCACCGTCGCCGGCGTCACCGACTACGACGTCTGGAAGGAGGACCACGAGGTCACGCTCCAGGAGGTGCTCGACAACGCCGCGGCCAACGAGACGGCCATCAAACGAACCGTCGAGCGCGCCATCGAGACGCTTGATGCCGACCGGGACTGCGACTGTCACTCCTCGCTCGAAGGGACGGTCAACACGCCCGCGGAGGCGATTCCGGACGCGACCCGCGAGCGCGTCGAGCCGCTGCTGGGTGAGTACCTGGACGACTGAGACCGAAAGCCGGGCGAGCCCCCCGGCGGGCGCAACGCCAACCTCCGCCGGTCACCCGAGGTCCGGCGTCACGCTCACCGCTCCGAACTCGGCGGTCGGTCGTACCCAGAGGTCGCCGAACAGCTCGTCCTGGTCGAGGCGGACGGCGCCGTCGTGGGCGAGAAACAGCAGCGCGAGGAACGTCATCACCGGCCGGCCGCCGGCGTCGCGCACCTCCGCGAACAGCACCTCCTCGCGGTCGCGCTCGTAGTGGTCGGCCAGCCGGTCCCGGACGTCGTCGATGACGCCCTCGATCTCCTCGTCGTGGGTGTTGCCGGTGACCTCCGCCTCGGTCGGCTCACCGGCCTCGCGGCGGTCGTCGCCGGCGCGGTAGTCGACCTCCTGAGCGCCCCGCTGGAAGCCGTGGGGCTCGTCGCTGGTGTCGTACTGCCGGGACTCCTTCCACCAGGAATCGCGCTCGGCCTCTCGGAGCTCCCGGACCAGCTCGTCCAGCGTCTCCGGCGACCCCCGAGTCGACTTCCGGTCCAGTCGGCGGTCCATCTCGTCTTCGAGCGCGTCGACCGGGTCGTGTCCGGCCGCCGTCGGCTCGTCGTCGGCCCGCATCGCCGCCTCCCACGGCTCGAGCTCCTCGGCCTCCTCCTCGTCGTCGTCGGCGGCGAGCATCTCGTCGGACTTCATGCGCAGGAGGACGCTGGAATAAAACAGCGCCCGACCCGAGGTGCGGAGGTCGGTCTCGTCCAGCCGCGCGAGGAAGGCGTCGGTCACCTCGACGACGTCCACGTCCCAGGGGTCGATCTCGCCCTCCCGGGCCAGCGTGACGAGCACCTCGACCGGCTCGACCTCGCCGTCGTCGCTGTCGGGCACCGCCGACTCCTCGGGCAGGACGGTCTCGGCCGCGACCTCGCCGCCGTCCGGCGTCGGGTCGGCGGCGACGAGTTCGTTCTCGGGGTCGACCGACGGCTCCGCGTCGGCGAGTTCGAACGCGAACTCGTCGCTCTCGCCGGGGTCGCCGTCGCCGCCCTCGCCGTCAGTCATCGGCCATCACCTCCTCGCCGTCCCCGACGTCGTCGCCGAGCTGAATCCCGGTGACCGCCGAGACGTTGTCGTCCTGCATCGTCACGCCCAGCGCGCGCTCGGAGCGGTCCAGCAGCGCCGACCGGTGGGAGACGACCGCAAACTGCGCCTCGCCGGCGAGGTCGTGGACCATCTCCCCGACGCGCTCGGCGTTGACCGCGTCGAGGAAGGCGTCGACCTCGTCCAGCGCGTAAAACGGCGCCGGGTTGTGTCGCTGGATGGCGAAGATGAACGCCAGCGCCGTCAGCGACTTCTCCCCGCCGCTCATCGCGTCCAGCCGCTGGACCGGCTTGTCGGCCGGCTGGGCCTTCATCGTCAGCCCCTCCTCGAAGGGGTCGGCGGGGTCTTCGAGAACCAGCTCGCCGGTGCCCGAAGACAGCCGCTCGAAGATGTCCTCGAAGTGGCTGCTGATGGCCTCGTAAGACTCCATGAACGTCGCCTTCTTCTGGGACTCGTACTCGTCGATGCGGCGCTCGATGGCGTCGCGCTCCTCTTCGAGCACGTCCCGCTGGCTCTGGAGACCGTCGAGTTCACCCTCGACCTCGTCGTACTCCTCGATTGCGAGCATGTTCACCGGTTCCAAGGTCTCCATCTCGCCGGTGAGGCGCTTGATTTCGGCCTCGACGGTGTCGTGGTCGGGCACGTCGTCGGCGTCGTACTCGCCGACCTCGGCCTCTAGCTCGTCGATCTCCCACGCCAGGCGGTCGGCGGTGTCTCTGAGCTCTTCGAGCTCGGACTCCGCGCTGTCGACCTTCTCCTCGGCCGCGTTGCGCGCCTCCGTCGCCGACCGAAGCTCCGCTTTCAGCTCCTCGCGGTCGGCCTTGAGTTCGGCGAGCTCGTCTTCGAGCTCCGCGACGGCCTCGCGCTTGTCTTCGAGGACCGCCTCCTTCTCGGCGATGCGGTCCTCGTAGTCGTCGACCTCGCTTTCCAGCTCCGCCTTGCGGTTCTGTGCCTCCTCGACGGTGTCGTGGAGGTCCTCGAGGGCATCCTCTGCGTACCCCTTCTCCAGTTCGAGCTCGTTGCGGTCGGCGTTGAGATCGTCGACGCGTCCCTTGAGGTCGGCGATGTCGGCACGGATTTCGTCGGCGCGCTCCGACAGCGCCGGAATCTTCGAGTCCGCCAGTTCGGCCTCGATGTCCTCGACCTCGGCCTCGATGTCGGCGATTTCGGCGTCGTACTCGTCGATGTCGGAATCGAGGCTTTGCATCTCCTCGTCGACCGCGGCCCGCTCCTCGCGCAGCGCTTCGAGCTCCGCTTCGAGCTCCTCGATGCGGGCCTCGGCGTCGTCGCGCTGCTCCTCGGCCCGTTCGAGGTCGGACTCGACCGCGGTGACCTTCTCGGTCGCCGCCGTCTTGCGGTCGTGGGCGTCTTCGAGGTCGTCCTCGACGGCCGCGATGTCGTCTTTGAGCGTGGCGCGTTCGTCCTCGAGGTCGTGAATCTCCTCGGCGACGCGCTCCAGCTTCCCCTTCCCGCTCTTGGAGAAGGCGTACCGCGAGCCGCCGCCGGAGCCGCCGGTCATCGCGCCCGACTTCTCGACGAGATCGCCGTCGAGGGTGACCATCCGGTAGTCGCCCATGAAGTGGCGGGCGGTGGCCATGTCCTCGACAACCAGCGTCGACCCGAGGACGTACGAGAACACGCCGTCGTACTCGGCGTCGTACTCGACGAGGTTGCGCGCGAAGTCGACCACCCCAGGGTCGTCCGGCAGCCGCGGCAGCGAGCGGTCGTCCATCTCCGTGATTGGCAGGAACGTCGCCCGCCCGGCGTTGCGCGACTTGAGGTAGTCGATGCAGCTCTGTCCGACCCCGTCGTCGACGACGACGACGTTCGCCAGTCGGCCGCCGGCGGCGGTCTCGCAGGCGGTGGCGTACTCCGAGTCGACGGAGCCGAGGTCGCCCACCGGGCCGTGAACGCCGTCGATGTCGGCGCCGTCGACGGTCGTCACGGCGCGGGGCCACGACACGTCGCCGTCGTCGCCGGCGCGGGCCTCCAGCTCGGCGTACTCGTTCTGCTTCTCCCGGATGGTCTCCTCGACGTCGTCGAGGTCCGCCTGGAGCGCGTCCTTCTTCGCTCGCAGCTCGTCGACGACCGACTCGGCCTTGTCGACGTTCTTCTCTGCGGTGTCGAGCTCGGAGTGGAGCTCGGAAATCCGCTTCTCGTGGTCCGGAATCGACTCCCGGGCCCCGGTGAGCTCCTCGCGTTTGTCCTCGACCTCCTCGGCGCGGCGCCGGGCTTCGTCGAGCAGCCGGTCGTGTTCGCGCTTGCGTTCGCTGCGTTCGCGGCGGAGTTCTTCGAGGCGGTCCTTCTTTTCGCCGAGGTCGGCCTTCAGCTCGTCGTACTCCGTGTCGGCGTTCTCGATTTCGGTCTCGACGTCGGCCAGCTCCTGGCGCTTCTCGGCGACGTCGGACTTGAGGTTGGCCGTCTCGACTTTCACCTGGCGAATCTCATCCTCGACGTCGTCGATCTCTTCTTGCTTGCGATCGATTTCGACGAACGCCTCCCGGCGCTCGGCCTCGGCGGCCTCGATGCGCTCCTCGGCGGCGTCGACCTTGTCCTCCAGCCGGGAGATGTCGCCTTTGACCTCCTCGATTTCGGACTTGATGCGGAGCTGTTCGTCCTCACCTTTGCGCTCGATGTCGCGGTTGAGCGACGACAGCTCGTCTTCGAGGCGGCTCACCCGACCCTGCTTCTCGTCGAGCTCCGAGCGCAGCGCGTCGAGGTCGTCCTCGCGGTCGTCGACCTCGGCCTCGGTCGTCTCCAGCTCGGCGCGTTTGTCCTCCAGCTCGGCGGCTTTCAGATACCCCTCGTACTCGGCGCGGTCGTCTTTGAGCTCGCGGTACTCCAGGGCCGTCTCGCGCTCGTCGGCGAGCTGGTCGAGACGGTCGCGCTTTTCGTCGATGCGGAGGTCGGCCTCCTCGATGCGCTCTTCGACGGTCTCCAGCTCCGCGAAGGCGTCCTCCTTCTTTGCGTCGAACTCGGCGACGCCGGCGATTTCGTCGATTATCTCCCGGCGCCGGTAGGCGGTCATGTTGATGATCTCGGTCACGTCGCCCTGCATCACGACGTTGTACCCCTCCGGCGTCACCCCGGCCTGTGCGAGCAGGTCCTGGATGTCCGAGAGGTTCACCGAGCGGTCGTTGAGATAGTAGTAGGAGTAGTAGTTGTCGTCGGTCTCCTTGACGCGGCGTCGGATGCGAATCTCGTCGATGTCGCCGACGTTCTCGGAGTCGGCGGCGTTGACGATCTGCTGGCGGGTGAGCGTCCGCTGTTCGTTGTTCAGGACGACCTCGACGCTGGCTTCGCGAGGCCCCCCCTCGGCGGCGTCGTCGCCGGGATTGTAGATGAGGTCGGTCAGCTTCTCGGCTCGGATGCCGCGGGTCCGCGCCAGACCGAGCGCGAACAGGACGCCGTCGATGATGTTCGACTTCCCGGAGCCGTTCGGGCCGGTGATGACCGTGAAGTCCTCGTACAGCGGGATGCGGGTCTTCCGCCCGAAGCTCTTGAAATCGTCCAGGACGAGCTCTTTGATGTGCATGGGTCGCTCGTTAGGCCCGACTACGCGACGATGATGTCGTCGCCGTCGGAGTCGTCCCCGCTTTCGTGCTCTCGGCCGTTAACCTCGTCGTCGTCCGACTCGCCGGCCGCCGCGCCGGCCGTCGCGCCGTCGCGGGCGTCGGCGTCGACGATTTCGGAGCCGCCGTCTCCCGTCGCCGACGACGTGGCCGCCTCGGACGCCTCGACGGCGCGGTCGGCGTTCGGGACGAACTCCACGTGGGCGTTCCCGTCGGTCGCCACCCCGTCGGTGTCGTCGGGGGCGACGTCGGTGCCGGCTTCGAGCTGTCGCAGCCGCTCTTTGGTCTCGACCAGTTCCTCGGTCAACCCGTCGACGGTCGCCTGCAGGGCGGCGACCCGCGATTCGAGTTCCTCCACCCGATTTCCCATACCACCTTTGCCCGCGTCCACAGGTATAAATGTGCGTCAGACGACTTAAATGGAGAATCGAGCGCCGGGAAGCTCGCGGTCCGAGCCGTCTCGGAGCGGGGGCGTTCACCCACATTCGACGACGCTCGTTTCCCGGTTCCGATCCCGGTCTCGACGGCGACGCGTCGTCAACGACGGCCGTGTGCGGACCCGACGACGCCGTGTGCGGACAGTTGACGCACGCTACCGCCCGACGAGCTACCGGTCGGCTTAAGAACCGGCCGATGGAACGGACAGTCATGCAGAACCGAACGTACGCGGCCGACGCCGAGCCGGGCGAGTCGGCGACGGTCGCCGGCTGGGTTCACGAGATTCGTGACCTCGGTGGCATCGCCTTCCTCATCGTGCGAGACATGACGGGGAAAATTCAGGTAAAGCTCGAGAAAGACGAGATGGCCGACGACCTCGTCGAGACCGCGCTCGACGCCCCCCGCGAGAGCACGGTCGTCGTCGAAGGCGACGTCGAGGAAGAGGAGCGCGCCCCGACCGGCGTCGAGGTCGTCCCGGCCTCCGTCGAGGTGCTTGCGGCGGCCGACACGGAGCTGCCGCTGGACCCCTCGGGCAAGGTCGACGCCGACCTCTCGACCCGGCTGGACAACCGGACGCTCGACCTCCGGAAGTCGGAGACGAAGGCCATCTTCGAGATTCGCGCCGAGATTCTCCGCGCCGCGCGGGAGCACTTCCGGTCGGTCCACGCCACCGAGATCAACACGCCGAAGATCGTCGCCACCGGCACCGAGGGCGGCACGGAGCTGTTCCCCATCTCCTACTTCGGCGAGGAGGCGTTCATGAACCAGAGCCCCCAGCTGTTCAAGCAGCTGATGGTCGGCTCCGGGCTGGAACGGGTCTTCGAGATCGGCCCGATCTTCCGCGCCGAGGAGCACAACACGCCCCGGCACCTGAACGAGGCGACCTCCATCGACTTCGAGTCCGCGTTCATCGACCACCGGGAGGCGATGGACGTCTGCGAGGGCGTCATCAAGGCGGTGTACGAGGCGGTCGCGGAGAACTGTCGAGAGCAGCTCGCGGCGCTGGGGCTCGCCGAGACGTTCGAGGTGCCGACCGAGGAGTTCCCCCGGCTCTCCTACGAGGAGGCCATCGAGCGCATCAACGCCACCGGCGAGCTGGACGAACAGCTCGTCTGGGGCGACGACCTCCCCACGGAGGGCGAGCGCGCCCTCGGCGACGACGTCGGCGGCCACTACTTCATCACCGACTGGCCCAGCGAGGTCAAGCCGTTCTATATCAAGGACCACGACGACGACCCCGAGCTGTCGACCGGCTTCGACCTGATGGCCCCGCAGATGGAGCTGGTCTCCGGCGGACAGCGTGAACACCGCTTCGACCACCTCATCGAGGGGTTCGAACAGCAGGGACTCGACCCCGAGCAGTTCGACTACTACACCCGGATGTTCGAGTACGGCATGCCGCCCCACGCCGGCTGGGGCCTCGGCGGCGAGCGCCTCGTGATGACCGTCCTCGGCCTCGACAACATCCGCGAAGCCGTCCTCTTCCCGCGAGACAGACAGCGGCTGAGTCCGTAGCTCGGCCCCGCCGAACCGCCTTCCGCAATCGGTAACTGCCGGCCCGGCGAAGCGCTTCGCATGACAGACGCGGCCACCGCCTTCGCCCCCGGCCACGTGACCGCCTTCTTCGCGCCCGTCCCTGACGACGATCCGGCGGTCGCCGGCTCCCGGGGGGCCGGTCTCGCGCTGGCCGACGGCGTCGAGGTGACCGTCTGCCCGACCGACGGCGACTCCCGCTTCCGACTGAACGGCGAGACCGCCGAGTTCGCAGCCGTCGACGGCGTGCTCGACCGCCTTGGCGTCGTGGCGACCGTCGAGGCCGACACCGACCTCCCGGTCGGCGCGGGGTTCGGCGTCTCGGGAGCGACCGCGCTGGCGACGGCGCTGGCCGCCGCCGAAGCGTTCGACCTCGCCCGCTCGGAGGCTGAGCTGGTCCGAGCCGCCCACGCCGCCGAGGTCGTGGCCGGGACCGGACTGGGAGACGTGGTGGCGCAGTTCCGGGGCGGACTCCCGATACGGCTGGAGCCCGGAGCGCCGGGGGTCGGCCGACTCGACGGACTGCCGGGGCGACCCCGCGTCGAGTACGTTACCTTCGGCGAGCTGTCGACGGAGTCGGTGCTCTCGGATGACCTCGACCCGGTCCGGGCGGCCGGCGAGGCGGCGCTGACCCGCCTCCGCCGGACGCCGACGCCGGCGGAGCTGCTTTCGGCGGGTCGGGCGTTCGCCGAGGAGGCCGGACTGTTGGTTCCGGCGGTCGCCGAGGCGGTCTCGGCCGTCGAGGACGCCGGCGGTCGGGCGTCGATGGCGATGCTCGGCCGGACGGCGTTCGCGCTCGGGACCGGCCTCTCGGACGCGGGGTACGACGCCGAGTCCTGTCCGGTCCACGTCGCCGGGGCGACGCTGCGAACGGCGGACTGACCTCGTCCGCCGTCGTTCGCGCGGGATAGCCGCGCTTTTCTCGCCGGTCGGTCAATGCCCGGCCATGACCGACGGCGACGACCCAGAGGTGCCGGTCGACCCGGACCACGAGGGCGAGATTCCCGAAAGCCACCCGCGCTACGAGTCGCTGCTCACCCGCCACCGCATCGAGGCGGGCGTCGACCGCGGCATCACGAGCCGCCAGGGCCTCGTCGCCCAGGGCCGCGGCGAGGCGTTCGATTACCTCCTCGGCGAGCGGACCCTCGACAGCGCCGCCGCCGCGGCGCGGGCCGCGGCGGCGCTGCTCCTGCTGGCGGACCGCCCGGTGCTCTCGGTCAACGGCAACGTCGCCGCGCTCGTCCCCGCGGAGATGGTCGAACTGGCCGACGCGGTCGGCGCCGACCTCGAGGTCAACCTGTTCAACCGCACCCGCGAGCGGATGGAGCGCATCGCCGCCCACCTCCGCGACCACGGCGCCGACGAGGTGAAGGGCCTCGCCGCCGACGCTCGCATCCCGGGCCTCGACCACGAGCGGGCCACGGTCGACGCCGACGGCATCGCCGACGCCGATGTGGTACTCGTCCCGCTTGAGGACGGCGACCGCGCCGAGGCGCTGGGCGCCGTTGGCAAGGCCGAAATCGTCGTCGACCTCAACCCGCTGTCGCGGTCGGCCCAAGTCGCGACGGTCCCAATCGTCGACAACGTCATCCGGGCGGTGCCGAACGTCACCGCCCACGCTCGGGACCTCGCCGACGCGAGCGACGAGCGACGCCGCGCCGTCGTCGCCGACTTCGACGCCGACGGAGCCTTGGCCGACGCCGAGGCGGCGATTCGCGGCGGCGAGTTGGACTGACCCGTCGGGGGCGACCGACCCGCTTTTCAACGGCCCGGCTGAGGGTCCGAACCCATGGCGAACGTCCGTCCGCAGGTCCTCGGCGCGCTCCGCAGACCCGACACCGGCGAATATCTCGTTCAGCGACTCTCTGGCAACGGCGCCGGCCACTTCCATCGGTTCGTCGGGGGCGGTATCCACCCCGGCGAGACCAGCGACGCGGCCATCGAGCGAGAGCTCCGCGAAGAGCTCGACGCCGCGGTGACGGCCGGTGCGGTCCTCTGCACGGTGGAGAACCTGTTCAGCTACGCCGGCGAGTCGAGTCATGAACTCATCGTCGTCCGCGGGATCGCGTTCGACGACCAAGGGCTGTACGACCGCGAGCGATTCCGCGGAGTCGACGCCGGCGGCGACGTGCAGTACGAGGCGTACTGGCGCTCGCTCGATGCCCTCCGCGAGGCCGACGCGCCGTTCTATCCCGACGGAATCGGCAACCTGCTGGCGAGGGCCGACGGACCGACCCACCATCTCGTGAGCCCGGCGTCGGCTGACGGCGAGACCGCCGACTAATCGAACCCCGAAAGCAGCGTCACGAGCCACTGCGCCGGGTCGCCGTGCCGGCGGACCTCCACCCGCTCGACCCACTTCACCCACTGAAAGCCGCGTCGCCCCGGGGCGACCAGCCGGGCCGGCCCGCCGTGGCCGTGGGAGAGGCGGTCGTCGCCGACGCTGGTCGCCAGCAGCGCGTCGCGAGCCTCCGCCAGCGGGAGTGACCATCGATACCCCGTCACCGAGACGAACCGGACGTACCGCGCGTCGTCGGCCACTCCGGCGGCGGCGAGCAGGTCACCGACCTGCCGTCCCCGCCACTCCTGGACGGTGTACCAGCCGGAGGTGCAGTCGAGCGTGGCCGTGAGCGTCGCGGCCTCGCCGTCGTCGTCCCGCGCTCCCTCACTGGCGTCCGACCCGCCCGAGACCGGGTCGACGGCCGCGAGGTCTAGGGTGAGGTCGTCGTCGACGGCGCCGGTCACGGTCAGCGTCCACGCCTCGCGGTCCACCGGGTCGGGGTCGTCGGCGACCCACGACGTGACCGGGAAGGCGCCGCCCTCGGTGTCGGTGTCGTACAGTTCGCCGGTCGGGCGCGACCCGGTGAACCGACTCGTCGCGTCGCGAGCGCCGGCGACGGCCTCGCTGGCCCGCCAGGTGAGCGCCCCCCAGACGAGCGCCGCGCCGGTCCCGAGCGCGGCCCGCCGCCCCGGGTCGATGTCGGCCGGCGAGTGGAAACGCGCGGCGAGGTGGACCGCGACGAGCGCGACCAGCGCGAGCCCGAGTCCGACGTGGACGTTGAGCGTGGTCCAGAAGCCGACCTGGACGTTGTAGCCGGCGACCCAGGCGGTGCCGGTCCCCAGCGCGGCGAGGGTGACGACCGCCTGCAGAATCGACAGCGGCGTCGCCCGGTCCCAGGTCGCGCGGGTCGCGAGCCGCCGCCGCACGCGCCACAGCTTCGCCCCCAGCAGGACGACCAAGCTGAGACCGACGACTGAGTGCAGCCAGAACAGCCACGCACCGCCGGGTGTACCGACGGTGAACGACGCCAGTCCGGAGACGACCTCGACCGCGACGCCGACGCCGAGGCTCCAGTCGACGACTTGCGGCGGGGGCGAGAGCCGACGCCCGAGCCGGCGGACGACGGTGCCGACGTCGCGACCGGCGATGCGCGGTGGCACGTTCCCGGGCAAGGACTCCACGGACAAAGCTTCGCGGTCGCCGCCGACCGGCACCGTCGGCCGCGGCAGGAACGTCCAAGTGCCGGCGCGGCCGACGGGTGGTCGTGCCCACTGCACTCGTCACCGGTTCGTCCCGTGGCATCGGCGCCGCAATCGCGACGCGGTTCGCGGCCGACGGCTACGACGTCGTTGTCAACTACCATACCTCGGAGGAGGCCGCCCACGAGACCGCCGAGGGGGTCCGCGCGGCCGGTCAGGACGCCGCCGTCGTCGGCGCCGACGTCTCCGACCCCGCGGAGGCAACCGACCTCGTCGAGGCGGCGGTCGCGGAGTTCGGCGGGCTCGACCACCTCGTCAACAACGCCGGCATCGACCAGCACGTCTACACCGACGCGCTCTCTCCGGCCGATTTCGACCGGGTGATGGACGTCAACGTCAACTCCGCGTTCAACTGCACGAAGGCCGCGCTCGACCACCTGCGCGAGAGCGGCGACGACCCAACCCCGTCCGTGACGAACGTCTCGTCCATCCTCGCGTACACCGGTCGCGCCATCGAGTGCCACTACGCCGGCTCGAAGGGGGCGCTGGTCTCCGTCACCAAGAGCCACGCTCGCGACTTCGCGCCCGACATCCGGGTCAACGCGGTCGCGCCGGGCCACGTCGAGACCGACATGACCGCCGACCGCACTCCCGAGGAGAAAGCCGAGGAGCTCGCCGACATCCCGGTCGACCGCTACGGCGAGCCTCGGGACATCGCCGACGCCGTCGCGTACCTCCGCGACGCCGGCTTCGTCACCGGCGAGACGCTACACGTCAACGGCGGCGAGCTGATGCGGTGAGCGCCTCGCCGGCCGGTTGAGACCGTCGTTGGCCTCGTCTTCGGTTTCGTTCCCGTTCCTGTTCTCGTTCCCCTTCGCGTTCTCGTTCGCACCGCTCGGCGCCGACCAGCCACCTCAAAACGCCGCTTCGAGTCGGTCGAGCCCCTCCGCCAGTCGCTCCATCGAGCTGGCGAACGAGAGGCGGAGCTTCCCGGCGCCGGCCTCGCCGAAGCCGTCGCCCGGCGCGAGGACGACGCCGTGGTCCCGACAGAGCCGCTTCGCCAGCGGGAGGCTCGCTTCGTCCGTCTCGGGGTTGAGGAAGGCGTAAAACGCCCCCTCGGGTCGCGGGGCGGAGACGCCGTCCATCTCCGCCAGCCGGTCGGCGACGTACTCCCGTCGCTCGCGGAAGGCCTCGGCCATCTCACGGACCGGCTCCTGTGGCCCGGTGAGCGCGGCGATTGCGGCGTGCTGGGCGACGCTGGCGGTGCAGGCGGTCGTCGACTCGCGCACCTTCGTCGCCTGGTCGACGAGCGCCTCATCGCCGGCGAGCCAGCCGACGCGCCAGCCGGTCATGGCGTAGGCCTTCGAACAGGAGCCGACTGTCAGCACATGCTCGGGGTGGCCGGTGATGGCGGCGACCCCGCGGGGGTCGCGGTCGTAGGTCAGGCTGGCGTACACCTCGTCGGCGACGACGTAGGCGTCGTGGTCGGCGGCGGCCTCGACGACCGCTCGAATCGCCTCGGGGTCGGCGACCCGGCCGGTCGGGTTCGAGGGCGTACAGAGGACGACGACCGCGGTGTCGTCGGTCATGCGCTCGACGACGCGGTCGGCGTCGAGGTCGTACTCGGGGCCGGGCATCGGCACCTCGACCGGCTCGGCGTCGGCGAGGCGGGCCTGCGTCCAGTAGTTCGGCCACGCGGGCGACGGGATGAGCACCTCGTCGCCCGGGCCGGCCGCGGCGAGCGTCGCCAGGTGCAGCGCCTCCATCCCGCCGGTGGTCACCAGAATCTCCCCGGGGTCGTGGCGAACGTCGTACTCGACGGCGAGGGTGTCCGAGACGGCCTCCCGGAGCGCCGGAAGCCCGGCGTTGGAGGTGTAGTGGGTGGCGCCGTCGCGGGCGGCCTCGAAGGCGGCCTCGGTGACGTGTTCGGGGGTGTCGAAGTCCGGCTCGCCGACCTCGAGCCGGACGAGGTCGCGGCCCTCGCGTTCCAGTTCCTCGGCGAGGTCGAACATGACTCGGATGCGCGAGCGGTCGCAGGCTCTGACGCGGGCGGTTGGTTCGGCTGGCATTCGCGTTCGCGTCGGCTCTGGGCCTGGCCGCGGGTAAACGTTGACCTCCCGGTGGTCCGCGCGACGCGTCGCCGGCGCGCTGGCGACAGACGTCCGGCGCTTCTCTCTCCACGTCGCTGTCGGCAGAACGGAGTCGCGTCGGGAGCGCCCGCGTCAGTCGTCGGCGGCGGCCGTCTCGTCGCCGACCGACGGGGGAAGTCCACCAGCCAGCCGGTCGCGGTCGTGTGGCTCGTGGAAGTCGACGTCCGGGCCCGTCGCGACGATTCGCTCGGGGTTCACGTCGCCGTGACTCCGGTAGTAGTGGCGGCGGATGTGGTCCATGTTCACCGTCGCGTCGACGGCCGGAATCTGGGCCAGCTCCTTCGTGTAGTTCCAGAGGTGCGGATACTGGTGGACAAACCGCCGGTTGCACATGAAGTGGGTGTGGTAGACGTGGTCGAACCGAACCAACGTGGCGAACAGCGCCAGGTCGGCCAGCGTGAGGCGGTCGCCGGCGACGAACCGCTGGGTGCTCAACAGCTCCTCGTAGCGGTCCAGCGCCTCGAAGAGGTCGTCGACGGCCTCGTCGTAGGCCGCCTGGCTCTCGGCGAAGCCGGCGCGGTACACCCCGTTGTTGATGGGGTCGTAGACGTCGTCGATGCGGTAATCGACCTCCTCGCGGAGCTCCGGCGGGTACAGCGACGCGTCGTTGGCGTACTCGTCGAAGGCGGTGTCCAGCATCCGGAAGATCTCGGCCGACTCGTTGTTCACGATGGTCTCGGTCTCGGTGTCCCAGAGGACGGGCACCGTCACGCGACCGGTGTACTCGGGGTCAGCACGGGTGTAGACGTCCCGGAGGTACGCCTCGTCGTACAGCGGGTCGGGGAACTCCTCGGAGAACTCCCACCCCTGGTCGTAGCGCTCGGGCTGGACCAGCGACAGCGAGATCACGTCCTCCAGCCCGCGGAGCTGGCGGACCATCGCGGCCCGATGGGCCCAGGGACAGGCCCGGCAGATGTAGAGGTGGTAGCGGTCGGGTTCGGCGGGGAACGCCGATTCCGTCGGGTCGGCGCCGGCTTCGGGTATCGAGCCGTCGATCCAGTTTCGGAAGTCGGTCTCGACGCGGTCGAACTCGCCGTCCTCGTTGGTCGTCTCGTAGGCGTCCGTCCGCCACTCGCCGTCGACGAGCATGTTCATCGTCGCTCACCTCTCGTCGGTCGCTGGTGGATCGTCATCGTGTTCCAATACGCATTGGACGCTCAAAAGCCCATAGCCGACCGGTCGACCGTCGCACACACCCGCCGTGTGGCAACACGGGACACGAGATACCAGTCACGGGACACGACACTCGGAACACGAGACTCGACACGCCGCGCCCGTCGTCGACCACAATCGTTTTAATTAGTCGATGGTATTACCGAGTTGTATGAGCGACACGGAGTCACTCGACAGCTTTGAGGGATTCAGCGACGTCGGCGAGGCGGAGGTCACGCGGGCCATCGGTCGGCAGTGGTCCGAGGAGTTTCTGGAGTTCTCGGACACCGACGTCATCATCGTCGGCGGCGGCCCCTCGGGGCTGGTGGCCGCCAAGGAGCTCTCCGAGCGCGGCGTCGACGTGATGGTCGTCGAGAAGAACAACTACCTCGGCGGCGGCTTCTGGCTGGGTGGGTTCCTGATGAACAAGGTGACCGTCCGCGACCCGGCCCAGGGCATCCTCGACGACCTCGCCGTCGACTACGAGCAGACCGACGAGGCCGACGGGCTGTACGTCGCTAACGGGCCCGAGGCCTGTTCGGGGCTCATCAAGGCCGCCTGCGACGCCGGCGCCAAGATTCAGAACATGACGGAGTTCACCGACGTGGTCGTCCGCGAGAACCACCGCGTCGGCGGCATCGTGATGAACTGGACGCCGGTCCACGCGCTGCCTCGGGAGATCACCTGCGTCGACCCCATCGCGGTCGAGTCCGACCTCGTCATCGACGCGACGGGTCACGACGCCCACGTCGTCTCCAAGCTCGACGAGCGCGACGTGCTCGACGCTCCGGGCGTCCAGCACGCCAAGGAGCACAACACCGGCATGGACGAGACCGACGACGAGAGCTACGGCGCCCCCGGCCACGACTCTCCCGGCCACGACTCGATGTGGGTCGGCGAGAGCGAGGACGCCGTCGTCGAGAACACCGGCCTCGTCCACGACGGCCTCGTCGCCTGCGGCATGGCGACGGCGACGACGTACGGCCTCCCGCGGATGGGCCCGACCTTCGGCGCGATGCTGGTCTCCGGCAAGCGCGCCGCCCAGGCCGCCATCGACGAACTCGGCGTCGACGCCGCCGACGTGGCGATGCGGTCGTCTCACGTCCCGGCCGACGACTGAACCCCGGGCCGTCTCCGGGGTTGTCGCCAGCGTCGTCGCTGGCGTCGTCACCGCTCCGGCCTCGAAGCAGTTCCTTCGATCCGAGCGCACTCCGGCGTTCTCAACTCCCGGCCGCCTCGACCTCTTTCGTTCGACCGTCCCGCTCCGAAGCCGCCGCTCACTCGACGGTGCCGGCGCTCAGTCGGCCGAACCCCAGCAGCGCGGTCTCGTGGCTCGGATCGACGCAGCGGCCGAACAGCCGGCGGTGAGCGTCGGCGACCCGTTCATCGAGGGCGCCGACCGGGTCGCCGTGGCGTTCGGCGGTCCCCGGCGGCGACCCGGCGGCGACGAACCGACGAAACAGCGGGTTCAGGGGGCGGCCCGCCCCGGTCGACCGTGCGAGATCGAGCAGGCAGAGCCGGCCGCCGGACCCGACGAGGTCCGCCCAGGCGTCGACGGTCGCCGCGGGGTCGCCGAGCATCCCCGAGACGAACGTCGCGACGACGGCGTCGACCGCTTCGGTCCCGACCGCCGGCGACGTGGCGTCGCCCCGGACGACGTGGGTGTGGGCGTCGTCCTCACCGCGGCGGTCGGCGCGGGCGACCATCCCGGGCGCGAAGTCGACGCCGACGACTCGCCCCTGCGGGCCGACGGCCTCGCGCAGATACGGGAAGTTCGCGCCGGTGCCGCAGCCGAACTCGACGACGGTGTCGCCGGTCGCGGGGGCGAGTGCGGCGGCCGCCCGCCGGCGCAGCCCACCGACGAGCGGTCCCCGAGTCGACAGCAGGTCGTACAGGTCGGCGTACCGGGTGTAGAACGACTGCGTGACGGCGTGAGGGTCGGCGCCGCCGTCGGTCACAGCAGTTCCCTGACGACGCGGGCGACGGTCGTCGCGTCCGGGCCGAGCACGTAGATGATGGGCTCGATACCGTGGCTTCCGGTCTGGTAGACGGCGAACGTCTCCGACAGCGCCCCGGGGTCGGTCTCGGCCACCGCCTCGCGGACGCCGTCGGCCGAGCGGTCGGCGTCGAACCGGACGGCGTCATGGCCGAGGCCCTCGACTCGCTCGACGAGCGCCTCGTCGTAGCGGACATTGACTGCGCCGCGGACGTCTGCACCGCCGTCCCGGGCCGCCAGCACCACCGAGGCGACGTGCTCGGAGACGCCGAACTCCGGGTCGCCCGGGACGGTCGCCCGCCCTTTCACGTCGAAGATGCGCCCGGGGACAGCGGCGACGTCCTCGATGCCACTGGCCTCGGGCAGCGCCTCGACCAGGTTCGCCCCGACGTTCGGCACGAGTCCGGCGAACCCCGAGGAGTTCGTCAGCGTCCGCAGCCCGCGACGGACCGACGACAGCACCCGCTCGCTGGTGCGGACGCGGCTGTCCGGGTCGTGGACGGCGAAGCCGGCGTCGGTCTCTGCCAGCTCCGGCATCGCCTCCTCGTGGAGCGTGGCGAGGAGGTCGCCGTCTTCGAGCTTCCGGATGAGCACCTCTGCCTCGACGAGCGCCTGGACGCGACTCATCGTCCCGTCGGCGAGGCCGTCGGCGACGCGGTCGACCAGGTCGGCGACGCGCTCGTCGGCGACGACCTCCGCCCGGCGGTCGACCTCTCCGTGGGCGTACTTCGACACCGCGGACTGGGAGATGCCGAGCAGCTCGGCGACCTCCCGTTGGGTGAAGTCACGCTCGCGCAGCGCCTCGGCGAGCATCGACCGGAACGACGGCAGGAACTCCTCGACGACGACCTCCTCGACGAACCTCACTGGCGGTCACCCCCGCCGTCGCCCGGCGTCGGCTCGCCGTCGAACTCGGGGTCGGACTCGATGCGCGAGGCCTGAGGGCCGGACTGGCCCTGGTACTTCGACCCTCGGTCGACGCCGTACGGGCGCTCTGCCGGCTGGTTGAGCTGCGTGAAAATAAGCTGTGAGACGCGCATTCCGGGGGTGAGCGCGACCGGCGCGGTGCCGAGGTTGGACAGTTCGAGCGTTATCTGCCCCTCGTACCCCGGATCGACGATGCCGGCCGTGGCGTGGATGACGACCGCCAGCCGGCCGAGCGAGGACCGTCCCTGGACCGTCGCCAGCAGGTCCGACGGGACCTCGACGCGCTCTTTGGTCGTTCCGAGCACGAAGTCGCCGGGGTGGAGGACGAAGTCCTCGCCCTCGGGGACGTGGGTCTCAGCGACGTACTCGCTCACCTCGTCGGCGCGGTTCGGGTGGATGCAGGAGATGTTCGTCCGCTGGAACTCCAGGAACTCCTCGCCGAGCCGGAGGTCGACGCTCGCGGGCTGGACCTGCTGGTCGACGTCGTCGAGGGGGTCGATTACGAGGTCGCCGGCCTCCAGCCGGTCGAGAATGTCCCCGTCGGAGAGTATCATACCCGGTGTTGGCGGTCGCCGGGGGTAAAATCCGACGGTCGCCGCGGATCGAGCGAAGACGGCGCCGACTGCCCGGTCAGCCGAGTCAGCGCTCGGCCGGGACGGCTCCGTCCTCGCGGTACGCGCAGTGAAACGCCGCCAGATGTCGGTAGAACTGCGGAAGCAGCGTCGTCTCGACGCCGACCGCCGCGTCGCCGAGGTCGTTGGCGGTCCAGGCGGCGGCGTCGTCGACGGCGGCCGCGACGGGTTCGGGGACCGCCTGGTGCCCGGTTAGACGCCGGAACGACTCGCGGAACGCGGCGCTCGTCGTGGAGAGCACGTCGTCGGTCACCGTCACCTCGACGGTCATCGGGACGTGGAGCAGCATCGCCGCCCGGTCGACGAGGAGACTCCCGTCTTCGATACCGTACGGCTCGAACGAATCGAACGTCGAGCAGGTCGCTTCGAGGTCGCGCCGGGTCGTCTCGTCGCTCACACCGTAGATAGGTGACTCGTCGGTATGAGTGCACCCGAGATGTGTCCCGGCTCCGCACAGCCCCCAGGGAACTAAACCGACTGGGTGATCAGCCGTCGCTCGTCCCCGTTTCTGACCGGCAGGCGTTTCAGCACCGCCGACGGAGGACCGGTATGAAACAGGCCATCGTCGCCCGGACGGACATCGGAATGGGGACCGGCAAGCTCGCCGCGCAGGTCGCTCACGCGTCGCTGTCGGCCTACGAGGACACCAGCGACCGGGCGCGTCGGGAGTGGAAAGGAGGGGGCCAAAAGAAGGTCGTCCTGCAGGCCGACGGGGAGTCGGCACTGTTCGACCTGGCCGACAAGGCCGAGCGCGAAGGTCTCCCGAACGCGGTCGTCCGCGACGCCGGTCACACCCAACTCGACCCGGGGACCGTCACGGCGCTCGCCGTCGGACCGGCCCCCGAGGAGACGGTCGACCGCGTCACCGGTGACCTCTCGCTGTACTGACTCCGACGGGCACTGCCGCCTCCTGGGATAGGTGACACGACCTGACCGGCGGCTCGGTCCGTCCGGTCCGGTCGCAGTCGGCAGCGTTTAGGCCGGCGACCTCGCCACCTCGACCATGCGAGAGGCCCACCCGACCGAGCGCGCGGTCGGCGTCCGACACTACGTCAGCGACGAGGCCGGTATCGGCGGCCGGCTCCGGGATCGACCGGCCGATTTCCGCGTCCGCGAACTGGAGTCGTTCGCCACCGAACCGGTCGACGCGGCCGCCGGGTCGTACCCCTGCGTCGTCGTCCGCGCGACGCTGTCGGCGTGGGACACGAACGACTTCGCACGGCGGCTGTCCGACGCGCTCGGTGTCAGCCGCGAACGCGTCTCCTGGGCCGGCACGAAGGACAAGTACGCGGTCACGACGCAGCTGTTCTCCGTCCGCGGGCTCGACATGGAAGGGGTCGAACGCCTCCGCGACCTCGACGTCCGTGACGCCGACATCGAAGTCGTCGGTCGGGCCGGCCGCGACATCGACTTCGGCGACCTCGCGGGCAACGACTTCGAAGTGACCGTCCGCGAACCGGCCGCGTCGGAGCACGTTCCCGACATCGTGGCGACGCTGCGGTCGTTCGCCGGCGACGGCTCCGACGGCGTCAGGGACGACGAAATCACCGACGAGACGGTCGCCGTTCCGAACTACTTCGGCCAGCAGCGGTTCGGCTCGAAGCGGCCGGTCACCCACGAGGTCGGACTCCACGCCGTCCGCGGGGAGTGGCGCGAGGCGGTGCTCGCCTACGTCGGGAATCCGGCCGACACGGAACCGTCGGCGACTCGGGAAGCCCGCCAGCGAGTCGACGAGGAGGCGGCGAGCGAGTCGCCGGACTGGGACGCGGCCTTGGAGGCGTTCCCGGGTCGCCTGCGGTTCGAGCGATCGATGCTCCATCGACTCGTCGAGCGCGAGCCCGCCCCCGACGCGGCGGCCGACTGGCGGTACGCGCTGGCGGCGGTGCCGGAGAACCTCCAGCGGCTGTTCGTCAACGCCGCGCAGTCGTACGCGTTCAACGAGATTCTGAGCCGACGGCTGGCTCGCGGGCTGCCGTTTCACCGCCCCGTCGAGGGCGACGTGTGCTGTTTCGCCGACAGCGACCGGGGGAACGGGAACGACGCCGACGGACTCCCCGCTCAGCCGGACGCCGACCGGCAACAGCGGGCGACATCGGATCGGGTCGACGTGCTCGCCCGGCACTGCGAGCGTGGCCGTGCGTTCGTGACCGCGCCGCTGGTCGGGACGGAGACGGAACTGGCTGGCGGCGAACCCGGCGACATCGAACGCGAGGTGCTGGCGGAGCTGTCGCTGTCGCCGGCCGATTTCGACCTTCCAGAGGACTGGGGCTCCCGCGGGACGCGCCGAGCGGTGCTCGTCGAGACCGACCTCACCGTCGCCGGCGATCCGCCGACGTTCTGGTTCGCGCTCCCTTCCGGGTCGTACGCGACGGTGTTGCTCCGGGAGTTCCTGAAAGCCGAGCCGGCGGCGATGTCGTAGCCGCCGCTGACGCGTGGCGAACAGGCGGCGCTTTCGCCCGCGGGACGACGCGCCGCACACCCGCTGCCCGTCCCGCGGCGACGGTTACGTCACGGCGGCGGTGGTCCCGTCTTCGCATTTGAACGTTCGGCCGGCGGCTCCTTCGCCGCCGCCGGCCCGGTCGAAGGAGAGATCTTAAAGGAGCGAACGCGTAGCGTGACGTATGAACTGTCGGCAGTGTGGGACCGAGCTCGACCGTCCCGGGGACTTCTGTCTCACCTGCCGGTCCGCCAACTGCGACGCCGTGGTCGTCGACTTCCAGTCCGACCGCGCGACGCTCACGATGCTGGTCGACGACGAGCCGGTCGCGCGGACGGTCATCACGACGACGCCGGAGGGCGACGCCGACGACGAGGCGACAGTCGTCGCGCTCCGGAACTTCGCCGGGCGTGTCGCCGACGAGGTGCGCCGCAAGCGCCCGGAGGCGGTGTACGCCGCCGGCGAGCGCGCGGCGCTGCGGGAGTGTCGCGCCCAGTTGCACCACGAGTTCTACCGCGTCCCCGGCGACGCCCCGGTCGAGGCGGCCCTGGAGCGCAGCGGCGAGCGCGCCCTCGAAGTCGTCGAAGCCGCGCCGGCCGAGAAGCTCGGCGGGTCACACTCGACGCTCATCGGCGGTCGGACGGGTCGGGAGGCGATTCTGACCGCCGCTGACCACCCGCACGTCAAGAAGCTCATCCCCGGTCCCATCGACGCCGGCGGCAACGGGTCACGGTCGGGGCTCCGGGCGAAGGTGACCCGCGCCGACGACAACGGCAACGTCCGGCTGCTGTTGCGCGACGGCTCCAGCGTCCAGGAGAACCGCGTCGTGACGACCGCGATGGACCGCGACACCGGCGAGCGCATCCGCGACGACCTTAACGAGGCGCTGTCGGAGGCCGACCTGCGCTAACTCGGACGGGTCGGCGCTTTCGACCGCACGAACCAAGGGCCAGCCGCTACAGTCACCGGCATGGGCACGCCACTGGACACGCGGTCGGCACAGGCCGAGGAGGTCGTCGACCGACTGGAGGCGGAGTATCCGGACTCGACCATCTCCCTGAACTACGCCTCGCGGCTGGAGCTGCTCGTCGCGGTCGTCCTCTCGGCGCAGTGCACCGACGAGCGCGTCAACGACGTGACCGAAGAGTTGTTCGCGACGTACGACGGTCCCGAGGCGTACGCCGAGGCCACCGAGGACGAACTGGCCGACGCCATCTACGGCATCACCTTTCACAACCAGAAGGCCGGCTACCTGAAGAGCATCGGCGAGACGCTGGTCGAGGAGCACGACGGACAGGTCCCCGACCAGATGAGCGCGCTGACCGACCTCTCGGGCGTCGGCCGCAAGACCGCGAACGTCGTCCTCCAGCACGGACACGACGTCGTGGAGGGCATCGTCGTCGACACGCACGTTCAGCGGCTCTCGCGCCGGCTCGGCCTCACCGACGAACAGCGACCGGAAGCCATCGAGGAGGACCTCCTCGACGTGGTGCCCGAATCTCACTGGCAACAGTTCACTCACCTGCTCATCGACCACGGTCGGGCGGTCTGTGGCGCTCGTAGCGCCGACTGCGAGGCCTGCGTCCTCGCCGACGTCTGTCCCTCGGAGCAGGGCGACAGCGACGTGGACCTCGCCAGCGGCGAGGCGTGGTAGGTGCGGCACGGGCGCGGGACAGACGCGGTACAGGAACCACACGAGCACGGGATAGACGCGGTACAGGAACCGCACAAGCGCGCCAGCCACCCGCTCCATCGCCTCGCACCGCTCCGACTCACCCGAAGACGTACAACTGGAGGAACCGGTAGACGCCGACCAGATACGCCAGCAGCCAGAAGATGACGTAGCCGAAGACGCCGACGCGGAGCCGTCGCCGCCAGTCGGACATGTTCTCGTGGAGCTCGTTTATCGAGACGTCTCTGTCGGGGTCGCGGTACAGGTCTGCCGACCGCTTGGCCTGAAAGATGCGGACGATGCCGGTCAGTCCGAACGCCAGCAGCGCGTACGCCTGCAACCCGAGGAAGGCGTGAATCGCCGCCAGTCCGCTCAGCTGGTCGAGCAGTCGCGGCCCCATCCACGTGACGATCGGGACCGTCGTCAATACCAGTCCGGTGACGACGAACGAGAGGTGCGTGAGCAGTCGCCGCCAGGTGACGACCTCGGTGTCGATGATGTACCACGCGCCGTAGAGGTAGAAGGGGAGGCTCGCGGTCACCGACAGGAAGGCCACTGACGCGACGGTCGACTCGGAGACCATCTGCCGTACCCACGGGAGGACGACGCCTAAATGACGCGGTTTCGCTCACCGCCCGGCCGGCGACGACACGGATAAGTATCGTGTCTCCGACCGTACGGCTATGGACTCCGATTTCCGACCTCGGACCATCGTCCGCGACTCAGGCGGTGAGTCGAGATGACCGACGCCCTCCGGCTCGGCTTCGTCTGCGTCCAGAACGCCGGTCGCAGTCAGATGGCGACCGCCTTTGCCGAGGAACTCCGCGCCGAGCGCGGGCTGACCGACCGCGTCGACGTCGTCACCGGCGGCACGGACCCGACCGAGGAGATCCACCCGGTCGTCGTCGACGCCATGGCGGAAGTCGGCGTCGACCTCTCGGACCGCGAGCCGCGGGCGGTGACGAGCGACGAACTCGACGCCTGCGACGTGGTCGCGACGATGGGCTGTTCGACGCTCACGCTCGACGCGTCGACCGAAGAGCGCGACTGGGCGCTACCGGACCCTCACGGCCGCGACATCGACGAGGTGCGCGATATCCGGGAGACCGTCCGGGAGCGCGTCGCGGCGCTGTTCGACGATGTCGTCGGCAAGTCGTCCGCCCGGACTTGAGCCGCGGCGGCCGCGACGGTCGACCGTCACGCTAACGGGCGTCGGCCGCGAACGACAGTCCGATGAGCGAGTCCGACGAGCGGACGACCGGCCGGGAGGAGCGACCGGACGTCTCCGACGCCGACGGTCCGGACGGAGACGCGGCGGCCGGCGACGCGTCGACGGACGACCGCCTCGACGACCTCCGCGCGGAGGTCGAATCGAAGTACGACTTCGAGGACTTCGACCGGTCGGACATGGCCCAGATGACCGCCGAGGAGTGGGAGGCGGCGTTCGACGCGGAGACGTGGATAACGGGCGACCGGCTGCTCGGGCGGGTCGAGGCCGACCTCCGCTCGCGGATCGCCAGTCGGGACGTGTTCGCCCTGCTGGAGCGGGTGCCGGGCGAGGCCGGCGAGGACCGGCTGCTGGCGTACTCCGACGAGGGGTACGCCGTCGTCTACCCCGACGGTAGCGTCGAGGGCGAGGGGACCGTCCTCCGGGACGTGAAGCCGTCGGTGGCGCTGTGCTCGATGGAGGACTACGCTCCGAACGAGCCGCCGGCGAACGTCGGCCTCCCCGACCCGGACGAGGTAGCGACCGGCACTGGCGAGTTCGGCAACTGGGTGCTCCAGTTCATCGCCGGCTCACAGCTACTGGTCGGCGTCGGACTGCTCGGCTTCTGGATTTTCACCGACCTCTCGACGGTCGTTGCGCCCGTCGCGGCGGCCGGGTTCGTCCTCGTCGGCGTGTTCCTGTTCACCGTCGTCGCCAACGCCCGGCTCTCTGATAAGTTCCGGGCCGAGGAGTACCGCGACCGGCTCCGGGCGGTCGGCGTCGCCGACGACGAGCGACCGCCGTTCGTCCCCGACGACGAGGCGCTGGCGACGCCGCCGAGCGACGGGCACCTCGTCGCCGGAGAAGCCGGCGACGGCGACGGTCGGTACGCGGCCGAAGACGATGCGGACGACCGCGACGACGGCACCGAACGCATCGGCGACGCCGGCGTCGACGGCGCCGACGAGACCGAAGCCGACGGCACAGACGCCGCTCGCGGGCCGAGTCCAGAACGGGCCGAGTCGGCGGCTCAGGAGACGGAGTTCAACGCCGCCGAGCAGGGAAGCGACGCCGACTCGAATCCGGGCTGAATCGCCCCGCGAGAAGACCGGTTCTGCCGGGTCTCAGACGGACCACGAGACGGCCGTCAACCGGGGAAGGAGACGGGAACGCGTCGAGGTCGAGGTCGGTGGGTTTAAGCGCGTCCCTCCCCGACAACCGCCTTGTATGAATAGGCGGGAGTTCGTCCGGACGGCTGGCGGTGTCACCGCTGCCTCGACGGTCGCGGCGTCGGGGTCGGCGACCGCCCAGTCAGAGAAACCGAAGTTCCGGGGGTACCTCGAGGGCATCGACGGGGGGTACGAAGACCTTCGCGGGAACGACGAGGTGACCGTGGAGGTCGGCGCCTCCGGCAACGGCGGCAGCTTCGCGTTCTCTCCGGCCGGCGTCTGGGTCGACGAGGGAACGACAGTCAAGTGGGAGTGGACCGGCAACGGCGGCGGCCACAACGTCGTCGCCGAGGACGGCCCCGCTGCGCTCGACAGCGGTGAGACGATTAGCGAGGCCGGCGTCCACTACGAACACACCTTCGAAGAGGCCGGCGTCACGACGTACTTCTGTCAACCCCACAAGGGACTCGGGATGAAAGGCGCTGTCGCCGTCGGCGACGACGTGGCGACCAAGAGCGTCGGCGGCGAGGGTGGTGGCGGCAAGCAGGAGCTCCACGACTTCGGGGTCCCGATTCAGGCCCACTGGGTCGGCGCCTCTACCATCCTGATGATAATCATCTCGCTGGTGTTCACCTTCTACGTGCTGAAATACGGCGAGTCGCCGAACACCGGTAACACCGGGGGGAGAGAGTAATGTCCAGCGAAGGGTCCACCTACGGTGACATCCACCGCTACGAGCCGGCCAGGGAGAGCACGGCAGCGATGATCGCCATCGTGCTCCTCACGATAATCGAGGTCGTGCTCGTGTTCATGTTCGCCTACGGGCTGGTGAGCGGCTGGGCGCTAACCGCCAACGGGAACATGTTCCTCGGCGGCCTGCTGGCCGGCATCTTCATCGACCTGGCGTTCATCCTTGCCCTGTACCGCAAGGAGTTCCTCCCGGACGTCATCGTAGTCAAGAAGCGTCGTCGGAAGTGGGAGGACCTCTACATCCGGGAGGATGACGTCGAAGGCACCGAACTGGGCGAGGGCGCCTGGGACCAGGTCAAGCGGGCGGTTTACCCATACTACAAGCGCTAACCAATGAGTCTGAAACGCAAAGACGAACACGATCACCTGAGCTGGATGGGCGAAAAGAACCTCTCACCGATAGAGAAGGGGTATCTGTTCACCCTCATCTGGCTCGACAAGCGGCTGCGCATCGTCGACTACTTGGAGCTGCTGGAGACCCTGTACTACAGGGTCAACATGCAGATGCCGAAGAGCCACACCGAACAGTACAACCTGGACAACAAGTTCTGGTACTGGTACCCGCTGTACGCGCTGGGGTCGTTCTCGACGATTGCGTACGTCGTCGCCGCCATCTCCGGGGCCTTACTGGGCTTCTATTACTCCCCGTCGGCCGCGGCTGGGACGGAGGCGACCGGGACCGTCGCCTACGAGCAGATCGCGTTCATCATGCGCGATCTTCAGTTCGGGTTCATGCTGCGGTCCATCCACCGCTGGTCGGCGCAGGTGATGACCGCGGCGGTGTTCCTGCACATGCTCCGGGTGTACTTCACCGGCGCGTACAAGGAGCCCCGCGAGCTGAACTGGCTCATCGGCATCGTGCTCATCTCGCTGACGATGGTGTTCGGGTACACGGGGTACCTGCTCCCGTGGGACCAGCTCGCGTTCTGGGCCGGTCAGATCGGCGTCGAGATGAGCCTCTCCATCCCGCTCATCGGCGAGTGGGTCGCCATGCTGCTGTTCGGCGGCTTCTCGCTGGGGGCGGCGACGCTGCAGCGCATGTACATCCTGCACGTGTTCCTGTTGCCGTTCGTGGTGACGAGCCTCATCGCCATCCACATCGGCATCGTCTGGATGCAGGGCATCGCGGAACCCCACTGACACAATGAGCGACGACACCGACTCCGACACCGACGACGACGCGGCACAGCAGCCTCGCACCGACGGCGGCGGCGGCGTTCCGGCGGTCCCGCCGGACGACGAGACCCCCACCTGGCGCGAGCGCAAGGAGCGCACGACGGGCCTGTCGCGGCTCACCTACGAGTACTTCGAGCGTGCCCGCCGCGAGGACCAGGACCTCCGTCAGGAGTCCACCTACGTCGAGCGCGACGTGCTCGCGTTCCCGACGTGGCCTCACGAGCTCATCCGCAACCTCGCGCTGACGAGCTTCTTCGTCGGGATGATAATCTTCCTGGCGGCGACGATGCCGCCGCACATCGGCGCGCCGGCGAACCCGAACCAGACGCCGGCGATCATCCTGCCGGACTGGTATCTCTACTGGTCGTTCGGCCTGCTGAAGGTCAACCCGCTGAACCCCGAGCTGGCCGTGCTGGGCGGCCAGAAGCTGATGGCCGACCGGACGTACGGCGTCCTCGCCAACGTGGTCGTCGTCGGCTTCATCGCTATCGTCCCGTTCCTCAACAAGGGGGCGGCGCGGCGACCGGTCGAGCAGCCGTTCTGGGCGGCGGTCGGCGTCTTCGGCATCACCTTCGCGATGACCATCTCGCTGCTGTCGGTGAAGAACCTCATCCCGATGCCGCCGCACCTGCTGTTCGACCTGACGTTCCTCCTGCCGTTCGTCGTCGGCGCCATCTCCTACGGCGTCCTCAAGACGATGCGGGAGGGGTACATGTACGACCTCAACCGCCGGTACTACCGGATGCGGCCGCCGAAGTAGTCGACGCCGCTCCTCTGACCCGGCTCTCCTTCCATGACCGACGACACCACCCAGCGACCAGACCGCGACGCCGGTGCGAGTGCTACCGGTACCAGTGCGGGTGCCGACGACGGTGACGACGGCGACGACGCCGCTGATACCCCCGCCAGCGACGGCGAGGAGGACGCATACCGCTACCCGAGCGACGGGCCGGACGCCGGCGACGTGGCGGCGGCGAGCGCGGGCGACGACCAGGAGATCGAGGTCCCGATGCGGCTGTACAAGACGGTCACCGTCTTCTCGACGCTCATCGCCGTCGTCGCGGTCGTCGTCGGCTTCGTCCTGCTCGACGCCGCGACGCTGCAGGTGAGCCTGCTCCGTCGGCTCGTGGCGACGCTGCTTTCGGCCGTCGGCCTCGGCGTCGCCGAGGGGACGCTGACGACGCTGTTCGGCGTCGGAGGGCTGCTCTCAATCGGCGCCGGTGCCGGGGTGTACGTCCTCGGCACGCGCTTTCGCGCTCCGGGAATGGGAAACGCTCAAGAGGAGCGCGACGAACCCTCAGATAATGGCTGACGAGTTCATCAAGGGGCTCGGCATCTTCACTGCCGGCGGCCTCGCCTGGGTCGTGTTCGCGGGCTGGTACCGGACGACGTCGTTCGAGAGTCCACGCCAGCTCATCGCGCCGCCGCCGGAGCCCAACACCTTCTTCGACGTCATCGGCATCTTCTTCGCCGACATGCTCCTGTGGTTCACCATCATCGGTACCCTCACGTTCTGGCTGCTCATCCCGGCGGCCCGGGAGGCGGCCGACGCCTTCGGCGAGTCGACGAACTGAGGCAACAACTCCGGTTCTGGCGGTCGTTCGCGTCGGTTCGGAGCGACGAGTTTACTCGTCGACCTCCACGCCCTTCGACCGTCTGCCCACTGAGAGGAGCGCCTGTCCGTCCGAGCCGTCTCGACGCGGTCGCCGCGGGCTGTAACGGTGCAGCCCCGGCGTCGACCTCAGCAGGCGTTCTGGCGGCCTGTACGTGCCCCCAGCGGAGTCGTCCGACCGACTCGTTCCGTTCCCCGGTTCCTCATCTGGGCGCAACGGCGGGGGCACTCACCCTCACCGACGACGCTACCGGCTCGCTACCGCTATCGGCGACGAACGACGGACGAAAATGGTCGGACGGTCAGAAGGAGACGGCCGGCGACTCGGATCGGAGCGTCCCGTCCGAGCTCAGACGACCGCGTTCCACAGCGGCGCGATGAGGAAGAACAGCGCCTGATAGCCGGCGTACAGCAACACCAGCACGGAGACGGTGAGCGAGGCCTTCGGCCGCTCGATGGTCATGTCGTTGCGGGCCTCCACCTGCCGGGCCTCGAACTCGAAGAAATCGCTGACGAACGCGCCCAACACCAGCACCGAGAGGACGATGCCTCCGTGGGGCTCGACGACGGTGAACAGGAACGAGGCGACGACGAGCGCGGCGGTGCTCAGCGTGTGGGGCAGATACCGGGAGAGGTCGCCGTCGTCGGCGTTCTGGGCCTGTCGCTCGTGGCTGCGGTGTGCGAGCGCACGGGTCACCATGTTCGCCACCACGAGGCCGAAGATGACGAACGGCAACAGCCGCTCGACGGCGTCGAGCGCCCCGACGGGGACGAGGAACTGCAGCGGTTGCATAGCTCACTCTCGGGCAAGGAGTCATTAGAGTTTTTCCAATCGACGGCGCGGGCCTCAGTCCCCGACGGCGTCGGGAACGTGGTACGTCGACAGCGTGCCCGTCGGCGAAATCGTCACCGAGTCGCCGACGCCGACGACGGCGACGCGCTCGTGGTCGGCGAACAGCGCCACCGCGGTCTCGTCGCGCTCGACGGTCACCGTCACGGGACCGGGACCGACCCACGGCGTCGACCGAGTCGCGAACGGCGCCACCGGCACGACGGACAGCCCGCCGCCGTGGGCGACCATCGGTCCGCCGTTGGCCCGGGCGTACGTCCCCGACCCCAGCGGCGTCGCGACGACCACGCCGTCGGCTCGGACGGCCGTCAGCGGCTCCCCGTCGGCGGCGACGCGGTACTCCGAAATCTTCGCCGGCCGGTCGGTCATCAGCGTCGCGTCGAGAACCGCTCGCCCGACGCGGTCGCCTCCGACGGTCAGCGACAGCAGCGGCCGCGAACGCAGTCGCGCGTCGCCGTCGCGAACGGCGGTTAGCGCCCCTGTCACCCGGCGCCGCGGCGCCGCGTGGTGGTCGGCGCCGACGCCGACCGGGACCACTGGGCGGTCCGGGTCGGCGAGCGCGCAGGTCCGCAACGCCGCCGGGCCGACGGCGACGAACGCGTCGACGCCAGGGGCGCTCCCGTTCTCGCCGGCCTCGTTCGCGTCGACCGCCGCGGTCAGCGCGTCTCGACCGGTGACGGTGTCGACCACGTCGACGTCGGCGGCCGCGGCGTCGTCGGCGACCCCGTCGGCGTCGGCCGAGCGGTCGCTGCGTCCGGCCCCTGCCGCGTCGACGACGACGACGTTCATCGGGCGCCTCCCGGTCGGTCGGTCCCGAACCCGCTCATCGTTCGGAGCTACCCGCCACGGGCTAAAAGCCCGGCGGGACGCGGTCGACGGTCGGTGGTCGGCCGGCCGGCAGTCCGACGGCTCTCGGCCCCGGTGTTCGGCGGTCCGGTCACGCGGCGTCGTCGAACGGCCAGTCGCTGGTCTTCTGCAGCCCTTCGGCCTTGTTCTCGGCGTCGAGGTGCGCAGCGATGGTTCCGGGCTCCTGGCGGGCGACGGAGACGTCTTCCCGTGCGAGGTCGACGGTCAGCTCCGTCAGGAGGATCGCCTGCTCGCGCAGCGTCCGCGGCTCCAGCTTCTCCAGGGAGTCGGCGTAGGTGTGGCCCCACCCTCGCCCCCGGCCCTGGGAGTCCGTCGAGACCATGTACCCCGGAATCCCCCGCTGGACGTACGGCCAGTGGTCGCTGTGTGGGACCATCCGCGGAACCGTCTCGACGGGGTGGTCAAAGCGGTCGGCGACGCGCTCGGCGGCGGCCTCGAGCTCGTTGAAGCGGTGGGTCGACAGCCGCAGCGTCCGGGAGGCGACGTTGGAGTCGACGTTGACGACGGCCTTCACGCGGTCGAGGTCGCTTTCGGCGGCCATCCGGTGGGAGCCGACGAGGCCGACCTCCTCGGCGCCGTAGCAGTGGACCCGGACCCTCGTTTCCAGGTCGCTCTCGCGAGCGGCCAGCGCCTTCGCCATCTCGACGACGGTGGCGGTTCCGGCGCCGTTGTCGCGGGCGCCCTCGGCGATGTCGTGGGCGTCGACGTGGCTGGAGACGACGACGTACTCGTCGGTGTCGGGGCCGAGTTCGGCGACGACGTTGCCCGACTCGGTCTGTGGCGTCTCGCAGTCGACACGGAGCGTGACGCTCTCGCCGTCGCGGCGGCGGCCGAGTCGGGTGCCGGCTTCCCTGCTCACGCCGACCGCGGGGACGGGGGCGATGGGCTCGTCGGTGCCGCGGACGGAGCCGGTCGGCGGCAGACACCCCTCGACGTGGTTGCGGTAGACGAATCCCGCGGCGCCGCCCTCGACGGCGTAGTGGTACTTCTCCGTGCGGTGGATGTAGCGGTCGTAGTAGTCGGGCACCATCGAGGAGACCATCACGACCTTCCCCTCGACATCGGCCTCGGCGAAGTCCTCGGGAAGCCCGGCGCCGAGGTCGAGGAGTTCGGCGGTCACCTCGCCGGCGGGGCCGCGGGGGAGGCCGATGGCGTCGACCGTCTCCGCGCCGGCCTCGACGGCGGCGTCGCCGCGTTCCCACCCCTGCAGGTCGAACCGTTCGACGCGGGCGTCGCGGGCGCCGACCGCGTCCAGCGCGTCCCGGGTCGCGTTCAGCCCCTCTCTCTCGCCGTCCTGTCCGGCCATGCGGTTGCCGATGTCGACCAGTCGCCGCAGATGGTTCCAGCCGGCGTCGCTGGTGAACGTCTCGCCGATCCAGCCGGCGTCGTTCGTCGTCATGCGTTCCCGTGGCTCCCGGGACGGCGTAGCTGTTCCGGTCGCGGCCGTGCGAGCCGGATTCGGGTTCGGTCGCTTCCGACCGGACGCCGTCGCGTTTCGGCCACCGTCGGGCGAAAGCATTTCTCGCCCGAACCCGACGGTCCACCCGTGCCACGGGTCGACAACCTCGGCCACGTCCACCTGAAGGTGAGCGACCTCGACCGAGTGGCCGCGTTCTACACTGCCGCTCTCGGCGTCGAGGTCGCGGAGCGCCACGCGAACTTCGCGTTCTGCACGCTGGGGAAGCGTCACCACGACCTCGCGCTACAGGCGGTGCCCGGCGACGGGTCGGCGCCGCCGACGGAGCGACCGGCGGTCGGCCTCTATCACGCCGCGTGGCTGGTCGACGACGAGGCGACGCTGGCCGCGGTGTACGACCGCCTGCGCGACCGCGGCGTCGCCGTCTCTCCGGTCGACCACGGCATCAGCAAGGTGCTTTACTTCGACGACCCCGACGGCAACGGCGTCGGGGTGTATCTCGACACCCGTACGGAGGACGACCGTGAGGCCTGGCGCGGGCAAGACGAGCGGTTCGACCCCGAAACCCTCGGCGAGTGACGGTGGTCACGGGAACGCCCCGCGCGACCGGTGCGACGGGGGCGACTGGCGTGGACGGCGGGTCGAGCGAGTCGACCGGGTCGACCGGGTCGGCTGGATGTGCACGGTCGTGCGTGATTCCGGTCGGATTCGCACCGTTTTTGTGCGGACACGGCCAATGGCGCGCATGACCCGAATCGTCGTCGTGGACAACCACGGCCAGTTCACGCATCTGGAGCGCCGCGCGCTGCGCGACCTCGGCGTCGACACCGAGCTCGTCGACAACGAGACGCCCCCGAGCGAGGTCGACGCCGACGGGGTCGTCCTCTCGGGCGGACCGGACATCGACCGCGTCGGTCGCGCGCCGGAGTACCTCGACCTCGACGTGCCGGTGTTAGGCATCTGTCTCGGCATGCAGCTCATCGCCGCGGAGCTCGGCGGCCGCGTCGGCGGCGGCGACTACGGCGGCTACGCCGACGTGACGGTCGACGTGGCTGACGCCGACGACCCGCTGGTCGGCTCACTCGCTCCGGAGACCCGGGTGTGGGCCAGCCACGCCGACGAGGTGAAGGAGCTGCCCGCGGGCTTCGAGCTGACGGCCGCCAGCGACGTCTGCGGGGTGGAGGCGATGAGCGACACCGACCGCGACCTCTACGGCGTCCAGTGGCATCCGGAGGTCGCCCACACCGAACGGGGACAAGAAGTGTTCGAGAACTTCCGGGCCATCTGCGAGGCGGCGAACTGACCGCTCGCTTGCCGCGTCCCCGAGGCCCTCGACTGCCGGCACTGTGGTCGCTATCGCGGCGGAGGCGCCCGCTCAGGACGGTTTCGCCGCCAGCGCGGGCACGGAGTGAAACACTGAACGTTTTACGGCTCGGGAGCATCATCCCGGGCCAATGACGACGACTCAGAGCGATCTGGCGGGGCTGTCGCGGTTCATCTTCCGAGCCCCGAACTGGTACACGAGCGTCGTGGCCGCGCTGGGTATCGCCGCGATGGCCGGCGTCGGTGCCTTCGAGTCCGGCACCGCCGCGACCTCCTGGCGCGGGCTGTTGTTCATCGGACAGGACGCCTGGGAGGGCGTCTTCTTCATCGGGCTGCCGACGGTGGCCGCCAGCCTCGGCACCGCCGGGGTCGACCGCTACCTCGGGGGCCAGCTCACGCCGAATCGGTCGTCGCTGCTGGCGCTGGTGTGCGAGCTGCTCATCATCGTGTTGCTGACCGGCGCCGCCATCGTGAGCGCCCTCACGACGCTGCGACAGACGTTCGTCTTCGACGTGCTCGTCGTCGCGCTGGCCTCGGTGTTCGCGCTGCGGCTGCTGGTCGTGATGGCGGTGTCGCGGTCGTCGCTCGTCGTCGCCGCCGTCCCAGCGAGCATCCAGACCGCCACCGCCGCGGCCCTGCTGTTCGTCTACAGCGGCACGATGCGCCTGCTCACCGACGGCGGCTCGCTGGTGAACGCGTATCTGATGCCGTATCTCGACCGCCAGGCCGAGGCCCCGGCCGAGCTGGCGGGGCTGACCGCAGACCACTTCCTCCTGTTGGGGGCGCTCTGTGTCGTGTACGCCCTCGCCGTCTGGACGTTCCTCGTCGTCATAGACCGCCCGTGGCGCAACAGCCTCGGCGTCTCGATGCTGGACTTCCTGCAGGGGTTCATCGGCCACGTCGCCGAGGGGACTCGCGAGCTGGAGGACTTCTTTGAGCAGCTCGGCGAGGACGCTGTCGTCCCCGTCCACGTCCTCGTCTTCGAGGACGAGGCGGGGTCCGAGAAGGCGCGGTTCGTCCTCCCGATGATTCACCCCGGGCCGATGGGCGAAATCGGCGGCGGCAACCTCCCCAAGCGGGTCGCTGACGTCACCGACGGGCTGGCGTTCCCGCCGCACGCGACCGCCGGTCACGACTTCAACCTCGTCACCGAGCGCGAGGTCGACACCATCATCGACGCCGTCGAGCGCGCCGCCGAGCGCATCGACGCCGACGGCGGCGCCACGACGCCGGTCACGACCGCGGCCGGTGAGGCGTCCGTCTTGGGCCAGGCCTTCGGCGACGACGCGCTCCTCGTGAACACGTTCGCGCCGGCGTTCGCCGACGACGTGGCCTACGCCGTGGGGCTCTCCGCCCGAGCCGAGGCCGAGACCGAGGGCCTCGACGACGTGTTGCTCGTCGACGCCCACAACAGCAACGACGGGCTGAACGGCCCGGACCTCGGCCACGTCACGCCGGGCAGCGAGCGGTCGTTCGACATGATGCGAGCCGCGAGCGAGGCCGGCGCCGAGCTGGCCGACGCCGAGCGCGGCTCCCTCGCCATGGGGACCGCCTGGACGGAGACCGACTGGGAGCCGGCCGACGGCATCGGACCGCTGGGCATCCGCGTCGCCGTCACGGAGGTCGACGGCGTCGAGACGGCGTACGTCCTCGTCGACGGCAACAACATGGAGCCCGGCCTGCGAGACGACATCGTCGAGACGCTGTGTGACGACGGCCCCGCCCCCGACGGCGAGCGCGAGCCGGCAGCGGTCGCGACCGACGGTGGGCCGGCCGGGCTCGTCGACGAGGCGGAGGTGATGACGACGGACACCCACATCGTCAACACCGTGAAGGCAGACAACCAGGTCGGCGCGGCGATAGACGACGACGAACTGGAGTCGACCATCGCCTCGCTGGTCGCCCGGGCCCGCGCGGACTCGGAGCCGGTCACCGCCGGGATGGCGGTCGAGCGCGCCCGAGTGACCGTCTTCGGCAACGACCGCACCGAGTCGCTGGCCAGCCACGCCAACGCCGTGGTCTCCATCGGCGGGGCGCTGGCGGCGGCGGTGGCGCTGGTCGCGATGGCGGTGTCGGTGCTGCTGTTCTTCCTCGCTTGAGTCGTCTCCAACCTCGCTGCGGCTAACCGAAGGCGACGGGTGCCTCTCCGACGGCGTCGGCGACGAGAGCCTGTGGGCTCGCTCTCGGAAGCCGTGTCAGAAGAACGTCCGAGGCGACGGCGTGAACGCTCTGCGGTTCAGCGTCGTCGGATAGTCGGTCGCGACCGTGACCGCGGGTCGGTCGGGTCGAGTCGATCAGTCCGCGAACAGTTCGTCGACCGCCTCCTGTGCTGCCCGCGCGGCCTCGTCGGCGACGGCGTCGGCATCGGGGTCGGCGTCGTCGCCCGGGTTGATGTATACGTCGACTTCGAGCACGCCGTCCTCGAAGGTGACCGTCACGTCGTGGTCGGTCACCGCCGACTGCCGGTAGCGGGCGAAGATGACGCCTTCGGCGGCCTCGGCGGCCGTCTCGACGACCTCGGTGTCGGTCGGTTCCGTCGACTGGCTCATCGCTCGTCAGTCAGGCGCCGCCGGCGCCGGGACCCATGCCAGCGGGGCCGCCCGCGCCGCCGCCCTGAAGCATCTGCTGGAGCTCCTCCTGGAGCTCCTCAAACTGCTCCTGGACGCGCTCTTCGCGCTTTGCGAGCTGCTCGACGCGGACTTCGAGGGAGTCCACCTTCTCTTCGAGGTCGTCGTAGGCGTTCTCGTAGTCGGTCTTGACGAGAATCTCGCCGACCTCGCGGAACATCGTCGCGTCCTCCTCGACGTCTTCGAGCGCCTCCAGGGCGGTCTTGGACTCCGAGAGAGTGGCCTCGGTCTGCTCCTTCTGGGCGGCGACCTGCTCGGCGGTCTCCTGAAGATCCTGCAGCTCTTCGATTTTCTCCTCTGCTTCCGGCGGAAGGTTGCCCTGCATACCTGGGTTGACGTGCTTCGGGGGGAAAAAGCCCCGTCTTTCGCGCCACACGGCCGACTGACCGTGTCGCCGCCGCTCGCGGCGGAGACCCGGCCGAACGGCACGAACGGTCCCCGCCGTTGGTCGCTCAAGCGCGGGCGACGCCGACCGCCGACTCGGCGGCCTCGACCAGTCGACTCCAGGTGTTCAATCCGGCCCGCAGCCCCACGAGGTCCCGGGCTTCGACGACCACCCAGACGGTGGCCGCCGTCCGGTCGACGCGAGCCCGCGAGCGGTCGTCGTCGATATCGTCCTCCTCGACGGCGACGGCGTCGGCGACGGCTGCGGCGCTGTCGGCGTCGTCGTAGCGAACGCGGAAAACACCGCGGTGGGCGGCGTCCGTCGGCGCGGCCGGGCCGGGTCCCCCGGACACGGGCACGGGCACGGGCCTCACTCGACGGCGACTTCCTTCACGTCAGCCGACCGCTCCTTCAGGAGGACGCGGTGACCGCAGTACGGGCAGCGAACGCCACCGTACTCGTCGAGTTCGACGTCGCGCTTACACCGGGAACACTTGTAGCTCATGACGGTCGGTTACTCCTCGTCGTCCGCGAGCGCCGCGCGGATGGACCGCTGGACGGAGACGCCGCCGGGGGTCTCGGGGTTGTACGCCCCGCCGGTGAACTTCTCGCCGGTCTCCTCGTTCACCCAGATGCCGGTTCCGACGCGGGTGACGTCGTCGCCGTCGACGGTGGCGTCTTCCATCTCCGCCTCGATCTCCTTTACGCGCTTTCGGGCGACGCGTCCGTAGCGAGCGCCGAACCGACCGGCGCTGCCGACGGACCCTGCTTCGTTCTCGGCCATAGTAGCAGTCGCTACCGCCAGCGGAGGTATAAACCCTGCGAGTTCGGGGATGGACGAGCGGCCCGCGGCCGTCGCGGCGCTCTCGACCACGAACACTCAAGCCCTCGCCCGCGAACGGTGAGAATATGGACATCGACCTCGGCTTCGACTTCGATTTCGACCTCGACTCAGCGCTCGGCACCGACCTCGACAGCCCGGCGTGGCTTGCGGGCGTCGCGACCGCCGGCAGCTACGGGCTGATCCTGTTGGCGCTTTTCGTCCTGCTGTTCGTCGTCCCGTACGCGCTGTTTCTCGCGTTCTGACTCCGAGCGACGGCTGCCGTGCTGGTCCGGAGGTCGAAGGACAAGCGCAAGAGCACGATTCGTTCGCGGTTCGGTTCCGACGAAGCGGGCGTCGAAGCCGGAGCGCGTCGAGCGTCGGACCGGCTCAGGCGAACGCCGGCGAGGGGCCGTCGGGCGAGCCGTCCTCGCTGGCGGCACGAATCTTCTCCCAGGCCGAGCGGAAGTCGGCCATCCGGACCTCCTCGCGGTTCTCTCGGATGGCGAACATGCCGGCCTCGGTGCAGATGGCCTTGATGTCGGCGCCGGAGGCGTCGTCGGCCATCTGTGCGAGCGTCGCGAAGTCGACGTCGCTGCCGACGTTCATGTCGCGGGTGTGGATGTCGAAGATTATCTCGCGGCCCTCGAAGCCGGGCTTCGGCACCTCGATGAGACGGTCGAATCGGCCAGGGCGGAGGATGGCCTCGTCCAGCATGTCGAAGCGGTTGGTGGCCGCGATGATGCGAACCTCGCCGCGCTCGTCGAAGCCGTCCATCTCCGAGAGCAGCTGCATCATCGTCCGCTGGACCTCGGCGTCGCCGGAGGTCTTCGAATCCGTCCGCTTGCTGGCGATGGCGTCGATCTCGTCGATGAACAGCACGGCGGGCTCGTTCTCGCGGGCGACCTCGAAGAGGTCACGGACGAGCTTCGCGCCCTCGCCGATGAACTTGTGGACGAGCTCCGACCCGGCCATCTTGATGAAGGTGGCGTCGGTCTCGTTGGCGACGGCCTTGGCCAGCATCGTCTTGCCGGTGCCGGGCGGGCCGTGCAGGAGGACGCCGCTGGGCGGCTGGATGCCGACCTCGCCGAACATGTCCGGGTTCTGCAGCGGCATCTCGACGGTCTCGCGGACCTCGTGCATCTGGTTCTCGATGCCGCCGATGTCCTCGTAGGTGACCTCCGGCGACCGGTCGACCTGCATCACGCGAGCCCGAACGTCCGTCTCGTCGGTCAGCTGCTTGACGATGGACAGCGAGTTGTTGACCGCGACCCGGTCGTCCGGCTCCAGCTCCTCGCGCATCTCCTCGGTGACCTCGGTCAGCGCCTCTTGGTTGTTCCCGTGCTGCTTGATGACGACGCCGTCGCCGGTGATCTCCTGGACCGTGGCGACGAAAAGCGGCGACTGCTTCAGCTTCTTGTTCTCGTGTGTGAGCCGCTCCAACTTCTGTTGATACTTGTTGTTCTCGGCGTTGGCGTCCAGCAGCTTATCGCGCATCTCCTCGTTCTGGGACTCCAACACCTCCAGACGCTCGCGCAGCGCCTCGATCTTCTCCTGCTTCGACGCCAAGTCCGCGTCGTACGGAAGCTCGACGTCGTCGACCGTGTCGGTCATCGTCTGTGATAAGTCGGTAGCAGTAAAGAGGCTTCGGGTAAGGGGGAACGAGCGGCGATTTGATTCACCGTGTGCATATTAGCGGATAGCAAATATTATCTACTGGCATGCAGAACGTGGGTGTACGATGAGCGCAACCGAGAGCGTCGCGGACGAAGAGGCCGAATCCGAGGACGACCGCTGGGAGCCGGTACGCGACCTGCCGCCGAGCGCGAAGCTCGTCGCGAAGGTGCTGGAGTACAACGACACGCTGACACAGAGCCAGCTGGCCGAGGAGACGCTGTTGCCGCCGCGGACCGTTCGGTACGCCCTCAGCCGTCTCGAAGAGGAGGACGTCGTCGACTCCCGTTTTTCCTTCTCCGACGCCCGCAAGCGAATCTACGCGCTGAATCTGTAACGGTACTGCCGACGCCTCGACCGACTCGTACCGTTTCGTTCCGATTCCCTCCATCCGCATTTCCTTCCGACCACCAGCGACCCGCCTGCGACCGCTGGCGGCACCCGAGAGTTCAAGTGCGGAAACGACTCACCCGTTCCCGTGTCTCCCTCGCCGGACCCGGCCGCGTCGTCGGAGCCGCCGCATCCGCCGGAGCGGTCGTCGGAGCAGTCGCCGGAGTCGCCGCATCCGTCGCCGACGGCCGTCCGAGCGGCGCTGGCGAGACTGCTCGTCGCCGACGAGCGCGCCGGCGACGGTGCCGATATTCGATCAAGCCCTCCACACGACGACCGCGGGACCGCGGCCGAGACGTCGCGACAGACGCTGGAGTCGCTCACCTCGGCCGAGGCGACCGAGGCGGTCTCCCGGCTCGGGGCCGTCGATAGCGTGGCTGAACTCGCCGATGCGGTCGAGACCGTCGGCGAGCGCCGGTTGCGAGCCGGGGTCAAGCGGGCCGCCGAGTGCGACCCCGACGCTCCGGCGGTGGCCGCAGCCCGAGAGACGCTGGCCGCGCTGACCGCGCTCCGAGCCGCCGCGGCCGACCACTTCCGCTCCGGTCACGCAACGAGTTTAACCACCGCCGGCGAAGGTCACGACAGATGACACGGGTGATTCACACCGGCGATACCCACGTCGGCTACCGGCAGTACCACTCGCCGGAGCGTCGCGCGGACTTCCGTCGGGCGTTCGAGGCTGTCGTCAACGACGCCGTCGGCGAGGGACCAGGGGCCGACGAGCCGGTCGACGCGGTCGTTCACGCCGGCGACCTGTTCCACGACCGTCGGCCGGAGCTCCAGGACCTGATGGCCGTGCTCTCGGCACTGCGACGACTGGACGACGCCGGCGTCCCTTTCCTCGCCGTCGTCGGCAACCACGAGGCGACGCGGACCGGTCAGTGGCTGGATATGTTCGAGTCGCTGGGGCTGGCGACCCGACTCGGCTCGGATCCGGTCGCCGTCGGCGATACGGCCTTTTATGGCCTCGACCACGTGCCCGAGGCCCGCCGAGACGAACTCGACTACGACTTCGCCGCCCACGACGCCGCCCACGCGGCGCTGGTGGCACACGGCCTGTTCACGCCGTTCGCCCACGCCGACTGGGAAACCGAGACGGTGCTCTCGGCGGCGTCCGTCGAGTTCGACGCGATGCTGCTCGGCGACAACCACGAAGCAGACACCGCCGAGGTGCTGGACACCTGGGTGACCTACTGCGGGTCGACCGAGCGCGCAAGCGCCAGCGAGCGCGACCCCCGCGGCTACAACCTCGTCGCCTTCGAAGACGGCGAGGCGGACGTGCGCCGACGCTCGCTGGCCGACCGCACCCGCGAGTTCGTCTTCGTGGAAGTCGACCTCGCGGCCGGTGAGGGCCCCGAGCGCGTCCACGAGCGGGTCCGCCAGCACGACGTCGAGGACGCGGTCGTCGTCGTCGAGGTCGACGGCGAGGGCGAACCGGTCAGACCGGCGACCGTCGAGGAAGTCGCCGACCAGGCCGGCGCCCTGCTTACCCGGGTGACCGACCGCCGGGAGAGAGAGGCCGACGAGGAGGTGTCGGTGTCGTTCGCGGACCCTGACGAGGCGGTCCGCGAACGCGTCGCCGAGATGGGGCTGTCGACCGCCGCCCGCGGCGTCGACGAGGTGGTCCGCGAGAGCAAGACCGCCGACGCGAACGTCCGCGAGACGGTGAAAGACCACGTGACCGACCTCCTCGACGAGGAGCCGGACGCGTTCGAGGCCGCAAGGGACGACGAGGCGGCCGAGAGCGTGGACGACAACGACGCTCGTACCCAGGCTGAGGAGGGCGACGCGGACGACACGGCTCCTGCCCGAGCCGACGCGGTCGACTCGACCGCGGACGATGCTGCTGACGACGCCTCGCCAGACGCGACCGACGCCGCAGAGGAGGACCCACTGGACGCGGCCGACGCTGCGAGTGAAGACGCGACGAACGCGACCGACTCCCAGCTCTCCATGGAGGATTACACGTGAGATTCGACCGCATCCGACTCCGGAACTTCAAGCCGTTCGGCGACGCCGACCTCCGGCTGGACGACGGCGTGACCGTCATCCACGGGCTCAACGGCAGCGGCAAGTCGTCGCTGCTGGAGGCGTGTTTCTTTGCGCTCTACGGGGCGAAGGCGCTGGACGAGACCCTCGGCGACGTCGTCACCAACGGCGAGGACGAGGCCGACGTGGAGCTGTGGTTCGCCCACGACGGCGGCCGCTACCACGTCGTCCGCGAGCTTCGGCGTCGCGGCGACCGCGTGAGCACGGCGACCTGCACGCTCGAACACGAGGGCGACGACCCGGTCGTCGAGGGCGCGACCGACGTGCGGGAGTACGTCACCGACATGCTCCGGATGGACGCCGACGCGTTCGTCAACTGCGCGTACGTTCGGCAGGGAGAAGTGAACAAGCTCATCAACGCGACGCCGACCGAGCGCCAAGACATGATCGACGACCTGCTCCAGCTCGGCAAACTGGAGGAGTACCGCGATCGCGCGAGCGATGCCAGGCTCGGCGTCGACGACGTACTCGGCCGGAAACGCGGCGCCCTGGACGACCTCGACGACCAGATCGCCGACAAGGAGAACAGGGACCCCAACGCGAAGCTGAACGAACTGCAGTCCGAGCTGAACGAGGTCGTCGCCGGCGAGGACGGCATCGAGCACTTCGAGGCCCAGCGCGAGCAGGCCGTCGAGACCCGCGACCGGATGACGGAGCTCCTCGAGGAGTACGAGGAGATCCGCGAACAGCTCGCCGAGCTCGACGACGACATCGACGAGCTCGAAGCGAAGGTTCGCGAGACGGAGCGCGAACGCGACGACCTGCAGGACCGCATCGGCGACGCCCGCGACCGCCGCGAAGCGTCGACCGACCGCGCCGAGGGACTCGCGGCCGAGGCCGGCCTCGACGAGGCGACGGCGGCGGCGGTCGAGCGTCGACGGGAGGCGCTCGACGAGCGCGAGTCGTCGCTCCGCGAGGCGCTCGACGAGGCGAAAGACGAGGTCCGGATGTACGGGAACCAGGCCGAGAAGCTGGACGAGCGGGCCGCGGAACTGGCCGACCGCGCCGACGAGAAACGCGACCGCGCCGAGGAGCTCGCGGCCGACGCCGAGGCGGCCGAGTCGGAGGCGACGGAGCGCCGTGAGGACCTGGCCGGCGTCGAAGACGACATCGACGACCTCGAAACCCGCTTCGAGGACGCCCCCTGCGACCGCGGAGAGGCCGAACGCTACCGCGAATCGGTCGCCGCCGACCTCGAAGACGCCCGAGAGACGTTCAACGAGGCCCGGGCGGAACTCCAGTCCGCCCGCGACGATGTGGCCGAAGCCGAGGAGCTCCTCGAAGCGGGCAAATGCCCCGAGTGCGGGCAACCGGTCGAGGACTCGCCGCACGTCGAGTCCCTCGCCGCCGATCGCGAGCGCGTCGCCGAGCTGGAAGCCCGGGTCGCCGACCTCGACGAGCGCACGGACGAGCTGTCGGAGACGCTCGAGGACGCCGACGCGCTGGTCACCGCCGAGAGCGACCTCGCCAGCCTCGAAGAGCGAGCCGAACTGCTCGAAGCCGCCGTCGAGGAAAAGACCGAGATCGCCGCCGAGGCCCGTGACGCGGCGGCCGAGGCCCGCGACGCCGCCGCCGACCTCGACGCCGAGGTCGAGGAGAAGCGCGGCCTGGCGAGCGAGCGCCGCACGGAGGCCGAGTCGGCCCGCGAGCGAGTCGACGACCTCGAAACGAAGTTGGACGCGGTCGACGACGAGCGGGAGACGCTGGCGGACGTGGAGTCGGCGCTCGACACCGCAGCCGACGCCGACGACGACGTCGAGCGGCTCCGAGAGCGCCGCAAACTGCTCGCCGACCGCAACGACGAGCGGCGGGACCGGCTCGGCGACCTCCGGGACCGCCGCGACGAGCTCCGCGCGGAGTTCGACGAGGAGCGTCTCGACACCGCTACAGAGGAGCGCGACCGGGCGGTCACGTACATCAAGCAGGTCGACGAGAAGCTGGCGTCGCTGCGGGAGCGACGCGACGAACTGCAGAGTCGCATCGGCGGCGTCCAACAGGACCTCGAGCAGCTCGACTCGCTGCGCGAACGCCGCGAGGAGCTGGCCGAGCAGGTCGACCGCCTCGAATCACTCCACGACGAGACCGCCGAGCTGGAGGCGACCTACGGCGATCTCCGGGCGGAGCTGCGCCAGCGCAACGTCGACCAGCTGGAGCGGACGCTCAACGAGACGTTCGACCTCGTCTACGACAACGACGCCTACTCACACATCGAACTCGACGGGCGGTACGAGCTCACCGTCTTCCAGAAAGACGGGGAGGCGCTCGACCCCGAACAGCTCTCCGGCGGCGAACGGGCGCTGTTCAACCTCTCGCTGCGGTGTGCCATCTACCGGCTGCTCGCGGAAGGCATCGAGGGGGCGGCCCCGACGCCGCCGCTCATCCTCGACGAGCCGACCGTGTTCCTCGACTCTGGGCACGTCTCGCGGCTGCGCGACCTCGTCGACGAGATGCGCGGCTTCGGCGTCTCACAGATCGTCATCGTCAGCCACGACGAGGAGCTCGTCGCCGCGGCAGACCACCTCGTTACCGTTGAGAAGGACGGCACGACCAACCGGTCGTCCGTCGCCCGCGAGGAGAACCCGGCGGTCTCGGTCGTCGTGGGCGACGACTGACCGACGTTCGCGGTCGCTGTCAGCAGTCGCCGTCGGCGCCCGGACTCGACGTTCGCGCCCTGGAGGCTGCCCCACCGTCTTCCAACCCCGCGTCCGCGACTCGCAGCGCACGGACGCCGGCGACGGCGAGGTCGGTCGGCTCGTAGCCGCGTTCCCCGGCGACCTCGGTTTCGGCGAGCAGCCCCGCCGCGCGGAACTCGGCGACGAGGCCGTGGAGGTCGCTCTCACAGAGGTCGTACGCCGACAGCAGCGTCCGGACGGCCACCGCCTCGCGGTCGACGACCTCGACGAGCAGTCCCAGCGCCCGCTCGTCGCGGGCGGCGGTCAGGATGCGCCGCACCGGCTCGGCGACGCCTTCGGCGGCGACCGACAGCGGTGACTCGCCGGCGGCCTCCACCTCGACTGCCTCAGCCGGGAGATACCGCTGCTCGCCGGTTTCAGGGTCCCGAACCAGCATCGACTCCGCTGACTCCTTGCAGAGCAGGTAGCGGCGCCCGTCGTCGTCGTGCACCGTTCGCATCGTACCGACGGAGGCGGGGCCGACGGTTATGCGTTCTCCTCAGGGGACGCCGCGCTCGCGTCGGCCTCCGCTAGGGTGGCACCGTCGGACTCGGGACCGGGGTCGTCAGCGTCGGAACCGTCGCCGTCGCTCGCCTCGTCGTCGGACCGGAACGAGCGGTAGTAGACGTACAGCCGGGCGAACAGGAGACAGCCGGCTACGAACAGCCCGCCGCCGAGCAGCGTCTGCCCCCGGAAGAAGGCGAGCATCGGGCCGAGGCTAACCAGCAGCACCGCACCGTTGGCCAGCAGCACCGACGCCCAGAAGGTGGTCCGCGTCTCGGCGTCGACCTCGTCGGTGTCGGGGACGCTCGGCTCTGGCACGGAGGCGAGTTCGTCGGCCGGCGACCCGAGCTCCGGCTCCGGGTCCGGCTCGGTCGGCTCGTCGGGCCAGGGGTCGGGGTCGTCCTCGTCCAGCGGGTCGAACACAGTCGGCGTTCGGTCGCCGCGGGCAAAGAGCCCCCGGTCCGACGCGACCGTCGTCGGCTCGGGCCGGAGCGAATCGGTCGGAGTCGGTCGGCCGGTCCGCTCTCCCCGCTGGCGGCCGTCCATCGCGGGACTTTTTAGCCAGTCGAGCGCGGAGTAGGAGGTAATGACTGACGGCTCCGAGCAGTGGACGCTCGCAGACGACTTCGACGGCGACGACGGCGAGGGAGCCGCGGCCGGCGACGACCGCCCGGCCGAGGAGGCGGCCGTCGTCGCCGGCGACGGGGCGCTGTCGGCCGACGCCGTCGAAGACCGGGACCACCGATTCCCGGACCACGGCGGCGACCACCTCGAACTGTTGGTGACACAGGTCGACTACTCCATCGAAGGGGTCGGCAGCGACGAGTATCCGGTCGTCCACGTGTTCGGCCGCACCGCCGCCGACGAGACCGAGCACGTCCGCGTGCTCGGGTTCGAGCCGTACTTCTACGTCCCGACCGCGGTGGCCGAGGAGAGCGACCTCACCGAGGAGTACGAGGCCGTCGTCGACGTGCGTCACACCGACGCCGACGGCGAACCGTTCGAGTCCATCCGCGCCACTGAGGTGGCGAAGGTGGTCGCCCGCACGCCCAGAGACGTTGGCCGCATCCGTGACGACTTCGAGACGACGTACGAGGCCGACATCCTCTTCCCCAACCGGCTGCTCATCGACCGCGACATCGAGGGCGGCGTCCGCGTCCCGGCCCGCCGCCTCGACGACCACGAGGACGACGCCGTCCAGGTGCCGCCCGCCGAGGTCGTTCCCTGCGAGGCGCCTCAGGCCGACCTCCGGGTGAACACCTTCGACATCGAGGTCGACGACCGCTCAGGCTTCCCCGAGGACGGCGAGGAACCCATCGTCTGTCTCACCTCCCACGACTCCTACCGGGACGAATACGTCCTGTGGCTGTACGAGGCCCCCGGCGGCGACGGGCGGACGTTGGACGACGGCGACTTCGCGGACTACGACCCCGCCGTCCGCGACGACCTTGAGGTTCGCGTCGAGTCCTTCGCCGAGGAGGCGGCGATGCTCGACGCCTTCGTCGACTACCTCGCCGAGACCGACCCGGACGTGCTCACGGGGTGGAACTTCGAGGACTTCGACGCGCCATACCTGCTCGACCGGATGGAGGAGATCGCCCCTGGCACGGAGTACGACCTCACCCCGGACCGGCTCTCCCGCATCGGCGAGACCTGGCGCTCGGGGTGGGGCGGCCCGAACGTGAAGGGCCGGGTCGTGATGGACCTGCTGTACGCCTACCAGCGGACGATGTTCACCGAACTGGAGTCCTACCGGCTGGACGCCATCGGCGAGCGCGAACTCGACGTCGGGAAGGAGCGCTACCCCGGAGACATCGGCGACCTCTGGGAGGACGATCCTCACCAGCTGCTGGCGTACAACCTCCGCGACGTGGAGCTGTGCGTCGAAATCGACCGCAAACAGGAGGTCATCGCCTTCTGGGACGAGGCCCGGAAGTTCGTCGGCTGCAAGCTCGAGGACGCCCCCACGCCGGGGGACGCGGTCGACATGTACGTCCTCCACGAGGCTTTCGGCGAGTTCGTCCTGCCGACAAAAGGCGCCCACGACGCCGAGGAGTTCGAGGGCGGGGCGGTGTTCGACCCCATCAGCGGCGTCAGGGAGAACGTGACGGTGCTGGACCTGAAGTCGCTGTACCCGATGTCGATGGTCACCATCAACGCCTCACCGGAGACGAAGGTCGACCCCGAAACGTACGACGGCGAGACGTACCGGACGCCCAACGGGATCCACTTCCGGAAGGAGCCCGACGGCATCATCCGCGAGATGGTCACCGAGCTGCTGGACGGCCGCGAGGAGAAGAAGGCCGCCCGCGACGAACACGACCCCGGCAGCGAGCGCTACGAGCAGTACGACCGTCAGCAGGCCGCGCTGAAGGTCATCATGAACTCGCTGTACGGCGTCTTCGGCTGGGACCGCTTCCGGCTGTACGACAAGGAGATGAGCTCGGGCGTGACGGCGACCAACCGCGAGGTCATCCAGTTCACGGAGACGGCGGCCAACGAGGCCGGCCACGAGGTCGCCTACGGCGACACCGACTCGGTCATGCTCGAACTCGGCGGCGACGTCTCCAAAGCGGAGGCAATCGAGGAGTCCTTCGAAATCGAGGACCACATCAACGAACGCTACGACGACTTCGTCCGCGAGGAGCTCGGCGCGGAGGGCCACCGCTTCCAGATCGAGTTCGAGAAGCTGTACCGGCGGTTCTTCCAGGCCGGCAAGAAGAAGCGCTACGCCGGCCACATCGTCTGGAAGGAGGGCAAGGACGTCGACGACATCGACATCACCGGCTTCGAGTACCAGCGCTCGGACATCGCCGCGATAACCAAGCGCGTCCAGCGGGAGGTCATCGAGATGATCGTCACCGGCGGGGACCTCGAGGAGGTCGAAACCTTCCTGCACGAGGAGATCGAGGCGTTCCAGGCCGGCGACGTCGACCTCGACGAGATCGGCATCCCCGGCGGCATCGGCAAGCGGCTGGCGGCGTACGAGACGCCGACCGCGCAGGTCCGCGGCGCCCAGTACGCCAACGAGCTGCTGGGCACCAACTTCCAGCGCGGGAGCAAGCCCAAGCGGCTCTACCTGGAGAAGGTTCATCCCGACTTCTGGCAGCGTATGGAAGACCGAAAGGGGCTGGATCCCCAGCGCGACGAGCTGTACGGTGAGTTCAAGCGCGATCCGGACGTCATCTGCTACGAGTACGCCGACCAGGTGCCGGAGGCGTTCGAGATCGACTACGAGAAGATGCTGGAAAAGACGCTGAAAGGCCCCATCGAGCGCATCATCGAGGCGCTAGGGCTGTCCTGGGACGAGGTCAAATCCGGCCAGGAACAGACCGGCCTCGGCCAATGGGCCTGAGCCGCGGCGGTTTGTCACTACACTAACCTCTGTCGCCGCCGCGACGCGATGAATTTTGGGAATCGAAAGGAATCTTCCGATTCTGTGAATCCAACGGGGGGTATTCCGAAACCTTGATGGGTACAACAGCCGGAGAAGTGGGTACGAGGAAACGAACCAATGGCAACACTCGAAATCACCGACCTCCACGCTGAGGTCGCAGACGGAGACGAGCAGATTCTCCGCGGCGTCGACTTAGAGGTCGCGTCCGGTGAGATTCACGCGCTGATGGGACCCAACGGCTCGGGCAAGTCCACGACCGCGAAGGTCATCGCCGGTCACCCGGCGTACGACGTGACCGGCGGCGAAATCACGATCCACCTCGACGACGAGGACGTCGCCGACGTCGACGAGGAGCTGGACGAGGACGACTACCGCTGGGACCTCCTCGACCTCGAACCGAACGAGCGCGCCGCCCTCGGCGTCTTCCTCGGCTTCCAGTATCCCGCCGAGATCGAGGGCGTGACGATGGTCAACTTCCTGCGACAGGCGCTCAACGCCAAGGTCGAGGAGCGCGAGGAGCTCTTCGAGGACGACGACGCGGAGGACGCCGCCGAGGCCGACGATGACGAGGACGAAGACGAAGACGCGGGCTACGAGACCTCTCCGATGGAGGGGCCCGCCGACGATGGCGAGATCGGCGTCGCCGAGTTCCAGGAGCTGCTCAGCGAGAAGATGGAGCTGCTGGACATGGACGAGAAGTTCGCCCAGCGCTACCTCAACGCCGGGTTCTCCGGCGGCGAGAAGAAGCAAAACGAGGTGCTGCAGGCCGCCATCCTGGAGCCGTCGATCGCGGTGCTCGACGAGATCGACTCCGGGCTGGACATCGACCGCCTGCAGGACGTCTCCGAGGGCATCAACGCCCTGCGCGACGAGCAGGGCACCGGCATCCTCCAGATCACCCACTACCAGCGCATTCTCGACTACGTCGAGCCCGACCACGTCCACGTGATGATCGACGGCGAGATCGCCAAGTCCGGCGGTGCAGAGCTGGCCGAACAGCTCGAGGACAAGGGGTACGACTGGGTTCGCGAAGAAGTGTACGGAACCGCGTAACCGCCGCTGCCACAGCGTCATAAGGCTGCAGACCCAACCGATACATACCACATGAGTTCAGAGCAAGACCACCTGAAGCAGACCGACACCGAGGACCGCTTCGACTTCAAGAAGGAGGAGTCCTCGGCGTTCGCCGCGGAGAAAGGTCGCCTCGACGAGGAGACCATCCGCCTCATCTCCGAAGACAAGGACGAACCGCAGTGGATGCTCGAGCGCCGACTGCGTGCGCTGGAGCAGTTCCACGAGATGCCGATGCCGACCGACTGGCCGGGTCAGCCCGACCTCTCGGAGGTCGACGTCGAGGAGATTGTCCCCTACATCCGCCCGGACGTCGAGGCCCGCGGCGGCGCCGACGAGTGGGACGACCTCCCCGAGGAGATTCAGGACACCTTCGACAAGCTCGGCATCCCGGAGGCCGAGAAGCAGGCGCTGTCCGGCGTCGGCGCCCAGTACGAGTCGGAGGTCGTCTACCAGAACATGCAGGAGCGCTGGGAGGACAAGGGCGTCGTCTTCTGTGACATGGACGAGGCCGTCCAGGAGCACGAAGAGATCCTCAAGGAGCACTTCATGACGAAGTGTGTTCCCCCCAGCGACAACAAGTTCGCCGCGCTGCACGGCGCCATCTGGTCCGGCGGCTCGTTCGTGTACGTCCCCGAGGGCGTGACCGTCGAGATGCCCGTCCAGGCGTACTTCCGGATGA
>JBDGTQ010000018.1:0-87844 GCA_042216705.1 Halolamina sp. | reverse complement strand
GGATGGCGATGCGGTCGCCCATCGTCATCGCCTCGGTCTGGTCGTGGGTGACGTACACCGTCGTGGTGTCGAGTTCCTCCTGGAGACGCTGGAGCTCGGTTCGCATCTCCGAGCGCAGCTTGGCGTCCAAGTTGGACAGCGGCTCGTCCATCAGGAACACCTCCGGGTCGCGGACGATGGCCCGGCCGAGGGCGACCCGCTGGCGCTGGCCGCCGGAGAGCTCGGTCGGCTTGCGGTCGAGCATCGCGTCGATGCCGAGCAGCTCCGCGGTGTCGGTCACCAGCGGCTCGATCTCCTCGTCGGGCATCTCCGTCGACTCCTCCAGTCCGAACGCCATGTTCTCTCGCACCGTCATGTGCGGGTACAGCGCGTAGGACTGGAACACCATCGCGATGTCGCGGTCCTGTGGCTTCACGTCGTTCAGCGGGCGGTCGTCGAGCCGGAGCGTCCCGTCGGAGATGGATTCGAGCCCGGCTATCATCCGGAGGGTGGTCGATTTGCCGCAGCCGGACGGACCGACGAGAACGAGGAATTCGCCGTCCTCGATGTCGGTGGTCACGCCGTCGACTGCGACGATGTCGCTACCGTCGGTGTCGGTGAAGACCTTCCTCAGGTCGTCGAGTTCGAGTCGTGCCATGGTTACGTTGCGACCCCCTCGGCGAACTGGTCGCCGAACAGGACGTAGACGACGAGCGTCGGCAGCGCCGCGATGAACGCGCCGGCCATTCTGAGTCCGAAGTCCAGGCCTTGCAGAGAGCTACCGAGGCCCGCGAGCTTCAACGTCACGGGTGCGGCCGGGCTGGAGGCGCTGGTGACGATGACCAGCGCGAACAGCAGGTCGTTCCAGATCTGCGTGAACTGGTAGATGAGGACGACCGCGAACATCGGCCCCGACAGCGGGAACACGATGCGGCGGTACGTCCGGCGGATGGTCGCGCCGTCGAGCCGGGCGGACTCCATCATCTCCTCGCTCATCCCCTTATAGTATGACCGGAACAGCACGGTACAGATGGGGAGACCGTAGGCGACGTGAGTCAGCCCGAGTTCGACGAGCTTGGCGTACTCCGAGGACAGCCCCGTCAGCGCCCAGACGAACCACAGCAGCGAGGCGAAGTCGATGACGGAGTACAGCTGCGACAGCGGCACCAACACCGCCTGATACGGGATGAAGATGCCGGCGACGAACAGCACCAGAACCGGCACCTGATACTTCCAGTCGACGAGCGTCAGTCCGTACGCCGTGAAGCTGCCCAGTAGCGCCGAGACGACCGTCGCCGGCACCGCGAACAGCAGGCTGTTGACGATGCCCCGCCAGAGGACGCCGAGGCCGGTCGCGTAGTTCGTCGCCGTCAGTCCGACCGCCGGCCACCCCGTGAACGGCCACACCGGCGGCGCGAGCGGCCGCGTCGCGGTTATCGCCGCGTCCGTCTTGAGCGAGGTGACGATGCCGGACTCGATGGGCGCCAGGAAGAACGCGACGAACGCGAAGACCGCGGCGTACAGGCCGACGCGGCCGGCGTTGACGCTCGGGAGCTGACCCGAGCCGTCGTCGGTGGATGTCGTATTGCTCATGTTAGAGGTTATCGTTGCGGTACTCGTAGATGAGATACGGGCCGATGACCGACAGCGCCATCAGGAACAGCAGGACGGCGATGGCGGCCCCGTAGGCCCACTGGTTCTTCTGGTAGGCGGCGCGGACCATCTTGGTCGCGAGGATGTCAGAGCCCTTCGGCGGCCGGTACCCCCCGACCAGCGAGTAGAGGAAGTCGAACGCCTTCAGCGCGAACACCATCAACACGACGGCGGCGCTGATGGTGGCGCTTTTCAGCTGCGGGACGATGACCCGCCAATACATCCGCACCACCGACGCGCCGTCGACCTTCGCGGCCTCGTAATGAGCGTCCGGAATCGCCCGCAGCGCCGCGAGGTAGACGACCATCGTGTAGCCGCTGAACTGCCACACCAGCGCGAACACGACCGCGCCGAGGACGAGTTGCGGGTTGCCGATGAAGTTGTACGGCCCGAGTCCGAACGCGCCCAGCAGCGCGTTGACGGCGCCGCTGTTGTAGTCGTACATCCACAGCCAGAACTGGGCCGTGACGACGAACGAGAGGCTCATCGGGAGCAGGTAGATGGTCCGGAACGTGTTCTCGAAGCGGATGCCCCGGTCGACCACGACCGCGATGAGCAGCCCCAGCGCGAGACAGACGACCGTGAACCCGACGAGGAGCACGAACGTGTTGACCGCGGCCTGCACGACCGTCGGGTCGCCCAGGGCCCTGGCGTACATCTCCAGGTCGAGGTCGGCGTAGTTGGCGTCGCCAAAGCCCGCGAAGTCCGTCAGCGAGATGAGGACGTTCCAGCTGATGGCGCCGTAGACGAAGAAGGCCATCAGCAGGAACGGCGGCAGCCAGAACGGCGACGACTCGACGAAGTCGGCGCCGAAGCGCTCGTCGAGGCGGGCGGTCAGCCCGGCGAGTGGCCCCGCTTCGGCCTCGGTTGCCGACTCGGCCGGAGCGACGCCGCCGTCGGGTCGAACGCCGTCGTCGTCGCCGTCGCTGTCGGCGCCGCGGACGCGCTGTCGGAGCCGTTTCAACAGCTCGAAAAATCCGGTCATGTAGCTGCCGAGACCTCAGCCCTGGATGGTGCTGATGACGCTCTCCGTCGCCGACTCGACGTCGTACGGACCGGAGAACTCGTTGGAGATGACCCCCTTGAGACTGGTCAGTTTCGACGGGACGACCGCGAGCCCGTGTGCGAGCGTCGGCGGCTTCTTCTCGGCGTTCGCGAAGTCGTCGATGGTCTCCTTGAGGTACGGCCCGAACTTCTCCGTCGAGACGTCCAGCCGGGTCGGAATGGACCCTTTGTAGCGGTTGAACGCGACCTGGCCCTGCTTGGAGCCGGCGAACTCCATCCACGTCTTGGTCTTCTCCGGGCTGGGGTTGTCGCCGGGGTAGATGAACGAGTCGATGTGGAGGGTGTACTGGCCCTCCGTCCCCGGGAACGTCTTGAACCCCCAGTCCTCGTCGTAGGCGAAGTCCTCCTTGTTCCGGAAGGCGCCGGCGGCCCAGTTGCCCTGGTGGATGAACGCCGCCTCGCCGTTCATGATCTTCTGGTTCGCGGACGTGAACCCGATGGAGGAGGCGTCGTCGTTGATGTAGTTCGAGAGGATGCTCTCGGTCGTCTCGAACGCCTCGCGGACGGCACCCTTGCCACCCTCGCCGTCGACGACGGTCATGTAGCTGTCGAAGCCGCCGGTCGACAGCAGCACCGCGCCGAACAGCTGCAGCGTCGTCCACGGGGCCTTCATCGCGTGGGCCATCGGCGCCTTGTCCGTGTTCTGGGCCACCGCGTCGAGGGCGTCCAGCAGCGCGCTCGGGCTGTCCAGACTCTCCGGGTCGACGCCCGCCTCCTCGACGACGTTTACGTTGTAGAACAGGTTGTTCAGGCGGTGGGAGCCGATGGGCATCGCCCGGTACTCCCCGCCCTGCTGGGAGAGCTCCTTGGCCTCCTGTACGTGGGCGTCGGCGAGGTCGCCCTCCCACACGTCGGAGATGCTGCCGAGGACGCCCTCGTACTTGCTGAGGTTGTTGCCCGGCCAGCCGGCGAAGGCGCTCGGCGGGTTGTCGTTCGAGAGCCGGTTGGAGACGACCGTGTTGAGGTTGGTGTTCCCGCCGCCCCCGATGGGCTTGAACTCGGTCTCCACGTCGGGGTACTCCGACTTGAACGCCTCCGTGAGGTTGTTCACGGACTTCTGGCCGTCGCCGCCGGTCCAGCCGTGGAGGACCTCGAGCGGCGCGTTCGAACCGCCGCCGCCGAGACAGCCGGCCAGCCCGGCCATCGTCGCTCCCGTCGCCCCGGTGGCTTTCAGTACGTCGCGTCATGAGAAGTCGTGTTCGTCGGTCATCATCGTTCCTCTGTGTGAGGTTGTTCGAAGCGTGTCCAACACGATACCTAAAGTTTCCCACTATTAATTGGGGTTCGAGTGAACGCTGCGCCGGCCGACACGGATGCACGGCGACCGGAAGCACAGATCCCTCGCCGTCGACGGCGGACGCTCCGGGTCGCGTTTCGAACCGACCCCACGGCCCGAGACCGGTTCAGGTGGTTTTTAGGACGGCTGTCGGCAACCGGGCGGTATGAGCGACGACGACGAGTTCCGCGTCGAGCGCGACAGCCTCGGAGAGATACAGGTGCCGGCCGACGCCTACTGGGGCGCACAGACCCAGCGGGCCCTGGAGAACTTCCCCGTCTCGACGGAGACGTTCGGCCGACGGTTCGTGCGCGCGCTGGGCATCGTCAAGAAGGCCGCCGCCCAGGCCAACCACGACTTGGGCCTCCTCGATGACGACGTCGCCGACGCGGTCGTCGCCGCCGCCGACGAAGTCGTCGCCGGCGACCACGACGATCAGTTCCCGGTCGACGTGTTCCAGACCGGGTCGGGCACCTCCTCGAACATGAACGCCAACGAGGTCATCGCGAACCGCGCCGCCGAACGCATGGGCGAATCCGTCGGCGACCGGGTCGTCCACCCCAACGACCACGTCAACTTCGGCCAGTCCAGCAACGACGTGATTCCGACCGCGATGCACGTCGCCGCCCTCGAAGCCGTCGAGAAAGACCTCGTGCCGGCCCTGGAGCGACTGGCCGCCGAGCTGGGCGCCAAAGCCGCGGAGTTCGACGACGTAGTCAAAACCGGCCGCACCCACCTGCAGGACGCCACGCCGGTCCGGCTCGGCCAGGAATTCGACGCCTACCGGACTCAGGTCGAGAAAGGCGTCGCCCGCGCCGAGGACGTGCAGGACCGCCTCGCGGAGCTGGCCCTGGGCGGCACCGCCGTCGGCACGGGGTTGAACACCCACGAGGAGTTCCCCCGGCGCGCGGCCGAGTACATCTCCGAGGAGACGGGGCTCACCTTCCGGCCGGCCGACAGTCACTTCGAGGCTCAGGCCGCCCACGACGCGATGAGCGAGGCCCACGGCGCGCTGCGGACGGTCGCCGGCTCGCTGAACAAGATCGCCAACGACCTCCGGCTGCTGGCCTCGGGCCCGCGCAACGGCTTCGGCGAACTCGAACAGCCCGAAAACCAGCCCGGCTCCTCCATCATGCCGGGCAAAATAAACCCCGTCGTCGCCGAGTCCGTCAACCAGGTCCACGCGCAGGTCGTCGGCAACGACGCCGCCGTCTCCGCCGGCGCCGCGGCGGGTCAGGTCGACCTCAACCTCTACAAGCCGGTCGTCGCGCACAATTTCCTGCAGTCGGCGGACATCCTCGCGAACGTCGCCGAGGCGTTCGCCGAGACGTTCGTCGCCAAGCTGGAGGCCAACGAAGGCGTCTGCGAGGCGCAGGTCGAGCGGTCGATGGCGCTGGCCACGGCGCTGAACCCGACCATCGGCTACGACGCCGCCTCGAAGGTGGCCAAGCAGGCGCTTTCGGAGGACAAAACCGTCGAGGAAGTCGTCGTCGAGGAGGGGTATCTCACCGCCGAGGAGGCCGAGACGGTGCTCGACCCCGAGCGCATGACCCACCGGGGAATCCTCGGCGACGACGGCGACGACGGCGACGACGGCGAGGGCGACGCGGCCGCCGACCGCGACGACGACTGAGGGCTGCGGTCCGTCGCCGTCGCCGGCGAACGCGCTCCTTTTAGGCGCCCGTCGGTTAGGCTCGTCAAATGGCGAAAGTGAGCATCGGCCTCCGCGGGTGGCGCTTCGAGGAGTCGGCGCTGTTCACCGACGACGGCGACTGGCGCGACCTCTCGGCGATGCCCGAGGACGCCCGCGACCGCCTCGCACGGCTGCCCCAGCTCGTCGAGGAGCCGTGCGACGCCTGTTACCTCGACGACGACGAGCGCGAATCACAGGCGGCCATCGTCTACGGAGAGCCCCTGGCGGAGGTGCTGCTCTGTGTCGACCACGAAGCGGACTTCCTCTACTGGTTCCGAGAGGCCGGCGGCGAGGCCCACGCCGGCGACCCCGACTTCGCCGACGCCTTCCACGAGTGGTTCGCCGACGGCGGCCGCGCGCCGACGGGGTACGGAGGCATGGACCACGTCGCCACCGAGCCCGCCGAGCTGCCGGACCTACCCAGCGCCGAGGCGGTCCAACGTCAACTGTACGCCGAGGCCGACTTCGAGCCCGAGCGCTACGACCTCCGGGAGTACGTCGACGACGAGGCGGCGCCGCCGGAGCCGGACCCCGAGGCCGGGAGCTACCTGAGCGGCGACGGCGAGACGGGCGGCGGAGACGACGAAGACGACGGCGACCTCGACGTCAACGTGGACGACATTGACCTCGACACCGACTACCCGAGCCGATGACCGGCGCCGACGGCCACCCGGTCGCCGATCCGGCGGCGTTGCCGGCGGCCAGCCGCGACTCGCCGGCGGTCGTCGTCGTCGACGCCAAGACCCCCGGCAACGTCGGCACCATCGCTCGCGCGATGAAGAACTTCGGGCTGTCGACGCTGCTGCTCGTCGACCCGCCGACCATCGAGGAAAACGGCGAGGCGTACGGCTTCGCCGGCCACGCCCGCGAGGACGTCCTACCGAACGCGACTCGGGTGACGTTCGACGCCGTCGCCGAGCGCTACCACACCGTCGGCTTCACCGCCATCACCAATGAAGACAGTCGCAACCACGTCCGCTTTCCGTACACCACGCCGGCGGCGCTGACCGACGACCTCCGGACGCTGGACGCCGAGCCGGCGTTGATGTTCGGCCGCGAAGGCGAGGGGCTGCACAACGACGAGCTGGCGGCCTGTGACCGCGTGGCGTCGATTCCGGCCAGCGAGTCGTACCCCGTCATGAACCTCGGCCAGGCCGCGACCGTCACGCTGTACGAGCTCCGCGAGCTGACGCTGTCGGGGACGCAGTTGCCCGACGTCGAGCGCCACCGCGCCGACCAGGCGGAGGTCGAGCGCGTCACCGACTACTGGGAGCGGTTCCTGACGGAACTGGCCTACCCCGAACACAAGCGCGAGAAGTCGAGCCGGCTCCTCGGGCGGGTGCTCGGACGCGCGCACCCGACCGACCGCGAGGCGACGACGCTGATGGGCATCCTCCGGCGCGCGACCGACCAACTCGCCGGTGCCGACCCGCCGGGCGAGCGCGATGACGGCGACGGTAGCAACGACGACGACAGTCGCCCCGAGCCCGAGCGCACCTGAGTCGGCGTCGCCCTCGGGACAGAGTATTTGCCCGTCGGCTGTGCAGACCGAGCATGGACGAGCGCGACGTGCGGCTGCTCAAGGCGATTTCCGAGCTCGGCACGGGGAGCCCCGAGGCGCTTCACGAGGCGACCGACATCCCCGTCTCGACGATTCACTACCGACTGAACAACCTCCGGGAGGCCGGCGTCGTCGAAAACGACCGCTACGAGCTCGACTTGGACGCGCTCGGGCTGGACGTCACCGTCGTCATCGAGGTGCTCGCGGACTACGACGACGACCGCGAGGCCGTCAGCGAGCGCCTGCTCGCCATCGAGGGCGTGACGCAGGCGTACTTCACGATGGGCGAGACGGACTTCGTCGTCGTCGCCCGCCTGCCCGGCAGCGACGACGTCGGGCGACTCGTCTCGGAGTTCGAGTCCGTTTCGGGCGTGCGTCGCACGAACTCCACGTTCGTCGTCGAGAGCCTGCGCGACCACCGGAACCCCCTGGAGAGCTACGAGCTCGACACGCTGCTGTCGAAGCTGGTCGAGGAGTGATCGGGATCAGGCGCGCTTCTGAATCTCCTCGCGCAGCAGGTCGCTGACGAGGTCGCCGGAGGCCTGACCCCGCAGCGCGCCCATGCATTCGCCCATCAGCGCCGAGAACGCGCCCATCCCCTCCTCGGCGACCTGATCGGCATTTCGCTCGACGACCTCGGCGACGGTCTCGCGGACCTCCGTCTCGTCGGCGCCGCCGACGCCGGCGGCCTCCATCGCGGCCGCGGCGTCGAGCGTCGGATCCTCGGCGACGGCGGTCAACACCTCCGGGACGCCCTCCTTCGGGAGCTCACCGTCCCTGACGAGCGCGAGCGCGTCGAGATACGCCTCGTCGGGGATGGCCTCGACCGGCACGCCGTCGCGGCTGAGCTCCGTCGTCGTCGATTCCAGCGTCGACGCCGCGAACGTGGGGTCGACCCCGGCGTCGACCGCGTCCTCGAACAGCTGCATGTGCCGGCCGTAAGCGACCTGCTCGGCGAGGCCGGCCTCCAGCCCGAGCTCGGACCGGTAGCGTTCGACGCGCTCGGTGAGTAGCTCGGGGGTCGCCACCTCGCTCACGTCGGGTTCGACCGGCGGGACGTCCGTCTCGGGGTACATCCGGGCGGCGCCGGGCAGCGGCCGGAGGTACTCGGTCGTCCCGTCGTCGATCGCCCCGCGCGTCTCCTCGGGGACGCCCTCGATCGCCGTCCGCGCCCGCTCGGCGACGGCCTCAATCGCGAGGTCGGCGGTCTCGGGGTCGGCCGCGACGATGGCGACCGCGTCGTCCTCGCCGGCGTCGACCGCCGCCCGGAGGTCGGCCACCTCCGCCTCGGTGACGCCGTAGGCGGGGAGCTCGTCGGTGTGGAAGATTCCGCCGGCGCCGTTTCGCTTGGCGTGGTCCGAGAGCTCGGTCCCCAGCCGGCGGTCGGGCTGGATCTCGCGGCCGACGACGCCGTCGAAGCCGTACAGCGGGACCGCGGTGACGGCGCCGCCGTCGTCGAGCGCGCCGCCGACGACGCCGGAGTCGGTGTCGGCGAACACCTCGGTCACGTCTCGAACCTCGCCGACGGCGGCGTCGCGGTCGCGGAGTTGCTCGGCGACGTCGGCCAGCGCCTCCTGACGCTGGGCCTCCAGCCTGACGATGTCGTCTATCTGGTCGAGCGCCTGAACCCCCTTGACCTCGACGCGGGCGCCGCGGTCGGTGGAGACGTTCACGTCCTGGCGGATGGTGCCCAGCCCGCGCTTGACCGCGCCGGTCGAGCGGAGGAGCATGCCGATGCGCTCGGCGGCCTGGCGGGCCTGTTCGGGGGTGCGGACGTCCGGCGCGGTGCCGATCTCGACCAGCGGGATGCCGAGGCGGTCCAGCGAGTACCGGACGCCGTCGTCGGTCTCGGCGACGCGCTGGGCGGACTCCTCTTCGAGCATCAGGTCCTCGACGCCGACGGGGCCGGCGTCGGTTTCGATCTCGCCGTCCTGGCCCAACAGCACCGACCGCTGGAAGCCGGAGGTGTTCGAGCCGTCGATGACGAGCTTGCGCATCACGTGGGCCTGGTCGACGACGGTCAGGTCGAGCAGGTCGGCGATCTGGAGCGCGACCGACAGCGCCTCGTCGTCGAGACGCGCCGGCGGCTCGTCGTCCTCCTCGACCAGGCAGGTGGTGTCGTACGCGAGATACTCGAACTCGCGGTCGACGCGGCTCTCTTCGAGCGCGGCCTCGTCGAGTTCGCCCAGTTCGCTCCGCGTCGGGTGCAGGTAGCGCGTGACGGTCCGGCTCGCCTCCTCCGGGTCGCGCAGGGTCGTCGGAGATTCACAGAAGAGCTTCGTCGCGGTATCGAGCTGCTGGTGAATCTCCAGCCCTGCCACGAGGCCCAGCTCCTCGTAGTCGGTCATTACCGGGTACTGCGGTTGCGGGGGATAAAAAGGGTGTCAGTCGGCGGCGAGCGTCGGTGGCGGGACGCGTCGAGTCGCTCGGGCCCCGGGTCTCGGCGTCGTCGCCGTCGCGCTCGACGCTGACTTCAGCCCGTCGCCGCTACCGGCTCTCAGCGGCGACGCAGCCCGTCGCCGATACCCGAGGCGTCGCAGTCCTCAGCCGGGCAGCTGTAGTGCCAGCCGTCGTCGGTCGCCTCTGCCTCCGGGAACTCGGTCCCGCATCGTCGGCAGACGAGCATATCTCGCCCTGTCGAATACTGCAGCGCCATCTTGATCCATAATTTGCTCGCATGTGGCTTCAAACTGCCGGTTCACGCTCCACCCCGCCGTCCGCGACCGTCCCGCTGCCGGCGACCGATTCGAGCCCGTCCCCCGAGCCACGGGCGGTGTCGTCGGACTGGAGGTGGACCGTTCGTCGAACGGCCGGGGGACTCGTCGGGGCGGCGCCGACGGCGACCGCTCCAAACCGGGTCGCCTATGACGGTCCGGCCCCTGTGAGTTGGCATGCGAAACGTCGACGCCGCTGGGCTGGGCATCGGAGACGACCACCCGCCGCGAATCATGGGGGTGCTGAACGTCAGCGAGGAGTCGCCGTACGACCCGAGCGTCTTCTCCGACCCCGGAGAGGCGGCGGCGTACGTCGACGAGGCGCTCATCGACGAGGGCGCCGACATCGTCGACATCGGCCTGGAATCGGCGAACAAAAAGTTCGACGTGCTCACCGCCGAGCAAGAGCTGGAGCGGCTGGACACCGCTCTCGAAACGCTCGAATCGGTGTCGGGCGACGCCGTCTACTCGATTGAAACGCGGTACCACGAGGTCGCCGACGAGGCGCTCAGTCGCGGCTTCGACATGGTGAACGACATCTGCGGCTTCGCCGACCCGAAGATGCCCGCCGTCTGCGAGGCCCACGACGCCGCCGTGAGCAAGATGGCGTCGCCGCCGGACCTCGAACGCCCCGGCGCGGTCGAGGACGTCGACGACATCTACGAGGCGCTGTCGATGAACGGCTTCACCGACAAGACCATCGTCGACCCAGCCTTCGGCGGCTGGTCGGAGGACAAGACCGTCGCGGACGACCGCGAGACGTTCCGCCGGCTGCGCGAGTTCCGCGGCTACGGGCGACCGATGCTGGTCTCGATCAACCGGAAGAACTTCCTCCGGTCGGTCGCCGGCCGCGACACCGAGGGGGCGCTGCCGGTGTCGCTGGCGGCCACCTCGATGGCCGTCGAGCGCGGCGCCCACGTCGTCCGGACCCACGACGTGGCCGAGACCCGCGACGCGGCGCTCATCGGCGCGGAGTTCGCCCGCGACCGGGCCGAAACTGAGCGCGTCGAGGAGCTCGACATTACCACCGTCCGCGAGGCCGAGCGCCACCTGGACGCGGCCGACGCCGGCGTCGACGCCGCCGGCGATGCGGTCGTTCACGCCGGGCGAGTCGAGGGATTGACGGTCGAAGCCGTCGGTGCACTTCGGGCCGGCGCGGCCGAGGTCGAACCGCCCGTCACCGTCGCCGCCGGCGACGACGGGACCGCGTTCGTGTTCGGAACCGTGATCGGAGTAGCCGCGCTCGAAGCGACGATTTCTGACGATTGGGCGGAGCTGGCGTCCGAAATCGGCCGTTTCGCCGCCGACCTGCGCTAAGAGAAAACTTATACCCTCCCCGGCGCAACCGATGGGTGGACGCCGGAAGGGCACACGGGTAGGGGTACTTGGTGCCACTCCGGCCCAACTTATCACTTCGACGAGCGACGGCGCCGTCGCACGTCGTCGGCGCCTGCCCGACAGCCGCGTCGCCGCGTCGGTCGGACGCCGGATGCGACCGGGCGACCCGGGAAGATCGGACGACGCGAGGACCGCCTCGGTGCTCTCGCCGGGAGCGACACGACTAACATACGGCTCGTTCATCAATGAATACGAATGCAGTTCAGGGATTGGGAGCCGGTGTACAAGCGAGTCCTCGGAGACTTCGGCTACTCCCGGGCGGCGGACGAGCGCGCACGGGACCTGCTCGGAACGATGGTCACGCGGTTCGACCGGTCGTTGCTCACGGACATCGCCGGCGCGGAGGTCGTCGTCGCCGGCGCCGGGCCGTCGCTGTCGGCCGGCGTCGAGGAGGCGGCCGCCGCCGACGTGGTCGTCGCGGCGTCGGCGGCGGCCGAGCGTCTGCGCACCGCCGGCGTCAACGTCGACGTGATGGTGACCGACCTCGACAAGACGCCGGGGACGGCGCGCGAACTCACCGAAGCGGGCGTTCCGGTGGCCATCCACGCCCACGGCGACAACCTCGAAGAGCTGCAGACTCACGTTACCTCTATGAACGCCGACTACGTCGTCCCGACGACGCAGGCGTCGCCCTCCGGTCCCGTTCGGAACTTCGGCGGCTTCACCGACGGCGACCGCGCCGCCTTCCTCGCGGACGCCTTCGGCGCCGAGCAGTTGACGTTCGTCGGCTGGGACTTCGACGACCCGACCCTCGACGAGGACAAAGACCAGAAGCTGCGGTGGGCCGCCCGGCTGCTGCACTGGCTCGAACACCGCCGCGACGAGGAGTTCGCGGTGCTCGACGGACGGCGTCGGTTGCTCGACGTTCCCGCGGAGGCTCGCTGAGGCTCGCTGAGGCTCGCTGAGGTCCGCCGAAGCGTCGAGAGCGAACGCAAAAACCCCTCTCGGCGGTAGCCTATCAAACCGAGTATGAGTCCGGATTTCGCCCGTCGAGCGCCGAGTCTGGCGATTCCGTGCGACCCGAGACTCGTGGTGTCGCGTCTCACGGAAGTCTTATCCCTCGGTCGGCACTTAGTCAGTATGCAATGGCAGTTGGATCCGTTGACTTCTTCAACGACACAGGCGGCTACGGTTTCATTTCCACTGACGACGCGGACGAGGACGTCTTCTTCCACATGGAAGATATCGGCGGCCCCGACCTCGAGGAAGGGCAGGACGTGGAATTCGACATCGAGCAGGCCGACAAGGGCCCGCGCGCGACCAACCTGACGCGGCAGTAACTCAGGCCTTCGCGCAACCGACACACTCTCCGCGGCGCAGTGCGGCGGATGCGAACGACCGTTTTTGCGGCCGTTTCGACGACCCACTAGCCCTCAGCTCGGGCGGACGAGACGGCGGCCGGCGCTTCCTCACCCTCTCCCTCTCCTTCTCCTGCCGACTCCCGACCGGCGGTACGTTCACGGGGACGGAGCCCCTGTAGTCTGGTATGCAACTGTTCTGGCATCGGCAGGACCTCCGGGTCGCCGACAACGTCGGCCTTGCCGCGGCGGCCGCCGAGGGGCCGGTCGTTCCGGCGTTCGTCTTCGACCGAGCCGTGCTGGACCGCGCGGGGGCGCCCCGGGTCCGGTACATGCTCGACGCGCTGGCCGAGCTCCGGGCCGCCTACCGCGACCGCGGCAGCGACCTCGTCGTCGCCCGCGGCGACCCGCGGGAGGTGCTGCCCGAGCTGGCGACCGCTCACGACGCCGACCGGGTCGTCTGGAACGTCGAATACTCCGGGCTCGCTCGCGAACGCGACGACGATGTCGGGACCGCGCTGTCCAAGGTGGGGGTTGACCACGAGTCGTTCCACGACGACGTGCACCACGAGCCGGGGACCATCACCACGAACGCGGGCGACCCGTACTCGGTGTTCACCTACTTCGGCCGGAAGTGGCACGACCGCGAGAAGGAGGACCCCTACGACGCCCCGACCGAAGCGCAGCTTCTCGCGGCCGACGACGTCGCCGTCGACGCCGTCGACCTGCCGACCATCGAGGAGTTGGGCTTTTCGGAGCCGGCGGCGGACGTACAGGACGCCGGGACGGCGCCGGCTCGCGAACGCCTCGCCGCCTTCTGTGACGGACCCGTCGAGCGCTACGAGGACCGGCGGGACTTCCCCGCCGACGACAACACCTCCCGACTGTCGGCGGACCTGAGCTTCGGCACCATCGGGGTTCGGGAGGTGTACGAGGAGACCGAGGCCGCCAAGCTGGCGGCGACCGACGAGGCGGCGGTCGACTCCATCACGGAGTTCCAGGAACAGCTCGCCTGGCGAGAGTTCTACACCCAGGTGCTGTACCACAACCCCGAGGTCGTCACGGAGAACTACAAGGAGTACGAGAACGAAATCCAGTGGCGCGACGACGAGACCGAGCTGGCGGCCTGGAAGGCCGGCGAGACGGGCTATCCCATCGTCGACGCCGGCATGCGCCAACTGAAGCGGGAGGCGTTCATGCACAACCGCGTCCGGATGATCGTCGCCTCCTTCCTCACGAAGGACCTGCTCGTCGACTGGCGGGCCGGCTATCACCACTTCCGGGAACACCTCGCGGACCACGACACCGCCAACAACAACGGCGGCTGGCAGTGGGCGGCCTCGACCGGGACCGACGCCCAGCCGTACTTCCGCATCTTCAACCCGATGAAACAGGGCGCGGACTACGACCCCGACGCCGAGTACATCTCCGAGTACGTCCCCGAACTGGACGGCGTTCCCCCGGAGAAGGTTCACTCCTGGCACGAACTCGGCTACAACGAGCGCGAGCGCCTGGCACCAGCGTACCCCCATCCGATAGTCGACCACTCCGAGCGTCGCGAGGAGGCGCTTGCGATGTTCGAGCGAGCCAGAGGCGAGGCCGACGACTGAGGCCGAAAGACGGCTTGCACGACCTCGGCGTTTCGTGCGCCCATCGTGACCGGTGGCCGTGGGACTGTACCGGTCCGGTAGGCTATGTAGTGTTCATACCAACGCTGAAACGCGGCCGACGGTAGTCATCTACCAATGAGGAAGACGACCGACAACGACGGCTCGGGGGAAGTGGTAGTCACGCGGACGCTTTGGAAGCTCCACGACACGACCCGGGAGATGATAGCCGCGGACTGTCGCGAGGCGGTGTACGAGATCGCGACGGAGGCGGCGGTCGAACTCCTCGGGTTCCCGTACAACACCGTCAGGGAGTACGACCCCGAGGGCGACCGGCTCGTCCCGGTCGCGGCGTCGACGCCGCTGGTCGACCACGACGGCGACCGCCGGCCGTACGAGCGCGGCGAAAGCGTCCAGTGGCGCTCCTTCGAGACCGGGGAGGTGGAGGTGTTTCGGGACGTGACCGCCGTCGACGACGACGCCGACCGAACCGGCGAGGGCTGTATGGTCGTCGTTCCCTTGGGCGACCGCGGCGTGCTGACGCTGGGCTCGCCCGAGCCTCGGAGCGTCGACCCCGACGACCTTGAACTGGTACGGGTCTTCGGCGCGAACCTCGAAACGGCGGTCGACCGCGTCGATACGCTGGCGGCGCTCAGAAACCGCGAGCGCCATCTCGAACGGAAGACCGAGCGCCTGAACCGCTTCGCCGGGCTGATAGCCCACGAGTTCCGCAACCCCGTCGGCATCATCTCGGGGCACCTGGAGCTGGTCGTCGGTCGTCAGGGAGACCAGCGCCATCTGACGGCCGCCAGAGACGCCGTCGACCGAATGAACCGTCTCACCGAGAGCCTCCTCGACCTCGTCCGGAGCGATCAGCTTGGCGGCCCGGTGGAGGACGTCGCGGTCGCGCCGCTGGTCCGGGACGTGTTCGACGACATCTGTCCGGCGACGGCTGTCCTCGACGTGCGGGCGCAGCCGACCGTGGCGGCCAACCCCGAACGGCTCCGCACGCTCTTCGAGAACGTCCTCCACAACGCCGTCGAGTACGGCGGCCGGGAGGTCACTGTCACGGTCGGCGTGCTCGACGACGACGGCTTCTACGTCGCCGACGACGGTCCCGGATTCGAGACGAACAGCGCCGAGGAGCTGTTCACCTACCGAGCCTCTGGCGGCGACGATGACGTCGGTCTCGGGCTGGCCATCGTCCGCGATGTCGTCGCGGCGCACGGATGGGACGTGCGAGCGACGGAGAGCCGCGACGGCGGGTCGCGCTTGGAGTTCGTCGTTGGCGCAGACGCTGACGCCGACCTCGCCCGCGGCGAGGCGCCATCCCTTTGAGGGCCCGCGCGCTCCCCTCCACCGTGCCTTCCGAGACCACGCGCGTCGCAATCGTCTGCTACGAGGGGTTCGACGAGTTGGACGCCGTCGGTCCCTACGAGGTGTTCCGGACCGCGAACGCGGCCGGCGCCGCCGTCGACGCCGACCTCGTGACCGTCGATGGCGACGACTTCGTGACCGCCAGCCACGGTGCCCGCATCGAACCCGACGGTCGACTCTCGGCGCCGGCGGCCGACGACGCCCCGGACGTGGTGCTCGCTCCCGGCGGCGGGTGGAACGACCGCGCCGAAACCGGCGCGTGGGCGGCCTATCAGCGCGGCGCCGTTCCGGAGGCGCTCGCGGCCCACCACGAGGCCGGCGCCGTCGTCGGCGCGGTGTGTACCGGCGCGATGCTGCTGGCGAAGGCCGGACTCACCGACGGGCGGCCGGCGGCGACTCACGCCGGTGCCCGCGACGACCTGCGGGAAAGCGGCGCCGAGGTCGCCGCCGAGCGCGTCGTCGACGACGGCGACCTCGTCACCGCCGGCGGCGTCACCTCTGGGCTGGACCTCGCGCTCCACCTCGTCGAGCGGTTCGGCTCCGCGACTGTCGCCGACGACGTGGCGACGACCATCGAGTACGACCGTCGGTTCGACGTGTACGAGGGAGACTGAGGCGGAGCCGAGGCGTCGCCCGGCTCAGACCGCGTCCGACCCCGTCCCGGCACGGGGCCGAACGACTCGCGTCGCCACCAGCAGGCCGGCGACGACGGCGAGGCCGGCGAGTATCGTCCAGCCGACGTCGTAGCCGACGGTGTCGGCGACGAAGCCGAACGCCGGCGGCGCGGCGAGGCCACCGACGTTGAGCGCGGTCTGGCCGCCCGCGGTGGCGGCGCCGACCCGGTCGTCGGGGACGAGCGCGGTCATGCAGGCGTAGTACACCCCGGGGAACCCGAGGACGAACAGCCCGAGCGCGCCGTAGGCGGTCCACACCGGGACGCGGCCGTCGACGGTCGCCACCGCGACGAAGCAGACGGCCATCAGGAACGCCTGCGCGGTCAGCACGACGCCGGCGCTGCGAGCGGGGGCCCACGGGAGTCGGTCGGCGACCGCGCCGCCGACGAGCCGGCCCACCGAGCCCGTGACCTGGACGGTCGCCAGGACGGCGCCGGCGACGCCGGCGGCGAGGCCGACGTCCTCGGTGACGTGGAGCACCACGTACCCCGTGGTGGTGAACACGACGGCACCGAAGAACACTCCCGCGGCGGTCAGTCCGCGGTACGCGCCGTCGCCCATTAGTGACCGGACGTCCGGCGTCGACAGCGTGCCGGTGCCGTCACGGCCATCGTAGGAGACGCCGAAGGCAACGGTGACGGCGGCGGCGACGGCGGCGACGGCGAGGAAGCCAGCCCGCCAGCCGAGCCGCGAGGCGGCGGCGCTCCCGACGACCAGCGCCGCCCCAGCGGAGCCGGCGGTGACGCCGACCTGCTTGATGTTCATCGCGAGTCCGCGACGGCCTTCCGGCGCGACGACGAGGGCGGCCCGATTCGTCGACGGCATCGCCGTCGCGTACGCGAGGCCGATACCGACCAGCGCGAGCAACAGCGTCGGAAAGGTCGGGGCGGCGGCGACCCCGACCGCGGCGACGGCCGTCGCCGCCAGCCCGCCGACCATCACCGGACGCTCCCCGTAGGCGTCGACGGCGGCGCCGGTCCCGAACAGCAATGCGGTGTAGCCGAGCATCGTCGCGGTGACGGCGAGGCCGGTCGCAGTCCGGGAGACGCCGAACGTCTCGCGGACGAACGCCGTCGCGGCGAACGTCGCGTAGAAACAGCCGCTGGCGGTCAGCTGCCACCCGGTGACCAACCCGACGCCGCGCCAGCTTCCCATCGGTCGTTCCTGCGGGGCCACGAGGGAAGTGCCCGGCGGTCCCGACACCACCGTCGCGTGTGTGATTTGTTGTCGTTCGACCCCTAAACGTTTAATATGAATCGCAACCACACCTGAATTGGAGGTACCACCCATGTCCGACTACGAACTTTCCCCGCTTCCGTACGACTACGACGCGCTCGAACCCCACATCAGCGAGCAGGTGCTGACGTGGCATCACGACACCCATCATCAGGGCTACGTCAACGGCTGGAACGCGGCCGAGGAGACGCTGGCTGAGAACCGCGACGCCGGCGAGTTCGGCTCCTCGGCGGGCGCCATCCGCGACGTGACCCACAACAGCTCCGGTCACATCCTCCACGACCTGTTCTGGCAGAACATGTCGCCGGAGGGCGGCGACGAGCCGACCGGCGCGCTGGCCGACCGCATCGAGGAGGACTTCGGCTCCTACGACGCCTGGCGCGGCGAGTTCGAGGCCGCCGCGGGCGACGCCTCCGGCTGGGCGCTGCTGGTGTACGACAGCTTCAGCAACCAGCTCCGGAACGTCGTCGTCGACAACCACGACGAGGGCGCCGTCTGGGGCGGTCACCCCATCCTCGCGCTCGACGTCTGGGAGCACTCCTACTACTACGACTACGGTCCGGCCCGCGGCGACTTCGTGGACAACTTCTTCGAGGTCGTCGACTGGGAGGAGCCGAGCAGCCGCTACGAGCAGGCCGTCGAACTGTTCGAGTAACGGCGCTCGCCCAGCGTCGCGCGTCGAGTCTTCCGAATTTTTGCGTCTCCGACCCCACCTAGCGACGGCCTCGCCGGTCCGTTCGAACCCTCCAACAGCAGCCGCGTCGCACTCGCCGGACCGGCAGCGTTTAGCTCGCGGCGGGCGAACGCGGCCGCATGCCCCGTCCGAAAGAGGCCTTTCCGGAGACGTTCCCCTGTGACTTCTACGAGCCGGCCGAGCTGCTGGCCGCCGACCGGATGTACACCGTCTACGAGATCGCTCGACTGCTGCAGGACCTCGACCCCGACGCCGAGCTCGACGCCGCCGACGAGGAGGTGCTGCTCGACTGGGCCATCCCGTGGATAATCGACAACGCGGCGGAGCTCGTCGTCGCCGAGCCGCCGGCCGACGACGACCCCGGCTACTACGGGCTCCGAACTGGCGACCATCCGACCGTCGGCGGCGATGCGCCTGACGGGATCGACGAGACCGACGGGACCGACTGAGCATGCGCCTGCTCGTCGCTGGCGAGGACCGCGTCGACGCCGGCAAGACGACGTTCTCAGTCGGCCTGCTCTCGCGCCTCCGGGCGACCGGTCGGAACGCGGTCGGACTCAAGCCCCGCGCCGGCAACGACTACTGGTTCGACCACGACGACGCGGTCGCGGGCCTCCCGGACGGGCGACTGTACGGAAAAGACGCCGCCCGCCTCGCGGCGGCCGCTGTGGGCGACGACGCCCCGGAAAGCTGGAACCCGCTGCACCGGCTGTGGCGACCGACGCCGGGTCGCACCGGCCTGCTCGGGGAAGCCGACCGCACCTTTATTATCGACCGGCTCCGGACCGCCGACGGCGACTCGTTCGTCGTTAACGAGGCGGCGCTGGAGGCCGACCTCGTCCCCGCGCCGGTCCGCGAGGCGCTGCCGCTGGCCGACGCCGAGGGGGTCGCAACCGTCGAGACGTTCAACGAGCTCATGGCCGACCACTACCTCCCGGCGTTCGACGCGCTGGGCGACCGACTCCGCCGGGTCAAGACGGCGGTCGTGGAATCGTACGCCGACATCGCCGTTCCCCTGTCGGGCGTTTCGTACGACGCCGTGGCGACGGTCGCTCCCGGTCGGATGCGAGTGTACGACGGCGACCGATACGAGAAAGCGACGCGGGTCGCCAGCGGGAGCCCCACGGCGGGCCGACTGGAGGAACGCGTCGGCGACGTGACGGGGATGTTGGACCCCGTGGCCGAGGTCAGCCTCCCGCCGCTGACGGACGCGGCCCGAGCGGAGCCGGCCGAGGTCGCGGCCGCGTATCGACCCGCGTACGAGGCGTTGTTGGCGACGGTGTGAACTGGGCACAGTCGTTCGGTCGCTGAGTGGTTTGCTCGCCCGTAAGCTCGCTCCCCTAGCTCACGGCTCGCTGCGCTCGCCGTTCGCCCGTAAGCTCGCTCCCTTCGGTCGCGAGCCACCCCATCGCACCGCCCGGCTCACGGCTCGCTACGCTCGCCGCTCGCCCGTAAGCTCGCTCCCTTCGGTCGCGAGCCTCCCAACCACACACAGTTTTGTGCGCGCCAGCCCCCCGGTACTGTATGGAAGTCTGCCTGCTCGAAGCAACCGACGACCCCGAGGAAGTCGTCTGTCGGGCCGCCCGCAACGACTACATGGAGGCGTTCAACCCGGACCTCTCCTTCGAGGAGACGATGGCCGGCATCGACGGCGAGACGATGGCCGAAAAGAAGGCGACGCTCATCGGTCACCTGATGGACCACGGCCACTTCGGCCCGTTCGAGCATCCGCAGGCGACGTTCGCCGTCGAGGGGATGTCACGCTCCTGCATGGCCCAGCTCACCCGCCATCGCCACGTCTCCTTCGACGTGCAGTCGATGCGCTACGTCTCCTTCGACGAGGTCGACCCTGACGACGTCGAGGACGGCGCGATGGTCGTCACGCCGCCGTCGGCGACCGACCCCGACTGGGTCGGCCGCAACCAGTCGACCGGCCAGGTCGACGCCGACACCGTCGAACGCCGCGAGGCGGTGTTCCGGCGGTCCGTCCGCCAGTCCGTCGAGGATTACCAGGAGCTGCTCGACCTCGGCATGCCGCCGGAGGACGCCCGGTTCGTCCTCCCCATCGGCACCGAGGTGAACGTCGTTATGTCGATGAACGCCCGGATGCTGATGCACGTCGCCGACATGCGCGCCGCGGCCGACGCACAGTGGGAAATCCGACAGATGACCGAGGAGCTGCTCGACCTCGCCGCCGAGTGGTGCCCCGTCACCTTCGAGCACTACGAGGCGGAGATGAAAAACCGGAAGAACCGACTCGCGCCCTGACCCCGAGCCGTGGGGTGCAGTTGCGGTCGCGGTCGCGCTCCTGCCTCCGCCTCCGTTCCCGTTTCCGAGTCGAGTTCCGGGCGACGAAGCAGGGCCGGGAAACCGTCTCGTTCTGGCGACCTCAGGCGTACCCCAGCGCCTCCAGCCGCCGCTGAAGGTCGCCGTCCACGTCGCCGTCGTCGCGGTCGCCGTCGGTCGACTCCTCGCTCTCAAGGCGGTCGAGCCGTCTTGACGCCGCCCGACGCAGGTCGGTCAGCGGAGCGTCGCCCGGCGGGTCGGCGGCGCGGTCGTCCTGCTCGGTCGGGTCGGCGGCGCGGTCGTACAGCTCTTCCTCGTCGGCGGCGGCGTTCCGAACGAACGTCCAGCGGTCGGTTCGGGCGGCGACGACCGGGTTGCCGTCGGTGAGTCGGCGGGGGATGGGCTGCTCGGTGACGGACTCCCCCCGGACCGCGAGAGTGGTCACGGGCTCGTCGCTCGGGGTCGCGTCGTCGACGGCCACCGGTGCCACGGAGTCGCCGGCCAGTCCCTCTGTCGGGAGCCCGAGCGCGTCACAGACCGTCGCCGGCACCGCCGAGAGGCCGACGGGGGTCTCGACCGTCCGGCCGTCGCCCTCGGGGTGATCGACGACCAGCGGGACGTGTGCGAGTTCGTCGTACACCTTCGGGTAGTGCGCGAGGTGGCCGTGTTCGAGGAACTCCTCGCCGTGGTCGCCGGCGACGACGACGAGCGTGTCCTCTCGGCGGCCGGTCGCCGACAGCGTCTCCAGCAGGCGCTCGACGGTCTCGTCGACGCCGCGGGCGGCGGCCTCGTAGGCGGTCCGCAGCGCCGCTAGCGTGTCGTCGTCGACCTCGCGGCCGAGGCCGGCTCGGAGGTGGCCCCGCAGCAGCGAGAACGCCTCCGAGCGGCCGGCACCGACCTCCCGGAGGTGTCGCGGCGCGGGGACGTACGGCGTGTGGGTGTCCATCAGGTGAACCCAGCAGAAGAAGCGCTCGTCGTCGGCGCCCTGGAGGAACGACCGCGCTCGACGCTCGACGGCGCCGCGCTTGGAGGTGTCGACGGCGACGCCGTCGGTGCGTCCCTGGACGCGGTCGGCGACCGCCCGCAGCGGCCAGCCGGCGAACTCCAGCCAGCCGCGGACGGTCGGATGCGCGTCGAGGAAGCGCCCGACCGGCGTGCGCGCGCCGCCGGTCATCGGATCGAACTCGTCGAAGCCGCGGTCGTACCCCCAATGACGCGTCAGAAACCCGTTGGCGGCGTTGAACCCGCCGGTCCGGACGCCGGCGGCCTGGAGGCGCTCGGCCAGCGTCGGCGCCGTCGAGGGGCCGACCCGGTCGCCGTCGGCGAACACCTCGTCGCTGCCGAGGACGCTCGGGAACGAAAACGGCGTCCAGTTCCCGTGGGCGTACGCCTGCCGGAAGTCGGTGCCGCGTTCCTTGAGACCGTCCAGCGCCGGCGTGTTCCCGCCGACGGCGTCGGCCCGCAAGGAGTCGACCGTGATCAGCAACACCCCACCGACCCCCGAGTCCGAACCTGTCACGACCGGTAACACGCATCGAACCGTCTTGGCTGTTATCATCCCCAGCGACGCTGCGGGCCGCCAGCGGCACCAACGACTTTTGAACTACCGGTCCACCGTCCGGGTGTGCGCGCTTCGGTCACCCTCTCGCTGGTCACGCTCGTCCTCTTCGTCGGCTGTCTCGGCGCGGTACAGACGACGACGCCGGCACCGGAGTCGCCGGCGACTCCCCCGGGCAACTCCGTCCCACTCTCGGCGACCCCACCCAGACCGGACGCCGGCCTCACCGCGACGGTCGTCGAGGTCATCGACGGCGACACGGTCGGCGTCGAGTTCGAGAACGGCACCCGAGACACCGTCCGACTGCTCGGCGTCGACACGCCGGAGGTCCACGCCGCCACCGACCCGACCGAGTTCGAAGGCGTCCCGAACACCGAGGCCGGCGCCGACTGTCTCCGGCGGGCGGGCGAGCGGGCCAGCGAGTATACCAGCGACCGACTGCTCGGCGCCGAGGTGACGCTGACGTTCGACGCTAACGAGCCCCGACGGGGGTACTACGACCGACTCCTGGCGTACCTCTTCGTCGACGGAACGGAGTTCAACTACGCCCTCGTCGCCGACGGCTACGGCCGGGTGTACGATTCGGAGTTCGTGCGCCGACAGCGGTACTACAGGGCCGAGTCGGCGGCGATGGACGCCGGCCGCGGACTCTGGGAGTGTCGCACGGCCGGAAACGCGACCACGACCGCGACACCGACGACGACGGAAACCGAGAGCGAGACGACCGCCACCCGGACCGACGGCGGCACCGCCGCCGAGCCCGGAGCCGCCGTCCGGGTCGAGACGGTCCACGCCGACGCTGAGGGCCGAGACGGCGAGAACCTGACCGACGAGTTCGTCGTCCTCGAAAACGCCGGCGACGAGCCGGTCGACCTCTCTGGGTGGACCGTCGCCGACGACGACGGCCACTCATACGCGGTCCCCGACGGCGTCGTCCTCGGTTCGGGCGAGCGCTTGAGGATACGCACCGGCGCGGGCGAGGACGGCAGCGGCGACCTCTACTGGAGCCGAGCCGGCCCGGTGTGGAACAACGACGGCGACACGGTGATCGTCCGCGACGCCGACGGCGACGTCGTTCTCAGGGAGACGTACGGCTGAGCGCCGGGACGTTCCCTGGCTGCGCGTGCCGACCGCTCAGCGCCCCCGCCACGACGCGACCGTGTCGCCGACGGTCGCGAACTCGACGCCCTGACGGTTGCGCATCGTCTCGATGAGCTCCCGCAGCCGGTCGATTCGGTGGCCCTTCCCGATGACCTGCGGGTGACAGGTGAGGACGAAGGCGTCGCCGCCGGTCCGGACGCAGTAGTCGAACGAGCGCCGCCAGTCGTCGAACACCGCCCCTTCGTCGGCGAACCCGCGGTCCCCGGTGAACGAAAGCGCCGGGAAGTCGTCGCGCTGCCAGTCGACCGGCACCTCGACGAGCGGGTCGCCGTCGGCGGTCGTCACGGCGTCGCCGACGGCGTAGGCTCCGTCCGGGGGAGCGTCGTCGCGGCGCACCGGGGCGAGTTCGTACTCGCGGGCCATCCCGCTGGAGGACCACTCGAAGCCCAGTTCAGCGAGCAGTTCGACCGTGTGTGGCGAGTAGTCCCACGACGGCGACCGGTAGCCGGTCGGGTTCTCGCCGGTGACGGCTTCGAGGCTGTCGCGGCCGCGCTCGATGTCGGCGCGTTCGGCCTCGCGGCTCTCGTACTCGTTCGGCGGGACGTGGCTCCAGCCGTGGTGGCCGAGTTCGTGACCGGCGTCGTGAATCGCCGCCACCCGCTCCGGGTAACTGTCGGCGGTGTGGCCGGGGACGAACCAGGTGGTCGGAATCTCGTACTCCTCGACCAGTGCGAGCAGCCTGGGCGTGGCGACCTCCGCGCCGAAGCGCCCGCGGGTCCGGTTCGTCGGCGTGTCTCGGCCCTTGTGGAGCCAGCCGGAGACGGCGTCGAAGTCGAAGGTGAGACAGACGGTCGTTCCCGTCCCATCATCGTCGCCGTCGTCGGTCGTGCCCGTTCTGCCGTCGTCGCCGGTCATCGAAGCGTCGTCCGTCACGCCTCCGGTCACGGGAGCGGAGCCTTTCAATCCCGAGGCCGAGTCGGTCGACCTACAGCCCCGGCCGAACGCTGGCGAACAGCGCGACGCCGACGACCAGACAGCCGGCGCCGAGCGCGACGAGGCCGACCGCCCGCTGCCGGGTCGCGTCGTCGTCCCCGCGGCGTCCGGTCGTCGTTTCGGCGTCGCCGTCTGCCGGGTCCGCGTCGCGGCGCGTCTCTGAACCGCGCCGCCGCGGACGGAGCCCGCGGGTCGGCCGGTCGGCGGTCCCCGACATGACCGGCGAGAGGACGCCGACGCTCGTCAGCACCGCGCCGACGGCGACCGCGACGGCGCCGCCGACCAGCCGGAGCCGGGGACCGAGGGCGGCGACCGCGTCGACGAGGCCGGCGACAGCGACGCCGACGGCGAGGTCGCCGGGGAAGAGGTGCATCGTCCGCACGAGGCGCCGGTCCGTCTGGAAGCTTTCGGTCGTGATCGGGCGCTCCGAGCGTCCGGTTCGGGAGGCTTTATCCGCGCGGAGGGCATACGACGGTTCAATGACCGACTACGCAGCCGAAGCCTCCGACGGAGGTCGGCGATGAAGGGCAACGACCAGCAGGCGTACGACCGCGGCACGTCGCTGTTCTCCCCCGACGGGCGCATCTACCAGGTCGAGTACGCTCGGGAGGCCGTCTCCCGCGGCGCGCCGACCGTGGGCGTCCGGACCGGCGAGGGCGTGGTGCTCGCCGCCCAGGCACAGGCGAACTCGAAGCTGATGGAGTCCGAGAGCATCGAGAAGATTCACAAGCTCGACGGCTCGCTAGGGACCGCCTCCGCGGGCCACGTCGCCGACGCCCGTCAGCTCATCGACTACGCCCGGCAGATGGCCCAGAGCAACCGGGTCCGCTACGGCGAACCCGTCGGCGTCGAGGCGCTGACGAAGTACGTCACCGACCACATCCAGGAGAACACCCAGCGCGGCGGCACCCGGCCGTTCGGCGCGGCGCTGCTCATCGGCGGCATCGAGGAGGGCGAACCCCGCCTGTTCGGCGCCGACCCCTCGGGGACGCCCAACGAGTGGAAGGCCCACGTCATCGGCGGCGGCCGCGAGGAGATCCAGTCCTACTTCGAGGACGAGTGGGAGACGGACCTCTCGCTGGGCGCCGGGGTCGACCTCGCGCTCGAAGGCCTCCTCGAACACGAGGCCGAACTCGACGCCCACGGCGTCACCGTCGCCACCGTCACCGAGGACGACGGCTTCGAGCCGATGTCGACCGACGAGGTCGAGACTCACTTCGGCGCCATCGGGGGCGCCGCCGGCGACGACTGAGCCGACTCCCGAGTCGCACCCTGCTTTCGACCCGCGTTCGTCACGCCCCGCTCAGCCGCCGCTCGCCCGTCCGGCCGCTCGCCCGATCCGACTCGGCTGCCGGCACCCGTCGTTTTACGACGGCCCCTGTGCAATCGTGACCCATGCACCTGCTTCGCAACGGGACCGTCGTCGACGCCGACGGCGCCCGCCGAGCGGATGTCGCCGTCGAGGACGGTACCATCGTCGCGGTCGGCGACGATGTCGACGCCGAGATCGAGCCCGAGGAGACGACCGACGTCGACGGACAGTTCCTCGCGCCGGGGCTGGTCGACGCGCACGTCCACCTGATGATGGACGGGCGACCGGACCCCGAGAGCCTCACGGACGACAGCGTCGCCGACGCCGCCTACCGGGCGGCCGCCAACCTCCAGGCGGCCGTCGAGGCGGGGGTGACCACGGTCCGGGACCTCGGCGCCCGAGGGACGCTCGCGCTCGACGCCGCCGACGCCGTCGCCGACGGCACGCTCACCGGCCCGCGGGTCCATGCCTGCGGCGAGAACGTCGTGATGACCGGCGGTCACGGCCACTGGTTCGGCCGCGAGGCCGACGGTCCCGCCGAGGTGCGCAAGGCGGTGCGAGAACAGCTCAAACGCGGCGCCGACGTGGTGAAGTGCATGGCCACCGGCGGCGTGCTGACGACGGGCGCACAGACCGGCGCGCCGGAGCTCACGCCCACCGAGCTCGGGGCGCTGGTCGACGCCGCGGCCGCTAAGGGCGTCCCGACCGCCGCCCACGCCCACGGCGCCGAGGGCATCAAAAACGCCGTCGAGGCCGGCATCGACAGCGTCGAGCACGGCACCCTCATGGACCGCGAGGCCGCACAGCGCATGGCCGAGGCGGGCGCCTACTGGGTACCGACCGCGAGCGCGCTCCGGGGGATCGTCGACAACGGCGTCGAGGCCGGCATCCCCGAGTCGGCCGTCGAGAAGGCCGACGCCGCCGCCGCCGCCTTCGACGACGCCTTCGAGCGGGCGCTGGACGCCGGCGTCACGGTCGCGATGGGTACCGACGCGGGCACCCCGTTCAACCACTTCGGCGACATCCCGGCGGAACTCAGCTACATGGTCGACCGCGGGATGACGCCGGAGGCGGCGCTGGAGGCGGCGACCGTCAACGCGGCCGCCCTCCTCGGGATCGACGACGAGGTCGGCCGCGTCACGGAGGGGTACGCCGCCGACCTGGTCGTCCTCGACGCCGACCCGACGGCCGAGGTCGACGCCTGGACGGCGCCCGACGCGGTCTTCGCCCGCGGCGAGCGGGTGGTCTGAGGGACTCGGGGTCGGGCGGAGAGCGAATCGAACCGAGCCGAATCCGACGAGACGGGAGTATCAGGCGCTCGGCTCGACGGCCGACTCGGGCGCGGGCCACGCCGACAGCGGCGGGTGCTCGTCGAGCGCCGCCGAAAGCGTCTCGCGGCGGGCCCGGGCGTCGTCGAGGTCGGCAGCGACCTCGCCGTCGGCGACACGCTCGCGCTCGGCCTCGGTGAGTTCGGCGCGGGCGACGGCCGCGTCGCGGAGTCGGCCGTACGCCGGATCGCCGGCGAGCCGTTGGAGTCGACGTGCGGCGGCGACGGTCGACTCCGGGGCGAACCGCCCCTCCACGGCGACCAGCTCCCGGGCGCGAAACCGCAGTCGCCCCGGCGGCGGCGGCGGCCAGCCGACGACCAGCGGCTCGGCGTCCAGCCGCCGGAGGTACGTCCGGTTGGTCGCCACCGCCGCACGGAAGCGGTCGGCGTCGTCGACGTGATGAGAGAGCTTCGACCGCGAGTGGTCGCAGTACGACAGCAGCGTCGACACCGAGCAGTCGCCGGCGGCGGCGTCGCTTCGGAGGTACTCCACCAGCGCCGGCGACGGGGCGTCGAACGGGACCAGCGGGTACGCCTCGGCCGCGGTGGCGACGACGGTCAGCGCCTCCCGAGCCGGGGTTGACCGCAGGAGCTCCTCGACGGCGTCGCGGACGGCCTCGTCGTGGGTCTCGACGGGGTCGCGGAGGCGCTCGACCGACGCCGAGAGGTCGGCCTCGCTCAGTCGGACCAGCCGCTCCAGTTCCGCGATGCGGTCGTCGGCCGCCTGGCGAGCCTCGGTCACCCTGCCTCGGGCCTCTCGGTACCGCTCGCGTGCCGTCCGCAGCGCCTCGCGAGCGTCAGCGACCGACCGGAGCGGGGCGAGATGGTCGCGGGCGGCCTCGAAGTCCTCTGTCGAGAGCACCGACTGAGCCCCGGTTTTCAGCGCCTCGTCGGCGGCTTCGACGGCGTCCGCGAAGGCGAACCCGGGCGGCAACCCCCCGACGGCCGCGGCGAAGTCGTCGCGGAACGCGACGTACCCCTCGAAGTCGTCCCAGTCGGTCGCGCGGGCCTCGTAGTCGTCCATCAGCCGCGTCAGCGTCTCGTAGGCGTCGACGACGGCCTCCGGGTCGCAGTCGAGGTCGGCGACGGCCGCGCGGCGGTCTCGGAGCGCCTCGGCGGCGCGGTCGAGCGCCGCCGTCAGCTCTGCTGGCGGCGTCATCGCCGGCACCACCGGCCACGGAGACGAGGAGGTCGCATCGAGCGGAGCCAGCGGCGGGAGGGGAATGAGTCTTGCGGGGCCCGCTCGGCTGTTGTTCAGAGAACAGAGCAACTTTTCGGGGTTCCGAACCGGCGACGTCGAAAACCCCCGGCTCCTTTCAGTCCTATCCGACGTCGGTTGGGCCAAGTCTCTATCGCTTATCTGAACGCGATCCCGGTCGTACCCGAACCGGGCCCCGCCTCAGCTGGCGGGTTTCCGTCGGCACCGACGCATCTATGTCCCTCGGGACGCGCCGTCGGGACACGATGCCAGCCGACAGCGACGACGACCCGGCGGTTCCTATCGTCTGTCCGGAGTGCGAGACGGAGACCGCGGTCCCGCTGGCGGAGGTCGCCGACGCGGTTGACCGTCACAACGACCGACTCCACGGCGGCGACGAGGTCGCGGCGGTCGACCCGGTGGTCCGCGAGCGACTCGCCGACCTCGTCGCGGAGGACATGGACCTGCTGTGACCTGGCCGATCCCGTCGCCGACCGGAGAGGACCGCGGACCCCGGAGGGTTGACCCCGTAGTTTGATAACGGGTAACACGAATCGTAGGGTATGCCACAGGAATCGGAAATCCCGGCGACCTGCCCAGTGGAGGAGTGTTCCTTCGGCGAGGAGGGCGGCCTGAACTACGGGAAGCTCACCGAACACGTCTGTCGGACGGACGACCCCGCGCACAACGACCTCCAGGCCGAGCGGGAGTGGTACTGTTACGACACGTAGCGACCGTCGGCCGCGACCGTTCCGGCGACGGCGCCGTGACGGACCGGTTTCGGCTCCGCTCGTCGGTGGGGGATATCCTTTCGTTGGTTGGAGACAATCTTGAAACGATATTCGGTAAGCGGGTCGGAAACACATGAGCGAACGCGAGATACCATTCGGCGGCGAGGAGACGGGACCGGGCGCCGTCCCCGAAATCGGCACGTCACGGGCAACTCCGGCGCTGAACGGGCTCACGGCGCTCGCAGACAGCAACGGCGCCGTCGCCCACATCGCGGCGGTGTACGAAGACGAACGCGAACGACTCGAAACCGTCGTACCGTTCCTCCGGGAGGGACTGCGCGAGGACGAGCGCTGTGCGTACGTCGTCGGCGACGCGATAAACGCCGTCGAAGCCGACCAGCCCCTCGACGACGACCACGTCGTCGACCTGGAGTTCACCGTCACTGACGAGGGGTCCGCGGGCGTCGAGATGGCGCGGGAGCTCGGCTGCGACATATCGATCAGAGGCGTCGTCACCGACCCTGACGACCAGACGTGGGCGTTCGTCGAGCTCGACGGCGCCACGGGCGAGGAGCTGTTGGAGTACGCGCCCAAGCTGCCGGGCGAGGACGTCGAGGTCGTCTGCAAAAACGAGGACTCGAATCTATACAAGATACGGCCGAGGGAGGGCAGCGTCACCGGGACCGTCAAACAGCACGGGGGCCAGCTCCGGGCCGTCTCCGTCGACGGCGACGAGGCGGTTGTCTCCATCCGCATGCCAGGCAACGGGAGCGCCGACGCGTTCGTCGAGGCGTTCGAGCGCGAACAGCCCAGCGATGAGCTTCGCGAGCGCCGGGAACGGCCGCTTTCGGACCCGACCGTCCACGGCTACACCGACGCGTTGACGGAGGCGTTGACGACCCGCCAGGAGGAGGTGTTGCGCACCGCCCACTACAGCGGCTACTTCGAGGAGCCGCGGGCGACGACCAGCGTCGAGGTCGCCGACCAGCTGGACATCTCACAGCCGACGTTCAGCTCGCACCTGCGAAGCGCGACCCGGAAGCTCTGCCGGGCGGCGTTCGAGCAAGAGACCGCCGACGACTGAGGCGAGTCCCGCCGCTGGTCGCTCCTCGTCGTCTAAGAACACGGGCCCGCGGGAACGCCCACGGTCGCCGTCACGCGGGAACCGCGTGGTCCGGGTCGAACGTACCATGCCACAACCCGGACACCAGGCGGTGTGAGATAAGTGTGTATATCCCTTGTGGACGGGGTTCGACGGCCGTAGCGGCCCAGAGCACCGCGAACGCGACGGCGACCGTCCGCCGAGCGCAGGCCGCGTAGCTGGTCGTCGTGGCGTCGGGGTCGCCGGCCGCGTGGCTTCGAGAACCGGGGTTCGTCGGCTCGGGACTACGCCTCCAGTCGACGGGCCATCATCACCTCGTCGACGTAGTCGCCGTCGATCCGGTAGTGGTCGTCGCGGACGGCTTCGGTCTCCCAGCCGTGGTCTTCGAGGAAGGCGATGGCGGTGTCGTTGGTCGCCGGGACGGAGTTGTACAGCTTCTCGTAGCCGCGGTCGCGGGCCCACTCGGTCCCGCGTTCGAGCAGTCGATCGCCGATGCCGCGGCCGCGGTGGGCTTCCACGACGCCGACCGTGAGAACGGCGGTGTGACGCAGCTTCTCGGCCTCCGGCAGGTCGAGGTGGACCCAGCCGACGATGTCCTCCGCGACGGTGGCGACGAACACCATCCGTGAGCCGGTGTCGTTGTGCCGGAGGACGACCTCTTCGTGGTCGATGACGTCGGCGACGGTCTCGGCCTCGATGTAGCGGCCGTCCTCGGCGACGTCTCGAATCGCGTCGACCAGTTCGCCGTGGTCGAACTGTCCGGCCGCCCGGACCGTGTACGCGGCTCCGTCGTCGGTTTCGTACTCCCGGGGGTCGACCAGGTCGTAGGCGACCTCGTAGCGTCCGTCCTCGCGCTCGCGGAGGTATCCGTCCCGACGTAACACGGTGAGATGAGCACCGAGGCCCTCCCGATCCAGGCTCAGCGCCGCTCGGATGTCGTCGGCGCGGACGGCGCCGTGGCGCTCAACGTAGTCGTAGACGTCCTTGCGGTCGCCGTGGTCGATGTCCAACTGCCGGTCCAGTTCCATGTCACGCTTTACCGCGCGAAAATATTTAATAGTTTTTCGTGATCGTTTCTCCTCGTCGGTCGCCTCGTATCACTCCCCGTCGGGGAAGATGCTCTCGGGGACGAACGCGGTGACCGTCCAGTTGGGCGCGTCGACGACCTGGCTGATCTTGAGGTCCATCGCGGCCGAACACAGCAGGTACGCCTCCCCGCGGGTGAGGTCGCGGTGCTCGTGGAGGTGCGAGATCATGTGTCGGGTCGCCTTCTTCGTCGCTTCCATCAGGTCGTCGGCGATGCCGGTGGTCGCGTACGCCGGCTCGTCGCGACCGGTCGCGGTGAACGGCCCGGTCGTCGCCAGCTCGGGCTGGTCGACGTCGAGGTCCTTCCGGACGTCGAAGCGGGCGGTGACGAACATCGGCGCCTCGACGCCGGTGACGCACACCTCGCCGTCGCCCTGTGCGGCGTGACAGTCACCGGTCGAGAACAGCGCCCCCTCCGTCTCGACGGGGAGATACACCGTCGAGCCGGCGGTCATCTGCTTGACGTCCATGTTGCCCCCGGCCGACCGCGGGGGCAGCGTGTCGTGTTCGCCGTCCGCGGCGGGAGCGTTGCCGATGACGCCCGGGAACGGGTCCAGCGGCACCTCGATGCCGTTCACGAAGTGGCCCACGTCGCCTTCGAGGTCCCAGACGTGAATGCCCGGCTCCTCGAACTCATCGGGGAGGAGGCCGAGGTCCATGTTTCCGGGGAAGTACGTGTTGTACCCCCACCCTTTGTGTTCGAGGTCGAGCAGCTCGACTTCGAGCACGTCGCCGGGCTCGGCGCCCTCGACGAACACCGGACCGGTGAGCGGGTGGACCGGGTCGAAGCTCACGTCCAGCACGTCCTCGGCGGTCGTCTCCACGTCGATCTGGCGGTCGACGGCGTCGCGACACTCGAAGCGGACGACCGCGCCCGGCTTGACGGTCAACGCCGGTTCCAGGGAGTTGTCCCAGACGGCGTGAACGTTGCGGTCGGCGTCCGAGAGGTGGTGGTCGACGCTGTACTCGTCGTGGTCGAGCGCGTCCTGGCCGTAGTGTGCCATGTTCTCACACTTCGCTCGGGATCGGATAAATCTACAGCCCGCGGCCGACGACGCCGGAAGGCGATCGGCAGCGCCTCGCCCTCGCCCGACGGGATTTATCTGACCGGGGCCAGAGCCACGGCGCACGGACGACAGCTTCGTCGCGCAGGTGGTGAGCGACGAACTCGTGACCGTCGATCCGGACACGCTGGTCGAGGACGCCGCCGACGCGCTGCGCTCGAACGGCGTTGGCTCGGTGCTGGTCGTCGACGACGGCGGGTTCGTCGGCATCCTTACGACGACCGACTTCGTCGAAATCGTCGCCGAGAGCCGCCCGAAGGCACGGACGACCGTCGAGCGATACATGAGCACCGACCTCGTGGCCGTCGACCCCGCCACCCCGCTCGCGGAGGCGGCCGACCCGATGGTCGACCGCGGGCTCCATCACCTCCCGGTCGTCGACGACGACGAGGGGCTGTTGGGTATCGTCTCCACCAGCGACCTCGCCAGCTATCTGAGCCGGACGGACGCCCCCAAGTGAACCTGACGCGGCGCCAGCAGCGGCGACGCCTCCCTGACGCCGGTCCGGAGCGACCCGCAGGGAACCCGAATTAATTTTCGTTGTGAATAATCCCGTCAGCTTAAATTCTCCAAGGTAATATCGGCAGGTCAGACATGACCGATTCGACCGACCGGTTCGGCGCCAACGACGCCGCCGACCGCCCGACACTTGGACAGACGCTGGTTCCCATCGCGGGAATCGTCGCCTTCCTGGGCGTCGGCTCCGGCTATCTCAAGCTCGCCCCCCACGCGCCGCTGCTGTGGAGCGTCGCGCTGACGGGGCTGGTCGGCCGCTACTGGATGGGGCTGTCGTGGGACGACCTCCGCGACGGCGTCGTCGGCGCGCTGACGACCGGCATGAACGCGGTTCTCATCCTCTTCGTCATCTACGCGCTCATCGCCACCTGGGTGAGCGCGGGGACGATTCCGGGGCTGATGTACTACGGTCTCGGCGTGTTGACCCCGACGGTGTTCCTGCCGGCGACGGCGGTGTTGGCCGCCGTCGTCGCCTTCGCCATCGGCTCCTCGTGGACGACCGCCGGGACGCTCGGCGTCGCGTTCATCGGCATCGGCGCCGGCCTCGGCATCCCCGCACCGATGACCGCCGGCGCGGTGCTGTCGGGGGCGTACGCCGGCGACAAGCAGTCGCCGCTGTCGGACACCACGAACCTCGCGGCCGCGGTGACGAACACGGACCTCTACGACCACATCCGCGCGATGCGGTGGGGGACGGTCGCCGCCTTCGGCATCGCCGTAGGGCTGTACGCCTGGCTCGGGCTGCGTGCCGGCGGCGCGATTCCGGCCGGCCGCGTCGATGCGATTCGCGGCGCGCTCGCCGGCTCCTTCGACCTCTCGGCGCTCGTTTTCCTCCCGCTGGTCGTCACCTTCGGACTGGCCCTTCGAGGCCGCCCGGCGCTGCCGACGCTCGGCGCGGGCGTCTTCGCCGGCGCCGCGACGACCGTGCTGGTCCAGGGGCGGTCGTTCGTCGACTCCTGGGACGTGTTCCTCAACGGGACCGCGCCCGCGACCGGCGTCGACCTCGTCAACGGCCTGCTCACAAGCGGCGGGCTCGCCGGCTCGGCCTGGACCATCTCCGTCGTCGTCGCCGCGCTGTCGCTGGGCGGACTACTCGAAGCGACCGGGATTCTCCGCGAGCTGGCCCGGCGGCTCTCGACGCTCGTCTGGAGCGAGGGCAGCCTCGTCGCCGGCACCGGCGTCGCGGCGTTCACGACGAACTTCTTCTCCGCCCAGCAGTACATGAGCATCGTCGTCCCCGGGATGACCCTCGGTGACGTGTTCGAGGAGTACGACCTCGACAGCCGCGAGCTCTCCCGGGCGGTCGAGGCGGTCGGGACGCCCACCGGCGCGCTGCTGCCCTGGCACGCCGGCGGCGTGTACATGGCCGGCGTCTTCGGCGTGCCGACGCTCGAATACGCCCCGTACTACTTCTTCGCCTTCCTCTCGCCGGCGGTCCTGTTCGTGATGGCGGGGACCGGCCTCGGCATCGGCGCGGCGACGGAGGCGAGCGACGGCGTCGCTCCGGCCGACGACTGACAGCACCCCCCGCCTCTCTCACGACCCCCCGGTGGCATACGCTTTTGTCGGGCGCGCCTCACTCTCGTGGTATGGTATCGGGCCACTCGCCGGCGCGGTCGGAAGGGGTCGCACGCGACGGCGACGACGTCGGCGCCGCCGCCCGAGCGCTGGCCTCGCAGGTCCATCCGGTGTTCATGCTGCCGCCGCTTGCGACCTCGCTGTTCGGGGCGGCGCTGGCCGGCCGGTTCGACCCGCCGACCGCGGTGGTGCACGTCGTCGCCGTCTTCGCGGCCGTCTACACCGCCCACGTGAAGGACGGTTACGTCGACTTCCACGCCCGCGGCGAGGACGACGACCACCCGCTCACCCGCCGGGGATGCCGGCTCGCGCTGGGCGCCGCGACGGTCGCCTTCGCGGCCGCGACGGCGACGCTGCTGGTTCGGGCCGGCCCCGTCGCCGCCGCCCTCACCGCGCCGACGTGGCTCATCGGCTACCTCCACGCCCCGCAGCTCGACACGACGACCGTCGGCGCGACGGCGGGGTACCCGGTTGGCATTGGGCTGGCGCTGCTGGGCGGGTACGCGACCCAGACCGGCGCCGTCGCTCCCACCCCGCTGGCGTTCGCCGCGGTGTTCGTCGTCCTGCTGACCGGCGTGAAGATCGTCGACGACGGGACCGACTACGACTACGACCGCGGCATCGACAAGCCGACGGTCGCGGTCGTGCTCGGTCGCCGTCGCGCCCGCCAGTGGGGGTTCCGGCTGCTGGGGGCGGCGATGGTCGGCGTGCTCTGGTTCACCGTCGACGGACTGTTCCCGCCGGCGGCGGCGCTGGCGCCGCTGGCGCTGGCCGCCGTCGCGCCGTTCGCCGCCCGCGCCGCCGACGACGTGGCGACGATGCTGCTCGTCCGGGCCTGTTACCTCTTCCTCGCCGTGCTGGTCGTCGCCGTCTGGTTTCGCCCGCTGGCCGGCGTTTCCCTCCCCGACATCGGTGTGCTCGGCCCGTACACGTACCTGGCGACGGAGGTCGTCTTCGGCGCGCTGGCGCTGGCGCTGCTAGTTCGGACCGACGCGGTCCGGTCGGCGGCGCGGACGGTCGCCGCGCTGTACCCGCTGGCGTACGTCTGGGACTGGTACACGTTGGAGGTCGGCGTGTTCGCGATTCCGCTCCGGACCGGCGTCGAGCTGGCCGGGATTCCCGTCGAGGAGCACCTGTTCATGCTGGTCGTCCCCGCGCTGGTCGTCGGCGTTCACGAGACGCTCCGGAACCGTGAGCCGGCGTCGCCGACGACGACGGAGACGGCGCGGCAAGAGGATTGATACGCCGAGGGGTCGTATCAGTGCGTACGCGCATGACCATGGAAGAGCCCGCTCAGGAGTGTTACGCCGCAGTCGTCGAACGTCTCTCCGACGCCGAGCGCAAGCGCGTCGCGGAGGCGGCGGCCCTGGCCGGCACCGCCGACCGCCTCGCACAGACCCACAAGGGCGACGACAGAGAGGGGATGGCAGTCGAACTCCGGCGACTCGCCGACTACCAGGCCCGCCTCGAAGAGCTCGCGCTGGCGACGGAGCCGGCGTCCGAATCCGACGCCGACGCCGACATCGACCCCTGAACGGAGTCACTCGCCGTCTCGTCTCTGGCCCCGCTCTCTCGCCCGATTACCCGTTCCCGTTCGTACTCCCGGAGTTCGGCGTTTGCACCCCAATCTTGATTCTCGTAGGGCGTCAACGCTGTCAACAGGGATGTCGCAGCAGATACGTCTCGACGACGACGTGTACGAACGCATCAAAGCAGACAAACGCGACAGCGAGTCGTTCAGCGACACCGTGGACCGGCTCATCGGTGGGCGGTCGCTCCGCGACCTTCGCGGCGTCTTCGACGAGGACCAGGTGGACGAGATGCGCGACGCCATCGAGGCGGCCGACCAGCAGGACCGTGACGAGGTCCGCGAGGTCGCGTCGCGCTTGGAATGATCGTCGATACGAGCTTCGTCTTAGATGTCATCGAGGGCGTCGACGCGGCGGTCACGAAAGAGGAGGAACTCGAAGCCGAGAGTGTTCCGCTGGTGATCCCCTCGATGACCGTTCTGGAGCTCTACGTCGGCGTCGGGAAAGTGGCGAAAACGCGCGAAACGCACCGGACGATCGAGGCCGTCCTGGACTCCTATCCGCTGGTGGACACGACCCCGAGCATCTCCCGGCGAGCAGGGCGACTCCTCGGCGAGCGCATGGCGGCTGCGGACGAGGGAGAGGGCCCCGGCATCGGGAAAGGCGACGCAGCAATCGCTGCGACGGCTCTGGAGCGTGACGAGCCCGTGCTGGCCGGTGACAGCCACTTCGGGAACGTCCCCGGCGTCACCCTCGAAACGTACCGGTGAGTCGGGTCGCCGGCGTCGCCGTTCAGTTCTGTTTGGCGCCCGGATTCGACACGGCGCCGTTGGCTGCCGAGCCGAAGTCGCGGGCGTACTTCGCCAGCACGCCGGTGTCGTAGGCCGGTTCCGGCGGCTCGGCCTCGTCGAGCCGGGCGGCGAGTTCGTCGTCGCTCAGGGCGACCGACAGCTCGCGGTTCGGCACGTCGACGGTCACCTCGTCGCCGTCTTCGAGGGCGGCGATCGGCCCGCCGACGGCGGCCTCGGGGGCGACGTGACCGATCATCGGCCCGCGGGTCGCCCCGGAGAACCGTCCGTCGGTCAGCAGCGCCACGTCGTCCTCGTGGCCCTGGCCGACGACGGCGGCGGTGACGCCGAGCATCTCGCGCATTCCCGGGCCGCCGCGGGGCCCCTCGTTGCGGATGGCCAGCACCTCGCCGCCGTCGAGACCGCCCTCCTGGACGAACCGCATCGCCGACTCCTCGTCTTCGAACGTCCGGACCGGGCCGGTGTGCTGGACCACGTCCTTGCCGGTCACCTTCAGTACCGCGCCGTCGGGCGCGAGGTTGCCGGTCAGAATCTTGATGGCGCCCTCCTCGTGGATGGGGTCATCGACGGGCCGGAGCACGTCGGAGTCGACCGCGTCGTCGGCCGGGAGGTCGAGGCCGTCGAGTTCCTCGGCCAGCGTGTGCCCGGTGACGGTCATCGCGTCGCCGTCGACGAGCCCGGCCGCCTCCAGGCGCCGCAGCACGACCGGCACGCCGCCCTCGGCGTAGAGGTCGGCCATCACCTTGTGACCGCCGGGCCGGAGGTTGGCGATCTTCGGCGTGCGCTCGGAGATCTCGTCGAAGGCCTCGATGTCGAGGTCGACGCCGGCCTCGGCGGCCAGCGCCAGCAGGTGGAGCACGGCGTTGGTCGAGCCGCCGATGGCGACCTGGAGGGCGACGGCGTTCTCGAAGGACGCCCGGCTCAGCACGTCCGACGGTCGCCGGTCGGCCTCGACGCACTCCAAGGCGAGCTCGCCGGCGCGCTCGGCGACCTCGTGGCGGGCGTCGCTCTCGGCGGGGGCGCCGGCCGACCCCAGCGGCGCCAGCCCCAGCGCCTCCGAGACGGAGGCCATCGTGTTCGCGGTGTACATCCCGCCACAGGAGCCGGCGCCGGGACAGGCCGACCGCTCCAGGTCGTCCAGATCGTCGGCGTCCATGTCGCCCTCCGCGTAGGTGCCGACGCCCTCGAAGACGTCCTGGATGGTCACGTCTCGCCCCTCGTGCTCGCCGGGGAGGATGGAGCCGCCGTAGCAGAACACGGAGGGCAGGTCGGTGCGGATCGCGGCCATCATCATCCCGGGGAGGTTCTTGTCGCAGCCGGCGACGGTGACGAGGGCGTCCATGCGTTCGCCGAAGGCGACGAGTTCGACCGAGTCGGCGATGACCTCCCGGGAGACGAGGCTGGCTTTCATGCCCTCGGTCCCCATTGAGATGGCGTCGGAGATGGTGATGGTGCCGAACTCGATGGCCATCCCGTCGGCGGCGTCGACGCCGTCGATGGCGGCGTCGGCGACGTCGTCGAGGTGGACGTTACACGGCGTGATGTCGGCCGCGGGGTTGGCGACGCCGACCATCGGCGCCGAGAGGTCGTCGTCGTCGAACCCCATCGCCCGGAACATGGCGCGGTGTGGCGCGCGGTCGGCGCCGGCGGTCACCTCGCGGCTCCGCAGGTCTGCGTCCTTCTCGCCGGCGAAGGAGTCGCGGTCGTCGCTCGCGCGCTCCGTTCGGTCCTGCTGGCTCATGACTTCCCTTCGCTCCCGAGACGATTAAAACACCCCGACGGGGCAGACGTTGCTGTTCGACCGACTGCGGGGCCGGTCGGATGCCGGGTGGCCACCGCGCGACGCCGGACGCAAGCTTTCCGAGGCCGGGCCTCGTTCAGTCGCCGTCCTCCTCCCGCGTCGCCAGCCCGGCGAGGTGGCCGGCTTCCTCGGTGATTATCTCCTCGCTGCCGAGCCGGGCGGCGTTCTCGCTGCCGGGGAGACAGAACACCGGCGTCGACCCGACGACGCCGGCGACCGCGCGGGTGCCGACGACCTTCGTCCCGATCTCCTCGACAGAGTGGCGGCGGAACAGCTCGCCGAACCCCGGCAGCTCCTTGCCGAACAGCGGGCGGACGGCCTCGACGGTCACGTCGTCGGGGGAGACGCCCGTGCCGCCGGTGGTGACGACGCAGTCCACGTCGTCGCGGCCGGCGAGGGTGTCCACCGTCCCCTGGACCCCGTCGTAGTCGTCGGTGACGAGTTCGCGGTGGACAACCTCGTCGCCGGCGGCCTCGACCGCCGCCGCGATGGCGTCGCCCGCGGCGTCGTCCTCGAGGGACCGCGAGGACGACACCGTGACCACCGCGTAGCCGACGGCGTCGAGGTCGTGGTGGTGGTGGTCATCGTGGGCGTGGTCGTCGTGGGAGTGGTCGTCGTGGCCGTGCTCCTCGTCGTGGGAGTGGTCGTGGCCGCGTTCCCCGGCGTCGTCGGACCCGTCGTGGTCGCTCATGAAAGACGGTTGGGGCGGTCCGGGCTTGAATCTCGGGGACCGAGAGGGCCCTGTCAGCGAGGACGCGTCGTCGAGCCACCACGGAGCAGACAGGCGTTCAGTCGTCGAGTTCCGGGTCGAACAGCGCCTCGACCCGACACTCGAAAAAGCGGGCCAGTTCGAACGCCAGTTCGAGCGACGGGTCGTACCGGCCGCGCTCGATGCTGTTGATGGTCTGGCGGGTGACGCCGACGGCCTCCGCGAGGTCGGCCTGGCTCATTCCGCACTCCTCGCGGCGCTGTCGGAGCTCGTTTTTCATGACCGATAGCGCAGCCAGAGGTACGCGACGCTGAAGACGACGTAGACGGTCACGTAGCCGTACAGCGCCCCTCGGACCGCAGTCGGGACGGCGAACCAATCCAGCCACGTCGCTAGCCGCGACAGCGATGCCCCAACGACGAGGACCGGCGCCAGCATCGACAGCGTCAGCTGACTGGCGCGACGCTCCAGCGAGTGGTCGCGCTCGTCGAACAGCTTCACCGACGTCCCCTGCCACACCGCGAGGAAGCCGACGATGCCGACCCAGTACAGCGCCTCGCCGACCAGCGGGTAGCCGACCGAGCGCAGGCCGACACCGGCGACAGCGCCGACGAGGACGGAGCCGACCAGCAGCTTCCGGTAGCGCGCTCGCTTCGCCACGGTCGAAGCGGTGTTAGTCCGACTCATCGCACTCTCACTGCCGCGTTCATCCCGAAGTAGACGAGGTAGACGACCGCGACCGCCGTCCCGACGCCGGCCATGAACGGCGTCCACGACCATCGCCCCAGCGCGTCGAGGACGACGAGCGTCGGGAACAGCACCGCCGAGACCAGCCCGACGGCTCGAACCGTCCGGGCGCTTGCCTCCTGCAACAGTCGGTCGTCGCGCTCGTCGTATAGCGGTTCTCCACGGGTGGACCGGAAGCCGATGGCCGCGATGCCGAAGCCGGCGAACGCCGCCACCGCCAGCAGGCCGCGCTCGGCCGCGATGCCGACCCCGTAGCCGAGGGCGGCAGCGGCCCACAGGCCGCCGTGGAGGAGCCGATTCCGTCGTGCGGGTGACCCCGCCGTGGTCGTCGTCGACATGGGTTCGTGTAAAGCGGCCGTGTCGTAAAGCTCGCTTTACAGTAAAGCATACTTTACATTCACACTTAGTTCTGTCGCCGCCCCGCTCGGTCGGTTCACTTCGCCGAAGCCTCCGGATTCAAGTTTCGCGCTCCCGACCTCTCGGACATGAAGGCCGTCCAGTTCGCCGCCCACGGCGACACCGACGTCATCGAGTACGGCGAGTACCCCGACCCTGAACTCGGTCGCGACGAAGTACTCGTCGACGTGAAAGCCGCCGCGCTCAATCACCTCGACCTCTGGACGCGTCGCGGACTCCCCGGCATCGACCTGGAGATGCCCCACGTCCCGGGCAGCGACGCCGCCGGCGTCGTCCGCGAGGTCGGCGCCGACATCGACCGGTTCGAGGCCGGCGACCGCGTCGCCGTCTCCGCCGGAGTCTCCTGTGGCGACTGCGAGTTCTGTCGCCACGGCGAGCAGTCGATGTGCGTCGACTACCACATTATCGGCGAGCACGTCCGGGGCGTCCACTCCGAGACCGCGGCGGTGCCGGCGGACAACCTCGTCACGGTGCCCGAGAGCGTCCCCTGGGAGGTCGCCGGCTCCGTGTCGCTGGTGTTCCAGACCGCCTGGCGGATGCTCGTGACCCGGGCCGACGTCGACCCGACAGATACGGTGCTCGTCCTCGGTGCCTCCGGCGGGGTCGGCCACGCCGCGGTCCAGATCGCCGCCCACGTCGGCGCCGAGGTGTACGCCACCGCCTCCTCCGAGGAGAAGCTGCGCCACGCCGAGGACTGCGGCGCCGACCACGTCGTTGACTACACTAAGGCCGACTTCGCCGACGAAATCCGCACTCACACCGGGGGTCGCGGCGTCGACGTGGTGGTCGACCACGTCGGCGCGGAGACGTGGCGGGACTCCCTGCGCGCGCTGGCCAAGGGCGGCACGCTCGTCACCTGCGGCGCGACGACCGGCGGCGCCCCCGAAACCGACGTTCGGCGCATCTTCTGGAACCAGCTGGATGTCGTCGGCTCGACGATGGCGACCCCCGGCGAGGTCGACGACGCGCTCTCGCTGGTGTGGGATGGCACCTTCGAGCCCCACGTCCGGGCGGTGCTTCCGATGTCCGAGACGGCCCGCGCACACGACTTCCTGGCGGACCGTCAGGGCTTTGGCAAGGTGGTGGTAAAGCCAGACAGTGAGTTCTGACGCCGCCGACCGGTCCGACCGTTCGGCCGACGCCGGCGGGGTTGCACGCGGCGACGGCGCCGGAGTCGCGAGCGGGAACGACGCTCCGGCGGCGGCGGCGACGAACCGCCCGAACGCGTCGACGACGACGGAATCCGACACACAGGAGTCCTTCGGCCGTCGCGGCTGGGTGCTCGTCGGCGCCGTCGTGACCGCGACGCTGCTCGTTCCGGCGGTCATCTACGCGTACCCGACGTTGCTCGCCGGTCGAGTGCCGTTCGTCGTAGCGATGCTGGCGCTGCCGTTCGTTCCCGCCGCGTTGCTTGGGGCGGTCGCCGTCTGGTCGATGTCGACGTCGTCCCGGCGTGGGGACGACGGTGACTGACGGTTACGCTGAGGACGATCCCAGTGTCGAGGACGCCGCCGACTGGAAAACTCCGCCCGCCGCCGAACGGCCAGCTATTTTCGGCCCGCCGACCTACGTCGGTTCGAGATGGCCACCACGCAGTCGCCCGCGACCGACGAGCCGCTGCCGGCGGACGTTCCCGGAGAACGACGGTTCCTCGACGTCGGCGACGTGACGCTGCACGCGGTCGTCGCCGGTCCGTCGGAGGGGGAGCTGGCGCTTCTGTTACACGGCTTTCCGGAGTTCTGGTACGGCTGGCACCGACAGGTCCGCCCGCTCGTCGAGGCGGGCTACCGGGTCGTCGTCCCGGACCAGCGCGGCTACAACCGCAGCGACAAGCCCGACGATGTCGGCGCGTACCACGTCGACGAACTCGTCGACGACGCGGTCGGGCTCGTCGACGCTTTCGGGCGAGAGACCGCCCACGTCGTCGGCCACGACTGGGGCGGGGCGGTCGGCTGGTGGACGGCCCTGGAGCGTCCCGACCGGGTCGACTCCTTCGTCGCCGTCAACATTCCGCACCCGACGGTCATGTACCGGACGCTGCGCTCGGACTGGGACCAGCGCCTGCGCAGCCTGTACATGCTTGGCTTCCAGCTCCCGACGATTCCCGAACGGCTCTCTCGCCTCGGCGACTGGGCACCGGTCGTCCGCGGGATGCGCGACAGCTCCACCCCCGAGGCGTTCACCGAAGACGACTTCGAGCGCTACCGGCAGGCCTGGGACCGGCCGGGGGCGTTCACGGGGATGCTGAACTGGTATCGGGCGATGGTACGGTCTCGGGCTCGACCGGACGCCCGCCGGGTCACGGTGCCGACGCGAGTCGTCTGGGGGGTCGAAGACGAGTTCCTCGGCCGGTCGATGGCCGCCGACAGCGTCGAGTTCTGCGCCGACGCGACGCTGTCGACCGTCGAGGACGCCACCCACTGGGTGCACCACGAACGCCCCGACCGCGTCGCCGACGAGATTCTCGCTCACCTCGACGGCTGAGTTCGCGACGATCGGTAGCGTCGCCGGCTCCCGACGGCGTCACCACTCGATTCGCTCGCGGTCACGCCAGAACGCCCCCGACGGGCCGCCCGAGCGAAGCCGACACAGCCATACCGGCGTCTCGGCGCCGCGCTCGACGGACCGCTCGGCCTCGTCGCCGCCCATCCGCGTCCGGACCCAGCCGGGACAGACGCTGTTCGCCATGAGCCCCCGGTCGCCGTACTCGCCGTCCAGATACCGCGTCAGCCCGTTGAGCCCGGTCTTTGCGATGCGGTACGCCGGCCACTCGCCCGACTGAGCCTCCCCGAGAGCACCCATGCCAGAGGAGACGTTGACGACGCGGGGCGCCTCCGATTCGAGCAGCGGCGGGACGGCGTTTTTCGCGACGACCATCGGCCCGCGGAGGTTCACGCCGAGGGTGTGGTCCAGTCGGTACGTCGGCACCTCGTGAATCGGCGCGTCCTGGCCGCCCACGCCGGCGTTGTTCACCAGCACGTCCAGCGCGTCGTGTCCGTCGCCGATGTCGTTCAGCGCGGCCTGTACGTCGCCCTCCTGGGTCACGTCGACGACGACCCGTTCGGTCCCCTCGGGCACCTCGCGGTCGGTCGAGCGCACCCCGGCGTACACCGTCGCGTCCAGGGCCGCGAGTTGGCGGGCGATTTCGGCGCCGATACCGCGGTTCGCGCCGGTCACCAGCGCGACCTGTCCGTCCAGGGAGTCGTAGAGGGCGGAGTCGGTCGCGTTGCCGTCGTCGGTCATGTGCGACGGTTCGGCCCGGACCGACCTATGGCTGTCCGTTCGCGGCTCGTCGTCGGCCGCGTCAGGGCAGCGACCGGTCACCGTCGCGACCGAGTCCGGACCGGTCACGACGCCACCGTACGCGTTCCGGTGACGACCTTCCTCCTCGGCTGTGCGTTCTTTGCAGCTCTCCCGTACGCGCTGTGAGTCGAGTGACCCAAGCGGTCGCCGGCCGAGTCCTCAACCCTCGGGCTCCGCGCGCTCTCCCTCTTCCTCCCCCTCCCCGTCGGAGGAGTCCAAAAAGCCCTCGTACGAGCAGACGTGTTCGTTGCGGATGATCTGCTCGTCGACGATGTCGAGCCCGATGTCGTCGAGCTCGCCGGCGATGCGGTTGAGGTCGTCGTGCGAGCGCCCGATGGCGTTGACGTAGACGTTTCGCTTGCCGGTCATGATCTCCCTGACCGCCGTCACCCCGTGAACGCCCTGGGCCTCGGCCGCGAGCTCGTCGCGGTCGGGCACCGGCGCGGTACAGATGATCTTCGTGTACAACGGGTAACCGGCCAGCTCGTAGTCGATGTCGATGTCGTATCCGCGGATGATGGCGCTCTCTTCGAGTTTGTTGAGCCGCGTCCGGACGGTGCTCGGCGAGAGGTCGAGTTCCTCGGCGATGTCACCGGAGGAGGTGTGACGCGCGTCCTGCTGGAGGTAGTACAGAATTCTTTTGTCGGTGGCGTCCAGCTCTCCGTTCTTCATCGATAGTGTTCGATGGGGGTCCAGAGCGGCATCAATCTTCTTCCAGCGCCGACGTCGGTCGGTCGCGGGTTCGTCCGTTCTGCGGGTGGCCGTGGAAAACGACTTTGATGACGTAACGTCAAAATAAAACGCTCAAAATAACGTTTCGTTCTAATAACCGACTAACTTATCCGCTTCCGTCTCCCACCGCAGGTAGAGGCCGACACGATACCCAGTCCAATGATCTCGAAAACGCTCTATCCCACTCCACGCGAACAGCGAACGAGCGCCGACGGCGGCGACCCCACGCACGTCGTCGTCGGTGCGGACTCGATCAGTACCGCCGTCGCCGAGCAACTTCGCACGTCGGCGTACGACGCCGCGGTCGTCGAGGTCTCGGACGAGGGAGAACGGCTCGATTCGGCGTCGACGACCGACGCGCTCTCGGGGACGCCGCTCCCGGCGGCGGAGACGGTCGTCGTTGCGACGCGCTCGGACGCGCGGAACATGCTTCTGGGACAGGCGATACGGACGAAGTACCCCGTCTCGCGGGTCGTCGTCCTCGTGAACGACCCCGACTGTGCCGAGAGCTTCGACGACGCCGGCTTCGAGACGGTCTGTGCGACCACCACGCTCACCGAGGAACTCGTCGAGGCCGTATGAAGGAACTCGAACGCGACCTCGGTCTGCCCTCCGTGTTCGCCATCAGCATCGGTGCGATGGTCGGCAGCGGGATCTTCATCCTGCCTGCGCTGGCGCTCAAGACGGCCGGGCCCGCGGTCATCGTGGCGTACGCGCTGGCCGGCGTGCTGGTCGTTCCGGCAGCGCTCTCGAAGTCGGAGATGGCGACGGCCATGCCGGAGGCCGGCGGGACGTACATCTACATCGAGCGCGGGATGGGACCGCTACTGGGTACCATCGCCGGCGTCGGGACGTGGTTCTCGCTGTCGTTCAAGGGTGCGCTGGCGCTGGTGGGTGGGGTGCCGTACCTGCTGCTGTTGTTCGACCTGCCGCTGAAGCCGGTCGCGCTCGGGCTGGCGGCGGTCCTCATCGTCGTCAACGTCCTCGGGGCGAAACAGACCGGGCGACTGCAGGTCGGTATCGTCGTCGTCATGCTGGCGGCGCTCGGCTGGTTCGCCGCCGGCAGCGCCGGGCGAGTGCAGTCGACCAACTACGCGAACTTCTTCGACGCCGGGACGGGCGGACTGCTTGCGGCGACCGGGCTGGTGTTCGTCTCTTACGCCGGGGTGACGAAGGTCGCGAGCATCGCCGAGGAGGTGGAGAATCCGGGACGGAACATCCCCCTGGGAATCCTCGGCTCGCTGACGTTCACCACCCTCCTGTACGTCGTCGTCGTGACGGTCCTCGTCGGCGCGACCGACCCCGGGGCCGTCACCGGCACGCTGACGCCGGTCGCCGTCGCCGCGGAGGCGACCCTCGGTCGCGTCGGCGTCGGCGCCGTCATCCTCGCAGCCATCCTCGCGCTCGTCTCGACGGCGAACGCCGGCATCCTCTCGTCGTCGCGGTACCCCTTCGCGATGAGCCGCGACGACCTCGCGCCGCCGTCGCTGTCGAGCATCAGCGACCGCTTCGGCACGCCAGTCGCCTCCATCACTTTAACCGGCGCCGTTCTGCTCGTGCTCATCGCGTTCGTGCCGATTCTCGAAATCGCCAAGCTCGCCAGCGCGTTTCAGATCCTCGTCTTCGCGCTCATCAACCTCGCCGTCGTCGCCTTCCGCGAGGGCGGCGCCGAGTACGACCCCGAGTTCACCTCGCCGCTGTACCCGTGGACGCAGCTGTTCGGGGCCGTCACCGGAATCGGCCTCCTCACGCAGATGGGGGCCGTCGCCCTGGTCGGCGCCGCCGTCATCGTCGTGGGGAGCGTCCTGTGGTACCTCGTGTACGTCAGACCGCGCGTCAGCAGGGACGGCGCCGCGACGGACGCGGTTCGGCGTCGGGTCGGCCGCGCCGCCATCGACGAGACCGAATCCGCCGTCGCCGAGCGACCCCAAGAGCTGCTCGTCGCACTCACGAAGGAACTCCCGGTCGCCCGAGAGCGCTCGCTGGTCAACGTGGCCGCCGACCTCGTCGACGACAAGGGCCGCGTCGTCGTCGTCCGCTTCGACGAGGTGCCCGACCAGGTGCCGCTGACCGACGACGCCGCCGTCCAGACGAGCACCGACATCTCCTTCGAGCGCCAGGTGGAGTCGCTGGCCACTGATGTCGATGTCGACGTCGAGGCCGACGAGGTGGTCAGTCACGACACGAAACACGCCGTCGTCAACTTCGCTCGACACCGTGGCGTCGACGCCATCGTCGCCGAGCACGAGCCGCTTCGGCTCCGCTCCCGGCTGTTCGGCGACCCCATCGACTGGGTCGTCCGCCACGCCGAGACCGACGTCCTGCTCGTCGACAACCTCAGATACGGCGAGCCGGAGCACGTCGCCCTCGCCGGCGAGACCGGTCCGTATCCGCCCGCCGCCGTCGACGTGGCCGGGACGATAGCGGGGGCGAACGACGGTCGTCTCTCGCTGTGGTCGACCGGTCACGACCGCGACGAGGAGTCGACCGGGAGGATGCAGGAGTACCGGCGCGAGCTGTCGGAGCTGCTCTCGGTGCCGGTCGAAGCCGAGTCCGTCCTGACCGACGGCGGGAGTCCGTCGCCGCCGGACCTCCTCGTCCGCCCGGGAAGCCCGGGCGGTCTCACGACGCCGTTCGAGACGGGTCCGACGGTTCCCAACCCGGGCTGTACGGCCGTCACCGTCTACCCGAACGACGGCGACCGGTCGAGCTTCAGTCGACGGCTGCTGGCCCGGCTGACGTTCTGAGTCCGTCCGGGCCGAGTCGCGCCGACCGGGAACCGGCTGGCTCGCGCCCACTAACACTCGACCGCGGGTTCGCTACTCGAAGTCCCGCCGCATCGCGATTTCGAACCACGGACAGAGCCGAAGCTGACGGTACCACTCCGGGTGTTCGTTGAGGTGTTCGTAGTCGGCCCACAGCAGGCCGGCGATCTCCTCCTCGTTGGGGTCGAGCGCCGTGTCCGAAAGCGTCACTTTCAGCACCGCACACACCTCCCACTCCAGGCCGGCGTTCTCGTAGTAGCGTTTGTACTCGAAGCGGTCGGTCACCCGCAGGTCGTCGTACTGCTCGGGCGTGACGCCGAGTTCCTCCTCTAAGCGCTGGCGGGTCGCTTCCGCCTGGCTCTGGCCCTCGACCGGGTGGGAGGCGACGGTGCCGTCCCAGTGGGTGTCCCACAGGCGCTTGTCCGGGGCGCGCTGGGCGAGGAGGACGTGGCCGTCCTCGTCGAAGACCAGACAGGTGAACGCGCGGTGGCGGACCCCGTCGCCGGTGTGGGCTTCCAGTCGGTTGACCGTCCCCTCCGGGGCGTCGTGTTCGTCGACCGCGACGACGTTTTGGGCGGCGTTTTCGTGAACGTCGCCGCCGGACTGGGGCGCCGCGGCGTCGGGGTCTGATGCGTCCTCGGTGCTCATACACCTCGATTCAGCGACCGGCCTCAAGGAAATGTCGGTCCGCGTCGCCGGGCTCAGAGCGCCTCCGTCGTCGCCGTCTCGGCGCGGTCGGCGACGACCGCGACTCGGCGCTCGACGAGCGCGGCGAGTTCGGGGTCGACGTCCCGCCGGTCGAGGACGTCCGCGACGGCCTCCAGTCGGGTCGTGAGCCCTCGCAGCCGGCGGTCGGTCGCCTCGGGGTCACCGCCGCGGGCCGCCTCGTCGGCGGCGGCGGCGGCCGCCACCGCGGCCGAGAGCGCGGTGAGCAGCCCTCGGGTGCTGTTCTCTCCATCTCCCTCGGCTGCGTTGCCGTCGGCGTCTGTCGCCGTCTCGCCGCCGTCGTCGGTTCCCGAGCGGTCGCCGTTGCCCGCTGACTCACCGGCTTCCCCCCGGGCGGTCTCGACCACGTCGGCAAGGACGTCGCGGTCGACGCCCTGTCCGGTGGGAACGTCGTTCGGGTCGGTACCCTCTTGAAGCGCCGCGACCTGAAGGCGCGTCTCGGCGAGCGTCCGTAGGAGGAACTCCGCGAAGCCGTCCTTACCCGTGTTGACCGCGGCGGCGACCGCGTCGTCGTCCGCGTCGGGGTTGAGACGGGCGACACCGCGGCCGCGGTCGGCGGTCTCGGCTTCGGTTTCGACGGTGTACGCGCCGCCGCGGTGGACGTACGCGCCGACGCCCGTCGTCGAGAGGGGCCGACCGTCGACGACGCGGCCGGCGAAGTCGTCGTCGACGACGACCCGCGAGGCGTCGGCCGTCTCGACCCGCAGCTTCACCGCGTCCTCGTTGGCCGGCGCCGCGACGACGCCGTCGGCGCCGAGGGCGACGACGCCCCCGCTCTCGGTACGGGTCGGGGTCGCGGTCTCCGTTTCCGTCGCCGTGTCGTCGGTCGCGGCGGCCGCCGACTCGGCGACGGAGACGCCCTGCGCGTACGGCGCCAGCCCGGGTGCGTTCACCGTGAGACGGTGGTCACCAGGGGGCACGTCCCGGAGCGCGACCACGCCGCCCGTGGAGGTCGCGCTCGCCGTCGCCTCGCTCTCCAGGCGGGCGACGCCGCCGGCGGACGGGACGGTCGCGTCGACGCCGTTCCCGTCGGGGGCGTCCTCGCTGGCGACGAGCTGGCGCAGGCTCGCGACGACCGTCGCGCCGGTCTCGGGCGGCTGGACGACGTCGTACCGCGCCGCCAGCGCCCGGCGGTGGGCCGGGTCGGTGATGTCGGCCGTCGGCCGAGTGAACCGGGGTTGGTTCCACGGGACGCCGGCCGACGTGAGGTGGCCGGCGACCACGTCCTCCGCGAACGTCGGGACGGTGAACTCGAAGGACAGCTGCGGGCCGGTGAGCCCGTCCAACACCCGGACGGCCGACATCGGCACCAGATCGTACGAGACGGTCGCGTCCGCCTCCGCGTCGGGTTCGGCCTCGGCGCTGCCGTCGACGCTCTCGGGCACGAACACCGTGCCCGTTTCCCGCTCGGGCAGCGACGGCGGCGACGACAGCGCCTCGAACGACCGGACGACCACGTCGCTCGGGACCAGGTCGTCGCGGCTCACGTCCGGAAGCCGCGGATGTTCGTACACCGGCGCCCCGTCGAGCTCCGGAACCGCGTACGGCAGCTCGGTCCCCTCGTCCCGCGGAAGCCCGTACGCCAGCGGCAGCCCCGTCTGTCCCGAGAGCACGTCCACCGCGCTGTTCGTGATGTCGGCGCTGAGCCCGCCGTCGCCGAAGCGCTGGAAGCTCGACGGCCGGTCGTTGACCCCCAGCGCCGAGGAGTGTGATCCCACCTCGCTGATGACGGCCGCCCGGTCAGTCACAGGGTCGAGGAACTCGTTGTTCGGCACCCGGCGGGCGTGCGCGGAGGCGACGAACAAGATCGGCTCGGAGCCGTCGTCGGACGTCGTTGCCGTCGCGGTCGCGTCCGAGCGCGCCTCCGTACCCGCGGCGCCGTCGGTCGGCGACGCCTCCCCCGACGAGCGGTCGACGAAGACGTGCAACACCTCCCAGTCGTGCCAGTGGAAGTTCGTCGCGAACTGGTCGAACGCCGAGTAGAACCAGAACTGCACGACGGCGAGCGGACTGTCCGGGTACGACCGCGCGTGATAGAAACACGTCGGCGACGGTGGGCCGCCGCGTTCGCGCGTCAACCGGACGTACTCGTTGAGCGCGCGAAACCCCGACAGGAGCGTCTCCGACCCCTCGCCCGTGCCGGTCGCTGTCTCGGTCGCCTCGGCGGTCGCCGGCGTCGCCGACTCCCCGGCCGACAACAGCGCACGCGGGTCGGTCGGAAACCACCGTTCGCGCACCCCGAAGTACACCCGCGGCGCGTACCGCCGGGCGAGGCGTCGCGCCTCCTCGTCGGTGACCGTCTCGGTCTCGGCCGGCTCCGGTCCGCCGCTCAGCGTCCGGGAGCCGACGGCGCCGGCGACGCCCGCGCCCGCGACCAGCCCGAGCAACTGTCGGCGCGAGAGGTCGCCGACGCCCCCGGCCCTGCCGTCGTCGCTCGCGCCCGCGCCGTCGTCCCCCGCCTCGCTCATGTCCTCGGTCGTTGCGCGGCCCCGGGCATGTGTCTGTTGGAAGCGCCGTCGCCGTCGGCATCGCCCGACGAGACCGGTCGCCCTGGGCCGTTGCGGAAATCGAAACCCCCAGGTCCGGGCGGGGCCTCACTCCGCCTATGGAGGTCGCGCTCGTGATTCTCGACGGCTGGGGGCTGGGCGACCACGACCGACGGGACGCGGTCAAGGCCGCCGACACCCCGACGTTCGACGCGCTGACCGAGGCCGGCGCAGCCGGGCGGCTGACGGTCCACGGGCGCCGCGTTGGACTCCCCGAGGGCCAGATGGGCAACTCCGAGGTCGGCCACGTCAACATCGGCGCCGGGCGGGTGGTGAAGCAGGCGTACACCCGTATCGACGACGCCATCGACGAGGGTCGGTTCGACGACAACGAGGCGCTGAACGCTGCCTTCGACCGCGCCGCGGCCAACGACGGCCGGGTACACCTGATGGGGCTGGTCAGCGACGGGGGCGTCCACTCCGACCAGCGCCACCTGCAGGCGCTGGTTCGCCACGCCGCCGCCCGCGGCGTCGAGGCGGTCACCCACGCCTTCACCGACGGCCGCGACACCGCGCCGACCGCCGGCGCCGACTTCCTCGCCGAGCTGGAGGGGGTCGTCGCCGACGCCGGCACCGGCGACGTGGCGACGGTCACGGGCCGGTACTACGCGATGGACCGCGACGAGAACTGGGAGCGCACCCGCCGGGCGTACGAAGCCATCGTCGACCGCGCCGCCGACCACGAGGCCGACTCCGCCGTCGCGGCCGTCGAAGCCGCCTACGACCGCGAGGAGACCGACGAGTTCGTCGAGCCCACGCTGGTCCGGGGGGGCCCGGCGCTGGCCGACGGCGACGGCGTCGTCGTTGTCAACTTCCGGGCCGACCGCGTCCGCCAGCTCGTCCGGCTGCTCGGCGACGTGACGCCCGCGGACTGGCCGTTCCCCACCGACCCGCCGACGACGGAGTTGGTCACGATGACGGAGTACGACGAGACGTTCGACTTCCCCGTCGCCTTCCCGCCGACGGAGCCGACCGACACCCTCGGCGAGGTCGTCGCCGACCGCGGACTGACCCAACTGCGCCTCGCCGAGTCCGAGAAGTACCCCCACGTCACGTACTTCCTCAACGGCGGCCGCGAGGTGGCGTTCGACGGCGAGCACCGCCACATCGTCCCCTCGCCGGACGTGGCGACGTACGACCAGCGCCCGGCGATGTCCGCCAAGAGGGTCACCGACACTGCCGTCGCCGAAATTGAGTCCGAGGACCCGGCGACGATGGTGCTCAACTACGCCAACCCGGACATGGTCGGTCACACCGGCGACTTCGCGGCCGCCGTCGCGGCCGTCGAGACCGTCGACCGCGAGCTCGGGCGGCTGGCCGAGGCGGTCCGCGACGCCGGGGGTCACCTGCTCGTGACCGCCGACCACGGCAACGCCGACGACATGGGCACTCCCGAGGAGCCCCACACGGCACACACCTTCGCGCCGGTGCCGTTCGTCTACACGACGCCGGCGGGCGACGACGGCGGCCGCGCGGTCCGCTCGGACGGCTCGCTCTGCGACATCGCGCCGACGATGCTTTCGCTCCTTGGCGTCGAACGGCCGGCTGCGATGACCGGCGAGAGCCTGCTGGAGTGACCGGGCAGCGCCGAGGCTGGCGACCGGGTCACTCGCCGGCGCCGCCGTCGGTGTCGGTGTCGGCGTCGTCGGCGACGAAGTGCTCGTAGGCCGGCCCGAGCAGCAGTGCGACCCCGACGACGGCGCCGGCACCGACCAGTTCGAACGAGAAGACCGCGTCCAACCCCTTTCTGAGGAGCCGGTCCAGCGAGCGCCCGGCCAACGCGCCGGCGATGGCCCACGGGAGTTCGCCCACCGCCGAACCGAGGACGAACGGCACCAGGCGCACGTCGGCGACGCCGGCGGCGACCGAGACCACGTCGGAGGGGATGGGCAACAGGCGACTGGCCGCGATGCCGCGGACGCCGCCGGCGACGTCGACCGCGCGGCGACCGGCCGTCCGGAGTCGCCCGGGCGCCCATGTCGGGCCGGTCCGGCGGGCGATGAGATACGGCGGCACGCTCGTCAGCGGCATCAACACTGCGGCGACGGCGACGCCTCCTAGCCCGTAGCCGTAGCCGGCGACGACCGCAAGCAGCGTGACCGGCCAGGCGAGAAACGGCCGAACGGCGGCGATGAGACTCAGCGCGCCGAGCAACCGCCAGGGGTCGGCCGCGAGCCACGCCGCCCGCGACAGCACCCACGACGGCGAGGTGAACACCGCACCGGCGACGACGACGGCGGCGAACAGCCCACCGCTGACGGCCCACCTGTCCATACCGAGCGGATGCGTCCCGACCGGAAATACGCCTTACGGCTCTCGGCTCCGGGCAGTCTGGGGTCGCGGCGGCGGTCGCGGAACCGTTTTGACCCCGTCGGCCGAACCCGAACCCGAGCTCGTGGCCCGCGACGGTTCGGAAAACGACGACCCGCTCGACCCCGCCGAGCTCTCGCCGACGGAGACCGTCGACCTCGGCGTCGAGCTTCTCGCACACGTCGAGGACGCGTCGCTGTCGCTGTCGGCCGCGATGGACCGCATCGAGACGGTGACGACGACACCGTCGCTGACCCGACAGATTCTCGACGAGGCCGAGCTCCGGGGCATCATCGAACGCGACGGCGACCGGCTGCGCTTCCAGCGCGGCGGTACCTTCGTCCGCTTCGACTCCCAGGTCGTCCGCCGCGAGGACGACTACGACTGCCGGCGCTGTGGGGCGTCACTCTCGACCGGACACTTCGTCCGGTTCGACGCCGGCGAACTCGGGCCGTTCGGACCGGAATGCGTCCGGAAGGTGACGGGACGGGACTCCGAGCAAGGCGACTGACGCTCGGTTCGTCCTTCCGGCAAAACCGCCGCTGGGACGACCACAGCCACCCGCAAGCCCTCTGCTCGCCCCTGTAAGCCGCCAGGATGCGGGGCCGTCCACGTCGTCGGTACGGAACCGGGTGAGCTATGCTCGTAGCTGCACAGTCCCGACAGAAACGCGGCCGGCGGTTTCCGGGTATCTGTCGTCACGGGTCAGACCGCGGAGAACCTCATCGGTCGTCGTCGCTCGCGGGGAGCTCTCAGCGAGAGGTGCGAAAGAGAAAGAAGGAGAGGGAAACGACCGCTAGCGGTTCACTGACTTAGCACTCGCTCCAGCCGCAGGACTCGCAGGTCTTGCAGCCTTCGGAGTAGTACAGCGCCATGCTGCCACAGTCGGGACACTCGGGGCTCTCCCCGGAGTCGATGAGGTCCTGAGCGTCGTCGGTCTGGTCGGTTCCGGCCGTCTGGCCGGGCCCGTCGACCGCGACGCTCTCGCCGGCGACGGCGCCGCCGTCGGTGCTCGGAGCGTCGGGCGCTCGCTCCTCGACGGTCTCGCCCTCGACCTCGGTGAGGTTCTGCTGTTTGGGGTACTGCTTCTCGATCTCGTCGTCGAGATACCGCCGCATCGCGGTGCCGATGGCGTCCGGGATGGAGTTGATCTGCTCGCCTTTGTCCCAGGCGACCTTCGGCGACCGGATGCCCTGCAGCTCGCTGGCGATCTCCTCGGGGTCGACCCCCGAACGCAGCGCCGTGGAGATGGTCTTCGCAAGCGCCTCCGTGAACGAGGCGGTGAAGCCGCCGGAGTTGCCGATGTTGGCGAACAGCTCGAACGGTTCGCCGTGTTCGTCTTCGTTGATGTTGACGTACACCTTCCCGTAGCCGGTGTCGATGCGCTGGGTGACGCCGTACAGCACGTCCGGCCGCGGGCGCTTGCTGCCGAGCTCGACCGCCTCGCGGTCGGCGGCAGCCAGCAGGTCGTCGACCTGGCCCTCGATGGTGGCCTGGACCGCCTCGTTGCCGAGGAAGCTCTCGACGCCGCCGAAGACCTCCTGAATCTGCTCGACGAGCTGTTCGGCGGCCTCGCTCTCGTCGGCGAACTCGGCGTTGTCCGCCCGCGTGGTCAGCACTTGCTTCGAGCGGGTGCCGTCGCGGTAGTAGGTGACGCCCTTGCCGCCGTGTTCGTAGATGTACTCGAAGGCCTCCTTGGCGTCCTCGACGGTGGAGTCGTTGGGCGCGTTGACGGTCTTCGAGATGGCGGAGTCGACGCCGCGCTGACAGGCAACTTGGACGCCGGCGTGGTCCTTCGCTGAGAGGTCGCCGGTGACGACGAACAGCTCGCCGATGGAGTCCGGCACCGTTTCCAGCCCGTCGATGCCGTCGAACTCGTTGCTTGCCATCTGCTCCTGGGCCTCGCGCTTGACGGCCTCGACGTCGAGGTCGTTCTCCTCCAGCACGCGGAGGAAGTAGTCGTCGAACTCGACGAGCATCTCGTCGCCCTGGACGTCGTCGGAGACGTTCTTGTAGTAGGCGACGTTGTAGATGGGCTCACAACCGCCGGTGGTGTTACCCACCATCGACGTGGTGCCCGTCGGCGCGATGGTCGTCGTGTTGTGGTTGCGGATGGGGAAGCCGTCGTCCCACTCCTCGGGGTCGCGGCCGACGTAGTGTTCGAACCAGTCGTCGTACGCCGTTGGGTCGGCGTACTTCGAGCTCTCCCACTCCTCGAAGGCGCCCCGTTCCTCCGCCAGCTCGTGGCTGGCCCACTTCGACTCGTGGTTGATGTGGGTCATCAGCTGGCCGGCCATCTCGTTGGCGACCTCGTCGCCGTACTTCACGCCGAGCTGGATGTACAGCTGTGCCAGCCCCATGACGCCGAGACCGATCTTCCGCATCTCGCGGACCTTCTCCTCGATCTCCGGCACCGGGAAGTCCGACATCGTGACGACGTTTTCGAGGAACCGGGTGCCGAGCTCGATGCGCTGGTCGAACTCCGCCCAGTCGACGGCCTCCTGCAGGAAGGCGCCGACCTTCGCCTCGAAGGAATCGAATCCGCCGTGTTCGTCGCTCCAGACGCGCCAGTCGGGGGCGTCCTCGGCGGCCAGCGTCGAGAGGTTGATGTGGCCGAGGTTACAGGCCTCGTACTCCTCGAGCGGCTGTTCACCGCAGGGGTTAGTCGCGAGGATGCGATGATCGGGATGTTCCTCGACGTCGAAGGAATGCTTCTTGTTGACACGTTCGAGGTAGATGACGCCCGGCTCGCCGTTCTCGTGGGCGCCCTCGACGATGTGGTTCCACAGCTTCTCGGCGGGAACCGACAGCTCCTCGCCGACCTCGACGTGGTCGCCGAGGCCGAACATCTCGTACTGCTCCTTGGTCTCGGGCGTGGCCACGTGGGCCTCGCCCGTTCGCGGGTTGGTGAAGGTGAACTCCTCGCCGGCCGAGAGCGCCTCCATGAAGTCGTCGGTGACGCCGACGGAGATGTTGAAATTCGAGAGGTGGCCCTCGACCGCGTTGCGCAGATGCTCCGGCACGCGACCCTCGTCGTCGATGAGCTCTCTGGCCTCTTCGAGGGCCTCCTGGAAGGAGGTGTGCGTGTAGTCGTCGGGGTCGTTCAGCCGCAGCGTGTTCGCCAGCGAGACGTCCTTGTTCTTGGCGTGGATGAACTGGATGACGTCGGGGTGGCTGACGCGCATGACGCCCATCTGTGCGCCCCGGCGGGCCCCGCCCTGCGCGATGGTCTCGCACATCTGGTCGAAGGTGCGCATGAACGTGATGGGCCCGGAGGCGATGCCGCCGGTCGAGCCGACCGAGTCGCCGTACGGCCGGAGCCGCCAGAAGGCGTATCCCATGCCGCCGCCGGACTGGAACACCTCGGCGGCCTCCTTGGCCGTCTGGTGGATGTCCGTGATGTCGTCCGCCGGAGAGTCGACGAAACAGGCCGACAGCTGCTGGAGCTCGTCGCCGGCGTTCATCAGCGTCGGCGAGTTCGGCATGAACGCGAGCCGCTCCATCAGGTCCTGAAACTGCTCGCGGCGGTGCTCGACCGGCTCTCGGACCGCTTCGGGCAGCTCGGGAACGACGGTATCGTACGCGAACTTGTTGACGTTGTGCTCGGTCAGCGTCGTCTCGCTGTCGTCGTCGGCGGCCGTGCCGGCGCCGAAGACTTCCTCGGCGAGCTCGTCGCGCCGCGGGTGGTCGGGCTTGAGCTGGTCGGGCTCGACCGTGACCTCGACGTCGCGAGCGTCGGCCTCGTAGACGGCCTCCGCGAGCGCGATGTTCTTGGCGACGCGTTCGAACAGCTCCTCCTGGCTCTCGACGAGGTCGCCGTCGGCGTTCTTTTGCAGATACCGCGCCGGGAGGATGTTGTGGTAGGCGTTGTCGGTGAGACGCTGCTCGATGGTGTCTCCCTCCGTGCGCTTGATCGGCAGCTCTATCTCGTCCGCGTCGAGGTCCGTCCGGCTCACGACTGCCCCACCCCGGTGGCAGCCGTCCGAGCGCGGGCGATTCGGCACTCCGACGTGATCGGGTTTCGAGTCATCAGTGACGGGACCCCGATATCGGTGCCTGCCTCAAAAGCTGTTCGATGGCGGGTCTGTTTGAACTAACGCAAGTGTGGTTGTTTCTCAACATGGCTGTCGCTGTCAGTCGTCCGGTGAGTCGCACGCCTCTCCCCGAGAGGCGCCTGGATTCGTACATTCACGGGCCGGGGTAATAAACGCAACCGAGCCGCGGTGAAAGTGAATCCGGCTCCGTCCGAGGCGCGATTCCCCGACGGGGACGGGCCGGCGAACCCGAACGGAGAGTGAAAGTGGTCGGTCGGGGGCAACCCCCGGGAAGACGCGGCTCCCCATGACATTTGTACCGGGGGCGTGAGGTGTTCGATATGAGCATCGTCGGGCTCCAGTTCGGTCTCCTGGCGACGCCGCTGGGGAAGCTACTGGCCGCGCTCGTCGCCATCGCTGCCGTCATCTTCGTCGGCCGGTTCGTCCTGAGCGTCGCGTGGCGGCTCGTCACCGTGGGTCTCGTCCTCGTCGGCGCACTGTACGCGCTCTCGGTGCTCGGGCTGTTCTGACGTATCAGACGGTCGACTGCGGCTCGTCGCGATGAGTCAGCGCCCACTCCAGGGCGTTGCGGACGACGTCGTGGCCGACGCCGGTGAGTACCGACTCGGGGTGGAACTGGACGCACTCGATGGGGTGGTCGCGGTGGCGGACGCCCATCACGAGCTCCTCGCCCTCGTCGCCGCCGTCGGTCTCGTGGGTCGTCGTCGCCGACACCGCGAAGGAGTCCGGAACCTCGGTGGCGACGAGCGAGTGATAGCGTCCGCCCATGAATCCCTGGTTCAGGCCGTCGAAGACGCCCTCACCGTCGTGGTCGACGGCGAAGGCCTTGCCGTGAATCGGCTCGGGCGCGTGGCCGACCGTCCCGCCGTAGGCGTACACCGCCGCTTCGAGGCCGAGACAGACGCCGAAGGTCGGCACTTCGGGGGCGACCTCGCGGAACACGTCGTTGGTCACGCCCACGTCGCGCTCGTTCTTCGGGTGGCCCGGGCCGGGCGAGACGACGACCACGTCCGGGTCGGCCGCCCACACGTCCTCGAGCGTGGCCGTGTTCTTCAGGACGGTCACGTCGACGGTCTCGGCGCCGAGGCGCTGCTCGCTGACGTACTCGACGAGGTTGTACGTGAACGAGTCGTAGTTGTCGACGAAGAGGACGTTCACGCGCCGTCACCCCCGTCGGCGGCGGTCGACCGGTCGGTCGGGTCCTCGATGCGGTCCAGGGCGTCGAGCACGCCACGCATCTTCTGTTCTGTCTCGTCGTACTCGGCGGCCGGGTCGGAGTCGGCGACGATGCCGGCGCCGGCACGGACGCAGACCGTGTCCGAGGCGTCGGTGTCGGGGTCAACGTCGCTCGCGGCGCCACCCACGTCTCCGGCCGCTCCGCGCTCAACCGTGGCGGTGCGGATGACGATGGCGAAGTCGGCGTCGCCGGTCCAGCCGTAGTAGCCGACGCCGCCGCCGTAGACGCCCCTGGGCTCCGGTTCGAGGTCGTTGATTATCTCCATGGCGCGGACCTTCGGCGCGCCGGTGAGCGTTCCCGCGGGGAACGTCGCCCGGGTGGCGTCGAAGGCGTCGTTCTCGGGCGCCATCTGCCCGGTGACGGTCGATTCGATGTGCTGGACGTGACTGTACTTCAGCACGTTCATGAACTCCTCGACGCGGACGCTCCCGGGCTCGCTCACCCGGCGGACGTCGTTGCGCGCGAGGTCGACGAGCATCGTGTGCTCGGCGCGTTCCTTGTCGTCGGCCAGGAGTTCGCCGGCCAGCCGACGGTCCTCGACCGGGCTCTCCCCGCGGGCGCAGGTGCCGGCGATGGGGTTTGACACGACCGTCCGGTCCTGCACCGAGACGAGCGTCTCCGGACTCGCGCCGACGACGTGGCGGTCGCCGTGACGGAGCAGATACATGTACGGCGAGGGATTGACCGCCCGCAGCGACGCGTACAGCCCCTGCGGGTCGAGCCGCCCGCGGCGCTCCCGCGTCCGGGAGACGACGCCCTGGTAGACGTCGCCGTCGAGGACGTGCTGTTTCGTCTCCCGGACGGCCGCCTCGTAGGCCTCGCGGCTGCCGGCGCGCTCCACGGCGGGGGCGAAGCCGCCGGGGTCGGGATCGTCGGCCGCCCGCAGCGTCGCCGCGACGTCGGCCGCCTCGCCTTCGAGGTCGTCGTACACGGCGGCGGGGTCGGCGTCGCCGCCGACGACCGGGGTGAACACCAGCTGCGCGGAGCCGTCCTCCTCGTCGAAGACGAGCGTCTTCGTCGTCAGGACGAACTCCGCGTCGGGGACGACCGGCTCCGGGCGCTCGACGCCGACCTCCGAGAGCCAGAGGTCGTACACCGCGTCGTACGCCAGAAAGCCGACGAGCCCGCCCTGGAGCAGCTGGCGGTCGGCGTCGGGGAAGCCGGCGCGCTCGACGTCCGGCAGCGCCCCGCGGAGACGGTCGAGCACGTCGCCGTCGGGGTCGCCACCGCCTTCGACCGCCTCCACGCCGGCGACGAGGCGGTCGGCGGCGGCGCCGACGCCGCCGGACAGCGCCTCCACCTCGGTCCGGTCGGGGTACACGGAGACGACTGCTGCGGGGTCGTAGCCGACGAAGGAGTACCGCGCGTGACGGTCGGCCTCGCCGGTCTCGGGGGCGAACGCACCCGCGGGGTCGCTGGAGGCGACCTTCTCGGCGCTTTCGAGCAGGAAACCGTACGCAGAACGGTCGGCGAGGGCGGCGTAGGCCGGCAGCGGCGCGACCTCGTCGTCGATGTCGGCGGCGACGCGAACGACTGCCGGGCCCTCGACCGATTCCGCCAACTCGACGAACTCGCCGCGGCTGCGGTTCAGCGGCGTCTCGGCGTCGCTCATTCGGCGACCCCCGCGTTCCCGGCGAGGCCGCGGTTCGCCTCGTGGACGAACCGCCGGACGGCATCGGTATCCTTGATCCCCGGCTCGCGCTCGACGCCGCTTGCGACGTCGACGCCGAACGGGCGGACGGTCTCGACGGCGTCGGCGACGTTGTCGGGCGTGAGCCCGCCGGCCAGCACCAGCGGGGAGTCCAGGTCGCGGGCGAGGTTCCGCGTCGTCTCCCAATCGTGGGTCTCGCCGGTGCCGCCGGCGCCGTCGTCGGCCGTGGAGTCGACCAGCAGCGCGTCGACGATCGGGTCGAGGTCCCGGGCGCGAGCGACGTTCTCGTAGTCGACGGCGACGACGACCGCGGCGGCGACGCGACCCCGAAGCGTCTCGACCGCCGCGGGCGACCACTCGCCGTGGAGCTGGACGGCGTCGGGCTCGACGCGCTCGACGCGAGCGGCCGCCTCCTCGGGGTCGTCCGGCATCGTCACTAGCACCGACGTGACGAACGGCGGCGTCGCGGCGACCAGGGCAGCGGCGGCGTCGAGGTCGAGTTCCCGGTCCGTGTCCACAGAGACGCCGGAGATGAACCCGACCGCGTCGGCGCCGGCCGCGACGGCGGCGTCGAGGTCACAGGAGCGAGTCAGTCCGCAGACCTTCACGCGCGGCATCAGTCGTCGGTCTCCGTGGTCGCTTCGGGGTCGGCGTCGGCTTCGGCGTCCGCGTCGATGCCCTCCCGGAGCGTCGCCAGCTTCTCGGCGGCCGCGCCGGAGTCGATGGCGTCGGCGACGAGCGAGACGCCGGCGGCCAGCGTGTCGGCCTCGCCGGCGACGTACGCCGCGGCGCCGGCGTTGGCGAGGATGACGTCGCGCTTGGGTCCGGTCACGTCGCCCGCGACGATACCACGGAGGTCGGCGGCGTTGTCCTCGGGCGTCCCGCCGGCGATGGCCTCGACCGGGGCCGAGTCGAGGCCCAGGTCCGCCGGTTCAAGGGTGTACTCCGTGACGCTCTCGGCCTTGACCTCGGCGACCGTCGTCGGCCCGTGGAGCGCGATTTCGTCCATGCCGTCGCCGTGGACGACCAGCGCGTGCTCGACCGGCATGTGCGTCAACGCCTCCGCGACGGTGCTCACGAGGTCGTCGCTGTAGACGCCGAGCACCTGTGCGTCGGCGCCGGCGGGGTTCGTCAGCGGCCCGAGCACGTTGAAGATGGTCCGGACGCCCAACTCGCGGCGGGGACCGATGACGGCCTTCATCGCCGGGTGGAACGCCGGCGCGTGCATGTAGCCGATACCGGCCGTCTCCACGGCGGTCTCGACGGCGGCGGGCTCGGAGTCGAGGTCGACGCCGACCGCCTCCAGGACGTCCGAGCTCCCCGAGGACGACGAGACGGAGTAGTTGCCGTGCTTGGCGACGGGAACGCCGGCGGCCGCGGCGACGATTGCCGAGGTCGTCGAGACGTTGATCGTGTCGTAGTCGTCGCCGCCGGTGCCGCAGGTGTCGACCAGCGGCGCCCGGTCGGGGTCGATGGTCCGAGCCGCCTCGCGCATCCCCTGTGCGAAGCCGGCGATTTCGGCCTCCGTCTCGCCTTTCGTGCGCAGCGCCGTCAGCAGCCCGCCGATCTGGGCCTCCGTCGCCTCCTCGAACACCAGCCGTGACGCCTCCCGAGCCTGCTCGACGCCGAGGTCTTCGCCGTTGGCCGCCCGCTCGATGTACTGTTGAATGCTCATGGATGTACGGTTCCGTATTGTAATGTACGAATCTGTGCATCGATATAAGCGTATCGGGGCCGCGGAGCGGTGCGTCGTCGCCGGCGCGGGGCCATCACGAGCGACGGTAGCGTGCCGAAGCCAATGGGCGTGACGCTCGCGCGCCGGCCGGGTAGTGCATTTGAGGTCGTCGAAATCGCCCGCCGGTCCCGCGTTTCGAAAGCTTCAATTATCCGCCCGCGGAAGCAGGTGATGCGTCATCGAAAGCGCGTGACCGGGTTGGTGGTCTAGTCTGGTTACGACACCTCCTTGACATGGAGGAGGCCGGCGGTTCAAATCCGCTCCAACCCATTCCTTTATATACGGCAAATCGACCACCGTAGCAACTCCGTTTATACCAACCGCTGGAAAGGCCCAGGCACGCAACCCGCCCCGATGGCGCGCGGCTCGTAAGACGGCGCCCGAGCATCACAGCGAGCCGCGGTGGCTTCGCGCCCGGGAGCTCTACCACGTCGACAGTGCAGAGCCTCGAAAACTGCTCTCCTATCTGAACGCCGCCTGTTATAGCCACGAAAAGTACTTGCTGGTTAATTCACACGCATGAGTCGAACATCCATCACGGTCAGCTCGGCCACGAAGGACCGCCTCTCTGACCTGAAGCGTGACGACGAAACCTGAGACGAGTTCCTGATTCGGATAACCAGCGACGAGCAGGCCATCGAATTCGGCGCGTGGTCCGACGAAGAAGCCGACAACGCCATGCAGCACCTCCGAGAAGGGCGGGAGCGGCCGGACTGATGGCCTTTCTCGATTCCTCGACGATTATCCAGTATCTCAGCGGTGACGAAGCGGTCCGGGACTATATCGAAGGCCGTGAACCATGGTGGACCTCGACGGTCTGCGTCTACGAGCTTATTAACGGATGTCTTGGGTCGGGCCGGACCGACGTACAAAGCGTCCGTGAGGAGTTCGGTGGCGTCCGGGCACTCGATCTCGATGAGTCCATCGCTCTGGAAGCCTCACGGTTGCAGGACGAGTTAGTCGCCGATGGGTCTCGGCTCGCAACGGTTGACGTTCTCATCGCGGCCACCGCTCGGACGACCGGCGACGAGTTGGTTGTCGCCGATTCAGATTTCGAGACCGATCCGCTTCAGGAGGTCATGGCGGTCACGAACCTTCGGAAGTGAAGAACGCGCTACACGACGTCCGAAATCGGCTCAGCCACGCTGCGACTCTGAGTACTGAGCCGAAACACGACCGCTCATCGAACGGACGACTGCCAATAACACGTCGACAGCGAGACCACTGGGTACGCGGCGGTTGAAACCCTTGAGAACCCATATTTTGCGGCGACGTCGCAACGAGCGTCGCGAGGAGCCCTGGCCGCGACGCTGAGTTCTGAGGGATTTGAACCACGGGAGTCGCGAGGGCAGTACTCAGACGCATAACGGGGGCTCGACCAACAGACCCGCTCGACCCGGTCCCTGCACGGTCGCTGCTCGTTCGTCCAGTTCTGTCGCGCACAGTCCCGCCACGGTGTCGAGTTGTCGACCCGACGTGCGCCGACGCATCGACCGCCGGGTTCGCCCGCTATCCGACGCGAAACCGACCCCGTTGAGTCGACGCCGAACCCGTTCACACCCCACCACCCCCGTTCGAACGACCCCGGACATTATCACAACGGGTGGCGTATCCCGTAGCTATGCCCCCCGAAAGCGACCGTCGGCGGCCGACCGAGAACGGTCGACACGACGACGCCCTCACCACGGCGCTGGCGACGCTGCCGGCGGACGACGCGGCGACCCCCGTTCCGATAACCAAGGCGCTCCGGGAGTCGCCAATCGGCATCACCATCGGGGACGCCGCCTGGGACCACGTGCCGCTGGTGTACGTCAACGACTCCTTCACCGAACTCACCGGCTACCCGGCCTCGTGGGCACTAGGTCGGAGCTGTTCGTTCCTTCAGGGACCGGCGACCGACCCCGCAAAGGTCGACCAGCTCCGGGCGGCCATCGAGCACGGAGAGCAGACGACGGTAGAGCTGCGGAACTACCGCCGCGACGGCGAGATGTTCTGGAACCGCGTGACGCTGGCTCCGCTGCACGACGAAAGCGGCGAGACGACTCACTTCGTCGGCTTTCAGGAGGACGTGACCGAGCGCCGCCAGGCCGAGCTCGCGGGCGAGCGTCGGGCCGCGGAGCTCGAGGCCGAGCGCGAGCGACTCGACCGTCTGCAGGACCGCGTCGAGGGGTTGCTGGCGGAGACGACCTCGGCGGTGGCGACGGCGACGACGCCGGGGGACGTACGCGAAAGCGCCGTCGAGTGCCTCGCCGACACCTACGAGGCAGCCTGGGTCGGCGAGGTCGACCGGGTCGAGCGGGAGGTCGTTCCCGACGCCCTCGCCGGGCTGGACGACGCTCCGGCGCCGCTGTCCGATGACGGCCCGGTGTCGTCGGCGCTTTCGACCGGCGAGGTGGTCACCTCGACGACGCTCGCCCGCGACGGCGGCGACGAGGCGACGGTCGTGCCGCTGCGATCCCAGGGGACGACCTACGGCGTCGTCGTCGTCGAGACCGCCGCCGACATCGTCGACGACCGCGAGCGGGTCGTGCTGGGCGCCATCGGCCGCGTGGTGGCGACCGCGCTCGACGCCCGAGAGAGCCAGCGCCTGTTGACCGCCGACCAGGTGGTCAACATGGAGTTCGCGCTGCCGCCGGCGGAGCTCGACGTGGTGACGCTGGCGACGGAGCTGAACGCCGACCTGGAGTACGTCGGCACGGTCGCCGACGGGGACGGGGCGCCGTCGCTGTTTTTCCAGTGTCCGGTCGCGCCGAAGACCGTCACCGACGCCACGCCCGACCTTCCGAGCGACGCCGCGGTCGTCCGCGGCGACGAGGACGGCTCGATCGTCGAGTTCGTCCCCAGTGACGGCGACGTCGTCCACACGCTCTCGGTCAACAACGCCCGCATCTACGACTTCACCGTCGGCCCCGCGTCCGTCCGCCTCGGGGTGGAGATACCGCCGACGACGGAGGCTCGGGCGGTAGCGACCGCGCTCAGAGAGCAGTTCTCCGAGGCGGAGCTGCTCGCGAAGACGACACAGGAGCGGCCGGCCCGCACGCACGGCGAGTTCGTCGGCCAACTCGGCGAGCGCCTGACCGACCGCCAACAGGAGGCGCTCCGACGGGCGTACTTCGGCGGCTACTTCGAGTGGCCCCACGCGACCTCCGGCGAGGAGCTGGCCGACTCGATGGGCGTCTCGCGGTCGACGTTCCACCAGCATCTCCGGGCGGCACAACGGAAGATCGTCGGCGAGTTCTGCGACCCCGAGACCGAGTGACGTCCCAAAGAGTACCTAACCAGTTTGGTACTCTCCTTATTTCATACGGAACCGACCTTGTGAATGTACCATGCCACAACCAGGGTCTGAGTCCATTTGGCTATGGCTCGGCACGGCAGGAATGCTCCTCGGAACGCTCTTCTTCGTCGCCAAAGGCTGGGGCGAAGAAGACGAGAACTGGCAGGAGTTCTACATCGTAACGATAATGATAACCACCATCGCGTTCGTCAACTACCTCGCGATGGCACTCGGCTTCGGGTTGACCACCGTTGAGTTCGGCGGCGAGAGTAACCCGATATACTGGGCCAGATACACCGACTGGCTGTTCACGACGCCGCTGCTCATCATCGACCTCGCCCTGCTTGCGGGCGCGAGTCGGAACGACATCGCCGCCCTCGTCGGCCTCGACGCGCTGATGATCGGCACGGGTGCCATCGCGACGCTCACGTCGTCGTTCCCCGACGCCGCAATCAGCGCCGGTGCCCGTCGGTTCGTCTGGTGGGGCGTCAGCACGGGCCTGCTGCTCGTGTTGCTGTACATGCTGTACGACACCCTCGGCGACCGCGCCGCGTCGCTGTCGGGCGAGGCCCGGAGCACGTTCAACACGATGCGGACGCTGTTGCTGGTCATCTGGCTGGTGTATCCGGTCTGGTGGCTGGTCGGCTCCGAAGGCCTGCAATTCATCGGCCTGTACGTCGAGACGGCGGGATTCATGGTGCTCGACATAACCGCGAAGGTCGGCTTCGGCTACATCCTGCTGTCGAAGCGTGACGCCATCGGCGCCAGCGTCGGCACCGAGGCGGCCGCCGCGGCCGACTGACCGGCGCGGCCTCCAGCGCTCGCGGGTGCCTCGCACCCGTCGGCCGCCGTCGTCGTCGCAGTTCGCGCTCGGGTCCGCCGAGTCCGTCCCACGTCGTAGCGCCCGCAGACCGCCGAGACGAAGACGTAACCCACCACATGCCACCACTGACGTACTTCCAGTTTCACGCGCTGTTCGTGTTGCCGCCGTTGGTCGTGCTCGCCGCGACGCTCCGATCGCGTCGCCGTGGCGGCGGCCTCAGGCGGTGGCTGGGCGTCGCCGTCGTCGGGGTCATCGCGCTGGCGTACACGATTCCGTGGGACAACCTCCTCATCGCGACCGGCGTCTGGACGTACGGCGACGGCGCGACCGCGTTTACCCTGTGGCACGCCCCCCTCGGGGAGTACGTGTTCATCCTCGTGCAGCCGCTGGTCACCGCCCTGTGGCTGTTTCATCTCCCGACGGAGCGCGAACCGGTCGGGACATCACTCCGCCAGCGCGTCGGCGGCGTGGCCGCCGGCCTCGCGGTCAGCGCCGTCGGCCTCGCGCTGCTCACGACGCAGTCGACGCTGTATCTCGGGGCTATCCTCGCGTGGTCAGGCCCCGTGCTCGCGATTCAGTGGGGCGTCGGCTGGCCGTTCCTCTGGCGCAACCGCCGGCTCGTGGCCGTCGCGATCGGCGTCCCGACGCTGTACTTCTGTGCGGCCGACCGCATCGCGCTGTCGCTGGACATTTGGATACTCTCCTCGACGTACACGACCGGGTTGACGGTCGTCGGACTCCCGGTCGAGGAAGGGGCCTTCTTCCTCCTGACGAACACCTTCGTCGTGCAAGGACTGACGCTGTACGAGTGGGTGTGTGACCGCATCGACGCTGGGGAGATAACCAGTCCGGCGTGGGCACCTGTCGGTCGGTGACATCATGAGCGACGCAGACCCCGGCCCCGGCCCCGCGGCCGGCGTCTCGCCGAGCCGGCCCGCACCCGTCGCCGCGACCGACGCCGAGGCGACCGTCCGCGCCGCGCTCGCTCGGTGGACGCTGCCGCTGGGCTGGGTCGCGATGGCGCTCGTGACCGTCGCCGCCGTCGCCGGCGTGCTCCCCGCGGGCCGGTGGCGATACGTCCCGCTGGTCGGCAGCGCGCTGGCGTTCGGGCTCCCTCACGGCGCCGTCGACCACCTCGCGCCGGCGTGGGCAAACGACGACAGCGCCGATGCACGGACGCTCGCCGGCGTCGGCGTCCTCTACGCGGTACTCGGCGGCGCCTACGCCGTCGCGTGGTTCCTCGCGCCTGCGGCGTCGTTCGTCGGCTTCCTGCTGCTGACGTGGCTCCACTGGGGGCAGGGCGATTCCTACGCCGTCGTCACCTTCGGCCCGGAGCCGACGCATCTCCGGTCGACGGCGACGCGAGCGACCGCCCTCGTCGTCCGGGGCGGGCTGCCGATGGTCGTGCCGCTGGTCGCGTTCCCCGAGGTGTATCGCGAGGTGGCGACGCTCGTCGTCGGCGCCTTCGGCCCGGCGGCCGCCGAGGGGGTCGCGGTGCTGTTCCGGACGGACGTCCGCCTCGCACTGGGCGGCGGGTTGCTAGCGGTGACGCTCGTCCACCTCGGCGGGACGGCCGAGCGCAGCCGCGCCTGGGCGCTCGACGCCGCCGAGGTCGTCGGGCTCTGGGTGGCCTTCGCGCTCACGCCGCCTATCGTCGCCGTCGGCGCGTACTTCACCGCCTGGCACGCCCCTCGTCACGTCGCCCGGCTGTTGCTCATCGACGACGGCGCCCGGCCGGCGCTGCAGGCCGGCGACCTGACGGCGGCCCTGACGCGGTTCGCCCGCGTCGCCGCGCCGATGACCGCCGGCGGCGTGGTCGTCATGGCCGGACTGTGGGTATCGCTGCCGCGGCTTCCCGGCGGGTTCGCCGGGGTCGTCGCCGTCTACCTCGTCGGCCTGGCGGCGCTGACGCTGCCGCACACGGTCGTCGTCGCCGCGATGGACCGAGCAGAGGGGCTGTGGCGGGCGGGCGGGTGAGCGTCGCCGGTGCCAGTCGCGCCGGTTCGGCCCTGGATTCAAGCGTCTCGACTGCCAGAGACTGCCATGGTCTTCCCCGAGCTCTCACAGGGGGTGGTCGGCCTGCTCGCGGCGGCGGCGCTGACCGTGGCGCCGTCGCTGTGTTTCGTCGCGCTCATCCGCGGGCTCGAACGCCTTCGCGACGACCAGCTCGTCGACCGTCTCGTCGCTCAGGGGGTGCTCGACCCGACCGCTCCGGGCGTCGGCGACGCGGCGGGGAACCTGGGGACGGTCACCTGCCGGCACTGCGAGGCGGAGAACCCCATCTGGGCGCGTCACTGCGGGAGCTGTCGGCGCGAGCTGCGGTGAGCGACCGGCCGTCGACGAGCCGCGAGCGACGGAGCACCGCCTGACGACGACACGCCTTTGAACTCGCTAACCGTCCTCGGAGTCATGGCCATCGACGCCGACGGAGACGCCGGGTTCGACCTCGTCTGCGAGCACTGCGGGCGGCGCGTCGTCGCTCGCTGGCGGGCTCGCTGTGACTGCGGACAACCGCTGTGGGTCGACGGCGACCACACCGACGCCGACGCGACGCTGCCCGACGGGCCGGTCGCCGACCAGTGGGCCTTCGCCGACCTGCTGCCGGTCGAGCCGCCGACCGACCTCGGGCGAGCCGCCGGGGGCACCCCGCTGATTCGGACGCCGGCGCTCGACGACGGCGTCGGGGCGACCGTCTCGGTGAAGTACGAGGGGGCGAACCCGACGGGCAGCTTCAAGGACCGCGGCAGCGCCGTCGCCGTCGCCGCCGCGACGGCCGCCGGCGCCGACACCGTCGCGACCGTCAGCCACGGTAACATGGCGCGGTCGGTCGCCGCCCATGCGGCCGCCGCCGGGCTGGACTGCACGGTGTTCGTCCCCGACGACATCCCTCGCGAACGCCTCGGTACCATCGCCGCGTTCGACCCGGACATCGTCGCCGTCGACGGCGACTACGGCGCCCTCTACGAGCGGGCGCTGGCGCTGGGTCCGGACCGGAACGTCCCGGTCGCCAACAGCGACGTGCCCCTTCGGGTCGCCGGCCAGAAGACGACGCTGCTGGAGGTCTTCGCCGAGGCGACCCCCGATGCGGTGGTGCTCCCGGTCAGTAGCGGGGGACACGCCTCGGCGGCCTGGAAGGCGGTGCGGGACCTGCGCTCGCTCGGGGCGCTCTCGGAGCCGCCCGAGCTGCACTTCGTTCAGACGGCCGCCTGTGCGCCGGTCGCGGAGGCGTTCGCCCGCGGCGACGACACCGTCTCTCCCGTCACCGCCGGCGAGACGGTGGCGTACTCCATCGCCAACGCTGACCCGCCCAGCGGCGACCGCGCGCTCAGAGCCGCCCGCACCACCGGCGGCGCGGTCCGCGCGGTCGACGACGACGCGATAGAGCGAGCCCGGGACAACCTGGCGACGCGGACGGGACTGAGCGTCGAGACCGCCTCGGCGACCACGCTGGCCGCGGCGCGACGGATCGCCTTCGACCCCGGCGACGAGGTCGTCCTCGTCGCCACCGGCGACGGCGCCGTCGAAGCCGCGAACCGCCCGCCGCCCGCGACGCAGTCAGTCGATATCGACGACGTGGAGACGGTCCTCTGACGATGCCTTTTTTCAACCATGCATATGCAAGGCAGCCGTTTAGGTGATCGGCCGTCACAGTTGACCGTGTTCACCTCGCGGTGGTTGACACCCGCGGCGGTGGACTGCCTCTGACAGGGATACGAGACGGTCGCTCCCCTCCGACCGTCTCACGCTCGCCTCCGACGCCGGACGACCCGTAACACATTTCCTAGTGGTTACTGCGACTAGGTTCATCGACGATGTTGAACAGCACCGATTCAGCAGCTCTCACGGCCGGCACGGGCGCCACGGCGGGAACGACTCGCACAATCACTATCAGTCCCCCTGACGAACCACGCCTGTGACGCTCATCGCCGAGTTCACCGTCAGAGAAAAGGTCGGTATGATAAAGGCACTCTCGGAAGCGCCGGCCGTGCGGTTCGAGGTCGAGCGGACGATGCCCGACGGTGACACGGTGATATTCTTCTTCTGGGCGGTGGGTGGGTCGTCGTCGGAGTACGACGCCATCGAGGCGGGCCTGCCGGACGAGGACGAGACGTTCGACTGGACGGTCGTCGAGGACCACGGCGATCAGCGGCTCTACCGCGTCGACATCGACGAGGACGAAATCGTCGGGCTCCACGACCTCGACCGGGAGTTCGGGGCGTTGCAGCTGTCGATGACCGCCCACGTCGACGGGGCCGACGTCCGCGTCCGATTCCCGGACCGCGAGGCGATGCTCGGATACTTCCAGCGGGTCCGCGAGACGGGCCAGTCCGTGTCGTTGACGCGGCTGTACCGGAGCGACGAGGGCGACGCCGACGGGCTCGGCCTCTCGGCGAAACAGCGGGCCGCGTTGACGAGCGCGCTCGAAATGGGGTACTACGAGGTGCCACAGGCGGCCGCGTTGACCGACGTGGCCGAGGAGCTTGGCATCTCCAGACAGGCCGCCTCCGAGCGCCTCCGACGGGGAACGGCGGCGCTCGTCCGGGACACCGTCGGCGATTCCACGAAGGACGGTGGCGGCGCCGACCGACCGACCTCCGACGCCCCCTGACGGGCCACGGCGAGCCGAAAACGGGAGTCGACCGCGACGGAGTCGGCGGCCGGTTCAGAGGAAGTCGGCGACGTGGTCGGCGACCTCCTCGGGCGTGTCGCCGACGGGAACGCCGGCGTCGTTGAGCGCCGAGATCTTCGACTCGGCGGTGCCGGTGCCGGAGCCGGAGACGATGGCGCCGGCGTGACCCATGCGCTTGCCCGGCGGGGCGGTCCGACCGGCGATGAACCCCGTCACCGGGGTGTCCATGTTGGCGGCGATGAACTCGGCGGCGCGTTCCTCGTCCTCGCCGCCGATCTCGCCGCACATCACGACCGCCTCCGTGTCGGGGTCGGCCTCGAACAGCTCCAGGGCGTCGACGAAGGAGGTGCCGATGATGGGGTCGCCGCCGATGCCGACGGCCGTGGTCTGTCCGATGTCGCGCTGTGTGAGGCTGTCGACGACCTGGTAGGTCAGCGTCCCCGACCGCGAGACCAGACCGACCTCGCCCTCGCTGAAGATGTTGCCGGGGAGGATGCCGAGCTTGCTCTCGCCGGGGGTGATGATACCCGGGCAGTTCGGCCCGAGCAGACGGGTGTCGACCTCGCGCAGTCGCTTGTTCACCTTCGCCATGTCACGGGTCGGGATGCCCTCAGTGATGGCGACGACGAGGTCGAGCGGGGCGTCCAGCGCCTCGAACAGCGCGTCGCCGGCGAACGCCGGCGGGACGAACACGACGGAGGCGTCGGCGTCCTCCGCGCGGGCGGCCTCGTGGACCGTGTCGTAGACGGGGACGCCGTCGACCGTCTGGCCGCCCTTGCCGGGGACGGCGCCGGCGACGACGTTCGTCCCGTAGTTCAGCATCTGTTCGGCGTGGAACTTGCCCTCGCCGCCGGTGATTCCCTGGACGACGACGCGGGTGTCGGAGTCGACGAGTACGGACATCAGTTGCTCACCTCATCGGCGTTGTCGACCGCGCGCTGGACCGCCGACTCCAGCGTCTGCTCGACCTCGAGGAGGTCGGTGTTCAAAATCTCCATCCCCTCCGCGGCGTTGGTGCCGGCCAGCCGAACGACGACCGGCTTCGGAATCTCCTCGAACCGGCTCAGCGCCTCGTTGATGCCCTCGGCGACCTCGTCGCCGCGGGTGATGCCGCCGAAGATGTTGAACACCACGCTGTCGACGTTGGGGTCCGAAAACACCATGTCGAGGGCGTCGGCGACGCGCTCGGCCTTGGCGCCGCCGCCGATGTCGAGGAAGTTCGCCGGCTCGCCGCCGTAGTAGTCCACGAGGTCGAGCGTCGTCATCACCAGGCCGGCGCCGTTGCCGATGATGCCGGTGTTGCCCGACAGCCGAACGTAGTCGAAGCCGTACTCGTTGGCCTTGGCTTCGAGGTCGTCGGCGGCGGCCTCGTCTTCCATCTCCGCGAGCTCGGGCTGGCGGAACAGCGCGTCCTCGTCGACGTTCATCACCGCGTCGGCCGCGACGACCTCGCGGTCGCTCGTGACCATCACGGGGTTGACCTCGATTTCGGAGGCGTCGCGGGACTCGTACAGCTCGTACAGCGTCTGGAGCACCGAGGCGACGTCGCCGGCGACGTCGTCGGGGACGCCGGCATCGTAGACGACTTTCCGGGCCTGGTAGGCGTGCAGCCCGAACGCGGGGTCGACGTGTTCGCGGGCGATGGCCTCGGGCGTCTCCTCGGCGACGGACTCGATGTCGACGCCGCCCTCGGAGGAGACCATGGCGACGGGCTCGCCCGCGCCGCGGTCCATCGTGACGCCGACGTACAGTTCCGTCTTGAAGTCGACGCCGGCCTCGACGAGCACCCGCTCGACGGTGTACCCCTTGAGGTCCATGCCGAGGATGTCCTCGGCGGCCTCGCGGGCCTCGGCCTCGCTGGTGACGATTTCGATGCCGCCGGCCTTGCCGCGGCCGCCGACGTGGACCTGTGCCTTGATGGCCGCGGGGAAGCCGACCTCCTCGACCGCGGCCACCGCCTCCTCGACGGTGTCCGCGAGACGGGACTCCGGGGTCGGTATCCCGGCGTCGGCGAAGACCTGCTTCGCCTGAAACTCGTGGAGTCGCATGCGTCTCGAAGGGAACGCGTCGACCGTTTAAATCCCGCTCATTCGAGCTGTGACGCGTTGTCACGTGACGAACTCCCGTGGCCGGCCGAGCAGCGAAGGACCGGCGAGCCGCGGCCCCGGAGTTATATGATTGCCGGCCGACCGGTCAGTCATGCACGCCGAGTTCGGCTTCACCGACGACGTGGTACTGGTCACCGGCGCCTGCGGGGCGCTGGGCAGCGCGACGGCGGCCGCCTTCGCCGACGCCGGCGCGACCGTCGCGGCGGCCGACATCGTCGCCGCTGACGACGAGGAATCACTATTGAACGCCGACCGTGACGGGGTTCACTTCTACCAGGGCGATTTCACCGACGAGGCGGCGGTGCGCGGCGTCGTCGACGCGGTCGTCGAAGACCACGGCGGGCTGGACTGCCTGCTGAACGTCGCTGGCACCTGGCGCGGGGGCGACCCGCTGGACGAGACCGACGCCGACCTCTTCGAGTTCATCTTCGGGGTCAACCTGAAGACGATGTTCCTCGCCAGCAAGCACGCCCTGGCCCACCTCCGGGACTCGGGGGGCGCAGTCGTCTCCGTCTCCGCGCGGTCCTCGCTGGAGGGCGGCGAAGGGGACGGACTGTACCGCGCGACCAAGGCCGGCGTCCGCATCCTCACCGAAACCATCGCCGCGGAGAACCGCGGGACGGTCCGCGCCAACGCGGTGATGCCGTCGGTGCTCGACACGCCGATGAACCGCGAGATGATGACCCCCTCGGAGGAGTGGGTCGACCCCGCGGAGGTCGCCGACGTGATGCTGTTCCTCTGCTCGGACGCCGCGGGAGTCACCAGCGGCGCGGCCGTCCCGGTGTACGGCGAGGCGTGAGCGAGGTCGGCCGGCGCGGGCTCAGGCGGCGTCGAGGCGCCGGCCTCGAAGGCGTCGGAAACGAACGTTCATCAACTTTCGACCCGGAGTTCGAATTGTAACTGGAAAAGCCGCCGGTAATCAGTTGTCAGTTCATCATTTCTCCACCCGTTTCGCAACCCACTTCAACGGCGGTAGGGTACGCCTCGCCGTCACACATGAGCGAGCGAGCGACCTGGGCTTCGCGCGTCGGCTTCATCTTCGCGGCGGTCGGCAGCGCGGTCGGTCTGGGCAACATCTGGCAGTTCCCGTTCCAAACCGGGCAAAACGGCGGCGCGGCGTTTCTCGTGGTGTATCTCGCGGTCGTGTTCCTCATCGGCTTCCCCGCGATGCTGACGGAGTTCGTCGTCGGGCGTCGTGCGGAGCGCAACCCCATCGACGCGTTCACCGAACTCGGTCACGGCGGCTGGCGCTACGCCGGCGCGCTGGCGGCGGCGGCTGCGTTCTGGATACTGTCGTTTTACTCGGTCGTCGGCGGCTGGGTCATCCGTTACGTCGTCGGGACGGCGACGGGGGCGTACTTCGACGCCCCTCAGGAGTTCTTCCTGAACGTGGCGATGACCGGGCCGGACGCGCTGGGGTATCACCTGCTGTTTATGGCCGTCGTCGTCGGCATCGTTGCCTTCGGCGTCGAGGCCGGCATCGAGCGGTCGACGAAGCTGATGGTGCCGAGCATCGTCGTCCTGCTGGTCGGCCTCGGCGCCTGGGGGTCGACGCTGTCCGGCGCCCCGGCAGGGTACAGCTACTACCTCTCGCCGGACCTCTCGACCATCGCGGCGAACCTCGGCACCATCCTTCCCGCCGCGGTCGGCCAGGCCTTTTTCACCCTCTCGCTGGGGATGGGCGCGATGATGACTTACGCCTCCTACCTCGGCGAGGACGATAGCCTGCCCTTCGACGGCGGCGTCATCGTCGTGCTGAACACGCTGGTCGGCGCCCTCGCCGGCTTCGTCATCTTCCCGATCCTGTTCTCGCTGGGGGTCGAACCCGGCAGCGGCGGCGCCGGCACGGCGTTCATCACTCTCGGGGGCGCCTTCGCCGAATTGCCGGCCGGCAAGCCGCTGGGCGTGCTCTTTTTCGTCGTGCTCCTGCTGGCGGCGGTCTCCTCGGGTATCAGCCTGCTCGAAGTGGTCGTCAGCTACGTCGTCGAGAACACCGGCGTCGACCGCCGGCCGGCGGCACTGGGGCTCGGCGCCGCCTGTGCCGTCCTCGGCGTCCCCTCGGCGTTCGGCTACCTCGGCTGGTACAACGCGCTGGCGTTCAACCTGTTCCTGCCGGTGTCTGTGCTGCTGGTCGCGCTGTTCGTCGGCTGGGTGTACGCCGACGACGCGACCGCGGAGCTCTCGCGCGGCTCGGGCGCCAGCGGCGCCGCCAGGTCGGCGTGGCTGTGGTTCGTCCGCCTCGTCATCCCGGCGGGCATCTCGCTGACGCTAGTGCTCGGGATCCAGAGTCTGCTCGTCCGCGCCGGCGTGCTCCAGGAGGCTCTCGTGTTCGCCTGAGCCGCCGGTTACGAATCGTCGGCAGTCGCCAAAATTGGCCGTCGAATCGAGGCTCTCAGTGGCCGTATTCGTTCATTACAGACCGTTACGGTTTCGATGAGGATTCCTCAGTCGGAACCGTCTTAACCCGGCGTCGACTGTGGTCGACAATGTCACGAGCGACGTGGGCGAGCCGACTGGGATTCATTCTCGCTGCCGTCGGCAGCGCGGTCGGTCTCGGCAACATCTGGCGGTTCCCATGGATGACGGCCGAAAACGGCGGTAGCGCCTTTCTCGCAGTGTACCTCCTGGTCGTCGTCGCCGTCGGCGTCCCCGGACTGTTGGCGGAATTCGTCATCGGTCGACGCGGGCGACGCAACCCGGTCGGGTCGCTGCGGACGCTGTCGGAGACGCGGTGGTGGCCGGCCGTCGGCGCGCTCAGCGTCGTCACCGCGCTCGCGCTGCTGTCGTTTTACTCCGTCGTCGGCGGCTGGGTGCTGCGATACACGCTCGAGGCGCTCACCGCCGCCGTCGGCGGCCAGGCCGGCTACGCGGCCGAGCCGGCGGCGTACTTCGACGCCGTCGGCTTCGGCGCCGAAGCGGTCGGCTATCACCTCGTCTTCCTCGGGCTGTCGGCGTTCGTCGTCCTCGCCGGGGTGCGCCGCGGCATCGAGGTCGGCACGAAGGTGATGATGCCGCTGGTGCTCGTCCTCCTCGTCGCGCTGGCGGCGTGGGCCGCCGGCGGCGACGGCGCCGCGGCCGCCTACGGCTTCTACCTGGGCTTCGACCTCTCGGTGCTTGAAGAGCGCTTTTTCGCCGTTCTCGGGCCCGCGGCGGGGCAGGCGCTGTTCACGCTGTCGCTCGGCGCCGGCACGATGGTCACCTACGCCTCCTACGTCGGCGAGGACCGCTCGCTGCCGGCCGACGCGACGGCCATCGCCGGGCTGAACACGGCCGTCGGCGTGCTGGCGGGGCTGGTCGTCTTCCCGCTGCTGTTCTCGCTGGGCGTCGACCCGACCGCGACCGGCTCGGGTCAGGGGGCGCTGTTCGTCGGCCTCGCCGGGGCGTTCACCCGACTCCCGGCGGGCGACCTCGTCGGCGCCGCGTTCTTCGTGGTCGTCCTCCTGGCGGCGCTGTCCTCGGCCATCTCGATTCTGGAGATTCCGGTCGCCTTCCTCACCGACGAGTTCGCGCTGTCGCGGCCCCAGGCCGTCGGCGGGCTGTTCGCGCTGCTGGCGGCGACCGGCTCCGCGACCGCGCTGTCGCCGGCGGGCTTCGGCTTCGTCGCCGGCACGCTGGTGAACCTCTTGCTGACGGCCGGCCTGCTCGGCTTCCTGCTGTTCGTCGGCTGGGAGCTCGGTAGCGACGCCGTCGCCGAGTTCGAAACCGGCAGCGGCCCGCTGGCGGCCCGCCTGTCGACGCTGTGGCTGTTGGCCGTCGGCGTCGCCCTGCCCGTCTTCCTCGCGTTCACGCTGCTGTCGTCGCTCGGCGTGACGGCCGCGCTGGGCTTCTGGCCGAGCGTCGCCGCCGCCGTCGTGGTCGCCGCCGTCGTCGCCGTTGGGGTGCGGAACCCGCGGTCGGTCGTCTGAAGAAGAGCAGCCGGGGGTGCGGTTAAACGAACCAGGCCGTCGCAGCACCGAGAGCCATCGCAAACGCATCTGCGAGGAAGAACCCGCCACCACCGTCGGCCAACACGACGCCGGGGTCGCCGGCGAGCAAAATCGAGCTCAGGACGGGCCGGTAGACGGCGAAGATCGGCTCCGTGCCGCCGAGGAGCAGGTTGTAGCCTCCGAGGAGAACCAGAACGATACCACTCAGCCGAATCGCGTTTCGGACACGGCCCTTGGTTCTGATCGCGCCGACCTCTGCCCGGCTACGCACGCGGCGCCAGCCCAAGCTACTGCCGTTCGAACCGGGAGCGTCGGGAGACGATTCCAGGCTTCCATCAGGGTTGACGTCGGGTGACGAAGCGCCCTCCGTGGTCTTCGACGTCGTCCCGACCGAGTTGACGGCGGCCTTCTCGATGTCCGTGCCAGCGGTCTTCTCCTCCAGTGTCGCCTTCACGCGCCCCGAGCCACAGTACCGACAGCTGTCAGGGTTCGTGGTGTGTAGCCTACCGCACTCCTGACACTCGAAAGCCATACGAAAATCGACAGCCCTGAAATCGAATAAATCTGGGGTGTCATTGAAATCAGAAGAGATCGTCGAGAGCTCCACCCGCCGATTGTGGCTGAGCCGGCCGCGAGCACCCGCCAGACGTCGGACCGCTCCCTCCCGAATCCACCCGCGACCGCAACGCCCACGTTCCTCCCGGCCGTCGGACGTTCGTGTTCGATTCGTTGGCCGCGCCGCCGGTCGTGTACGCGCTGGCGCTCGTGCCGGCCGTGCTGTGGGGCGTGGCGCCGGTGGCGTCGAAACGCGGCATGGAGGCCGGCGGCTCGCCGCTGCAGGCGGCGCTGACCGTCGTCGCCGTCGACTCCGCGCTGTACCTCCTCGCGCTGGCGGTGACTCGGGGGGCCGACGCCTTCGGCGGCCTGTCACCGCGGGCGCTGGCGGTGTTCGTCGGCGCCGGCCTCGTCGGGACGGCGCTGGGTCGAGTGGCGACGTTCGCCGGCGTCGAACGCGTCGGCGCCAGCGTCAACAGCGCCGGTATCTCCGCCCGCCCGCTGTTCGCCACCGGGCTGGCGGTGGCGGTGCTCGGCGAGCCGGTGTCGGTGCCGGTCGTCGCCGGCATCGTGGTGCTAGTCGCCGGGTTGGCCGTCCTCGCGCTGTCGAAAGGCGGCGATGTCCGCGGCTGGCGGCCGGTGGAGCTGCTCTTCCCGCTGGCCGCCGCGGCGCTGTTCGGGTTCGGAAACGTGCTCCGCCGGCTGGGGTTGACGGCGACGCCGACGGTGGCGCTGGAGGCGGTCGCGCTGAACGAGCTCGCGGCGCTGCTGGGGCTCGCGGCGTACGCCGTCGCCCGCGGCAAGCTGGGAGGGCTGCGGACGGCCTCGCGGCGGTCGTATCTGCTGTTCTCGGTCAGCGGGACGCTCACCGCCGTCGCGCTGCTTTCGCTGTTCGCCGCTCTCGGGCATCCGGAGGGCCGGGTCGCCGTCGTCGACCCGCTGGCGGCGACGGCGCCGCTTTTTACGACGGTGTTCGCGGCCGGCCTCCTGCGCAACATCGAGTCGGTCACCCGCGGGGTCGTCGCCGGCGCCGTGCTCGTCGTCGCCGGCGCGGCGCTGGTGACCGCCGGGCCGGCCGTCCTCTGAGCGGCGACCCGAGGTCGCCGCCGTCGGTCGGCGGGAGCCACGGATTTAAGCCCCTGTACCGCAGAGAGCGCGTATGGCCAAGTACTCCACCGGCGGTTCCGGCGGAGGCGACGACGGCGACGCCTGCGAGCTCTGCGGGCGGGAGGGAACCACCCTCTCACAGGCGACCGTCGCCGGCGCGGACCTCCTCGTCTGTTCGGACTGCGAACCACACGGCAGCAGCGGCTCCGGCCGGGGCTCGACCGGCGGCGGCTCCGGCTCCGGCCCGTCCGCGCGTTCCGGTTCGGGGCCATCCTCGTCGTCGCCGTCGCCGACGACGGGGACGACCGGAACGACCAGCTCGGGCGGCCCGTTCGACGCCACCGGCGGCGACTCCGAGCACTGGGAGGAAGAGGGCACCGACTACGAGGACGACCGGCTGCCGTATCTGGTCGCCGACTACGGCGACCGCACGGAGTCGGCCCGTCAGGAGCTCGGGCTCACGGTCGATGAGCTGGCGGCGGCGGTCGACGCCGACGAGGACGACGTGCTCTCCGTCGAGCAGGGGCGTGCGACCCGCGCCGGCGTCGGCGGCTCGCTCGTCCGCCGCCTGGAGGAGGAACTCGACGTGACGCTGGTCGACGAGTAGCGGCGGAGACGGCGTCGAGCGCAGACGCTTTTTGAGTCGCCCCCGTTGGGAACGGACGTGCCACTCTCACTCGCACCCGACGACCCCGACGTGCGACGGTTCGAGGCCGACGTGGTCCGCGTCGACGGCGCGGCGGTCGTCCTCGAGGAGACGTACTTCTACGCCGAGAGCGGCGGGCAGCCGGCCGACCGCGGCGTCGTCGACGGCGTCTCCGTCGCCGACGTCCAGGAGCAAAACGGCGAGGTCGTCCACACGCTCGCCGACGCCGACCACGGCATCGCCGCCGGCGACACGGTCGCCTGCACGGTCGACGACGAGTTCCGGACCTACTGCGCCCGGGCGCACACCGCCAGTCACGTGCTGTACGGCGCCGGGCGGCGACTGCTCGATGACCTCGGCTACGGCGGCTTCGGCATCGACGAGGAGAAGGTCCGCGTCGATTTCACGACCACCACGACCATCGACGACGAGGCGCTCGTCGAGCTGGAGCGACTGACGAACCGCGCGGTGTGGGACTCGCTTTCGGTCTCCTGGGAGACCGTCCCCGTCGCCGACGCCCGCGACCGCGACGACGTGGCGTTCAACACCAAGACCGAGGAGGGCGTGATGGCCGAGGCCGACACCGTCCGGGTCGTCACCGTCGAGGGGTGGGACGCCGCGGCCTGTGGCGGCACCCACGTCCGCGATACGAGCGAGATCGGACCGGTCACGGTGCTCGACCGCTCGAACCCCGGCGAGGGGCTGACCCGCGTGGAGTTCGCCGTCGGCCCGATCGGCGTCGACCGACGGGCGACGGTCCACGAGGCGGCGCGGCGGGCGGCCGGCGAACTCGACGCCGGCGTCGCCAACCTCACCGAGGCGACCCGCCGGCTGCGAACCGAACGCGACGACCTGGCTGAGGAGCTGGCCGACCTGAAAGGCGAGGTGCTGTCAGCCCGCCTGGCCGACCTGCCGACCGTCGACCGCGACGGCGCGACGTGGCGGGTCGGCACCGTCGCCGACTTCGGTCCGAACGAGGTCGGTGACGCCGCCCAGGGGGTCGCCGACGACGGCGCGACCGACGTGGTCGCGGCCGCGGGCCAGGACGGCGCCACCTTCGTCGTCGTCGCCAGCGACGACCCCTCCGTCGGCGCCGGCGACCTCGTCGACGACGTGACCGGCGAGTTCGGCGGCGGTGGGGGCGGGTCGCCGGCGTTCGCACAGGGAGGCGGCCTCGACGCCGACCCGGAGGCCGTGGCGGCGTTCCTGCGGGAGTCCTGACGGCGACCGACCACCCTGCGACGGCCCGCCGCCAGTCAGTCATCTTTTTCCACGCACAACCGCACCCTCGTGTATGGATGCTTTCGGAGTCGACACCGCCCTCACAGACGAACAGCGGGCCATTCGGGACGTGGTTCATGAGTTCGCCGTCGAGGAGCTGCGTCCCGGCGCCCGGGAGGCCGACGCCGCCGAGGAGTTCCCCGAGGAGGCCTGGGACGGCCTGGCCGAACTGGACCTGACGGGACTGACGGTGCCCACGGAGTACGGCGGCTTCGACGCCGACCGCCGGACGTACGCCGTCGTCAACGAGCAGGTCGCCTACGGACAGCTCGCGGTGGCGACGGCGCTGTCGGTCCACTGTCTGGCGACCTCCTGCATCGCCGAGTTCGGGACGGAAGACCAGCGCGACCGATGGCTCCCCGACATGGCCCAGGGTCGGCCGGTCGGGGCCTTTTGCCTCTCCGAGCCCGGCGCCGGCTCCAACCCCGCGCAGATGGAGACGACGGCGACCCGGAAGGGCGACGGCTACGTCATCGACGGCGAGAAGCAGTGGACGACCAACGGCCAGCGAGCGGGCGTGTACGTCGTCTTCGCCAAGACCGACGCCGCCGACGACCGCAGCGTCACGCAGTTCCTCGTCCCCGGCGACCTCGACGGCGTGGAGGTCGGAAAGAAGGAGGAAAAGCTGGGCCTGCGCGCCAGCGACACGACCGCCATGACGTTCGACGAGGTGTACGTTCCCGCCGAGAACCGCCTCACGGAGGAAGGGAAGGGGCTGTCGGCGGCGTTCGACATCCTCACCGGCGGCCGTATCGGCATCGCGGCCCAGGCGGTCGGCCTCGCACAGGCCGCCTTCGACGAGGCCGTCGACTACGTCGGCGAGCGCGAGCAGTTCGGCCGGGCCATCGGCGAGATTCAGTCGGTGCGTCACACCCTCGCGGAGATGGCGACCGCGCTACACAGCTCGCGGCTGCTGGTGCGGGAGGCCGCCCGCCAGGACGACGCCGGCGAAGACCCCCGGCTCGCGGCGGCGATGGCGAAGTACCACGCCAGCGAGAACGCCGTCGATGTCGCCAACGACGCCGTCCAGCTCCACGGCGGCTACGGCTACATGTCCGAGTTCGACGTCGAGCGGTTCTACCGCGACGCCAAGATAACCACCATCTACGAGGGCACCACCGAGATTCAGAAGAAGATCATCGCGCGGAACGTCCTCGACTGAGCGAGCCGGGACACGTCGCGTCGGGGCGCTGACGGCCACCACGCCGCCCAGCGACACCGACAGGCTCAATCCGGCGGCCGCGCTATCCCGAGCGATGACCGACTACGACGCCGTCGTCTACGACCTCGACGGGACGCTCGTCCGGTTGGCGGTCGACTGGGACGCCGCGGCCGCCGACGTGCAGGGGGTGTTCCGGGACGCCGGTCACGACCCGCAGGACTCGCTGTGGGAGCTGCTCGAACGTTCGGAGGAAGTGGGGCTGGGCGAGGCCGTCGAGTCGGTTCTGTCCGACCACGAGCGCGCCGGCGCGCGGCGCTCCAAGCGGCTGCCGCTGGCGGACGAACTGGCGAGCGCGACGGGGCCGGTCGGCGTCTGCTCGCTGAACTGCGAGGCCGCCTGCCGGGAGGCCCTGGCCGAGCACGGGCTCGCCGACGCGGTCGACGCCGTCGTCGGGCGCGACACCGTCTCGGCGCAGAAGCCCGACCCCGAGCCGTTGCTGGCGACCCTCTCGGTGATCGACGTCCCGCCCGACCGGGCGGTGTTCGTCGGCGACTCCGAGCGCGACGCCGTCGCGGCCGACCGGGCCGGCGTCGCCTTCCGGTGGGTCTGATAGTGATTATTGCGAATAGTTTCACAACCGGTGTCGAGAGACGCTGGCTCAGCGGCTCGTGTCACCGATACGAGCAACCACGGCGGTAAAGACTCGCAGTAATCATTATGAGACGGGGGCGGCGGTCAGTCGTCGGGCTTCGACTCCGGCGTCGGTTCCGATTCCGATTCCGCCCCTGCCTCCGCCTTTGCCTTCGCATTCCCCGACTCGCCGACCGGGTCGCCGTCGCCGGCGCCGGTCCGGCGGGCGTAGAGGAAGACGCCGACGGCGGTGACCAGCCAGACGACGGCGCCGACCCGGACGGCAAACAGCGCCCGCGCGGTCCACGTCGACAGCGCCGTCGACAGCGAGAGCACGGCGACCAGCGGCGCGCCGAGGAGGATGGTGAGCACGAACGTCGTCTGCATCACCCACCCGAAGTCGACGCCGTCGGGGTCGGTGCGTTCGACCGTTGGCACAGCCGCGACTCCGGACCCGGCGCTGATAGATGTGCCGGTCCGTCCGGTCTTCTTCGGACGTGACGTTGATTGCGAAGTCGCGCCGGTGCCGTCCGAGCGCGCCATGACCGACCGGAGCCGAACGCCCGGCTTAGTGAGGCTTAATCCCCGGGGGCTACGTAGCGGGAACATGGTCACAACGCGGGAGTTCCGCAAGCGGGCCGGCGAACAGCAGTTGACGATGCTGACCGCGTACGACGCTCCAACCGCGGAGGTCGTCGACGAGGCCGGGGTCGACGCCATCCTCGTCGGCGACAGCATGGGCAACGCGGTGCTGGGCCACGACACCACGCTCCCGGTCACCCACGAGCAGGTCAAGAGCCACACCGCGGCGGTCGCTCGCGGCGCCGACGAGGCGCTGGTCGTCGCCGACATGCCGTTTCTCTCCTACGGCGTCGATGAGGCCGACAGCGTCGAACACGCCGGGGAACTGCTGAAGGAGGCCGGCGCCGACGCGGTCAAGCTGGAGTCTGGCCCGCACACGGTCGAGCTGACGGAGCGACTCACCCGGCTCGGGGTGCCGGTCATGGCACACCTCGGATTGACCCCTCAGCACGTGAAGGCGCTCGGCGGCTACGCCCGCCAGGGCACCGACGAGACGGCCGCCCGGGAGATTCTCGACCTCGCCCGCGAGCACGAGGCCGCCGGCGCCTTCGCGCTCGTGCTCGAACACGTCCCCGCGAACCTGGCGGCGACGGTCACCGAGGAGCTGTCGATTCCGACCGTCGGCATCGGCGCCGGCCCGGACTGCGACGGTCAGGTGCTCGTCGTCTCCGACGTGCTCGGGCTCAGCGAGCGTCAGCCGCCGTTCGCCGAGCGCTTCGGCGATGTGCGCGGGGAGATGGCCGCTGCCGTCGAACGGTACCGCGAGGCCGTCGAGAGCGGCGAGTTCCCCGCCGAGGAGCACAGCCACCACGAAGCGGCGCTGGACGACTTCGAGACCGACTCGGAGACCGGCGGCGAGGACTGACCCGGTTCGGCTCAGACGGCTGCGTTGAATCACTAGACGGCGGCGAGTTGGTTCGCTAACTCGAAGGAGCTGAAGCGGGAGACTCCAGTCGATCGTGACTCAAATCTCCCACTTCACTAGCGAAGCTACGCCGGGTGCTCAAACCGTTACTGGCGATGGAAACGAATCCGCCGCCCCGAACGGTGGCGGCGGATTCGTCGACTGTGCGCTTGTTTCCCTGCACTTTCTGCGTTACCTCGATACGTTTTATTTCGTGACGACTGGTCTACTGAGGAAGATGCCACCAATGAGTGGTAGCCTATACTCCCTCGCAGGGGATCACAGAACAGTTCTCACACTGTGTTGCAGTCGTCCGACGAACGGTCAGTACAGGAGACTCACCGGTCAGTGGAGGATCCGACCTATCGACCCTGTCGGCAAGCCCGTGCGAGATACAGACTGCGAGCGACCAAAGAACGAGCGGGGGCGTTACTCGTCGGCGACGAGTTCGTCCCACCGCTCGACGCCGGCTTCAGCAACTTCTCGGTCCTGGGAGACGGCGCCGCCGGAGACGCCGATCGAGCCGACGATCTCCCCGTCACGCTCCAGCGGGTACCCTCCACCGAAAATCACGATCTGATTGTCGTCGGTGGTTTGGAGACCGTACAAGGAGTTGCCGGGTTTCGAGGCCTCAGCGAGTTCATGAGTCGGCATGTCGAGTGCCGCCGACGTGTACGCCTTGTTCCGGGAGATCGACACCGAAGCAAGCCACGCATCGTCCATCCGACGTTGAGCGACGAGGTTGCCCTCGTTGTTGGCCACCGTGATGACCATCGGGTTATCGATTTCCTCGGCTTTTGTTTCTGCGGCCGTTAGAAGCTCTTTCGCTTCGTCTAGCGTAACATCATCTACCATGTGTGTCACCGATGAGACTGCAAGTGAGCGAATGTGGGATCGGAGCATGAACTTACACCCGTAATATTACACACTTTCTTGACAGTATTTAGAGACATATAATGCCGACTGTCGTAGCTGGGCTGGCGTACAGGCCGGTAAAACGGACGGTAGAGAAGCTACGCCGAACATCCATCGTAACTTGGGAATCGTTATTCAGGTGCACGGATGGGATTCGCCGCTGTCGATCGAATGTCAGCAAGAAGGGAGTCGATTTCGGGCAGGTCGTCAAGGCCAGTGATGACGAAGTTGAGCTGAGTATCGTAGTCGTCGACGAGCCCACCGAGTGCATCAAGGTCGATGCGCCGGTCTTCGTGGCGGTCTGCCCACCTGTCCTCCCCCGCGGGGTCCTTCTCAGCGGTGGGTGTACTGGAGGCGAGTTTTGGACTGATACTCGCCAGATCGATGAACGTCGCGGTGAACAGTGCCGTTCAGACGGTCCGGTCGAGGAACGACCGAACCGCGGCGTTGAACGCGGTCGGACGTTCGAGCATCGCGAGGTGGGCGGCGTCTTCGACGACCGCCAGTTCGCAGGTCGGGAGGCCGTCGGCCAACGAGTCGTGGAGCCGGGGCGGCGTCAGGCGGTCGTGCTCGCCGACGGCCGCAAGCGCCGGCACGTCGACCTCGTCGAGGCGGTCGCGCACGTCGAAGCGGTCACAGGTCCGGAAATCGCGCTCCGTGACGGCCGGTCCGGTCTCGGCCATCGTTGCCCGCGACAGCTCGCGGTAGCGCGCGTCGACGTCGTGGAACAGTCGGTTCTCGCCGTGGAGGACCTCGACCGCCCGGTCGAAGTCGTCGGCGAGCCACGCGAGCAGGTCGTCGTCGACCGCCAGCCGGGCGCCGGTTCCGGCGAGCACGAGCGCGTCGAGTGCGAGGTCGCGTTCCAAAGCCACCCACAGCGCCACGGCGCCGCCCAAGGAGTTCCCGACCAGCACCGACGCCCCCGTCGCTTGCGCGACGGCGACGACGTCGTCGGCGTAGGCCTCAAGCGTCGGACGACCCGGCTCGGCGTCCACGTCGGCGCTGTCGCGGTGGCCGGCGAGGTCGACGGCGACGACGGGATACGCCTCGGCCAGCCGCGCCTGCGACTTCCAGACGCCGGCGTCGCCGCCGCTGCCGTGGACGCAGAGCACTCCCGGACGGGTCGCGCCGCGGTCGAACCGACAGTACGTGGTCGCGCGTCCGTCGTGACGAACGCTGGTCACGGTCGCCGTTCTCGCTGGGGAGCGATAAGCTTCCGGCCCGAACGCAGGCGGCCGAAGAAAGCGTGAACCGCAATACCGGTCCAAAACACTATACCCGACGCTGTACCGCGATTAGTGAGCGACAGATACTTATGTCAAGACAGCTAACGTGGGGTTAGGAAATGACGCCATCACAGACACATGTGGACCGCGAAGAGCGATTCGTTCGTCGCTACGAGCGCGAGGACCGGTGGGTCGTCGCCGCGGACCTCCCCGTCGAGGGCGAGGCTCTCGACGTCGACACCGTCGGCGACACCGCCATCGTCGTGATGGACCACGGCGACCGTGTTCAGGAGGTCGAACTCTCGCTGCCCGGCGCGGCGACGACCGTCGAGACGAACAACGGCGTCCTCACCGTCGAGGTGCCTAAATGAAGCTCACGGTCAAGCCGCTGAAGCAGAAAGACGCCGGTCGGCGCCTGGCCGCGGTCGACCGCGTCGCCGCCGACGAGATGGACCTCTCCGGCGGCGACTTCATCCGCATCGAGAGCGAGCAGGGAACCGCCATCGCCCGCGTCTGGCCCGGCTATCCCGAAGACGACGGGGCGGGCGTCATCCGCATCGACGGCCGACTCCGGCAGGAGGCCAACGTCGGCATCGACGACGACGTGACCGTCGAGCCGGCCGACGTCTCCCGCGCCGAGCAGGTGACCGTCGCGCTGCCCCAGCGGCTGGGCATCCGCGGCGACATCAGTCAGCTCATCCGTGATAAGCTCTCCGGGCAGCCGGTCACGCCCGGACAGAACGTCCAGCTTCCGCTGGGCTTCGGCTTCATGGGCGGGCAGAGTCAGGCGGTCCCCATCAAGATCGCCTCCACGACCCCCTCGGGCACGGTCGTCGTGACCGACCAGACAGATATCGAGGTGAGCCAGCAGCCGGCCGAGGAGATAGCCGAGGCCGGCGCCGGCGCCGGCGGCGCCGAGAGCGACACGCCGGACGTCACCTACGAGGACATCGGTGGCCTGGAGAGCGAGCTCGAACAGGTGCGGGAGATGATAGAGCTCCCGATGCGCCACCCCGAGCTGTTCCAGCGCCTCGGCATCGAGCCGCCGAAGGGCGTCCTGCTGCACGGCCCGCCCGGCACGGGCAAGACGCTCATCGCCAAGGCCGTCGCCAACGAGATCGACGCCCACTTCCAGACCATCTCCGGGCCGGAGATCATGTCGAAGTACTACGGCGAGAGCGAAGAGCAACTCCGCGAGGTGTTCGAGGAGGCCGAGGAGAACGCCCCCGCCATCGTCTTCATCGACGAACTCGACTCCATCGCCCCCAAGCGCGAGGAGGCCGGCGGCGACGTCGAACGCCGCGTGGTCGCCCAGCTCCTCAGCCTCATGGACGGCCTCGAAGAGCGCGGCGACGTGACGGTCATCGGGGCGACCAATCGCGTCGACGCTATCGACCCCGCGCTCCGGCGCGGCGGCCGGTTCGACCGCGAGATCGAGATCGGCGTCCCCGACCGCGACGGCCGCAAGGAGGTCCTGCAGGTCCACACCCGCGGGATGCCCCTGGCCGACGAGGTCGACCTCGACCAGTACGCCGAGAGCACCCACGGCTTCGTCGGCGCCGACCTCGAGAGCCTGGCCAAGGAGGGCGCGATGAACGCCCTCCGGCGCATCCGGCCTGAACTCGACCTCGAATCCGACGAGATCGACGCCGAGGTCCTCGAACACCTCGAAGTCACCAACGACGACTTCAAGCAGGCGCTGAAGGGCATCGAACCCTCGGCGCTGCGCGAGGTGTTCGTCGAGGTTCCGGACGTCACCTGGGAGGACGTCGGCGGCCTGGAGGACACGAAAGAACGCCTCCGGGAGACCATCCAGTGGCCGCTCGACTACCCGGAGGTCTTCGAGGAGATGGACATGGAGTCGGCCAAGGGCGTCCTGATGTACGGCCCGCCGGGCACGGGCAAGACCCTGCTCGCCAAGGCCGTCGCCAACGAGGCCCAGTCGAACTTCATCTCGATCAAGGGCCCCGAGCTGCTGAACAAGTACGTCGGCGAGTCCGAGAAGGGCGTCCGCGAGGTGTTCGAGAAGGCGCGGTCGAACGCCCCGACGGTCGTGTTCTTCGACGAGATCGACGCCATCGCGGCCGAACGCGGCGGCAACACGGCCGACTCCGGCGTCGGCGAGCGCGTCGTCTCCCAGCTACTCACCGAGCTCGACGGACTCGAAGAGCTGGAAGACGTCGTCGTCGTCGCGACCACTAACCGGCCGGACCTCATCGACAGCGCCCTACTGCGGCCCGGCCGGCTCGACCGCCACATCCACGTGCCGGTCCCCGACGAGGAGGCTCGCCGGCGCATCTTCGAGGTCCACACCGCCGAGAAGCCCCTGGCCGACGACGTCGACCTCGACGCGCTGGCCGGCCGGACCGAGGGGTACGTCGGCGCCGACGTCGAGGCCGTCGCCCGCGAGGCGTCGATGAACGCCACCCGGGAGTTCATCGACAGCGTCGACCCCGAGGAGATAGACGACAGCGTCGGCAACGTCCGCGTGACGATGGCCCACTTCGAGAACGCCTTAGAGGAGGTCCAGGCGTCGGTCACCGCCGAGACCCGCGAGCAGTACGAGGAGATCGAAGAGCGCTTCCAGCGCTCGGAGGTCGAACGCGGCGACGAGGGCGCTCCCCGCACGTTCCAGTGAGCTCTCGTCCCGGAGCTTAATTGACGCGAACGGTCGACCCGCTTTTTATCGGCCACCCCCGAGACTCAATTGCCCCTACCCGCGCCCGACCATTTCGTAGCCATTTTTCAGGCCCGCGCCGCTACCCACAGGTAATGGACGACGACCTCCGAGCCCGCATCGAGGAGGCGGTCGAGAAGCACGCGCTCTTGAACGCGGTCAAACACGACGGCGAGGCCGACGTCGGCGCCATCATGGGGCCGCTGATGGGCGAGAACCCCGAGTTCCGCGAGTACGGCGACGAGA
>JBDGTQ010000005.1:0-95311 GCA_042216705.1 Halolamina sp. | reverse complement strand
TTCGAGTGGCCGGCCCAGTGGGAGGTCCTCGGCGTCGACTTCGAGCCCTTCGGCAAGGACCACGCCGAAGGGTCCTGGCCCAGCGGCGAGGACATCTCCCGGGCCGTCCTCGACGCCGAGCCGCCGACGCCGATGACCTACGAGTGGTTCACGCTGAACGGCGAGCCGCTGTCGTCCTCGGCGGGCAACGTCGTCACCGCCGACGAGGTGCTCGACCTGCTCGAACCCGAGGTGCTGCGGTACTTCTTCGCGCTCGACCCGAAGACGGCCCGTGACTTCGACGTCGGGCGCCTCGACCAGCTGGTCGACGACTTCGACCGCTTCGAGCGGGCGTACTACGGCGAGGTCGACGACGAGAACCTCACCCGCTTCGCCGAGCGGGCGTACCCCTTCGTCGTCGGCGGCACGCGACCGGACGGCGAGGCGGCCCCCGCCGCCCGCGACCCAGACGAACGCCCGATTCGGCTGCCGTACACCTTCGCGGCCGTGCTCGGGATGGTCGACGACCGCGACACCCGCGTTCGGATGGCCCGCAACGAGGGCCACGTCCCCGAGGACGCGAGCGAGGCGGCGGTCGATCGGGCGCTGAGACGCGTCGAGCGGGCCCGCAACTGGGCCGAGCGCACCGGCAACCAGTACGACTACCGCGTACAGCTCGACCTCCCGGCGGTGTCGGTCGAGGAGGCGACCGCGGCCGGCCTCGACGAGCTGGCCGACTTCGTCGCCGCCGGCAACGACGGCGAGGCCATCCAGAGCGAGATTTACGAGACGGCGCGGCGCCACGACGTCGACGTCGGCGACTTCTTCGCGGCGGGCTACCGGCTCTTCTTCGACCGCGAGGACGGCCCCCGGCTGGGCGAGTTCCTCGGCGAACTCGACCGCGAGTTCGTGGTCCGGCGGCTCCGCCGCGAGGGGTAGACACGGCCAGTGACCGACGAGTCGACCGCTGTACCCGGAACCCATTTCCGCCCGCCGTACCTGAATGACCGACGATGAACGATCTACTGTGGGTCCTCGTCGGGCTGCTCGCGTTCTCCACCGTCGCGGTGGGGGCGAAGGCCCGCGGCTTCCTCCCCGAGTCCGTCCGGGTACAGGGGCCCATCCTCTCGATCCACACCGAGCGCGGGAAAGAACTCATCGACCGGATCGCGACCGCGCGGCGCTTCTGGCAGGTCTGGACCGGGGGCGGCCTGGTCGTGACGGCGGCGGTGATGGTCGGAGCGGCGGTCGCGCTGCCGGTTAGCGCCCTGAGCGCGCTCCAGCGCGAGACCACGACCCAGGTGACCGAGCCACAGAACGTCCTCGTCATCCCCGGGGTGAACGACTTCCTGCCGCTGTCGGTCGCGCCCGAAATCCTGTTCGGACTGCTCATCGGGCTCGTCGTCCACGAGGGCGGCCACGGCATCCTCTGTCGGGTCGGCGACATCGACATCGACTCGATGGGCATCGTGCTGCTGTCGGTGCTGCCCATCGCCGCGTTCGTCCAGCCGGACGAGGAGAGCCGCGACGACGCCGACCGCGGCTCGCAGGCGCTGATGTTCGCTGGCGGCGTCACGAACAACTTCGCGCTCACGGGGGTCTGTCTCCTCTTGCTCTTCGGTCCGGTGACCGGCGCCATCGCCGTCGCCGACGGGGTCGGCGTCGGCTCGACGGTCCCCGGAAGCCCGGCCGCCGCAGCCGGCATCGACGGCGGCGACCGCATCACCGCCGTCGGCGACACCCCGGTCGACGACGAGAGCGAACTGGACGCCGCCCTCAGCGACGCCGACGGCGACGTCAGCGTCACCACGGCCGACGGCGAGCGGGTCACCGTGGACCGCTACGTCTACCTGACGCGGACGAGCACCGCGGTACGCGAGGCCCTCGGCGTCTCCGCGGACCGGACCGAACCCCCGCGGGTGACGGCGGTGGCGGGGCAGTCGGTCGGGACCGAGTCGGAGTTCCGGTCGGTGCTGCGGGAGGAGACCGTCGCCACCGTCGAGACGACCGCCGGGAGCGTCGAACTCGTCGCCGGCGCGGTCGTCACCGCGGCCCCGGACGACGGGGCGTTCGCCCGAGCGACCGCGGTCGACCCCGCCAACCGACGGGTAGTTATCACGCGACTGGCCGGCGAGCGCGTCCTCGACGTTGAGGACCTGACCGACGTGCTCGGCGGCCTCGACGCCGGCGAGACGACGACCGTAGAGTACTACGTCGACGGCGAGGCGCGGACGACCGAGGTCACGCTCGGGAGCGACGACGACGACGCTCGCCTCGGCGTCAGGCTGCGCTCGGGCGTCGGCGGGGTCGCCGTCGGCGACTTCGGAGCGCAGACGTACCCCGCGGCCGGCTTCCTGAGCCTGCTCGGCGGCGAGGCCGGCGGCGGCGGCCTCGGCGGCGTCCTGACGACGATTCTACTGGTGTTGACCCTGCCGCTCATCTCGACCATCCAGCCGACGCCGTTCAATTTCGCCGGCTTCACCGGCGCCAACTCGGCGTTTTACACGGTGCCCGGACTCCCCGACGCCCCGGTGTTCATCCTGGCAAACGTGCTGTTCTGGACCGCCTGGGTGAACCTGAACCTCGCGACGTTCAACTGCATCCCGTCGTTCCCGCTCGACGGCGGCCACATTCTCCGCGTCGGTGCCGAGGTCGTCGTCGACCGGCTCCCGCTGGCCGTCGACCGCGAGCGCGACGCTGTCCTCGCCGTCACCGGGACAATGGGGCTGTTGATGGTCGGCAGCTTCCTGTTGCTGTTCGTCGGCCCACAGGTCGGCAACGTCCTCGGGCTGTGAGGAGAGCAGGCGGTTAAGCAGGAAAGGACCCCGGCCGGGTCGGTCACTCCGGGGCGACGTCGTTGGCCTCGTAGAACTCCTCCGGCGTGGCCTCAATGCGCTCGAACTCGCCGAAGTCGCGCTCGTGGTGGCGGATGATCTGCTCGCAGATCCACGCCGAGAACGTCTCGTCGAAGCGCCACTCCTCGTCCGGGCTGGCAACCTCGAAGCGGTCGTCGGTGCCGAAGGCGACGTAGACGTGATAGAACCCGAGCACGACGTCGGCGAACTCCCGGGCCTTCCCGCCGGCGTCGACGCGCTTCTCGGCCAGCTCCTCCTCGCCGGCGGCGGTGAGCTCGAAGTACTTGCGGTCGGGTTCGTCCTCGCGTTCGATCCGCCTCGCCCACCCCTCGTCCTCGAACTTGTACAGGATGGGGTAGACGGAGCCGTACGACGGCTCCCAGTGACCGCCGCTGAGTTCGCGTATCTCCTTCAGAATCTCGTAGCCGTATCGCGGCTTCTCCGCCAGCAGCTCGAACACCAGATACGAGACGAGGCCTTTCGGCGGGCCGCTTTTCCGCATCGTCTCTTCGGTTCCGGGAGTCGGATAGAAAGCGTTTCGGAACCTTTCAGCCGAACTCGTCTGAACGCGACCGGCACCCGTCGACCGTCGGGCCGGAAATCAGCGGTCTTGGGCGCCGAGACGTCGTCCCGGCGACCACGACCGAACGCGGCGAGCGCCGAAGTCGGCGACCGAGGCGAAGCGTCCGGTCGCGGTACGAGCCGCGGTCACAGGTCGAGCGACACCGGCTCGACGCCGCGGTCGGCCAGCGCCTCGGGCAGGGCCTCGTGGCGGTCGCGTAGCTCTGCGGGGGCGTGGGCGTCCGAGCCGACGACGAACGCCACGCCACGGTCGATCAGCGCGTCGAGAAACGACGGCCCGGGGTGGTACTCCCCGAGTTCGGACAGCGCTCGGCCGGCGTTTATTTCGGGTAGCGTCCGGGAGTCAGCCAGCGCGTCGGCGACCCGGTCGTACTGCTCGCGGCTCGCCAGTCCGCGTAGCGCCGGGGTTCGCTCGACGAGGTCGAGGTGGGCCGCGACGTCGAACAGCTCCGACTCGACCAGCGCGACCAGCTTCTCGAAGTAGCGGTCGACCAGCGCGCGGCGGTCGCGCTCGGACTTGGACGCGAAGTGGTCGGCGACGTGGACGTTGACGCCGTCGAGGTGGTGGACGCTGCCGACGGCGTAGTCGAAGTCGGCGTCGGCGAGGAACTCGGCGACGGCGGCCTCGTCGCCGGGGTGATAGTCCATCTCGACGCCGTCGTACAGCGTCACGGCCGTCGTCTCGGCGACGTCGGCGAGCGCGTCGCGGCGGCGCTCGTGGGTCTCGTCCAGGGTGAACCCGTTGCGGTCGCGTTCCCGGATTCGGGCGGGCCTCTCGGAGACGGTGCAGTGGTCGGCGAATCCGAGCGCGTCGAGGCCGGCGTCCTCGGCGGCGCCGACCATCTGCCAGAGGAACGCGCCGTCGGAGTAGTTCGAGTGTACGTGGTAGTCGCGGGCGACCATGCCCCTGCCGTCGGCCTCCCGGCCCTTGTGTGGTTCCGTTTCCGTCGAGTCAGGGCATCGGACACAGCGAGGCCGTGAACACGGCGATATCGTCGGTCTCGTTGCGCGCACCGTGGACGACGCCGCGGTCGTGAGCGACGACGCCCGGCGCCGAGACCGAACCCTCGTCGTCGCCGCTGACGACCGTCACGGTGCCGTCGACGACGTGGAACACGTTGGTACAGTCGGGGTGGTCGTGCGGGTCCAGTTCCGCCCCCGGGCCGAGGTAAAACGCCTTCACAAGCACGTCGTCGCTGACGACGACCTCGGCTGTGTCGACCTCGTTCGGGGCCGGGTCGCGCTCCGGAAGTGCGTCGAGTGACATACCGCGAAAACAGCGGGCCACGGGCAAAAGGTGTGGTGACTCCCTCTGACGGCTGTTCGGTGCCCGGCGAACGTGTCGTCGGGCGAACCGCGAACGTCCGCGACGGCGGAAACGGAGCGTCGTGGCCTGTCGGTGAATGCTCGCTCCCTTCTGCGAACGACGAGCGGGACAGGCCCGCCGGCGTGAACGCGGCCCGCGGGAGGCGGGCCGGCCCGGAGGCGCGTCGCCGACGGTCGCCCCGGCCCTCCCCCCGAAGGACGATGGGGCGACCGCGTCGGTCGGCTCGAACCGACCTGCGGCGACGCGCCGACGCGACCGCACGCCCGCCGACCCGGAAACCGTGGTCGACGAGCGCCCGGTCGCGGCGCGACGCCGCGGGTCGCTACGCCGTGTCCACGTTCAGTCCTCAGCTACCGTCGCTGTCGGTCTCTGTTCCGTCGTCCTCCTCGTCCTCGTCGTCGTCCTCATCCTCGGCTTCGTCGTCGGCCTGCTCGTCGTTACCCGCGTCGTCCGGGCGGTTCTCGTCGCCCTCGCCGCGGTCATCGTCCTCGTCGTCCTCCTTGCCGTTCGCGTCGTCGGACTCGTTCTCGGCGTCGTCGTCGGACTCGTTGCCGACATCGTCGGACTCGTTCTCGGCGTCGTCGTCGGACTCGTTGCCGACGTCGTCGGGCTGACCGCGGTCGTCGTCGTCGGACTCGTTCTCGGCGTCATCGCCGTCCTCGGGCGGACCGGCATCATCGGGCGCGCCCGAGACGGCGTCGCTGATGGCCTGGCCGAGAGACTCGTCGTCCAGCTCGCCGTCGGCGAAGCGCTGGATGATGCCCCACACCGTGTGCGCGGTGTCGGAGGCGTTCTCGTCGGGCCCCTCGGCGTCGCTCAGGTTGCCGGTCTCGGTTTCGTTCTCCTCGTCGGTTTCGTTGTCCTCTTCGGTCTCGTTTTCGGACTCCGTCTCGTTCTCCTCGTCGGTCTCCTCCTCAGTTTCGTACTCGTAGCTGGAGGCGACGAGCGTGAGCGAGTCGTCGCGGAGCTCGTAAGTCAGTTTGGCCTCGAAGCCCTCGTGAGTCAGCTCGACTTCCAGCTCCTCGGAGACGTTCGTCTCGAAGCTGACCTGGCCGTCGGCGTCGGTCTCGCCTTCGAACTCGTCGGTAGAGACGCTGACGCCCTCGATTCCGGAGCCGTTGCGCGTCACCGACACCGTCACCGTGCCGTTGTCGTAGCTGGTGTCGACGCCGACGGCTTCGACCGCGCTCGCGGAGGCGGTCGTCGATTGAGTCGTCTGTGAGCCTGTCGTCGCGGCCACGGCACCCGCGCCGCCGGCGCTCAGCGCCAGCATCAGGGTGACCGCGACCGTCAGCAGTGAGCGAGCGTTCATTGCACTTGCACCTCTCACGGAGAGCCACTTCAACGGGGGAAGTGCAAAACCGGGGTTGCGGGCGTTTGCGGCCGAATTAAGCCGACTTAACCCGGCGAAACCGGCCGGACGGCCGGTCACGCGCCGCAATCGAGTCGGCGTGGCTCCGGGCGACGCTCGCCCGCGCTCGACGACCCGTCACGACGGTCGTCGCGGAAGTCGTCGCGAATCGCAGTCGCTCGACGGCGCGAAAACGGCGGCTGGTGGCGACGGAGTCGGTCAGGCCAGCTCCTCGGCGACCGCGGTCGCGTCGAGCAGCGCCGGGTCGACCGCGATGTCGGCGACGCCGGCGACGTACTCCGGGAGGCGTTCGCCGTCGTAGACGACCGCCGTCACCCCCGACGACAGCTCCTTGGCGACCGGGATGGCGGCGGCCTCGTCGACGTCCGTGAGGACGAGATACGACGCCGCCTCGACGCCGGCCTCCCGTAGCGCGTCGGCGTCGGTCGGGCCGACGAGACGCGCGACGTCGATGTCGGCCGCCTCCAGCGCGCCCGCGAGGTCGTGGTCGTCCGGGCCATGCAGGACCGCGTCGGGTGCAGGTGCGGGTTCGTCGTCGGTCATCGGGTCACTCGTACTCGATGGTCGCCGGTGGCTTGTGGGTCACGTCGTAGACGACCCGGGCCACGTCGTCGTTCTCGCCGGTGATGCGGCTCTGGATGCGCTGAAGCGTCTCCCAGTCGAGCTCCTGTGCGCGGGCGGTCATTCCGTCGCGTGACTCCACCGACCGGACCGAGACGACCCAGCCGTGGACGCGGTTGTCGCCCTTCACGCCGGTGGCCTTCCCGAGCACCGCTGCGAACGCCTGCCAGGGCTCGTACTCGGCCAGCTCTTCCTCGACGACGTGCGTCGCCTCGCGGGCGACGGCGACCTTCTCGCGGGTGACCTCGCCGACGACCCGGACCGCTAGCCCCGGGCCGGGAAACGGCATCCGCTCGGAGATGACCGATTCGAGGTCGAGCGCGCGGGCGACCTCCCGCACCTCGTCCTTGTACAGCTCCTTGACCGGCTCGACGATGCCCTCGAAGTCGACGGCGTCGGGGAGCCCACCGACGTTGTGGTGGGACTTGATGTTCCCTTCGCTCTCGATGCGGTCGGGGTAGATCGTCCCCTGAACGAGGTAGTCGGCGTCGGCGTCGCGGGCCTCTCGCTCCAGTTCGCGGATGAACCGCTCGCCGATGACGTGGCGCTTCTCCTCGGGGTCGGTGACCCCCGACAGCGCGTCGAGGAAGCGGTCCTGCGCCGCGACGACTCGCAGGGAGTCCATGTGGGCGAACGTCTCCCGGATGCCGTCGGTCTCGCCTTTCCGCATCAAGCCGGTGTCGACGTACACCGGCGTGAGCCGGTCGCCAACGGCGCGATAGGCCAGTTCCGCGGCGACGGAGGAGTCGACGCCGCCCGACAGCGCGATGACGGCGTTGCGGTCGCCGATCTGGGTCTCGATGTCGGCGACGGCGTCGGCGATGAACTCGTCGGTGTCGACCATCAGACCTGCACCTCCGGCCCGCGGGAGCTTTCAGCTTCCGGTTCGGTCCGGTCGAGCACCGCGTCGACGAGCCCGACGAACGGCGGACTCGCGCGGTCGGGCCGCGAGCGGAACTCGGGATGGAACTGCGTGCCGAGGAAGTACGGGTGGTCCGTGCGCTCGACGACCTCCATCCGGTTGTCGGCGTGGCCCGAAAAGCGCAGCCCCTCGGTTTCGAGGTCGGCGATGTGCTCGGGGTTGACCTCGTAGCGGTGGCGATGGCGCTCCGTGCAGGCGTCGTCGCCGTAGACGGCGTGAGCGAGCGTCCCGACGTCGATGTCGGTCTCGTGGGCGCCCAGGCGCATCGTCCCGCCCATGTCCTCGGTCTCGTACTGCTCGGGGAGCAGGTCGATGACGGGGTAGTCGGTGTCCTCGTCGAGCTCGGTGGAGTGGGCGCCGCTCCAGCCGAGCACGTTGCGGGCGTGCTCGACGACGGCCATCTGGAAGCCCAGACAGAGCCCCAAGAAGGGGACGCCGCGTTCGCGGGCGTAGCGGATGGCCTCGATTTTGCCCTCCGTACCCCGGGAGCCGAACCCGCCGGGGACGACGATGCCGTCGGCGCCGGCGAGGCGCTCTATCCGTCGGTCGGCGACGTCGTCGGAGGGAACCCACCGGACGTCGACCTCGACGCCGTGGTGGATGCCGGCGTGTTTCAGCGCCTCGTGGACCGACATGTAGGCGTCTTCGAGGTCGTACTTGCCGACGAGCGCGATTTCGACGCTGCCCTCGCGGTCGCGGGTGACGAGGTCGCGCCAGCGCGAGTCCCGCTCGGCGGGCGGGGCCGCCTCCGCGGTGATGCCCAGTTCGTCCATCACGTACCGGTCGAGGCCCTCGTCCTCGACGACCAGCGGGACGTGGTAGATGTCCTCGACGTCCGGGTTCGAGAACACCGCGTCCGTCGGCACGTCACAGAACAGCGCGATCTTCTCGCGGGTCTGCTCGTCCAGGGGGTCCTCACAGCGGCCGACGAGCACGTCCGGCTGTAAGCCGATGCTGCGCAGCTCCTTCACGGAGTGTTGAGTCGGCTTGGTCTTCTGCTCGCCGTTTTTCGAGTAGGGGACGAGCGTGACGTGGGCGAAGAGGATGTCGTCGTCGTCCTCCTCGTGGGCGAACTGCCGCAGCGCCTCGAGGTAGGGCATCCCCTCGATGTCGCCGACCGTGCCGCCAATTTCGACGATGCAGACGTCGGTGCCCTCCGCGGCCTCGCGGATGCGACGCTTGATGTCGTCGGTGATGTGCGGGATGACCTGGACGGTCTTGCCCAGGTAATCGCCGGCGCGTTCGCGTTCGATGACGTTCTTGTACACCTTCCCGGTCGTGACGTTGTGGTCGGACGTCATGTCCGTCCCGAGGAACCGCTCGTAGTTCCCCAGGTCGAGGTCGACCTCGCCGCCGTCTTTCAGGACGTACACCTCGCCGTGCTGGAACGGGTTCATCGTCCCCGCGTCGACGTTGAGATACGGGTCGATCTTCACCGCCGTCACGTCGAAGCCGGCGTTCGAGAGGAGTCGGCCGGTGCTGGCGGCCGTGATACCCTTCCCCAAGCCCGACATGACGCCGCCGGTGACGAAAACGAACTTGCGTCCGAGCTCCGGGTCGTAACCCGTCTCGGGTTCCGTCGGCATACCATGTGTGCGCCAAGACGGGTGAAAAGCGTGTCGGGAGGCGCAGTCGTGTGGGGATTCCAGACAGGGTCCGACCGCCCGGCCTCGGCCGCTCGCCTCGCCGTTCCCCCCCCCTCCGGCGACCGCGAGCCGACGAGGGACGTGGCCCGCCGTCGACGGCGACTCGGGGGTCGCAGTCGCCGACCGCGACCGCCGCCGCTCACCCGGTGTTCTTCATCCCGGCCGCGATGCCTTTCACTGCCAGCCGGAGGGTACGCTCCTCGACGTCGGTCCGGTGGGTCTGTGCGAGCAGGTGGGTCTGCAGCAGGTTCAGCGGGTCGACGTAGGGGTTGCGTCGGTCGAGGCTCTCGGCCAGCCACTCGCGGTCGAGCAGCGCCTCGCTGCCCGAAATCTCCCGGACCAGCGCGACCGCCTCCTCGTACTCCGCTTCGAGCCGCGGGAAGAACCGCTCGCGACGCTCGGGGGTCGCCAGCGCGGCGTACTCCGCGGCGATCTCCATGTCCGTCCGGGCCAGCGCCGTCGCGGCGTTGTCCAGCGTCGTCCGGAGGAACGGCCACTCCTCGTACATCTCCTGCAGGGTCGACATCCTCGCCTCGCGGTCGCCGTCGTCGAGATACGTCTCTAACCCCGTCGCCAGCGCGTACCACCCGGTGAGGATGCACCGCGACTGCGTCCACGAGAACACCCACGGGATGGCCCGCAGGTCCTCGACGGTGCGGTCGCCGCTGCGGGAGGCCGGCCGCGAGCCGAGGTTGAGGTCCTCGATGACCGAGATGGGCGTCGCCTCCCCGAAGTAGTCGACGAACCCCTCGCTCTCCAAGAGGTCGCGGTACTCCGTCCGCGCGGCCTCGGCCATCGTCGTCATCGCGTCGACCCACGCCTCGGGCACGTCGTCGCTGCCGTCGGTTAGCGCCCGGTGACGAGCCCGGATCTGCGCGTCGAGCATCTGTTCGAGGTTGCGCGCGGCGACCCGCGGGTTGGCGTACTTCTCGGCGATGGCCTCGCCCTGTTCGGTGAACTTCACCTGCCCGGAGACGGTCTCGGTCGGCAGCGCCAACAGCGCCTCGTTCATCGGGCCGCCGCCGCGGGAGATGGAGCCGCCGCGGCCGTGGAACAGTCGCAGCGTCACCTCGTGGTCGTCGCAGATGGTCGCCAGCCGACGCTGGTTCTCGTAGAGGTCCCAGTTCGCCGCCAGGAAGCCGTTCTCCTTGTTGGAGTCGGAGTAGCCCAGCATTATCTCCTGGGTGTGATCGCGAGCGTCGAGGGCGGCGGCGTAGGCGTCGTTCTCGAACAGCGTGCTCATGATGCGCCGGGCGCCGTTGAGCGCCGACTCCGTCTCCAGCAGCGGCACCACGTCCAGCCCGCAGTGGCCGGGGAGGTCGACGACGCCGGCCTGGTCGGCGAGGAACAGCACTTCGAGCACGTGACTCGGTTCCTCGGTCATCGAGATGCAGTAGGTGTCGATAGCCTCCTGGCCGTACTCCCGCTGCCAGCCCGACAGCGCCGCGAACCGTCGACAGACCCGCGTCGCGGCGTCGGAGACGTCGCCCGGATCGGTCACGTCGATGACCGACTCCTCCTGGAGGATGGCCTCGGTCAGCAGCGCGACCCGGCCGTCCTCGTCGCGGTCGCGGTAGTCGACGTCCTCGGCGTCGAACACCTCGGCGACCGTCTCGGTGTGGTTCTCCTGGTGGTCGCGGAGGTCCATGCTGGCGAGCGTGAACCCGAACGTGTCGACCTGGCGCGCGAGCGGGTCGACGAACTGCGCGGCAACGTCGTCGCCGGCGTTGGCCCGGAGGCTCTCGGCCAGCGCCTCCAGGTCGGCGAGCAGTTCGTCGCCGTCCTCGTAGCCGCCCGGGCGGACGTCGCCGACGCGGTCGAGTCGCTCGCGCATCAGCTTCAGCTTCTGGCGGTACGGTTCGTTGGGGTAGCGCTCGGCCGCCCGCTCGGCGGCGGCCGGCAGCGCCTCGCGGTCGCGGTCGAGCGACGCGGACAGCCGCTCGCCGACGGTGAGCCGCTCGCCGTCCTGGCTCAGCGCTCCCGACAGCCGCTTGAGGGCGTCGCGGTACCGGCCGACGACCACGCTGCGCTGGCGGGCGAGGGTGTCGTCGGTCACCTCCGGGGTGACGTAGGGGTTGCCGTCGCGGTCGGAGCCGGCCCACGACCGGAACTCGAACAGCGTCGGCACCTCGACCTCGGGGTACTCCTCGGCCAGCAGCGCCTCCAACTCGTCGTACACGTCGCCGACGACGTCGAACAGCGTGTTCTCCAGGTACCACTGAACGTTGCGAGCCTCGTCCTGAGGCTCTGGGGAACGCTCTCGCACCTGTGGGGTCTGCCAGAGGCTCGTCACCTCGGCCTCGACCTGTCGCCACTCCCGGTCGCGCTCGGGGTCGGTGAGCAGCCGCTCGTCGAGCGTTTCGAGGTGGTCGGCGATGGACCGGAGCTTCGCTTTCACCGTCTTCCGGCGGGCCTCGGTCGGGTGGGCGGTGAACGTCGGCTCGATGAGCACGTCGTCGAGCACCTGCTGGACGGTGTCGGCGTCGGCGTCGGCCTCGCGGAGGTGTTCGACGGTACGGGCCAGCGAGTGCGGGAGGTCGCCGTCGTGTTCGCCGGTGCGGACCGCACGGATGCGCTCGCGCTCCTCGGCGAGGTTGATGAGCTCGAAGTACGTGGCGAAGGCGCGGGCGACGACGCGCTCGGTCTCGGGGTCGAGACCGTCGACGAGGTCCTCGATGGGTCTGCGGGAGTCGAGGTCGCCGCTGCGGTAGCTGATCGCCTCGTTGCGGAGTCGCTCGACGACCTCGAAGGCGTTCGCGGAACTCTGGTCGGCCAACACGTCCCCGAGGAGGGCGCCAAGCTCGCGGACGTCCTGACGAACGTCTCTGTTATGCAATGCCATACCACCGCGTACGGCGGCCAGCCGTGAAAAGCCGGCGAGGTTCCGAAAAATTGCGTATTATCCGGGTAAATCGTTTTAGACTCGTCGCTCGCAACCCACCGACGACGGGCGGTCGGCGTGGCCACGGCCCGAGTCGCCGTCGAACGCGGACCGTTTCGGCTAAGTTTCCCGGGACACAACCCCGAAGCATGCGATACCGCGAACTCGGGTCGTCGGGCGTCGAGCTCAGCGAGGTCGGCTTCGGCGCGTGGGTCGTCGGCACCGACTGGTGGGGCGACCGCGGCGAGGACGAGGCCGTCGAGATGGTCCAGCACGCCCTCGACCGCGGGGTCACGTACTTCGACACGGGCGACGTGTACGGCCACGGCGACTCCGAGGAGCTCGTCGGGCGGGCGCTGGCCGAGCACCGCGAGGAGGTCACCGTCGGCACCAAGGTCGGCTACGACTTCTACGACAACCCGCAAGCGGGCCACGGCGAACTCCCCAAGGAGATGACCGTCGACTACCTCGAAGACGCGTTCGAGCGGTCGCTGGACCGCCTCGGCATGGAGCGCGTAGAGTTCCTCCAGCTCCACAACGCCAACGTCGCCGAGGTCGACGACGAGGTTCTGGACTACCTCCGGGACCTGAAGTCCTCCGGCCGGGTCGACGCCATCGGGTGGGCGCTCGGGCCCTCCATCGGCTGGCTGGCCGAGGGCGACCGCGCGATCGAGCTAGAGTTCGACGCCGTCCAGACCGTCTTCAACCTCTTCGAGCAGGAGCCCGGCCGACACTTCGTCGACACCATCCGCGAGCGCGACGCCGACACGTCCCTGCTCGCCCGGGTGCCACACTCCTCGGGACTGTTGAACGAGCAGGTGACCCCCGATACGGACCTCGGCGCCGGCGACCACCGCAGCCACCGACCCCAGCAGTGGTTCGAGACCGGCTGGGAGAAGCTCGAACGGCTTCGGTTCCTCGAACGCGACGGCGAGCGCACGATGGGCCAGGCCGCCATCCGCTGGCTGCTCGCGCACTCGGAAGTCGCCTCCGTCACGCCGACGTTCCGCACCGCCGCGGACATCGACGAGTGGGCGGCCGCGGGCGACGTGGCGCCGCTGACCGACGAGGAGTACGAGCGCGTCCAGGAGCTGTACCGCGACGACTTCGGCGTCGACCGCGACGACGGGATGAGCGCCGAGCAGTACCGCACCTCCGTCGACGGCGACGACCTCGAACGAGCCGGGCTGCTGGCGGACTGACGGCACTCCGTGGTCGGCTCTCTTTCCCTCTCGCTCGTCCGGCTGGTACAGCTAACCGTTGGCGTCCACCTCGTCCTCGCCGGCCTGGTCGCCGTCGACGCGACCCGCCGCGGCTGCGCGGTCGGGCGCTGGACCGTCGTCGTCGCCGTCACCGGCCTCCCGGGGGCTGTCGCGTACTACCACCGCGGGCGGACGGGGTGACCCGTCACCACGGCCACGGCTCGTCCGCCCCTGCTTTCCGCTCGAAACCGACTGCAAGCGTCCGGGTCGACCGCTCAGACATCACTTTCACTCCGGTCTCTCTTCGGGGTCGGTGTCGACGACGAAGCGGGCGCCGCCGAGGTCGGGGTCCGTCGTCGCCGACACGGTCCAGGAGTGGGCCTCGGCGATGCAGCGGACGATAGAGAGGCCGAAGCCGGTGCCCTCGTCGGCGGTCGTCAACCCCCGCTCGAAGACGTCCACTTCGGTCGGGAGGCCGGGTCCGTCGTCGGCGACGTAGAAGCCGCCCCCGTCGACGGACCCGACGCGTATCTCGTCGCCGCCGTGGGCCCGGGCGTTGGCAAAGAGGTTCACGAGCAGTTCGCGGAGCCGTCCCCGGTCGGCCTCGACGGTCCCGAGGTCGTCGACGGTCGGCGAGATACCCACGTCGGCCGCCGCGGCGCCGACCACCTCGCCCAGGTCGAGTCGAGCGGTGTCGCCGACGGTCTTCCCCTGGCGAGCGAGCGACAGCAGGTCGCCGATGAGTTCGTCGATTCTGTCGTGAGCGCCGGCGACGGCGTCGAAGTGGTCCCGTCCGTCCTCGCTGACGTGCGTCTCGAGCAGGTCGAGGTGGCCGCGGGCAGCCGAAAGCGGGCTCCGCAGATCGTGAGAGACGACGGCAGCGAACTCCTCTAAGCGCTCGTTCTGCCGGGCGAGTTCGGCCTCGCGGCGGTGAACGTCGGCCTCGCGGCTCGCGCGGTCCATCGCCGCCTCGACGTTGTCGGCGAGCACCGCCGCCACCGACACTGTCCCGTCGTCGAACGCCTCTCGGACCTGACTGCCGGCGATGAAGACGCCGTGGTCGCCCAGCGGAAAGATGAGCTCGCTTCGAATCGGCGTCTCGGGGTTCTGCGCCCCAGCGTCGGAGAGCACGTCGTCGTCGACGTACGGTTCTCCGGTCTCGAAACACCGCCAGGCGATGCTCTCGCCGGCCCGCAGCCGTGGCGCGCCGTCGAACAGCGTCTTCGACTTGGCGGTCTCGGCAATCGGAATCAGCCCCTCGAACTCCGAGCCGTCGTAGACGTACACCGCGTTGACGTCCAACCCGACGACGTCGCGAGCGGTCTCGACGGCGAGAGAGGCGACGGCCTCGCAGTCGGGGGCGTTCATCAGTCGCCGGGTCGCCCGGTGGAGTCGGTCGAGGCGACGTTCGCGGTCGAGGCGGTCAAGCGCGGCGCCGGCGTTCGCCGCCAGCACCGTCAGTAGCTCGGCCGCCGTTGGGTCGTACGCGTTCGCTCGCTCGGAGGACGCTATCAGTACGCCGTGGCCCTCCAGCGCCACCACGACACAGGACCGAACCGGCGTCCTGTCCACGTCGACGTCGGGGGTCATCATCGTCTCCTCCGCCTCGTAGAGCCGCCAGATTAGCTCGTTCTCGGGGGTGTACGTCGGCCGCTCTCCGAGCAGCTCCGGGACCGCCTGAGTCGTTGCGACCGGTTCGAGCCGGCCGTCGCGGTCGAGATGGACGCCGACGGCGGGCAGCGACACCAGCGTCGTCGCCGCGTCGACGGTGACTTCGGCGACCTCCTCGACGGTCGTCGCGTCGGAGAGCCGCGACACCGCGGCCGTCAACGCGTCGACTGGGATGTTCCCGTCGCTCATCTTCCGTACAAATAAGTCTCAGCCAACATATATCGTTCGGACGGCCGACCGCCCGAGCGAGCCGAACCCCGGTGAGCTACCTTCTAAAGCGAGAGAGTCCCGCTGTTTACCGCGAGCGTGGGTCGCATCCGCTCAGTGCCACAACCGCCGTCGCTGGCTGCCCGGATGTTCCGGCGGCGGGTTTTATCCATTCGGCTATGCATACCATGCGTGGCGAATCGGGCTGTCACGCGCACTCACGCGAGGAACACGTGCCGCGGCCGGTCGGCGAGCACGTCCCGGCCCCAGTCGACCGTCTCGCGGAAGTCGTCGCTGCCGAAGAACTCCATCGCGTCCTCCTTGGCGTCCCACTGGCTGGCGATGAACATGTCGTCCTCGTTCTCGCGGTTGACCATCAGGTCCGTCTCGCGGTGGCCGTCGAGTTCGGCGAGCGCGTCGCCGACGTCGTCGAAGCGCTCGACGAACGCTTCGCGGTAGTCGGATTTGACCGTGTAGAACATGCCCATCGTCCCGAAGCCCGACCCCTCGCCGGCCCGGGAGACGATACCCGGCAGCTCCGAGAGGAAGCCGGCCGCGGTCTCGGCCGCGCTGGCGGTGTCCCACGTCGACACCACCGCGGCGCGGTCCGTCTCGCTGCCCTCGTACACCGCGGTCTTGACGTGGGTGCCGTAGTGCTCGAAGTTTCCGCGCAACCCCTCGACCTCCTCGAACAGCTCGTCGGGGGGGGCCTCGCTGTACAGCACGGTCGCGTACACGTCCTCGCCGTGGGGCTGACCGGCGTAGATGTCGAGGTCGGCCAGCTCGCCGCGGATGGTCGCGTCGTCGACGTCCTCATCGCCGTCGTCGCTCGCACCGTGACCGTGGCCCTGACGGTCCTCGCCGTCGTCGGCGCTCTCTTCGGTCACGTCGGCGGGCGGGTGGCCCGCGGCGTCGACCGGCGTCCTGTGTTCGTCGGCGTCGTCGCCCGCGGGCACCGTCTCTCCGGCGAGGTAGTGCCCCAGGTCGCTCGGCGGGAACCGGCGGCCGACGTAGAACTCGCCGAACTCGCCGTACCGCGAGGACGCCTCGTCGAAGCGCATCTCGTAGACGATGTCCTTGATGTCGGTCGGGTCGGAGCCGAACAGCGTCACGCCCCACTCGTGGTCGTCGAAACCGACCGAGGAGGCGATGACCTGTTCGATCCGGCCGGCGTACCCCTTGCCGGTCTCGCCGTGGCCGGCCATCAACTCGGCGCGGTCCTCGAAGGAGAGGTCGTACCAGTTGAACTGCTCGCCGCGGCGCTTGCTCATCGGATAGAAGCTGACGTACTCGTCGTCCGGAATTTCGGGGTAGAGCTTTCCCTCGACGTAGCGGCGCAACCCTTCGTCCATCTCCTCGACGTCGCCCTCGAACCAGGCGTCGGAGGTGTACCCCGACACCTCGGTCACCGAGACGTAGGAGGTCGCCTGCGTGGTGTACGCCGCCAGCGCCGTCCGCTCGAACTGGCGCTCGGCCGTCGAGAGCGCGTCGAGCGTCGGCCGGAAATGCAGCATCAGGAGGTCGGCCTTGTGGCCGAGCACGGAGAACACCGCCGACGCCCCCTCGTCGGCGTCGACGACCGACTCGTGACGGCGGAGGTACTCGACGCCCTCGCTCACGGCGCGGTCGCGGTCGTGGTCCGGCGCGGCTCGCCATCCGTCCCAGTCGACCTCGCGGAAGTCGTGCAACACGTACCAGCCCTCGTCCGTCTGGGGCGCTTCGGCCATGCGAGTCAATTGCCCGTGCGAGGGCTTGGGGCTTGCGAGTCGTCCTCGACGGTGGACGCGCAGGCAGCGTTCATGAGAGACGATTGCCCCGAACTCACGCCACGGCACAATGCTTTTTCACGGGCGAATAAGAGTTGAGAACCAATGCACGGAGCCGGAGTCAGCGTCGGACTGCTGACGGAGGAGAGCGACGCCGCAGAGGCGGCGACGCGGGCCGTCGCCGACGGCGTTTCTGGAACCGTCGAGACGGTGTCGCCGACCGCGGTCGTTGACGGCGGCCGGGTGAGTTCGCCAGAGGAGCGCGACCACGACGACGACGCGACGGCGTCGCTAGCGAGCTACGACGTGCTCTGGTGGCACGCCGAGCGTCCGCTGGCAGATCTCGCCGTCGACACGGGAGCGCTCGGGACGGCGGTCCAGTCGTATCTCGACGCCGGCGGCTCGCTGCTGCTCACCGGGCGCGCGCTCGCGGCGGTCGAGCCCCTCGGCGTCGATCCGATCGGACCGGACGTCGTCGACACCGCCCGCCTCGACCGCGAGCGGGGACTCCTCCCGCGAGCGATTCACGACGACCACCCCGTCTTCGAGGGGTTCGACGACCGGGTTCCCCTCGCCGGCGACGGCGAGGCGGTCGCCGTCGCGCGCTACGAGGGGGTTCTGCCCGAGCGCGGCGACGTGTTGGCGGCGACGTACCGCGGCGAGGACCCTCACTACCGCCGGAAGGCGCTGATAGAGTGGGACCGCGGGCCCGGGCGCGTGCTGGGTCTCGGAACCGTCGCTCTCGACGACCGCGACCGCGAACGCGAACACGACGGCAGCGACCGCCGGCGACTGCTCGCGAACGCGCTGGTCGCGCTCGGTCGGGGGTACGACGCCGTCGACGGGCGCCCCGAGACGGGCACGGGGTTCGCCGCGCTGAGGGGCGCCCTCGCCGACGACCACCATCGCCCGGCGTATCACGTCTCCTCGCCGGCGAACTGGCTAAACGACCCCAACGGGCTCGTTGAGCACGACGGCCGGTATCACCTGTTCTACCAGTACAACCCCGGCGGGCCGTTCCACGACACCATCCACTGGGGCCACGTCGTCTCCGACAACCTGCTCCACTGGGAGGACGAGCCGGTGGCGCTGTCGCCGGACCCCGAGGGACCCGACCGCGACGGCTGCTGGTCGGGCTGTACCGTCGTCGACGACGGAACGCCGACGCTGCTGTACACCGGGGGCCGCGGCCGCGACCAGCTCCCCTGCGCGGCGACGACCGACGACCCGAACCTCCGGCGCTGGCGGAAAGACGCCGCCAATCCGGTCATCGAGGCCGCCCCAGACGACGTCGACGTCTACGGCACCGAGGACTGGGACGCCGAGTTCCGCGACCACTGCGTCTGGCGGGCGGACGGCCGCTGGTGGCAGGTCATCGGCTCCGGGGTCGCCGACGTCGGCGGGGCCGCCCTGCTGTACGTCGCCGACGACCTCCACGACTGGGAGTACGTCGGCCCGCTCGCGGTCGGCGAGTGGGACGGCGTCTGTCCCATCTGGGAGTGTCCGGAGCTGCTCCGGTTCGACGACGCCGACCTGCTGCACGTCTCCGAGGACGACACCGTCACGTATCTGCTGGGCGAGGCTCGCGTCGACGCCGCCGACCCCGGCTTCGACGTCGCCGAGCGGGGCGTCCTCGACTACGGCGACTACTACGCCCCGCAGTCGCTGTCCGACGAGGGCGACCGGTACCTCACCTGGGGGTGGCTGCCCGAAGCACGGTCGCCGGCGGCGCAGTGGGACGCCGGCTGGTCCGGAGCGCTGTCGCTGCCCCGGGTGCTATCGGTTGAGGACGGCGAACTCCGCCAGCGACCCGCCGCCGAGGTGGTCGACCTGCGCGAGCGCCGGGCCGTCGACTGGGCCGGCCGCCTCCGTGGCGAGCACCCGCTCGATCTCGACCTCGGCGCCGGCGACGACCCCGCCAGCGATGCAGAGAGAGCGAACGCGCAAGCGGACCGCCCCGACCGGGACCGCGGCGTCTGCCGCCCTGGGGGACGCGCCGAGCTCGAACTGGAGCTGCCGCGAACGCTCGAGGAGGCCGACGCGGTCGAACTCGTCGTCCTCGAATCGCCCGCCGGCCGCGAGCGAACGGTCGTCCGGTACACCGGCGACGAGGTCGTCGTCGACCGCCACGAGAGCAGCCTCGCCGACGACGTCCACGTCGAGCCCCAGCGGATGCCCGTCGCCGCCGACGAGGCGCTGTCGCTGCGGGCGTTCGTCGACGGCTCCGTCGTCGAGCTGTTCGCCAACGAACGGCGGTGCCTGACCAGCCGCGTTTACCCGACCCGGGCGGACGCGACGCGGGCGAGGGTCGCCGTCGTCGGCGGCGCCGCGGAGGTCGACGTTCGGGCCTGGCCGCTGGCGCCGACGTGGCCGACGCCGACCGGTCGGTGACGCACGTCCTCGACCCGGGGACGAGAGACCGAACCGCATCCGGAGCGGCGGCGGCGTGCGACCGCGGGGTCAGTCCCCCGCCGACTCCGAGCCGTCGTCGACCGGGTCGTAGCCGTCGGCGGGTTCGCCGTCGCCGTCGTCGCTGCCGACCGCGGCGGCGAGGGTGTCCGGGAGCGCCTCGTCTGGGGTCGGGAGGTGACCGTGACGCAGCTTCCCGCGGACGCGGGTGCGGTCGCCGTCGAGGGCGACGCGGACCGTCGGCGCCAGCGTCCCGCCGAACCGTCGGAACTGCTCGTCGGGCGGGAGTTCGCCGACGTCGTCGAGCGAGAGGCCGCCGAGGTCGTAGTAGTTGAAGAAGCTCGTCGCCAGCAGCTCCTCCTCGTGGGGGTAGACGAGCCAGGAGTACGCCTGGAACGGCGCGTTCGCGGGGTTGGTGAGTACCAGTCCGGTGTCGTTCAGCGGGCGGTACTCGCCGTGGAGAGAGCCGGCGACGAAGCCGTACAGCCCGTCGAACCCCTCGACGCCTGGCGCGAAGGTGTGCTCGTGGCTGGAGATGAACAAGTAGTACCCGCCGTCGCGGACGACGACGTGGGGGCGTTCGAGCTCCTGATTGACGCGGGTCGCGTGCAACAGCGGGTCCCGGAGCTCGAAGGCCGTCGGGTCTCCCGTCGGCGAGTCGGCGATCCCGACGGAGCCGTTGAACTGTCGGTGTTCGGGGGCGCCGGCGTCGTCGTCGTCCGCTACCGGCACGTTGGCCTCGAACAGCAGGTGGGTGTCGCCGGTCGCCGGGTCCTCGAAGAACCAGGGGTCACGAAAGGTGTATATCATCCCCTCCGACTGGGCCTCCGTCTCGTAGCGGCGGCCGTCCGGTTCGAGCAGCGGTCGATGGGTCCACTCCCCACGTATCTCGACGCCGTCGGCCGTCGCGACGAGTTCGCCGCCCTCGGCGACGGCGATGTGCTGGGTGTACGAGAGGTCGTCCTCGCCGGCCTCCCCGGCGGCGGTGTAGTAGCAGTACACCGAGCCGTCGTCGTCCCGGAGAGCGCAGCCGGCCCACTGGCGAGAGCCGCGGGCGGCGTCGGGCTCGAAGACGGGGCCGGCCGACTCCCAGCGCTCGCCGTCGGCGGAGTAGAACAGCCGGACGGTGGCGATGTCGTGGCGGGTGCCGGGCAACACGTCGCTCGGTGCCGTGAGACAGAGGATGCAGCGGTAGCCGCCGACGGTGGCGATGCTGCCGTCGCGGTCGCGCAGAAACCAGGTGTCCCAGACGTGGACATCGTCGCTCACGTCCTCTTCGGGCGGATAGATGAGCGGCGCGACGACGTCGTCGGTCCGTTCGAGCCCGGCCGCCTGCTCGCGGCTCCAGACGGGCGTCGCCTCGCGTATCTCCCAGTGGTCGTCCATGCCCGATATTTACACCGGGTGTAGATAATCGCTGTCGTTCCGAGGGTCGCGGGCGCTCGGCGGCGGGTCGGTCGGAGCCGCGTGAGCCGAAGCAGACCAGGACAGGAACCGAAACGGGTGACGACGCCGCGTAGCCGGCCGTTCTCTCCGGTTGATTGTGCGGCGCACACACCCGAATCCATATCCCCACCGACGCACAATCCGGGCGTATGACGAAGCGTCACGTTTCCCTTCCGCCGGACGCCGACGAAGGGGTCGAGGAGTTCATCGACCACGTCGACGGGCGACTCGCCTCCGAGGAGGACACCTGTGACGTCGTCCGCGACGTGCTCGTCGACCTCTTCGGCGACCGCGACGCCTGGGAGCGCTGGCAGGACGGCGGCGACGTGACGCCGGCCGAGCGGGTCCGCCTCCAGGGGTACGACCCCTGCAACGCGACGCTCGAATCGGAGTACTACGCCGAAAAGGACGAGGACCGCTTCCAGCGATCGAAACACCTCCAGTGGCTCTGGCGGCAGTTCGACGCCACGCCGATGGCCGACAACATCGAGTTCGCGCTGCGGTTCCGTCAGATGCTCGCCGATCACCTCTTCGCCGACTGCGGGGACGACTGCCGCTTCTTCAAGGGTATCACCTTCACCTACGGCCACAACATCGAGGTCGGCGACAACGTGGTCATCCACGACGACGTCCACCTCGACGACCGGGGGCAGCTAACCGTCGGCGACCGCGTCTCCGTCGCCGACAGCGTCCACGTCTACTCACACGACCACGACGTCGTCGACCAGACCGAGGTGTACAACTACCACACCGTCCTCGGAGACGACGTTCGTCTCGGCTTCGACTCGATGGTCCGTGCCGGCTCGAAGGTCGGCACCAACGCGATGCTCGGCGCGCAGTCGCTGCTTCAGGGCGACCTCCCCGCCCATCACATCGCCGTCGGGGAGCCAGCGAAGAGCGTGAAGGTCAAGCCCGGCTGGGAGAGCGTCGCCGCCGACATCGACGGTCGCGTCCCCGACAACCGCGAGGACCGCCGCCTGGAGTTCGCCCTCGACGGAGATATCGACGAGTTCGACGAGTTCGGCCGCGACCTCACCCCGGCGCCGTCGGACGTCCCCGACGCCGACGACTGAGCTTGGCGACCCGCGGCCAGTTCGGCGGGTCCGTCCCACGGCCGACGACCGCGAGGACTGGGGTCGTCTATCATCGCGGCCACCCATCCCCCCGGCGCCCCGACGGCGGTGCTCGGAGGCGCGATAGAGGCTCCACCGGTCGACGCGGGGCCGGGCTGAAGAGGCCGGTCGCGCAGCGTGCCTCGACGTTCGAAAGTCGCCTCTGACGACTTTCGAGCCAGCCAGAACGCTCCGCGTTCTGGCGACGACGTACGGACCGCAGGACGCCCTCCGAGGACCGTAGCGCAGCGAGTCGCCGCGGTCGCGCGACCGGGGCCTTTCGAGGTCGCCGACGGGGAGTCGATTGCTGGCGTTTTCTCTGAACGCCACTGCTCAGTCAGCACCGACTCTTTTCCGGGTCCGGTCCAACCCTCTGTCATGGCCGAGTTCGAGAGCGACCTGCCGTCCATCGACACGAACCTGCTCGTCACCGTCTCCGGGCCGCCCGGCTGCGGGGCGTCGACGCTGTGTACGCAACTCTCTGAAGCCATCGGCTGTCCGTACATCTCCGGCGGCGACATCTTCCGCGAGATGGCCGACGAACGCGGGCTCAGCCTGACCGAGCTCACCGCGGAGGCACAGGCGTCGGAGTCCCTCGACAGGGCGCTCGACCGGCGGCTCCGGGCCATCGCGGAGGAGTGGGCCGCCGCCAACAAGGCGTGCGTCCTCGAATCGCGCCTGGCGGGCTGGCTCGCCGGCAACCGTGCCGACCTCCGCGTGTGGCTCGACGCGCCCGAAGGCGCCCGGATGGAGCGCATCGACGGCCGCACGGAGACGGTCGCCGAGATGCGCGTCCGCGAGGCGAGCGAGGCGACGCGGTATCGGGCGTACTACGAGGTCGACATCGACGACCGGGAGTTCTACGACCTCCAGGTGAACACAGCCCGCTGGAGCGAACGCGGCGTCTTCGAACTCGTTCGCTCGGCGGTCGAGGCGTACGACCCCCGCGAGGACGAGGGCGCCTTCGAGACGCCGGCCGTCGACGTCGGCAACGAGGACTTCATGACCTGACGCGTTCCGGCCGCGGATGACCCGGAGACCCTCCTGCCGGCCGACGGAAGGCATCAAGTGGGTTCCGGCTGAAGGGTCGGTATGCTCGAACCCGGCGACGCAGCGCCCGAGATTCGCGCGGACAACCAGGACGGCGAGACGGTCGCGCCGGCCTTCGCAGCGCCGACGGTCGTCTACTTCTACCCGGAGGATTTCACCGGCGGCTGCACCATCGAGGCCAACGACTTCCAGGACGCCCTCCCGGAGTTCCGGGAGTCGGGCATCGCGGTGTACGGCGTCTCGATGGACGACGTCGAGACTCACGCCGACTTCGCCGAGGCGGAGGGCATCGAGTTCGACCTGCTCGCCGACCCCGACGGCGCCGTTGCCGCGGCGTTCGGCCTCGACACGGACGGCGCCAGCACCGACCGGCGGACGTTCGTCCTCGCCGACGGCGAGGTCGCCGCGGTGTACGACCCCGAGATGGCGGACCCGTCGGGCCACGCCCGCGAGGTGCTGTCCGAGACGCGCGACGCGCTCGTCGAGGGGTAGGCGTTCCCGACCGCCGCCGCGGCGTCGACCACCGGCTCAGGGCGTCCGCAGCCTGCCGGCGTAGCGGTGGCGGCCGTCGGCGGTCTCGACGTACTCGTACGCCGCCGGTGGCTCGACGCCCCACGACCGGAAGCGTTCGTCGACGTTGTCCACGACGGTCGTCACGAACGAGCCGTACGCCCGGAGCGTCGGCTCCGTTCGCGTGTGGGCCACCTCGTACCGACAGCGGGCGGTCGCACCCCCTTCGTCGGGGTCGACGCGGAGACGCAGGTCCTCGCGGAGCGTCGCGCTGAACGCCGACTGCGTCCCGGTGAGCAGCGACTCGCCGAAGGCGTCGACCGCTTCGAGCGCGTCGTTCGGGACGTGGTTCATGTGGTAGTGGTCGGTCGCCAGAGAGAGTCGTGGCGCAGGTCGGGTCGGACGGGGAACCGGAGAGACGGTTGACTCTACTCCAACGATAGCAGCGAGTGGCACAAGAAAGACACGACGGAACGTTGTTCGGTCCGCCGGGAATCCCCGGACGCAGTCCGACGCTCGATTCGAAGTAGCTTCACTCGCGTTAGCGACTGAGGCTCGCCTCAACGGTAGTTTTGACCGTCTCCGAATCGCTCCATGGTGGCGAGCCGGCGACCGGACGACCCCGTACGGGGATATACTGATAGCCCCACCCGTCAGACGGTGGGTATCAGAATAGCGGATAACCATATGACACCCTACGACAGTACATATAACTGCAGTCGCAGCCGTTGTCGCCCGGCGACGGCGTGGTTGCGCATTCCGGCTCGTTCCGCGCTCGCGGGTCTTCGACCCGACCGAGGGCGGACATCGGACGAGCGTCGGTCGACGCGGGTTGCCCGGCCTGCCGACCGACGCTCTTCTCGCGTTTCGATGCGCTCGACAGAGAAACGGCTGTCCTCGTCGAGCAGGCGTATCTGACCTCGAACACGGAGGGCTCGACGGGAGTCTCGCGAGCGAGCAAAGCGAGTGAACGGGCTCGACGGGATTGTGAACCACGGTCGGACGTGCTCGCTCACTGCGTTCGCTGGGCACGACCTCCCTGGTTCAAATCCGTCTCGCAGTCGCTGTTCGTTCTCGCTACGCTCGAACAGAACAGCGGGCTCGACGGGATTTGAACCCGCGGCATCTTGGTCCGGAACCAAGTGCTCTGTCCACTGAGCTACGAGCCCTCACCGACTGCTTTCGGGGTGGCGAAGTTAACCCTTCTGGAGTCGACGAACGCGACCGAGAACGGACCGACGGTGGCGACGCGCCTACGGCGCCTCGCCAGTCTCGATGGTGAAGCTGTCCCGCGGGTAGGCGACGCAGGTTAGCGTGTACCCGTCGTCGAGCTCGGCGTCGCCGAGCATCTCCTGACCGTCGTGTTCGACGAACTCCTCGGCGGCGCCGTCCTGAATCTGGCCGGCACAGGAGACGCACTGGCCCTGCCGACAGGCGTACGGCAGGTCCATCCCGTCGTCCTCGCCCTGTTCGAGGATGGTCTCGTCGTTGGCGACCTCGATGGTTTCGCCCTGCTTGGCGAACTCGACCTCGTAGTACTCGACCTCGTCCTCGGGGATGTCGGCCGGGCTCTCCTCGATTGCCTCGGCCTCCTCGCCGGCGAGTTCGCCCTCCTCGACCGCCTCGCCGCCGACCGCAGCGACGGCGCCGCCGCCCCCGATGGAACGGTTCATCGGCTCCGCGAAGTCCGTCTCGGGGACCGACTCGGCGCGCTGCTCGAGGACCTCGGTGGCGACGTCCTCCCTGGGCTCCCAACCCGTGCCGCGGGTGAAATGCAGGACCACGAACATCAGCGTGATCCCGATTGCGACGGCGACCGCCGCGGTGTTCACAGCCATACGTCATCCTTCGAAAGCCGGGTTTAAGCCGGTTGTGATTGGCCGCTGGTAGCTCCCTCCGGTGGTTTCGAGCGGGCGACGCTGCCCGCCGTCGACCGCGAACTGGCGCGAGCCTGCTGAGTCAGGGACGTTGCCACCGGCACGACTTGAACGCTCCCCCGTCGTGTGTCGCTGGCGCTGGTCCGGCGCAGCTATTTCAGGATGCTTTCCTCTCGTCCGACCAGATGTCTACGGAAACGAATGCCGTCGTCGACGCTGGCGTATCGCTGACGGACTGGCAGGCGGGAACGGTCGGCGGAATCGTCGCCGCGGCGGTGATGGCCGCGCTCATCTCCGCGATGAACCCGCCGACGCTCGCGGCGGCGATACCGGCGCTGTACGGGCTCTCCGGCGGCGTCGCCGGCTGGGTCGTCCACCTCTCTCACGGCGCCGTTCTGGGCGTCGCGTTCGTCGCCGTCGCCGAGTCGGACGCGGTCGGTGCCGCGTCGTCGACCCGCCTGGTCGCCATCGGCGTCGTCTGGGGGGCCGTCACCTGGGTGGTGTTGGCTGCGCTCGTCATGCCGGTGTGGCTGTCGACGGTCGGCTTCCCGATGGCGCCGCCGTTGCCGAACTTCGCGCCGCCGAGTCTCCTCTGGCACGTCGTCTACGGGCTCGTTGTCGGCGTCGTCGCGCCAGCGCTACGCTGAGCCGCCGTCGTCGTCGCGGTCACTCCTCCCGGCGAGCGACCTCGTGGCGGCCGAACCCGTAGCGGAGCCGGTTTGCGAGCCGGCGGGCGAACCGGCCTTGCTCGCCGGCGACGCGGGAGCCGAACCGCTCCGACAGCGCCTGATAGATGAGCGGAACCGGCACCTCCTGTGCCAGCGCCTCCTGGACGGTCCAGGTGCCGGTCGAGCCGCCGGCGACGTGGTCGGCAACGTCGCCCAGCTCCGAGCCCTCCTCGCGGAACGCCTCCTCGCAGAGCTCCAGCAGCCACGACCGAATGACGGCGCCGTTGTTCCACGTGCGAGCGACCGACTCCAGGTCGAGGTCGTACCGGCCCTCCGCCAGCAGCTCGAACCCCTCGCCGTAGGTCTGCATCAGCGCGTACTCGACGCCGTTGTGGACCATCTTCACGTAGTGGCCCGACCCGGCGGGGCCCATCCGGTCGTGGCCGTCGGGGCCGGTTGCGACGGCGTCGAAGACGGGCGTCATCGCCTCGTACGCCCACTCCGGGCCGCCGACCATCAGCGAGAACCCCACCTCGGCGCCGGCGGGGCCGCCAGAGGTGCCGCAGTCGAGGTACGCGGCGTCGGTCGCCTCGGCGCGACGGGTCGACGCCTCGAAGTGGGAGTTGCCGCCGTCGACGACGACGTCGTCGCCGTCGAGTCGGGGCTCCAGTTCGTCCAGGGTCGCGTCGACGGCGTCGCCGGCGGGCACCATCAGCCAGATACGCTTGCCGTCGCCGGCACCGTCTTCGAGGCGGTCACAGAGGTCGGTCACCGAGTCGGCCGCCTCCGCGCCGGCCGCGGCCGCCGCGGCGGTCGCTTCCGCGTCGAGGTCGAAAGCGACGACCTCGTGACCGGCCGCGAGGACGCGCTCGACGACGATCTGTCCCATCCGCCCGAGCCCGATGACGCCAAGGTGCATGTGTGGGTGAGGCAGGCGGGCCGCGGTAACGGTTTCGGTGCCCGGCCGCGTCGGTCGCCGCCGTTTCCGGCGAGCGCTGCGTCCACGTCGCGGGCGGTCCAGGCAAAAGTCCGAACCAGCGTCGCCTCAGGTCACGGATCACGAACGAACGTGACCGGGGCGGCGGCGTCGATGAGAACGTGTTGGGCGGTGCTTCCGAAGACGGCCTTTCCGGTCGGCGTGCGCCGGCGGCCGCCGACCACGACGCGGGTGGCGTCGACCGCCTCCGCCTCGGCGACGATTTCGCCGGCCACGTCGTCGCCGATGCGCCCGGCGACCCGCAGCGGGACGCCGTGGTCCCGCAGCGGCCCGGCGAGGTCGCGGACGACCGTCCGAACCGGCGCGACGCGCCGCGCCAACGCGTCCGGCGCCGGCCGCCGGTCGCCGTCGTACTCCAGCTCCGCGACGGCCCGCTGGAAGCGGTCGGGCTCGAAGACGTGCAGGACCCGCACCGTCGCGTGCATCGGCCCGGCGACCTCGGCGGCGGCGTCGGCCAGCGCACCGAGCCGGTCGCCCCCGGCCCGACCGACGGCGACGAGGACGGTCTCGCGGCCGCACCCTGTGCCAGTCGGCGTCTCTCCCGCCTTCGTCCCTCTTTTCATTTCCCTTTTGGTCTCCGGGTCGATCCGCGTCGTGGTCGGAACGAGCCTGCCGTCGTCGGACCGCAGCGGCGAGCCGGTCATCTCCGCCCTCTGGAGCGCGCGACGGAACGGTCGGCGACCCGAACGGCGACGGCGCGGTCGAGCGGCGAACGTCTCGGATTCGATTTCATCACATCACGAAAATCCAGGAAAACGGATAAGAGCTGGCTATAACGAGGGGAGTTGAGGGTTATATTCTTAAGATACTCACAACACGGCCCCTATAGGTGGTTGAATGCCAAACAAAGAACCCCCCGAAAACGGGACGCCGTTCCGTCGACCTCGCACAGTTCTTATGTCGCCGGCCGCCCGCCACCCGCGTATGACCGAGGTCACGGGTCCGTCGGCGAAGCTGCTCGACCGCCGGGAGGAACTCACCCCGATGCTGGCCCAGTACGTCGACCTCGCCGAGGCGTACGACGACGCAGTCGTGCTCTTCCGGGTCGGCGACTTCTACAAGACCTTCTGTGAGACCGCCGACGAGGTTGCCCGCGTCTGCGAGCTCACCCGCATCGAGCGCGAGGACTCCACCGGCACGTACACCGCCGCCGGGATTCCCGTCGACAACGCGGCCACCTATCTCGAACGGCTACTCGACGCGGGGTACCGCCTCGCCGTCGCCGACCAAGTCGAGGACCCCGAGGAGACGACCGGCCTCGTCGACCGCGCGGTCACGCAGGTCGTCACGCCCGGCACCGTCGTCGACGAGGAGCTGCTCGACGCCGGCACGAGCAACTACGTCGCCGCCGTGGTCGGCCCGGACGAGGCCGACGACGGAGCCACCGACACCGGCGCCGGGCCCGACTCCGGTCCGCCCGCCCCGGACCGCTACGCCGTCGCCCACGTCGACGTCTCGACGGGCGAATGTGCGGTCACGGCGACCGCCGACCGCGCCGCCGTCGCCGAGGAGCTCGATCGGCTCGCCCCGGCGGAGCTGCTGGTCGGCCCCGGCGGCGACGCGCTCGCGACCCCCGACGGCCCCCCGACGACGGAGTCGGAGGCGGCTGAGTTCGCCCCCGACGCGGCCCGCGAGGCTCTCGCCGACTACGCTGCCCCGGAGCGCTTCGACGACGCCGAGATTCGAGCCGTCGGCGGGCTGCTCGGATACGCCGAGTACACCCAGGGTGGCGAGGCGCTATCGCACGTCACCCGCGTCCGGCGGTACGACCCTCGCGAGACGCTGCGGCTGGACGCCGCCGCCATCGAGAGCCTCGAACTGTTCGAGAACCGCGGTCGCGGCGCCAGCGAGACGCTGCTGTCGGTGCTCGACGAGACCGCCTGCGCGCTCGGTCGCCGCCGACTCGAACGGCGACTCCGACGGCCCTTCGCCGACCGCGACCGCGTGGTCGCCCGCCACGACGCCGTCGCCGAGCTCCGCGAGCGAAGCCTCCTCCGGGAGTCGATTCGGGAGTCGCTGTCGGCCGCCTACGACCTCGAACGGCTGGTCGGCCGGGTCGCCCGCGAGCGAGCCACCGCCCGCGACCTCCGGAGCCTCCACGAGACGCTGGCGGTCGTTCCGGAGCTCCGCGACGCCCTCACAGACGCCGAGGCCGACCGGCTGCGGGCGCTCCGGGACGACCTCGACCCGCTCGCCGACGTGCGCGACCTCGTCGAGACGGCCGTCGTCCCCGACCCGCCACAGGAGGTGACCGAAGGCGGAGTCATCCGCGAGGGGTTCGACGCCGACCTCGACGACCTCCGGGCGACCGAGCGCGAGGGTCGGGAGTGGGTCGCCGACCTCCAGGCCAGGGAACGCGAGCGAACCGGCATCGACAACCTTGACGTGGGGCACAACTCCGTCCACGGCTACTACATCGAGGTGACCGACGGCCAGCTCGAGAAGGTGCCCGAGGACTACCGGCGCCGCCAGACGCTGAAGAACTCCGAGCGGTTCGTCACCCCCGAGCTCAGGCGCCGCGAGGACGAGATTCTCGGCGCCAGCGAGCGCGCGGACGACCTGGAGTACGAGCTGTTCGCCGAGGTCCGGGCGTCGGTCGCCGCCGAGAGCGAGCGGATTCAGGCGCTTTCGGAGACGCTGGCGACGCTGGACGTGCTCGCGACCTTCGCCGCCGTCGCCGCCGCCCGCGACTACTGTCGTCCGCGGTTCCACGAGGACGGCACCGGCGAAATCGACCTCGCTGGGGGGCGTCACCCGGTCGTCGAGCGCACGACCTCGGCGTTCGTCCCCAACGACGCCGCGCTGCCCCGCGGCGGGCTGGCGGTCGTCACCGGGCCGAACATGAGCGGGAAGTCGACGTACATGCGCTCGGTCGCGCTGGCGGTCGTGATGGCACAGGCGGGGAGCTTCGTCGCCGCCGACGCCGCGACGCTGCCGGTCGTCGACCGCGTGTTCACCCGGGTCGGCGCCAGCGACGACATCGCCGGCGGCGAGTCGACGTTCATGCGCGAGATGCGCGAGCTGTCGACGGTGTTGCACGACGCCACCCCGGACTCGCTGGTGCTGCTGGACGAGGTCGGTCGAGGCACCGCCACCGCCGACGGATTCGCCATCGCCCGGGCGGCCGCGGAGTTCGTCCACGACGAGGTGGGGGCGACGACGCTGTTCGCCACCCACTACCACGAGCTCACTGACCTCGCCGCCGACCGCGAGCGGGCGTTCAACCTCCACTTCGCGGCGACCCACCGCGAGGACGCCGCCCCCGGCGAGCCGGAGGTCACCTTCCTCCACCGCGTCCGGGAGGGGGCGGCCGACTCCTCCTACGGCGTCGACGTTGCGTCGATGGCGGGCGTTCCCGAGCCGGTCCTCGTCCGCGCCCGCGGGCTCGTCGGCGACGACGCCGGCGCCGACGCCCAGCGCACGCTCCCCGAAATCGCCGACCTCGCCGCCGCCGAGAACGGCCACGCGGCCGACCGCCGGACCAACGGCGAGGCGACGGCCACCGACCCCGGAAACGGCGCCGAGCCGGCGACGAACGGATCGCAGGCGGCCGACTCGACCGACGACTCGCCGGACCGCCCGCCCGGTGACCTGCCCGTCGACCGCCCGGCGGCGTCGCCGGCCGAGCGTGCGGCCCTCACAGAGATACGCGACCTCGACGTGGCCGACACGACGCCCATCGAGGCGCTGACGCTGTTACACGACCTCCGGGAGCGCCTGGCGACCGGCGACCGCGCCGACCCGACCGCCGGACGATGACCGACCGCGAAGACGACTCCGAGGAGCCGACCGTCCGCCGCCTCCCGGAGACGGTCGTCGACCGCGTCGCCGCCGGCGAAATCGTCACCCGGCCGGCTCGCGTCGTCGCCGAGCTCGTGGACAACGCCCTCGACGCCGGCGCGGCGACGGTCGCCGTCGAGGTCGGCGACGACGGCACCGACCTGATTCGCGTCCGCGACGACGGCCACGGGATGAGCCGCGTCGACGCCGCGCGAGCCCGCGAGCGCCACGCGACGAGCAAGGTCCGGGACGGCGACGACCTGCGGGTGGTCGACACCCTCGGCTTCCGCGGGGAGGCGCTCGCGGCCGTCGACGAGGTCGCGAGCCTCGAACTCCTGACCAACGACGGCGGCGACGTGGCCACCCGCGTCGGGCCGGACGGAGCCGTCAGCGACGCCGCCCGCGCCCGAGGGACCACCGTGACGGTGCGGGACCTGTTCGCCGACGTGCCCGCCCGGCGAGCGTCGCTGGGGGCGGCGGCGACGGAGTACCGCCGCGTCGCCGAGACGGTGACGGCGTACGCTCTCGCTCGGCCCGACGTGGCGTTCTCGCTGCGCCGCGACGGCCGCGAGACGCTGTCGACGCCCGGCTCCGGCGACGACGCCGACGCGGTGCTGGCGGTGTACGACCGCGAAACCGCCGCCCGAGCGAGCGAGTTCATCCACGACGTGCGGGCCGACGCCCTCGACGCGTCCGAACTGAGCGGTGACCTCGCAGCCAGTCTCGACGGTGACGCCCTCGCCGACGGCCCCACCCTGCGCGTCGAGGGACTCCTGGCGTACCCGTCGACGACCCGGGCCGACCGCTCGGCGCTGCACGTCGCGGTCAACGGCCGACCGGTCGCGGCGCCCGAGGTGGCCCGGGCCGTCGAACGCGGCTACGGCGCGTTGCTGCCCGAGGGTCGCCACCCCGTCGCCGTCGTGCGCCTGTCGCTGCCGCCGCGACTGGTCGACGCGAACGTCCACCCCGCCAAGCGCGAGGTGGGGCTGGTCGCCGGCGACGCCGTCGCCGACGCCGTGTCCACTGGCGTCGACGAGGCGCTGACGACGGCTGACCTCCGGCGGGCCGGCGAGGTCGCGATGGACCTCGAAACGGGCGTGGAGCCGCGGACGGCGGCCGACTCCGACCTCGCGGAGGTCGAGGTGCTCGGCCAGTTCCGCGAGCTGTATCTCCTCTGTGCCGACGGCGACGAGCTGCTGGTGGTCGACCAGCACGCCGCCCACGAGCGGGTGAACTACGAGCGGCTGTCGGCGGCCGTCGCGGAGTCGGCGGTGCCGACCGCCGAGCTCGACCCGCCGGCGACGCCGTCGCTGTCGCCGTCGCTGGCGGCGGCGGTCGAGGAACACGCCGCCGACCTCGCCGCGCTCGGGTTCGACGCCGAGCCCTTCGGCGGGTCGACGGTGAAGCTGTCCGGGGTTCCTGCCCCATTGGGGCGGACGGCCGACGCCGACGCCTTCCGGGAGACGCTGTCGGCCCTGGTCGACGGCGAGCGGCCCGCCCCGCGGGAGGAGCTGCTCGCGGAGCTGGCCTGTCACCCGTCGCTGAAGGCCGGCGACGAACTGGCGGCGTCGGACGCGGCCGCCCTCGTCGAGCGCCTCGGCGCCTGCGACCAGCCGTACGCCTGCCCCCACGGGCGACCGACGGTGCTCTCGCTGCCGGCGGAGACGCTGGTCCGCGGCTTCGAGCGGGAGTCGCGGCTCGGCTGAGCTACCACTCCTTGCAGTCGGCGCACACCCGGCCAGGCGCAGTCTCTCGGCGCCAGCGACGGGCGACGGTGTCGCCACAGACCGCGCACTCGCCACCTTCGGGCGACCACGCGAAGGTCACGGCCGCGGGCTCGACGTTCGCAGGCTCGGCGTCACTGTCGGCGCTGTTCGCGTCGTCCTCGTCGGAATCGATGGTGGCGTCGGCGCTGTTGTCGCTGTCGGCGTCGCCGTCCTCCGCGTCGTCCTCGCCGTCGCCGACGAAGTCGGTGAGCCGGCGGTCGTCCATTCGGTGGCATTCGCTCCGGCGGAAACTTGGTGCTTGTCCCTCGTGACGGCGGCTGGCGTTCGGCTGGCGCGCACAGAAAACCCTCAAGACGCCCCGTCACGAACTCGTGGTATGGTCACGGTAGCCGACTTCGTCGTCAGACTCGTCACCAGCGTCGTCGACCTGGTGCGGATATTCCTCTTCGAGGTGGCGCTCTCGGACCCGCTCACCTTCCTGACCTTCGCCGTCGGGGCGACCATTACGACCGGCGCCATCGCGGTCGGCGGCTACGTGGCCCTCGGCGTCCTCGCCCGGGAACTCGGCGTCACGTCTCCGACGCCGTCGCGGCCGCAGTCGCCTCCCCAGCGAGCCGAATAGCCGACTCCAGGTCGGGCCCGATGGGCGACCCGACGACGATGCCGTCGGCGTGGGCCAGCAGTTCCTCCATCCGGGCGGCGACGGTCGCCACGTCGCCGGCGGCACAGAAGGCGTCGACCATCGCTGGCGTCACCTTCTCGAAGGCCGCGGTGAACTCCCCGGCGCTGATGGCCTCGCCGATGTCGGCCGCCAGCTCGCGGTCGATGCCGTGGCGGTCGAGCACCGGCGGCGCGGCGCCGGCGGCGATGAACGCCACCGGCGGGCGGGCGGCTTCCCGGGCTGCGGCCTCGTCCGCGGCGACGCTGACGCTTGCGTAGGCACAGAACTCGAAGTCGCCGCGGTGGGCGGGGCGCTGATCCAACCCCTCGGCGACGCGGTCGGCCGCCCACGAGAGGTCCGCCGGGTGCGAGCCGTTGAACAGCAGTCCGTCGGCGTGCTTCGCGGCCATCCGACACATGTGCGGCCCCTCGCCACCGACGTGGACCGGAATCGACGCCCCCTGCGGGGGCTCGTAGTTCAGCCCGGCGTCGTCGGCGTCGAAGGTGCCGTCGTGGTCGACGCGCTCGCCGGCCCACAGTCGCTGGGCGACTTTGAACGCCTCCAGCACCGGCCGGAGCCCGCGGTCGTCGTCGTCGACGCCGAGGTTCCGCACCGTCGAGGGGTCGCCCGGACCGATGCCGAGGGCGGCCCGACCGCCGGTCGCCTCGTCCAGCGTCGCCACCTTCGAGGCCAGCGTCACCGGGTGAGTCTCGTAGGGGTTGGTCACGCCGGGGCCGAGCGTCACCTCGTCGGTGCGGGCGGCGAGCCCCGCGAGCACCTGGAACGGGTCGCGGTTGTTGTAGTGGGCCGAACAGAAGACGGCGTCGTACCCGGCCTCCTCGGCGACGACGCCGAGGTCGAGCAGCTCTGCGTAGGGGTGTTCCGGGGTGAGTTCGAGACCAATCATGTGAACTCCCACCCCCGGAGCGCCTGGCGGACGAAGTCGCTCTCGACGTCGCGGAACAGCGCCTCGCTGGCGCCGTGGTCGCCGAAGTCGAAGTCGCGGACGACGACCACCGGCGTGCCGTCGTCGCCCTCGCCGCTCACGAGGTTGGCCGCCGCCGCGAGCTCGTCGACGATGCTCTCGACGGTAACGGCGAGCTCGTGGCCGTCACGGTCGGTCTCGCCGCGCCAGTCCCGGGAGGCCGCCAGCCCGTCCCAGCCGATGCACACGCCGCGCTGGCCGTGGCGGAACGGTCGCCCACAGGTGTCGGTGACGACGACGCCCGGCTTGTTCGGCAGTCCCTCCCGAATCCGCGCGGCCGACTCCGAGGGCCGTTTCGGGAGGAGCAACAGGTCGGCGTCGGGCACGTTCGAGCGGTCAATGCCGGCGTTGACGCCGACGTGGCCGAACCGCGACTCCGTGAGGAGAAACGGCGCCTCCATCAGCAGCTCCGTCGACTCCTCCAGGACGGCCTGGGCGAAGCGCGGATCCTTCTCGTCGCCGGTGACGTCCGTCAGCCGGCCCGCGATCTCCTCGGCCCGAGGGCCGGGCGGGAACTCGTCGAGGTCGGCGGTCCGACCCTCCGCCTTCGAGACGACGGTGCTGGCGACGCAGACCACGTCGTCCGGGCGCGGGTCGACGCGCTCGCGGACGAGCGCCGCGACGTCGTCGCCCGCTTCGACCTCGGGGAGGTCCGGGACGGCGAACAGTTCCATAACACAACGGTCGTGACCGCGGGGCAAAAACACCCCGGCAGCGTCGAAAGGGGCCGGTAGCGACTACCGCTGGGAGCCGGGGCCGCGAGCCACCGCCGTGACCCGCGGTCGGCCCCCGTGGCCGCCGGCTTTTCGGGTCGCCGCGGGCAAGGGCCGAGCATGAGCGAGGTCGTGACGGCGTTTCTCCGACACTGTGGCGAGGTGTTGCTCCTGCGCCGCGGCGACGCGGTCGGCACCTACCCCGGTCGGTGGGGCGGCGTCTCCGGCTACGTCGAGCCGGAGACGGACGACCCCGTCGACGACGCCCGGCGAGAGCTCCGCGAGGAGGTCGGCGCCGCGGCCCCGACGCTCGTCCGTCGCGGAGAGCCGCTGTCGGTGGCGGACGACGGCCGAAGCTGGCGAGTCCACCCGTTCCTGTTCGAGACGGACGACCGGACGGTCGACCCCAACGAGGAGGTCGCCGACTGGGAGTGGGCGCCGCCGCCGGCGATGAGCGACCGGGAGACGGTGCCGAAGCTGTGGGCGGCGTACCGCCGGGTCGGCCCGACGCCGGCGACGGTCGCCGCCGACGAGCGCCACGGGGCGGCGTACCTTTCGGTGCGGACGCTCGAAGCGCTGCGCGACGGCGCGGCCGCCGTCGCCGCCGGAGGCGGAGCCGACGACGAGCACGCCCTCGCGGACCTCGTCGCCGACCTCCGGACGGCCCGCCCCGGCATGGCCGCCCCGCGGAACCGCCTCCACCGGGTGCTCGCCGAGGTCGACCCCGCGGCCGACCGCGAGCGACTCGTCGAGCGGGCTCACGAGGCCGTCGACGCGGCGCTGACGGCCGACGCGGCCGCCGGCACCGCGGCCGCCGACGCCCTCCCCGAGCGGGTCGCGACGCTGTCGTACTCCGAGACGGTTCGAGCCGCGCTGCGGGCCGCGGCCCCCGCCGAGGTCGTCGTCGCTGAGTCCTGCCCGGGCGGGGAAGGCGTCGACCTCGCGCGTGCTCTCCGGGCCGACGGGCTGGACGCGACGCTGGTGCCAGACGCCGCGCTGGCGCACGTCCTCGGCACGGGCCGCGTCGACGCCGCCGTCGTCGGCGCCGACGCGGTCGGCCCGGACGGGCGCGTGGTCAACAAGGTCGGCACCCGCGGGCTGGCGCTGGCCTGTGACGCCGCCGACCGGCCGCTGTACGTCGTCGCCGCCGGCGACAAGGTCGCTCCCGCCCCGGCGAGCGACTGGGAGCCGGCCCTCGGCGACCGCAGCGAGGCCGTCGGCGTCGACGGCGACGAGGTGCCCGCGGAGACGCCGCTGTACGACGCGACACCGGCCGACTGCGAGGCCGTCACCCTCGTCACCGAGGACGGCCCGCTGGACGGCGACGGCAGCGACGCGCTGGCGCGGCGCCACCGCGAACGCGCCGCAGCGGCGGAGGCGTGGCTGGAGCGGTGAACGCCGGCGGGGCGACCGGAAGAAGCCGCCCGTCGTCAGCCGAACGACTGAAGCCGTCGCCGGCGGTAGCGCCGGGCGGACGGCGGTGACGAGGGTTACCCCCACCGAGCCCCGTGTGACGAAGGGTTCACCCGAGCCGTCCGTTCTTCCGGCAGCGTCGGTCGCGCTCGGCCAGCGACGGCGCCGCCCTGTGCGGCCGGAGGGCTCACTCCCCGGTCGCGCCGGCGTCGTCGGCCGCGTCGGTCTCGCCGATCTCGCCGACGTGACTCCGGAGCAGGTCGTCGTCCTTGACGCCGGTCCCCGTGTTCAGCAGGACGACCGTGTCGCCGTCGCCGAGTTCGCCGCGGTCGGCCAGGCGCTCGGCGCCGGCGGCGGCGACCGCACAGGTCGCCCCCATCTCGACGCCGGTCTCGCGGGCGACGGCGACGGCGGCGTCCAGGATGGCGTCGTCCGGGGCCGCGACCGCGCCGCCGTCGGACTCCTCGATGGCCTCCAAGACGAGCGGGCTCGCACCGGGGTCGGGGACGGCGATGCCGCCGAAGGGGGTGTCGATGTCCGCCCAGGCCTCGTGGATGGAGGCGTCGTCCTCATGGGCCCGGACGACGGGGGCACAGCCGGCCGACTGGGCGGCGTACATCCCCGGGAGCGCGTCGGTCCAGCCCAGTTCGCGCAGCTCTCTAGCGGCCTTGTGCATGCCGACGAGACCGACGCCGCCGCCGGTCGGGTAGACGACGGCGTCCGGGGCGGTCCAGTCGAGCTGTTCGGCGATCTCGTACAGCATCGTCTTCTTCACGTCGTGGCGGTACGGCGTGACGAACGTCTTGGTGGAGTGCCACTCGGGGTTGTCCGCGAACGCCTCGGCGTAGGCCGCCCCGGCGTCGGTTATCTCGCCGGGGACGACCTCCAGGTCGGCGCCGTGGACCTCGACCATCGCCTTCTGCGTGAAGCCGGCCCGGTCGGGGAGGAACACGTGGGCGTCGAGGCCCGCCCGGGAGGCGTAGGCCGCGGCGGCGTGGCCGGCGTTGCCGGCGGAGTTAAGCGCGACGTCGCCGGCGTCGTGTTCGGCCGCCGCGGTGATGGCGCCGGTCTGCCCGCGGTCCTTGAACGTCCCCGTCGGGTTGCGGCCCTCGTCCTTGATGAGCACCCGACCGACGCCGAGGCGGTCGGCGAGCGGCGGGCACTCGACCAGGGGGGTCGCCCCTTCGTCCATCGACACCGCGGCCTCGCGGGGGAACGGCAGCAGCTCCTCGTAGCGCCACAGCGAGTCGAACGGGCGGGCGGCGACGTCGGCGGGGCCGATGTCGACGGCGTTGAGGTCGTACGCGGGGTCGAGGATGCCGCCGCAGTCCGGACAGCGGCCGGGCGTCTCGGCGGGGTCGTGGCGGGCGCCGCAGTCCGTGCAGTCGAGGCCGACGAAGGCGTCGGTCGTTCGCATGGTGGGTTCTCAGTCGCCGGGGGTATGAAACGTCCGGCGAATCGGCAACCCGCGCGGTCGGCGTCGGGATCGGCGCCGGCGGTCACTCGGTGCCGGAGCCCCACCGCCGGCTGCCGGCAGAATTAGGTAGGCGGAACCGTTACGCCGGATGTGAACGACGACCACGCTTCTCGCGGACGCACCGAAAGCCTACATCGAGCGCGGCTCACCCCCGAACGACTTCCCGACACATGACGGACGCTGACGCTGAACAGGCTTTCGGCGAACGCACCGCCCTCCCCGTCGCCGAGACGGCCGACCTCGCCGAGCGCATCGTCGACAACGTCGAGCGCGTCATCGTCGGCAAACACGACGCGGTCGAACACATCCTCGTCACGGTTCTCGCCCGCGGTCACCTGCTCCTCGAAGACGTCCCCGGCGTGGGCAAGACGATGCTCGCTCGGTCGGTCGCCACCTCCGTCGAGTGCTCGTTCAAGCGCGTCCAGTTCACGCCCGACCTGCTCCCCTCGGACGTGACCGGCGCCAACGTGTTCAACCAGAAGACCCGTGAGTTCGACTTCCAGGCCGGCCCGGTGTTCGGAAACGTCGTCCTCGGCGACGAAATAAACCGGGCCCCGCCGAAGACTCAGTCGGCGCTGCTGGAGGCGATGGAGGAGACGCAGGTGACCGTCGACGGCACGACTCGAGACCTCCCGACGCCGTTCGTCGTCATCGCCACCCAGAACGACGTGGAGATGGGCCGCACCTACGAGCTGCCGATGGCCGAAATCGACCGGTTCACAAAGAAGCTCCAGCTCGGCTATCCGGACGAGGACGAGGAGACGGAGCTGCTGTCGTCGGTCACCGGCGAACACCCCATCGAGGACCTGGCGTCGGTGGCCTCCACCCGCGAGCTCCAGCGGGCCCGCAAGACCGTCGCCGAAGTCGACGTCGCCGAGCCGGTCCGGGCGTACGTCTCACGCCTGGCGACGTTCACCCGCGACCGCGCCACCCTCGGCGTCAGTCCCCGCGGCTCCATCGCGCTCGTCCGCGCGGCGAAAGCCCGAGCAGTGCTCAACGGCCGCGACTACGTCACCCCCGACGACGTCCAGACCGAAGCGCCGACGGTGCTCTCCCACCGGGTCCGGCCTCAGAGCGGCAGCGAGAGCGGTCGCGACGTCGTCGCGGACGCACTCGAAACGGTCCCCGTGGAGTGACCGATGGGGCTGACCCGACGCGGTCGGGCGGTGCTCGCAGTCGGCGTCGCCGGCGTCGTCTTCGCGGCCGCCTTCGGCGCTCGCGCGCTCAACGCCATCGTCCTGCCGGTCGGCGTGGCGCTCGCGGCCGGCTACCTCCAGCTCCGGGGCCGCGAGGCGGTGTCGATTCGCCGGGAGACGCCGCCCGAGGGGTTCGTCGGCGAGACCGCGACCGTCGAGCTCTCGGTCGTCGCCGCCGACGGCGACCCCATCGACCGCCCGCTGCCTGGGGCGCTGACCGACCACGTCGGCGACAGGCTCCGCATCGTCGCCGAGTCGCCCGACGCGGAGGCGACCCCCGACGACGCCGCCGGCGCCGACGCCAGCGTTGCCCCCGACGGGAGCGCCGCGACCGTCCCCCTCGCGGTCGGCGGCACGACGGCCAGCTACGACGTGACCTACGAGCGCCGCGGCGAGGCTCGGCTCGGACCGACGACGGTGCTCGTCCGCGACGTGCTGGGGCTGTTTGAGCGCGAGCTCGCCGTCCCCGAGGAGTCGGTCGTGCTCGTCTACCCCGAGCTGTACCGCGTCTCCTCGTGGGGGCGCCAGCACCTCGCCCGCCTGGAGGACGTGGGTCGGTCCCGCCAGCGCGAGGAGTTCGAGCGCCTGCGGGAGTACGCCCCCGGCGACTCGCTGCGGGACATCCACTGGCGGACGACCGCAAAGCGCGACGAGCTCATCGTCCAGGAGTTCGCCGCCGAGGTCGACGCCGAGTCCGTGACGATAGCCGGCGGCGGCCACCCCAGCCAGAGTGACGAGATGGCGACGGCGCTGGCGAGCCTCTCGGTGGCGCTGCTGGAGGAGGGCGTCCCCGTCTCGGTGACGGTGCCGACGGGGACGGTCGACGCCGGCCCGGAGCAGGGCAACGTCGTCGACCTGCTGCGAGTGCTGGCGACGGTCAACGGCGGTCGGCTCCGCGACCCCGACGCCGACATCCTCGTCGAGGCCGAGCGCGACGCCCCGGTCCGCGTCACCGTCGGCGACGCCACCGTCGCGTTCGACGACCTCGTCGGCGACGGCGCGCCGACGGTCACGTCGACCGACCGGGTGGAGGTGGCCCAGTGAGCGTCCGGTTCCAGCGCCGTCGGGACTCCTCAGAGGGCGGCTCCGGCCGACGGCCGGGGAGAGCGGGGACGACCTCCGGAGCGTCGCTGCGTCGGCCGGCGCTGGCCGGCGTCGCCGTTATCTCGCTGTCGTATCTGAGCGTGCTGTATCACATCACCGACGTGGTCGGCGGGAGCGGACTCCTCCTGTTGGAGGCGGCGACGGTCGCCGCGGCCGCGACCCTCGCGGCGCGGCTGTTCCGGACCCGTCAGGCGATGGTGCTCAGCGTCGGGTTGCTCGTCTTCGGCGGAGCCGCGTACTTCTTCAGCGTGCCCGAGAGCCAGCGGGCGCTGTTCAGCGTCGGCAGCGTCGCCCGCGACACGGCGGCGCTGCTCACCGGGCTCTCGGCGCTGCGGCTCACCCAGGCGGGGACCTGGGCGATGACGGTGCTGCCGGCGCCGCTTTTCGCCTCGTGGTTCCTCGCGGTCCGGGGTCGGACGGTCCGCAGCGTCGCCGTCGCCGGCGGCGCGCTCGGCTTCTTCGTCCTCACGGGCGACGCCGGCGCCGTCGTGACCCTCGCCGGCACCCTCGGCGGTATCGGCGCCGTCGGCCTGCACACCCTCTCGGTGCGCGGGGCGCTGTCGACGCAGTGGGACACCCTCGTCGTGTTGTTGACCGCGATGATCGTCGCCTCGACGCTGGTGTCGGCCGTCCCCGGCGGCGGGGCCGAGCCGCTGTTCACCGGCGGCAACAAGCCCAACTCGGAGGCGGCGCTGGTCGCCAACGGCGACCGACTGGGCATCGTCGGCGCGATCTCGCTGTCGCCGGAGGTCCGCTTCACCGTCGAGGCCGACCGGAAGGCGTACTGGCGGACCGGCTCGTACAACCGCTACACCGGGCAGGGGTGGGTCCGCAGCGGGGAGACCAGCGGCTACCGCGACGACGTGGACGGGCCACCGGGGTCGAGCGCCCGGCTGGAACAGACCGTCACGGCGGAGTCGACGCTGAACGCGATGCCGGCGGCCTGGAAGCCCGTCAGCGTCGACGGCCCGGTCGCCTCCTCCGTCCGCGTCACCGCCGAGGAGGGGTTCCGCTCGGGCGACGCCATCGAACCCGACGAGAGCTACACGGTGGTGAGCGAGCTGCCGACGTACGACGACGCGACGCTGCGAGAGGCCGGCACCGACTACCCGGACGCGGTACAGCGCCGGTACACGCAGCTGCCCGAGAGCACGCCCGATCGGGTGAGCCGTCGGACCCAGCGCGTGCTGGCCAACGCCGACGCCAGCAACCCCTATGAGGCGGCGCTGGCGATAGAGAACTATCTGGAGACGACCAAGGAGTACTCCCTGGAGGTCGAGCGCCCCAACGGCAACGTCGCCGACTCGTTCCTCTTCGAGATGGACGCCGGCTACTGCACCTACTACGCGACGACGATGGCGGTCATGCTGCGCAGTCAGGGCATCCCGGCACGGATGGCGACCGGCTACACGCCCGGCGAGCGCGTCGCCGAGGACCGGTGGGTCGTCCGCGGGCTCGACGCTCACACTTGGGTCGAGGTGTACTTCCCCGGCGTCGGCTGGGTGCCGTTCGACCCGACGCCGGCCGGCCCGCGGGACACCATCGAGAGCGACCGCATCGAACAGGCCCGCGAGAGCGACGTCGACGGGGTCGACGCCGCCGGCTCCGGCCCCGGCGAGTGGACCTCCAACGAGACGACGACCACGACCGCGATCAACGCGACCGAGGGCGAACTCGGTGCTGGGATTCCCAACCCCCAGCGCAGCGGACTGGGCGCCGACGTCAACACCCCGCCGCCGGCGGACCTCTCGACGGCGACGGTGGCGGCTGCCGACGGGGAGGCCAGCGGCGGCTCGCCGTTCTCGCTGCCGGATAGGGAAACCGTCGGCTACGCGGCGGTGTTCGCGGTCGGACTCGCGGCCGCCGCCCGCCGGTTCGGGCTGACGGCGTGGGGGTACCGCCGACTGTGGCTGCGCTACCAGCCACGGACGGACCCGACGGCCGACGCCGAGCGGGCGTATCGGCGACTGGAGTACCTGCTCGGGCAGCGCCACCGGCAGCGCCGGCCGGGAGAGACGCCGCGGGCGTACGTCGAGTGGGCGGTCGCTCGCGGCGCTGACGACCGGGCGCTGTCGGTCGTCGACGCCTACGAGCGCGCCCGCTACGGCGGGACGGTCGCCGAGGCCACCGCCGACGAGGCCGTCGCGACCGTCGACGCCGTCGTCGGCGCCGAAACGCCGGTCCTGGGCCGGCTCCGAGGCCGGTTCGGCACCGACCGTGCGACCCGGTGAGAAATCCCGACACCGTTTAATACCTCTGTGCTGTAGCCACCGGGTGTAATGGGAGAAGTCTGCTCGACGTGCGGGCTACCCGACGAACTCTGCGTCTGTGAGGACGTCGCCAAGGAATCACAGGAGATCAACATCCGCATCGACGAGCGCAGGTACGGCAAGGAGGTAACGGTCATCGAGGGGTTCGACCCGGGAGACGTGGACATGGACACTCTCTCCTCGGACCTGAAATCGAAGTTCGCCTGCGGTGGGACCGTCGAGGACGGGACCATCGAGCTCCAGGGCAACCACAGCGGTCGCGTCGAGGACTTCCTCCGCGACAAGGGGTACAACGTCGCGTGACCGCCGGACAGACCTGACACCCGCCGTCGAGCACCGACTCGCTTCGACCCGCTTCACCTCGCGTTCTTTCGCGTCGACGCCGACCAGCGACCGCTCTACGACGCTCACGTCGCCCGCGACTGCCGACCGATTCCGCTCAGAACGGTGCTTGCGGCCCCTCGTCGGTGCGGCTCTCGCTGGCGTCCGCGTCGTCGGGGCCGTCGGCGCCGTCTGGTCCAGTCCCGCGTTCGAGATCGCCGTCCCACTCGGCGAGGCCGCCGGCCATGCTCTCGACCGGCGGGGCGTCGTCGAGTTCGGCGGCGACGATGCGGGCCGCCCGCCGACTCGACTTCCCCTTGGGACAGACCGTCACCACGCGGTCGGGGTCGGAGTCGCGGTCGGCGAGCACCGCCTCGACGCGGGCCGCAAGCTCGCCCAACGGGACGTTGACGCTGCCGGGGACGTGGCCGCGGCGGTAGGCGGCCGGATTCCGGATGTCGACAACCAGCGGCGATTCGTCGTCGTCGGCCAGGGCCGCTCGCACCGCGTCAGTCCGAACTTCGCCGTCCATACCCGAGCGAGCGGGGCTGGCGTGTTAAGCCGGCGGGTTCGCGTCCGGCTCGGACTCGACCGGACCGGGCCGAGCACCGCGAGCCGACCGCCTACAACAGTCCCTCTTCGGCGGCCAACTGCAACCCCTGCAGCGTCGCGTCGTTCGTCCCCGGCTCGCGGGCGCGGTCGAGCGCCTCCTCGACGGGCACCGCTCGCGGCGTGAGGAACTCGTTGCCGTCGAGGTCGCGCTCGGCCGGTTCGAGCCCCTCGGCGAAGACGTACCCCCGGCGATGGCGGAGGACGCCGGTGGCGACCCACACCTCCTGCAGCAGCGAGCAGCCGCTGGCCTCGAAGCCGGCCTCCTCGCGGAGTTCCCGCCGTCCAGCGGTCGTGTACGACTCGCCGTCCTCGACGATACCGGCCGGGAGCTCGAGCTGTTCCTGGCGAATGACGGGGCGGTACTGCTCGACGAACAGTACGTCGCCGTCGGCCTCGGCGACGACGACGGCCGCCGGCGGCAGCTCCGCCCAGTAGTATCGCTTCGTCGACCCGTCGGGCTGTTCGACGAGGTCGTAGCCGCCGTCGAACCAGCCGGTCTCGTACTCCGTGACGCGCTCGCGGACCGGCCACGCCGGCTCCGGGAGGCCGTCCCCGTGCGGAGAGTCTGCTGTCACGTCTTCGGCTCGGTCTCCCGTCGGCTTATACCTGCCTTCGTCGGGTCAGGCGTCGGCGCCGTCGCGGTCGCTCTCGCCGTCGCCGTCGCCCTCGAACAGCGGCCGATACAGCCGCCCGAACGCCTGCCTGCGGAGCGTCTGCTTGGCGGCGGCGGGTTCACTCTGGAACGTCGCGGCGACGGCGCGGTCGGCGAACGGCGGGGCGTGCCACGCCACGCTCTCGACGGCGTCGCTGCCGGCTTCGACGACCTCGCCGTCGTATCCCTCCCGCCAGCGCTCGTAGGCGTCGCGGTCGCCGACCGTGACGGCGAGCAGCGACGCGAACAGCGCGTCGCGGGCGGTCTCGACCACCGTCTCGGTGACGCGGCGGTCGTACTCCTCACGGTCGAACTCCATGGCCCGGGTCGTCTCCCGGACGACGACCTGCGCCGCCGGACCGACGGCGTCGTACGCCGCCCGCGCGTCGGCGACAGTCTCGGGTTCGAACCGACCCTCCGTGTGCATGTTCGGACGGTAGTCGGCCACTCGGAAACCGCTTACTGCTCCCCCCTCTCGTCGGGCGGCGACTCGGTCACGTCGTCGTCCGCCTCGGGTTCGGCCTCGTCGCCGCTCCCGCTTTCGTCCCCCCCGTCATCGCCGGCCCGCCCGAGCATCTGCTCGGTCAGCTCGCGGGCCTCGGCGACCACCTCGGCGGCGTCCGCGTCGACGTCGTCGACGCCGACGTCGGCCGCGCCGGCGGCACCCGACCCGGCGCCGAGCAGATCGGCGTCGCCGTGGTGAGCGTGGTCGTGGCCTGCGTCGGGGCCGGTGGTGTCCTCGAACACCTCGTCGAGTTCAGCGTCGAGGGCGTGACCGGCGACCCGGTCGGCCAGCTCCTCGGGGCCGTACTCGTCCCACTTCGGGACGGTGTCGTCGAGCCACTCGCGGTGGCCGTCCTCGCGCAGCATCGCGGTGAACGCGAGGTGGTTGGCGAGGTGTTCCCCGTCTCGCTGTGGGGTGTCACACACCGGGCAGGCGTAGCCCATGCCGGGCCGTACTCGCGGGACGGGGAAAAACCTGCTACTCCGAGAGCTCGGCCTCCCACTCGGCCACGTCGAGGGTCATCACGTGGGCCGCCTCGCCGTTGTCGTAGTACGACGGCACCGTCCGGGAGATTCCGAAGCCGAAGGCCTCGTACAGCGACCGAGCGGGCTCGTTGCCGACCCGGACTTCGAGCTTGACGACGTCGGCGCCGGCGACAGAGAGCCGGACGACGCCGCCGGTGAGCAGCCGCTTGCCGAACCCGCGGCCGCGGACGTCCGGGTGGACGGCGAGGTCTTTCACGTGGCCGATGTCGCGGCCGTAGTTTGGCGTCACGTCGCCGACGATGAAGCCGACGACGGAGTCGGCGACGGTCGCGACGAGGAAGCCGGACTCGCCGAGGAACCGCTCGAAGGAGGCGTACGGCCACGGCTCGGGGAACGACGCCTTCTCGATGCGATAGACGGCAAGCAGGTCCGCCTCCGTCGCCTGCCGGACGGTCGCCTCCTCCGCCTCCTCGGCGCTCTCGGCGGGAGCCGACCCCGGCTCGCCCGGACCCGTGGTCACGATTAACTGTTCGTTCGCCGGAACAAAAGCGCGGCGACCGCGTGGTCGTCGGCCGACCGCCGGTGGGCAGCCGTCGTCCGCGGGTCGGTGGTCGTCAGTCGGTGGCTCTCAGTCGTCGGCGGGCGCGCCGAGGTCGCCGCCGCTGTGCTGGGCCTTCGTCCAGGCGAGCTTGCCGCCGGCCGCGAGGATGTCGCGCTCGCGCTCGGAGGCGTCGAGGGTGGCGGTGGCCTCCCACTCGTCGTCGACGCGAACGGTGAACTCCGTCCGACCGGCCTCGACGCCGGCGGCCACGTCGTCGACGATTTCGACGTCGTCGCCCTGCTCGATGCGCTCGTAGGTGTCCTCGTCGATGGTTAGCGGGACGAGACCGAAGTTGAACAGGTTCGCCTTGTGGATGCGGGCGAAGCTCTGTGCGAGGACGCCCTCGATGCCGAGGTACATCGGACAGAGGGCGGCGTGTTCCCGCGAGGAGCCCTGGCCGTAGTTCTCGCCGGCGACGAGGAAGCCGCCGTCGGACTCCAGGGCGCGGTCGGCGAACGTCTCGTCGACCCGCGAGAGGGTGAACTCAGAGAGCTTCGGGACGTTCGACCGGAACTTCAGGATGTCGTTGGTCGCGGGGATGATGTGGTCGGTCGTGATGTTGTCGTCCATCTTCAGCAGCGCCTCGCCGCCGAGGTCGCTGCCGAGGGGGTCTTTCAGCGGGACGTCTCCGATGTTCGGACCCTTGATGAGCTCGTCGTCGATGGCCTCCTCGGGGTTGATGATGTCCGGGTCGGCCTCGCCCATGCCCTCGTCGTAGCCGTCGCCCATCTCGAAGCCGGGGGCCTCCAGGTCGCCGTGGTCGTCCGCGAGGTCGCGGGGGTCGACGATTTCGCCGGCCAGCGCCGCGGCGGTCGCGACCTCCGGCGAGCAGAGGTAGACGGAGTCGTCCTCGATGCCCGACCGCCCCTCGAAGTTGCGGTTGAACGTCCGCAGCGAGACGGAGTCGGAGGCGGGGACGTGACCGATACCGATACAGGCGCCACAGGTCGCCTCCGAGAAGTTGACGCCGGCGGCCATCATCTCGGCGGTCCACCCCTCGCGGGCGAGCATCTCGGAGGCCTGCTTCGAGCCGGGGGCGACTATCATCTCCGTCGAGCGGGTCACCTGGCGGCCCTCCAGCATCTTCGCCGAGGGAAGGATGTCCTCGTAGGCGCCGTTCGTACAGGAGCCGACGATGACCTGGTCGACGGACTCGCCGGCGACCTCGCTGACGGGGACGACGTTGTCGGGCATGGAAGGCTTGGCGATGAGCGGCTCCAGCTCGCTCAGGTCGACCTCGATGGTGTCGGCGTAGTCGGCGTCGTCGTCGGCCGAGAGGTCGACGAACTCGTCTTCCCGGCCGAAGCGCGCGAGCCAGTCCTCGGTCTTCTCGTCGGTCGGGAAGATGGAGGAGGTCGCGCCCAGCTCCGTGCCCATGTTTGTGATGGTCGTCCGCTCGGGCACGGTGAGGCTCTCGACGCCGGGACCGGTGTATTCGAGCACCTTGCCGACGCCGCCTTTGACGCTCAGTTCGCTCAGCAGGTGGAGGATGACGTCCTTGGCGGTGGCCCACTCGGGAAGCTCGCCGTCGAGGTGGACGTTGACCACCTCGGGCATCTCGACGTAGTACGGCGCCCCACCCATGGCGACCGCGATGTCGATGCCGCCGGCACCGATAGCCAGCTGGCCGAGTCCGCCCGGCGTCGGCGTGTGGGAGTCAGAGCCCAACAGCGTCTTGCCGGGGGCCGCAAAGTTCTCCTTGTGGACCTGGTGGCAGATACCGTTACCAGGCCGGGAGAAGTACGCCCCGTAGGTGCCCGCAGCCGAGCGGAGGAAGCGGTGGTCGTCGGTGTTCTTGAAGTCGAACTGGTAGGTCTGGTGGTCGCAGTACTGCGCGGCCAGCTCCGTCTGGACCTCGTCCATCTCCATGGCCTCGAACTGCAGCCAGACCATGGTGCCGGTCGTGTCCTGCGTGAGGACTTGGTCGATCTCGATGCCGATCTCCTCACCGGGCGTCAGCTCGCCCTCCACGAGATGGTCGTCGAGAATCTTCTCGGTGATCGTCTGACTCATATCGTCCGGACCTCGGCCGGCCTCATTGATAAATCCGGCGAGATTCGAAGTTAGGCCTGCCGAAAACGCCCTCTACTGGCAATTTTCGCGGTCTCGAGGAGCTGTCACGTAGCGCCGCCGTCAGGCCGGTCATCCGAGGCGACAGCGTTTTGCCCACCGCTCCGGTGGCTCCCGGTATGTTCCGTTCCGGTCAGTTCGTCGCCGAGCAGCTGGACGACGTCGCCCCCAAGCAGGTTCAACCCAACGGGGTCGACCTGACGCTCGAGGCCGTCTTCGAACAGCGCGAGCCGGGGCGCATCGGCCGCGACGGCAAAACCGTCGGCGACCGCCGCGCGCTGGAAACGGCCGAGCGCGAGGACGGCGCCGGCGCGTACTACCTCACCTCCGGCGGGTACGTGGTCCGTTACGCGGAGCCGGTGGCCATCCCCGAGGATCACGTGGGGTATCTGTACCCGCGTTCGACGCTGTTGCGCAACTCCTGCATGCTGAACACGGCCGTCTGGGACGCCGGCTACGAGGGGAAAGGGGAGGGCCTGCTGGAGGTCCATCACGATGTCGAGCTGGAACGGGACGCCCGCATCGCACAGCTCGTACTCGCCCGCGCCGACCACGACGGTGCGTACGACGGGGGTTATCAACGAGAGAACCTGTAATCGGCAGCAAGCGCCCGGTTTTTGGACGGACAGACCGAAAGACACTATTTACCACGTGAGTCCGTTCCAATACCTCTCCCGATGAACCGGTTAGACTCGCGGATGTACCGTCTGGCGTTTCTGGAGACGGCCAACCCCGCCATCATTACCGACGAGAACTTCGTCATCCGCGAGGCCAACGAGGCGTGTCTGGACCTCGGCGGGTTCGAGCGGAGCGACCTCATCGGCGAGGTGCCCGCGATGCTCTTCGAGGACCACGCCGTCTTTGAGGAGGTCGCCGACGCCCTCGCCGACGGCCGGCCGTGGGTCGGCGACTTCGAGGCACGGACCCGGGACGGACAGCTGAAGTACGGCCGCGGCAGTGCCGCCCCGCTGGTCGCCGACGGCGAGACGCTGGGGTACGTCGCCATCTTCATCGACATGACCGCCGCCCGACAGACGCGCGAGAGCCTGCGCATCCTCAACCGCGTGCTGCGGCACAATCTCCGGAACGACGCCAACGTGGTGCTGGGCAACCTCCGTTCGGTCCGGGACGGTCTCGACGGCGACGACGTGGCGGCGGTCGACGCCGCCATCGACCGCGTCGAGGGGATGCTCAACCGCGCGGAGACCACCCGCCAGTTCGGCCGGCTGTTGGCGGCCGACGGCAGCGAGACGCTGTACCCCGTCCGCCTCGACAACGCCGTCGACCAGGCGCTGGCGAACGTCGCCGACGAGACGCTCACCGCCGCGGTGCGGGCCGTCATCGACAACGCCGTCGTCCACGGCGGCGACGAGCCGACCGTCGAAATCACCGCCGCCGTCGACGACGGCGACGCGGTGTTGCTGGTCGCCGACGACGGTCCCGGTATCGAGGCCGAGCGCCAGGACCGCATCTTCGGTCGCGAGGAGCTGTCGGAGGTCCGCCACGGCGAGGGACTGAGCCTCTTCTTCGTCGACCGGCTGCTGACGGTGTACGGCGGCGAGGTCTCCGTCGCCGACAACGAGCCGACCGGCAGCGTGTTCGAACTCCGGTTCCGACGCGCCGAGCCCGACGAGGCGCTAACCGGCAGCGGGTTCGACTGGTAACTGTCGCGGTCACGTCTGCCCCCAACCGTCGCTCGGTTGGTCGGCCACGGGGGTCGACGTCGTTCGAGCAGAAAGCGGGCTGAGAGGGATTTGAACCACGGTCACTCCGCTCGCTTTGCTCGCTTCGTTCCCTGATTCAAATCCCAGTGGTTGCTTTCGCTCTCACGTCGTTCGAGCAGAAAGCGGGCTGAGAGGGATTTGAACCCCCGACCGTCCGGTTAAAAGCCGGACGCTCTGCCGAGCTGAGCTATCAGCCCTCGTCTCCTCTTGCTGTCGGGCGGTCATAAGCGTTGCTTCACGGGTCGCGGCCGCGAAGGCTTCGCTATCAGTACGTCTCGACAGATACGCCATCGAGGGTTTCGAGGTCGTCCGTATTCTCTGTCACGACTGTTGCCCCCGTCTCTTTGGCGACGGCGCCAATCAGCACGTCTCCGGTGAGAGAGTTGATCTCTCCACGATTCACGCTCTCGTCTCGGTGCAGTTGTGCTTCCAACTCGCCGGCGACGAAGGCATGTTCGGCCCGGAACGGGATCAGGTCCACCCACTCGAACTTCGTCAGTATCTCGTGTCGGTCGAGCTTGCCTTGGAGGGCCCGCCCGACGGCGATCTCTTCGATGTTCAGCGTCGTCGTGGTGAACTCGGCCTCTTCGTTCCGTTCGAGGTAGGCTTTCGCTTCCTCGTGCCCCGCCCAATAGTGGATGAGGAACGTCGTGTCAAGCAGTTTCATCGGCGTCCTCGGCGTTGGCGAGTTCTTCGAGGGCCTCCCGCTGGCGTTCTGTGAGTCCTGCGTCAGTCTGCTTGCGAGACGTTTCGACCGCTCGTTCGAGCTCGTCGGCCGCTTCAGCGTCGAGCGTCCCGAATCCATCACGCCAATCGACTGTCGTCTCGTCCAGGAGCCGGTTCATGAGGTCGGTGAAGCTTTCGTCCTCCCGTTTCCGAACCTTCAGGCGTTCGTACACCTCATCCCTGACTCCGATAGTTTTCGTCCCCATGTTCGTATTTGTGTTTGTGTGTGTAAACACAAATTTTCTGCACATGATTCCGGCCGTGAAACTGAACAAAAACGCACGACCAACCACTGTTAAGACGCGGCTCGCCCTCGGAGAGCCATGGACGCCCGGACGTTCGCCGCCGACCTGCTCCGGTTCCGGTCGACCGACGGGGCCGAGGCCGCCGCCGCGGAGTGGTTCGAATCCCGCCTCGCCGACCTCGGCTTCGAGACGTACCGCTGGACGGCCGACGCCGAGACGCTGGTCGGTCACGACTCCTTTCCGGACGACCCCGACGCGATCGAAACCGCCGACCGGCCGAGCGTCGCCGGCGTCGTCGAGTTCGGCGACCCCGACGCCGGGCCGACGCTGGTGTTGAACGGGCACCTCGACGTGGTCCCGGCCGACGAGGCGCTGTGGGACACCGACCCATTCGAGCCGGCGTGGAACGCCGTCGACGCCGCAGAGCTGCCTGTCGCGGTCGACGCCGACGGCGCGACGGACACGCTCACCGCCCGCGGCGCGGTCGATATGAAGGCGGCGCTGACGGCCTGCGTCTTCGCGGCGGTCGACGCCCGATCGGCCGCCGACGCGGATTCGACCCTCGACGGCCGGCTCGTCGTCGAGGCCGTCGCCGGCGAGGAGATCGGCGGCATCGGTGCCGCGGCGGCCGCCGCCGCAAACCCCTATCCGTTCGAGCGCGACGCCGCGGTGGTCACCGAACCGACCGGGCTCACCCCCGTCACCGCCACCGAGGGGACCGTGATGAAGCGGCTCCGAATCGAGGGGCGGTCGGCCCACGCCGCGACCCGGTGGGTCGGCGAGGACGTCCTCCCGCACTTCGAGGTCGTTCGACGGCGGCTGCGCGAGCTGGAAGCCGAACGCTGTCGCCGGGTCACCCACCCGCTGTACGAGGAGCACGAGGTGCCGTGGCCGGTCGTCGCCGGCCGCGTCGAGGCGGGGTCGTGGGCCTCGACGGTGCCGGGCGAACTCACCGCCGAGTTCCGCATCGGCGTCGCCCCCGGCGAGACCGTCACCGAGGTCGAGGCGGAGTTCGAGGCGGCGGTCGCGGCGGTCGTCGCCGACCGGCCCTGGCTCGCTGAGCATCCGCCCGCGTTCGAGCGCTTCGCCGTCCAGTTCGAGCCGGCCGAAACCGACCCGGACGCGGCCGTCGTCCGCGCGCTGCAGGCGTCGATGGCCGACACCGGACTCGACGACACCGCGCCCCGCGGAGCGACTTACGGTGCCGACAACCGCCACTACGTCGCCGCCGGCATTCCGACGGTCCTCTTCGGTCCGGGCCACATCGAACAGGCGCACTTCCCGAACGAGACGGTGCCGTGGGCCGAGGTCGAGCAGGCAAGAGAAACGCTCGCGGCGACGGTTCGGCGGTTCCTCGGCGACGCCTGAGCAGCGGGTCGCTCGCGGTTCGTCGACCGTCGGTCCGCCTCTCAGCCGAACCGTCGCTCCAGCGCGTCGGCGACGATGTCTCCGGGGGCGGCGTCGGCCAGTGACGCCCGGCGCCGGAGTTCGCGGTACACTTCGGGGTCGATGTCGAGTTCGACGCGGCCGGGCTCGAAGCCGCGCTCGCCCAGCGCCTCCAGCGCGGGGGTGCCGCCGTCGACCTCCGAGGCGACGGCCCGAACCTCCCGGACGGTGAGGCCGTCGTCGAGGACGGCCCACGCGAGGTCGAGGCGGGCCTGGCCGCCGACCCTGGCGATGTGCTTGGCCGCCGTCGGGGGAATCTTCCCGCGGGCGACGTGGCGACGCACCGACTGGGGGAGGTCGTGGACGCGGGCCCACTTCCTGACGAAGGCGACGGTCGTCTCGCCGCCGGCGGCCTCCGCCGCCGCCTTGTACGAGCCGGTCCCTCTGACCAGCGCGGCGCAGGCGGCGGCCCCGCGGAGCATCACGACGTTGTCCTCACCGACCGCGTCGGTCGCGAACCGTCGGACGGTTTCGGCCGCCTCCGAGACGCTCTCGGGGTCGTCCGGGTCGAAGTCGATGGCCTCCTCCGCGTGGTCGCCGGCGACTACGGGGTCGGCGCGAACAACCGGCTCCCCGACCGGAACGCGACGGTCCGTGGGAGCGTCGTCCTCACTCATTGTCCCGCCGTGAGGGTGGCACGCGCAAAAGACTCCCGCCGGAGGGTGGTCTCGGTCTCCACCGACCCGTTCGCGCTCACGCTCGCGGCGTCAATCGTCGCTCGCCTCGGACCGCTCCTCGGAGAGGTGGTCCCAGATTTCGGTGCAGCCGGCGCCGTCGGGGACCTCCTGGAGGTGGTCGTCGACCGTTCGGTCGGCGTCCGCCGTACCCTCGTCTGCCTCGGAATTGGAGTCGGAGTCGGAATCGGTGCCGGCCTCTTCGGTCGTCTCGGCCGCGTCGGACTCTTCGTCGCGGTCGTCGTGGTCGTCGCGGTCACTCATCAGTTCGGTCCGTCCTCCGTGAGCGGTCGTACAGTTCCGGCGCGGCGTCGGCCGGCGGCGTCGCGGTCGTCGTGGGGCGGGGAGTTTGACGTCGCATCGGCTGAAATCCAAGGTCGGGTCGTACATAAGGGTCGCTGCGGATTCAGCACTCGCCAGGGCTTGGGGCTACCGGAACGGATTGCTGGCACCCGTGACGCCGAATTTTGCCCGATTCGAGTGCCGTCACTGGATTCTTTGGGTAGCGCGTCTCACGAGGCCGGCAGCATTCGCGGCTGGCACACGATTCACCCGACAGGAGCGTCAACTCGGGTCGATGCCGGTCGCACTCCGTCTCCTCGACGACGGCGCCTGGGTGTCGGTCAACGACGAGCGTCGCGTCGCCGTCGGCGAACTCTGGCGCGTCGACGACCCCGAGGCCTGCGCCTGTCGGCGGCCAGATTTCGCCGTCGAGGGGTTCGTCGACTGCGGCGTCGCCGACCGCCACGTGACCGCGACGGCTTACGGCACCTGCATCGCCTGTGGCTCCTCGCTGACCGTCGCCGGCGTCCCCGTCGGGCGGATCGTCGAGGGCGAGTTCCGGTCGCTCGCCCGCGAGGAACTGCTGTTACGGCCCGTCGGCGACGCCGACGAGTGAGGAGATTTCGCGGTCGTCCGAGAACGAGCAACATTTTCCTTAACGTCGCAGCACCGGGAAGGGTTGACGCCGAGTGTGTGGGTTTACGTATCGCTGTCCAATAGAGGGTAAGAATGCCCACCGACGTCGAGCGCTGGAAATCAGAGACCTACGGCAACGAGATCCGCGAACACATCCTGGAGTTCGCGGAAGACGGTTGGGCGTCCATCCCTGAGGACGAGCACGACGCCTGGTTCGAGCGGTTCAAGTGGTGGGGGCTGTACCACCAGCGAGCCGGCCAGGAGAGCTACTTCATGATGCGCATCGGCACCCCGAACGGGGTGCTCGAACCCGGGCAGGCGGAGGTCGTCGCCGACGTGGCCGAGGAGTACGCCACCGGTCCGGCAAGCAACCCCGAGTTCGGCGACGCCTACGTCGACTGGACCACCCGTCAGAGCATCCAGCTTCACTGGATAAAGCTGGAGGACATCCCCGACATCTGGGCAGCCCTTGAGTCGGTGGGGCTGTCGACCCAGCAGGCCTGTGGCGACTCCTGGCGCAACATCGTCGGCTGTCCGGTCGCCGGCAAGGACGAGGCGGAGTTCGTCGACGCGCTGCCGGTCGCCGAGGAGCTCCACGAGACGTACAAGGGCCACGACGACCACTCCAACCTCCCCCGAAAGTGGAAGGTGTCGGTCACGGGCTGTCACGAGGGCTGTGGCCAGGGCGACATCAACGACCTCGCCTTCGAGCCCGCACACAAGGAGATCGACGGCGAGGAGGTCCGGGGGTTCAACGTCCGCGTCGGCGGCGGCCTCTCGCGCAACGAGCCGCGGTTCACCCGCGACCTCGACGTGTTCGTCACCCCCGACGAGGCCGTCGAGGTCGGTGGCGCGCTCTCGGCGCTGTTCCGCGACCACGGCGACCGCGAGGACCGCTTCAACGCCCGCATGAAGTTCCTCGTCGACGAGTGGGGCGCCGAGAAGGTCCGCCGCGTGCTCGAAGCGGAGTACGTTGACGGTGAACTCCGCTCGGCCGGGACGAACCTTCGCGAGCAGTACTCGTACAACGCCGGCACCCGCGACGGCCACAACGACCACGTCGGCGTCCACGAACAGGCCGACGGCAACTACTACGTCGGGCTCAACGTCCTCGTCGGGCGGATGGGGGCGGCGGATCTCCGCGAGCTGGCCGCCCTCGCCGACGAGTACGGCTCCGGCGAGGTCCGCGTCACGCAACGGCAGAACGTCATCGTCACCGACGTGGCCGACTCCGACCTCGACGCCTTCCTCGCGGAGCCGCTGCTGGAGCAGTACTCGCCGGACCCGCACCCGTTCATGCGCGGCTCCGTCGCCTGTACGGGCACCGAGTACTGCTCGCTGTCCATCGTTGAGACGAAGAACCGCCAGGTGCGGTACGCCCGCTGGCTGAAAGCGAACGTCGAACTTCCCGACGGGGTCACCGACTTCCACGTTCACCTCTCGGGCTGTACGGCCTCCTGTGCCCAGCCGCAGATCGCGGACGTGTCGCTGCGGGGGATGAAGACGCGCAAGGACGGCGAGGCGGTCGAAGCCCTCGACATCGGTCTCGGCGGCGGTCTCGGCGAGGAGCCCCGCTTCGCCGACTGGGTCGAACAGCGCGTCCCGGCTGACGAGGTGCCCGGCGCAGTCGCGAACCTGCTGGAGACGTTCGCCGCCCGCCGCGAGGGCGAGGAGACGTTCCGGGAGTTCGTCGAGCGCCACGACGAGGCCGCCCTCGCCGAGTTCGTCGAGCCCGAGGAGACCGACTACGACGACCCCTACATGCACAACACGAAGACGACGTGGTACCCCTACGCGGAGGACGACGGGATAGACGCCAGCCCCGCCCCGACCGACGCCGGGGGCCAGCCGCTGGCGACCGACGACTGACGGTGGCCGACCGCATCCTCAAGGTCAACGCCTACACGACCCTCGACCTCGCCGACGGCGAGGTCCGGACGAACGAGGAGACGGAGTCCGCGCCGGCGGTGGTCAACGCGACCGCGCCGCGCAAGGAGCCCGACCACGTCGAGCTCGCCGTCGAACTCGACAACACGGTCATCGAGAGCGTGCCGCCCCACGCCGACCGTATCGAGCTGTCGCCCGCCGAGGCCCGCCAGCTCGCCGGCGACCTCGAAAAACACGCCGCACGCGTCGAGACCACCGCTGACGACGGGGACGGCGACTGACGACGGTGAGGGCCACGAGGCCGCCACCGACGGCGACGGGGACAAGCGTTTCCTCGCGCCGGTCCCTTGTCGCCGGCCGTGGCTCGGTCCCGAACGCTGCTCGACGGCGACCAACCGCTGACGGGTCCCGCGGTCGTCGACCCGGCAGCCGACCGGCTGTTCGTCGCCCGCGAGCGCGACGTGGCCGCGGTCGACCTCGTCGACGGCGGCCTCGCGTGGACGTTTGAACCGTCGTTCCATCTCGGTGACGGGGGGCTGGCGCTGATCGACGGGACCGTCTACGTCGGCGCCCACGACGACCGCGTCTACGCCGTCGACGCCGCCACCGGACGCTCGCGGTGGCGCACCCGTACCCGCGGCGGTCGCGAGGCGACCTCGGCCGAACAGGAGCTTCCGGCCCCCGGGTTCGACGGCTCCGGGCCGTACTGCCCGTTGACCGGCGGGAGCGTTCAGGCGACCCCAGCGGTCGCCGGCGACGAGGTTGTCGTCGGCGCGGACGACGGCCGAGTGTACGGGCTCGGCGTCGCCGGCGGCGGCGAGCGCTGGGTCGTTGAGACCGGCGCGCGAGTGTGGGCCCGGCCCGCGGTCACCGCCGACGGCGCCTACGTCGGCAGCACGGACGGCAACTGCTACGCCGTGGCCGACGGCGAGCGCCGGTGGGCGTACCCGCTCGGGGAGGCCGTCGTCGCCGCGCCGGTCCCGGTCCGCGACGGCGACGGTCCTCGACACCGGTCCAACGGGTGGAACCGGAGCCTCGGCTCGACGGGAGACCGAAATCCGGGCGACTGCGACTCGCCGTCGACGGTCGTCGTCGGCGCCCTCGACGGGCCGGTCGTCGCCCTCGACACGACGCGGACCGAACGGTGGCGGGCGGCGACCCCCGGCGTCACTGCGCTCTCGGTCGCCGGCGGAACGGCGTACGTCGCCGGCTCGGAGACGCTGACTGCGCTCGACCTCGCGACCGGCGACCGCCTGTGGACGGCGCCGATCAACACGCGGGGGGACACCGCCCCGCGACTCCGCGACGGGGACGTGTACGTCGGCACTCACGACGACGCCGCGGTCGCCGTCGACGCCGCGACCGGCCGCCGGCGCTGGGTCGCCGACGCCGAGGACACGGTCACCGTCGTCGCCCACGTCGAAGACCGGGTCGTCGTCGGCGACCGTGCCGGGGTGGTGCGGAGCCATCCGACGCCGCTGTAGGCAGCGACCACCGGGGCACTCAGACCTCGACCGTGTCGCCGAGATCGGGGGCGGCCGCGTCGTACCCTTCGGCGACGAGTTCGTCAGCGAAGGCGTCGCAGCGGTCGCCGTGGTTCACGAGTATCTCCGCGTCGCGGTAGTCGCCGAGCAGTTGCAGGATTCCGTCGCGGTCGGCGTGCGCCGAGAAGTCGTACTGCTCGACCTGTGCGCTAACCGGCAGCACGCGCCCGTCGAACTCGGCGCTGCCGGTTTCCAGCAGCTCCCGTCCGGGCGTCCCCTCGACCTGATACCCCGTCATCGCGACCTTGTTGACGGGGTCGGACCGGACCTCGGGGATGTACGTCATCGCGGGGCCGCCGGAGAGCATCCCGCTGGTGGTGACGATTGCCGCCTTCTGGTCGGTGATCCGCTTGCGCTGCCCGTCGCGGCCAGTGACGAAGCGGGCGTGGGACTTCGCCCGCCGGAGGGCGTCGTGGTCGCGGACGAACTCCGGATGGCCCAGCAGCATCTCCGTGACCCGCTTGCCCATCCCGTCGACGTAACAGGGGATGTCGTGAGCCTCACAGACGAGCAACAGCTCCTGCGTGCGCCCGATGGCGAAGGCGGGGACGACGACGGTCCCGCCCTCCCACAGCGTCGTCTGAACGCTCTCGGCGAAGCGCTCCTCGACGGTCGCCCGGTCGTCGTGGTCGACGTCGCTGTAGGTGCTCTCACAGACGACGACGTCCGCCTCGGGCCGTGCGGTCGTGCCGGCGACGAGGCGCTGGTCGTCGGTGTGGAAGTCGCCGCTGTACAGCAGCCGCGTGTCGCCGTCGTCGACGAGGACGTGCGCGCTACCGGGGATGTGTCCAGCATCGAAAAACGTCACTTCGTGGTCCGCCGCCTCGAAGGTCTCGCGGTAGCCGTGGGTCTCGGAGACCTCCCCGAGTCGCCTCAGTTCGGCCTCGGTGAACGGACAGCTGTAGGTGCCGCCGTGGAGCTTGAGCGTGTCTCGGGCGAGCACCCGCGCGAGTTCGGCGGTCGGCGGCGTCCAGTGAATCGGCGGGCGGTCCTCGCCGGCCAACAGCGCCGGCACCGTCCCCACGTGGTCGAGGTGACCGTGACTCACCACCACCGCGTCGGTCGCGGGGGTCTCGACGGGAAACCGCGGCGGCTCGGCCGTCAGCATCCCGAAGTCCAGAAGGAGCCGGTCGTTCACGAGGACGGCGCTGCGGCCGACCTCGCCGGCGCCGCCGAGAAAGCGGAGGTTCATTACCCTTCGTTCGGCCCGGAGGGGTTTTCCTCCGTCGGTCGCCGCCGTCGACCAGGTGGCCACGCCGTCACTCGGCGGAAGGCACATGTCCGCTGCCCGCGTATCAGACGTTGCTATGGAGTTCGACACCATCACCACGGCAGGCGTCTTTCTGCTCCTCGTCGCCGCGCTCGTCGGCGGCACGGCGATGAGTCCGATGACGACGAGCACGGTTGCGATGGTCAGCGTCGGCCTCGTCGGCTTCGGGGCGCTGTCACTGGCCATCGGCGTGAAACACGGCGAGTACCGAGCGAGTTAATAACTTCTCCGGAAAGATTATCAATAAGAGCCAACCCGGCCCGAACCGGTAGCAGCTACATTAATAACTCTCCGTCCGCAACCCTCCGGTAATGACCGACGCCTGGGACGACGACCGAGACGGGGGCGCCGGGTCAGCGGCCGAACCTGACGACGAGGCCGACGACCACAGCCACGGCCACGGCGCGGGAAGCGACCACGATCACTCCGCCGACGGGCGCCCCGAGGCTCACGAGGGCTCAGACCCGACCCTCGACGCCGACGGTCCGACGGCGACGTTTTCGGCGCCGGAGATGGACTGCGCCTCGTGCGCGGGAAAGGTCGAAAACGCGCTCGACGACGTCGGGGCGGTCGCCGAGTGCGACACGCGACCGACGACCGGTACTGTCGCGGTCGACTACCGCGACGATCCCGACGAGGCGGCCGTCGTCGCCGCCATCGAGGGGGCCGGCTACGAGGTGGTCGACGCCGACGGCGACCGCGTCGACGCCGCGGGGCCGACGAGCGACGTCTGGACGAGCCGCCGTGCGCTGAAGACGTGGGTCGGCGCCGTCGCGCTCGCCGCCGGACTGGCCGTCGAGTTCGTCCTCTCCGGAACGGGTACGAACCCGGTCGTCGTCTCTGCGTTCGGCCGCGAACTCCTGGTCGCGGACGTGCTGTTTCTCGCGGCCGTCGCCGCCGGCGGCCAGGAGATTCTGCGCGGCGGCTACTACTCGGCGCGCACCCGGAGCCTCGACATCGACTTTCTGATGTCGGCGGCCATCGTCGGGGCGGTGACGGCCAGTCTCGTCTTCGGCGAGTCGCTGTACTTCGAGGCGGCGACGCTCGCGGTGCTGTTCAGCGTCGCCGAGCTGCTGGAGCGGTACTCGATGGACCGCGCGCGGGAGTCGCTGACGGAGCTGCTGGAGCTGTCGCCCGACACCGCGACGGTCCGGCGCGACGGCGCGGAGGTCACGGTCCTGGTCGAGGAGCTGACCGTCGGCGACGAGGTCGTCGTCAGGCCGGGCGAGCAGGTGCCGGCCGACGGCGAGGTCGTCGACGGCGACAGCGCCGTCGACCAGTCGCCCATCACCGGCGAGAGCGTCCCCGTGGACAAGACCGTCGGCGACGAGGTGTTCGCCGGCACGGTCAACGAAGGAGGGTTTCTCGTCGTCGAGGTGACCGCCGCCGCCGGCGACGACACGCTCTCGCAGGTGGTCGAGCTGGTCGAGGACGCCCAGTCGAACACCACCGACCGCGAGCAGTTCGTCGAGCGCTTCTCGGCGTACTACACGCCCGTCGTCGTCGCCTTCGCCGTCGTCGTCGCCGTCGGGGTGCCGGTGGTCGCCGGCGTGTCGTGGACGACCGCGCTGGTGTACGGCCTCACGCTGCTGGTGTTGGCCTGTCCCTGCGCGTTCGTCATCTCGACGCCGGTGTCGGTCGTCTCCGGGGTCACCAGCGCCGCCAGAAACGGCGTACTCATCAAGGGCGGCGACCACCTGGAGGCGATGGGCGCCGTCGAAGCCGTCGCCCTCGACAAGACCGGGACGCTCACGAAAGGCGAGCTAACCGTCACCGACGTGATCCCGCTGCACGGCAACGACGAGGCCGACGTGCTCCGCTGTGCTCGCGGGCTCGAACGCCGCAGCGAACACCCCGTCGGCGAGGCGATCGTCGACGCGGCCGACTCTCGGGCGCCGGCCTCGGGCCCGACCGTCGAGGGCTTCGAGAGCATCACCGGCAAGGGCGTCCGCGCGGACCTCGACGGCACGACCCACTTCGCCGGCAAGCCCGGGCTGTTCGAGGAGCTGGGCTTCGACCTCTCGCACGTTCACGCCACCACCGACGGCGGCGTCGTCGCCCGGACCGCCCGCCAGCTCTGTGAGCAGCACAACTGTCTGGACCTCCTCGAAGCGACGGTCCCCGAGCTCCAGGCCGAGGGCAAGACGGTCGTTCTCGTCGGCACCGACGAGGAACTGGAGGGCGTCGTCGCGGTCGCCGACGAGGTGCGTCCCGAGGCCGCGGCCGCCGTCGAGCGCCTCGAATCGCTCGGCGTCGAGCGCACGGTGATGCTCACCGGCGACAACGAGCGCACCGCCGGCGCCATCGCCGATCGGGTCGGCGTCGACGAGTACCGCGCCGGCCTCCTGCCCGAAGAGAAGGTCGCGGCCGTCGAGGAGCTGGCCGAGACGACCGACGGCGCCGCGATGGTCGGCGACGGCGTCAACGACGCCCCCGCGCTGGCGACGGCGACCGTCGGCGTGGCGATGGGAGCGGCCGGGACCGACGCCGCCCTCGAAACCGCGGACGTGGCGCTGATGAGCGACGACCTCGGGCGGCTGCCGTATCTCTACGAGCTGTCGAACGACGCCGACGGCGTCATCCGTCAGAACGTCTGGGCGAGTCTCGGGGTCAAGGCCGGGCTCGCGCTGGCGGTGCCGTTCGGCTACGTCCCCATCTGGCTGGCCGTCTTACTCGGCGACGCGGGGATGACACTCGGCGTCACCGCCAACGCGATGCGGCTGGCTCGCGTCGCGCCGTCGCTCGGAACCGAGTCCGGAGCCCGAGCAGAGCAGCCGCCGACCGACGCCGACTGAGCGGACGCCGCGTCAACCCGACTCGTATCGCCGGACCTGAAACCGCCGATACGCGTCGCCGTAGGCCACCGCCAGCGCGCCGACCCACCAGTTCCAGCGGTCGGCCGGGCCGCCGTCGGGAGCGTCCGCCAGTTCTGTCACCACGCTCTCGGCGGTCAGGGCGCCGCCGCGGTCGGGGCGGAGGCGCCCGTCGTCGGCGAGGTCACGGGCCTGACGGGCCACGGCCGTCGCCTCCCCGGCGTCGCCGCCGTATCGCTCCCGGAGCGCGGCGGCCAGCGCCTCGGGGTCGATTCCGGGCGGCGACCCGCTTGCGGAAGCAGGCGGGTCGGGCGTCTTGGACGGGTCGGGCGGCTCGGAGTCGTCTACCACGACCGTCCGTACGGCCGCCGGCCCCTTATCAGTCCGCCCACCAGTCGCTCCGTCGTTCGGCGGCGGTGGCGTTCCGGAACGGCGGGGGGCGCTCGCGTTCGGCCTCCGCGCCCAGCCCGTAGGCCAGCCAGTTGCCGACGTGCCAGCCGACGGCGTCGGTGTCGAGACCCTGAATCGTGATTCGGAGCCGGCGGTACTCCTCGACGGCGTCGTCGCCGTCGGGGTCGACGCCGGTCGCTCGGACGCACGAACCGGGGCGACCGCAGGCGTCGCCGGCGACGACGACGACGTCGGCGGCCGAGCGGTTCGTGACGACCTCGAAGGTGAGGTTGTCCGGCATCCCCGGCGCGCCGTCGGCGTAGTACGTCAGCGCGTGGTCGACCTGCGAGCGGAACGCCTCGGGGTCGGCGTCGCCGGGGTCGACGTAGACGGTGAACGCCGCGTCGGCCCACGGGAACGCGCGCTCGGTGGCGTTCGGCCGCGGCGTCGTCGTGACCGCGGCCTCGGCGGCCATCACGGACGCCGGGTCGTCGTCGTGGTCGAGCCCCAGCAGGTGGCCGAACTCGTGTTCGAGCACGCGACGCGTCGATTCCCCTGAGAGGCCGTCCTGAATCGAGACGGTCGCCGGCCGCGGCGCCGGCGCGTCGGTCACCAGGGGGGCGCAGCCGACGGCGTCGCCGGCGTGGCCGCAGTCGCTGACGTTCGCGACGACCTCGACGACGACGTCCGGATCGCTCGCGTTCGCGTCGACGACGAACGCGACGGGGTAGCCGGCGTAGTCGCTGGCGTTTTCGGTCCACCAGTCGGCGGCGGCCCGAATCGCCGCCATCGTCGTCGAATCCACGCCGCCGGCGTCGGCGACGGCGACGATTAATGTGCGCTCGCGCCAGGGATTGTCTGGGTCGACGACCGGCGAGGTCGCGGTCGGCGAGGGCGACCCCGTCACCGTCGGCGTCGCTGTCGCGTCGGACGTCGACGCTGCCGGCGACCCACCGGCGTCCGGGCCGGCGGCACAGCCGGCGACGACGACGAGGACGCCGACCACGAGCAAAGCGAGACGCGACACGGCTTGCGGAAACGGGGTGAGCGGACAAGAACTTTCTTGCTCGGGAGTTCCGGTTGGGGTGGCAGTCGCTGGGCGGTCGGTAGCGACGCGAACGTCGTCGCGTCGGCGACGACGCGAGCGGCTGAGAGGAGTAAGCCCCCTTCTGTTCGACCCGACATTCGGCTGAGCGCCCGTCTCGCGCGGTCCGGCGGTGCCGGACCGCCTGCCGGACTACCGACGAGACGGGCTTGCACCGGTGAGGGTTCGCCGTTCCATCCGTTCTCGCCCCCGCGCGGTCGAGGACCGCGCCCTCGGTGGGTTAACGCCCTCCTCTTGCGAGTCGGTTCGCACACCTCATCGGTGGGGACGAGGGGTCTCGTTGCTGTTCGAGAGCCAGCCGTCTCCGACTCCGGGCTTGCACCCGGTCACCTGTCCGGCGGTGGGGGGACTTTCCTCATGGGCCCGCAGGCCCACGGGAGTCGGGCTCTCTCTGCCACTTCCGAGTTCTCCGGGGACGACATTAACTCGTTCGGTGACCACCGGCCGGCGACGCGATCGTCGCCGCTTTTCCCCCGGCGTTCGGGTCGTCGACTGCGGCGCGTCCGGCCCGCTGTCCGGAAGCAAGGGTTGAAACGGACGGGCGACATGTGTGCGGACATGCCTGAGACCCAGCGGGTCCGCGTCAGCTACGACGACGGGGCACGGGCGGTGGAACTCGCACGCGAGGCGGTCGAATCCTTCGTCCAGAACGGCCAGCGCGTCCAGCCGGGGAGCATGCGCGAGGCCTTCTACAACCGGACGGGGGCGTTCGTCCGCATCGAGTCCACCCGCGGCCGGGGTCGACTCCGCGGCTGTGCGGCCGCCTACGGCACCGGCGACCAGCTCGGTCACGCCATCGTCGACGCCGCCATCGCCGCGGCGTCGGCCGATTCCTGCGGGTCGGAGCTGACGGCGTCGGAGCTGTCGAGCACGCAGTTGTCGGTGTGCGTCGTCTGTCATGAGACGCTGTCGGCCGACCCCGTCGCCGACGTGGAACTCGGGACTCACGGCGTCGTCGTCGACCGCGGCGACCGCCACGCCTGGCTGTATCCGACGCTGCCGGTCCGTCACGGCTGGGACGAGGCGGAGTACCTCTCACGGGTCTGTAAGAAGGCCGACCTCTCACCGACGGCCTGGCAGGACGAGGACACGATGGTCACGCTGTTCGAAGGGCAGGTATTCCGCGAGCGCGCCGACGGCGGCAGCACCGAGGCGCTGTAGCTCGCGACCCCGTTCGTTTCCCGTTCCTCGTTTCGTCGCGGTTAGTCGTCCGTTCCGCCGCCGTCGACGCCGAACCCGACAGCGACGGCGTCGGCGAGGGCGCGCTCGGCCGCGGCGTCGATGGCGTCGCGCTCGGCGGCGGCGGCCTCGCTCGCGGGCTCGACGGCGTCGGCCCCCAGCGGGAAGTCGGCGACGACCGCGCCGTCTCTGATGACCGGTCGGAGTAGTTCCTCGCCGTCATCCGGTCCGTCGCGGTCGGCCAGCCCGACGTGGTGGCCGCCGTCGGCGGTACGGTAGACGGACTTCGCGCCCGAGAGCTTCCCACGCTTGGCGACGAGTTCGCCGTCGACGGCGACGATGTCCAGCGCGAAGTCCACCGGGTCGGCGTTGGAGACGTAGCCGCCGACGCCGAAGCCGTCGACGACGTCGCGCAGTTCGCGGAGGTCGGCCGGCCCCAACCCGCCGGAGACGAACACGGAGACGTCGCCGCGACCGCGAGCCTCGAGTTCCCACCGTACCTCCCGGCAGATGTGCCGGAAGTCCCCGCGGCGAGAGCCGGTGGTGTCCAGACGGACTCCGTCGAGGCGGTCGCCGAGCGTCTCGACCGCCCGCAACACCTCGTCGACCTCGTCGCTGTAGGTGTCACACAGCGCGATTCTGGGCACCGACTCCGCGACCGCCTCGTCAAAGGCTCGCCAGGCGGCTTCCTGCTCGCCCGGTCCGAAGCAGATGGGAAGCGCGTGGGGCATCGTCCCGCCGGCCTCGCGGTCGATGACGTCGCCGGCGGCGACGTGAGAGAACCCGTCCAGCCCGCCGACCAGCGCCGACCGCTCGACGGTCGGCGCCACCGCAGGGTGGACGTGGCGGGCACCGAACGAGAGCACCTGCGAGTTCGGCGCGGCCCGGCGACACTCCAGCGCGGCGGTAGCCATCCCGCTGGCGTGGCTCACCAGCCCCAGCAGCGACGTCTCGTACCGGGCGAACGCGCGGTAGGGGCCCTCGATTCGCATGACTGGGCCGCCGTCGAACAGCCGCCCTTCGGCCATCGCGTCGACGTCGACCGCCAGTCCGGCGAACAGGTCGACGGCGGCGCCCAGTCCGGCGAAGAGTTCGAAGTCGCCGTCGGGGAACTGGTCGGCGGTCACCTCGGCGACGACGTGGGGGTTCACGTCGGCGTGGGCCAGCGCCGCTTCCGTGCGCTGGAAGTAGGCGTCGGTCGCCCGGCCCGAGGCGACGGCCGTCGGCGCGAGCGTGTCGAACTCCGGTTCGGCGTCGGTGTCGCCTGCGGCGTCGCGGACCGTGGTCGACGGGGCGTCCCCCTCACCGCCGACACCGTCGTCGCCGTCGTCGGTCATACCGGGTCGTTGGCGCGGGAGGCGAAAAAGGCCCCGCCCGAGGGCGTCGACCCCGGTCCGAGGCGGCGCCTACGACGGGCCGTGGACCGCGTCGAGTTCGTCGACCGTCGGCGCGTTGACGACGGTGACCGTGTCGCCCTCGACGGTCACGCGGAAGGCGTCGGCGAAGGGGCCGTCCTCGACCCGGTAGACGCCCGGTCTGACCTCCTCGGCGAGCAGCCTCAGGAGCAGCGTCCGGCGGTAGGCGTCGGCGAACGCCGCGGCCTCGCTCGCGTTCTCCCAGCGGAGCCGCCACACGTAGCCGGTCCGGTTCCCGTTGCGGTACGGCACCAGCCGGTCGCCGGCCCACCCGTCGGAGGCGTTGGCCGCATAGTCGTAGGCGTCGTACGGGTCGACGTCTTCCCGCAGCGCCTCCCGCGGGACGGTTCGCTGGTACCAGAACATGGCGAACAGCGTCGCCTCGCCCAGCCGGTCGGTCGACCGTCGGAGGTCGAACCGCGACCACGACGACGCCGACCGGTCCGGGACCGTCACGGTGGCGGCGCCCTCCTCGGGGTAGGCGTCGGGGTGAACGAGTTGTTCGGTTGTCGTCGGGCGGTCGTCGTACATCGCGTTCACGGCCTCCCAGCCGCCGCGCTGTCGGACCCGGTGGACGAGGTTCGGCCCCTCGGCGTATGGGGTAAAGATGCTCACGTACAGCCCGAGACTCCCGTTCGGGAGCGACCCGGCGGCGCCGTCGCTCGGGCGCGGGACGCAGGACCACTCGCCGCCCTCGCAGCGCTCCTCATACAGCGTCTCCGTGTAGCTGGCGTCGCCCTCGACGAGCCCGTCGTGTGCGAGGCCGGCGTCGTTGGTTCGGCCGCCGCCCGCGAGCCCGAAGTGCTGGTCCTGCAGCGCGTGGAGGAGTTCGTGAGCGAGCGTCGTCCGGTCGATGGTCGGCGTCTCGCCGTCGCTGACGACGACGATAGCGTCCTCGCCGGGAGAGTAGTACCCGAGGACGGTCCCGCCGTACAGCTCGTCGAACAGCTCCGTCGTGTTGCGGCTCTCGCCGACGAGCAGCGCCGCCTCCCACCGCTGGTTGTTCCAGGCGCTGCGGGCGGCCGAGGGGTCGTTGTCGCTGCGGTCGGCGAACGCCTCGCGGGAGACCACCTCGACGGGGACGTACGACTTGAACTCCAGCCCCCGGACGCGCTCGACCCGGGCCATCGTCCGGGCGACGAACGCCCGTCGCTCCGTGGCGTTCAGCCCGTCTGACTGGTCGACTGCCAGCGGGTCGTCGGCCCAGTAGCCGGCCTCCCAGCCGAGCGGGTCGCCGGCGGGGTCGGCCCGTCCGTCGGGGTTGTCGACGACCGGCTTCGCCGTCGGCGGACCGAGCGGGGCGGCGCAGCCCGCGACGACGAGCACGACCGCGACGACGAGCGGCGCACGGAACACGGACGGAGAACGGACCGCGGCCGCAAAAATCCGGTGGGAGCGCTCGGGCGACGCTCAGCGCCGACGGCCGAGCAGCCCGACGACGGCGACCACGGCCCCGAGCGCGACCGCGACGACGCCGACCCCGAAGCCGGGGGCGACGGCGTCGGTCGTCGTCTCGGCGTCTCCGGTGGTGCTGGTGTCGCTCTCGTCGGCGTCGGCCGTTGTGGCGGTCGAGGCCCCGTCGTCGGCCGCGACCCCAGCCCGGACGGTCGAGAGCTGGTCGGTCGTCGGCGCGTTGACGACGGTCACCGTGTCGCCGTCGACGCTGACGTGGAACGCGTCGGCGAACTCCCCGTCCGCGATGCGATAGGTGTCCGGACCGACCTTCTCGGCGCCCCAGTAGTCGAGCACCTCGACGTACGTCCCGAGGAACTCGTTAGCGTCCTGTGGCGACTCCCAGACGATGCGCCAGACGTAGGCGGTCTCGTTGCGGTCGTTGCGGTAGACGTGCATCCGGTCGCCTTCCCACCCGTCGGCGGCGGTGAAGGCGTAGTTCAGCGGGTCGACGGAGCTGACTTCGCCGTCGTCGGTGTAGTTCAGCCACGTGCGGGGCTCGACCGGCCGACTCTGACCCTGGCTGTCGTACAGCGGATACACCAGCATGGACGCGATGCCGGTCTGCCCGACCTCCGCGTAGTCGGGTCGCCCCGGCGGGCGCACCCGCTGCCAGTCGTCGCCGTGGCGGTCCTCGAGGCTGACGTTCGCCGGCCGGTCGTCGGGGTAGGTCTCGGGCTCGATCACCTGCTCGGCACTCTCGGGCAAGTCGTCGTACAGCGCGTTCACGGCGCCCCAGCCGCCGCGGTCCTCGACGCTGGCGACGAAGTTCGGGCCGTCGCTGTAGGGCTGGAACTTCAGGAAGTAGACGCCGAGGTTTGCCAGCTCGCCGCCGCCGCTGCTGCCGGCGCCGTCCGGCGGCGTCGCGCAGCTGCCGTTCCAGGCGCCGCCCTCGCCACAGCGGTCGCCGTAGCGGTTCTCGACATAGCTGGCGTCGCCCTCGACGACGCCGTCGATGGCGTTGACCTCGTCGCGGGTCTCACCGCGGGGGAGTTCGGAGAGGTCGAACTGCTGGTCCTGCAGCGCGTGGACCAGTTCGTGAGCCAGCGTCAGCTCGTCGAGTTCGACCGCCGACTCGTTGGGCGCGACGAGGACGATCTGGTTCTGCCGGGGGGAGTAGTAGCCCAGAATCGAGGAGCCGGCGTTGCTGTCCTGGACGGCGAGGGAGTCGGCCGATTCGTTGATAAGCAGCAACGCCTCGAATTTCACGTTGTCGAAGCGCTGGAGGGACTCGTTGGCCGAGTTGTTCGAGACCTCCCCACGGAGCTGGTCCCGGCTCCGCACCGCGACGGGGACGTCGTCGGTGAACTCCAGTCGCCGGATGTGCTCGACGCGGGCCATCGTCCGCGAGACGAGTGCGTCGCGCTCGGCGTCGCTGACGCCGTCGGACTGGTCGAAGTCGAGACTCTCGTTGTACCAGTAGCCGTTCTCCCAGCCGAGGACGTCTTCCTCGGGGTCGGGTGGCGCCGCTGATGCGGTCGCGTCGGCGCTCGACGACGCCGCTCCACCGGCCGCCGTGCTCTCGGCGGCGACCGGCAGGCCCGCGCCGGCGGCGACCGCCGGTGCGACGCCGCCGACGACGAGCAACGCTGCGAGGACTACCGCGGGGAACCGTCGCATACCATCACGTAGGGTTCGGCCCTGAAGAGCCTTTATCAGGATGCCCGTCGCTCCGGGTGATTTCGGGCGAAGCGGTTTCTACCTCGCCGTTCCAACCGACGGCCATGCCAACGTTCGACCCGACCCGAACCGCCGTCGTCGTCGTCGACATGCAGAACGGCTTCTGTCACCCGGACGGCAACCTGTACGCTCCCGGCAGCGAGGCGGCGCTCGACCCGGTGATCGACCTCGTCGCTCGCGCCCGCGACGCCGGGGCAGCGGTCGTCTACACGCGGGACGTTCACCCGCCCGAGCAGTTCGACGGCAACCACTACTACGACGAGTTCGACCGCTGGGGCGAACACGTCCTCGCCGACGGCTGGGGGGCCGAGCTTCACGCCGACCTCGACGTGCGCGAGGCCGACCACGTCGTCGAGAAGCACACGTACGACGCCTTCTACCAGACTGAGCTGGAAGGGTGGCTCGACGCCCGCGGCGTCGACGACCTGCTCGTCTGCGGAACGCTGGCGAACGTCTGCGTCCTCCACACCGCCGGCAGCGCCGGCCTACGCGACTACCGGCCGGTGCTCGTCGAAGACGCCCTCGGGTTCATCGACCCCGACCACAAGGCGTACGCCGTCGACCACGCCGACTGGCTGTTCGGCGAGGTGGCGAGCCGCGAGGACGTCGAGTTCGCCTGACCGTCCTCCCGGCGCGGGCGCCCTTCGTCGCCGGCGACAGCGACGCCCTCACCGCTCGCACCGCCGAGCGACTCAGTCGTCCAGCCGAATCCGGTCCGCGACCGGTCTGACGCGTACCGTCACCTCGTCGCCGACGGCGAAGTCGTGGCCCTCGTGGAAGACGAGCTTCGTCCCGAAGTCGACTCGCGAGGCGAACAGCGACAGCCCGGTCGCGCGGACGCCGTTCGCGTAGACGCCGACGGAGCCCCAGTCGAGGTCGCGACCGGTGACCGCCACGTCGCCGTCGGCCGCCGTGGCGACTTCCGTCCCGAGCAGCGACACCGCTCCCGTCGCGCCGCCCGACAGCGAGCCGCCGCCGCCGTAGTGCGGTAGGCCGCCGTCGAGCGGTCGGTCCTCCTCGCCCGCGAGTCCGACCCACGTCGGCGCGTCGCCGTCGGGCCACTCGCGGTCGTCGGGGTCGGGGTGCGCCGGGGCGTCCAGTCGGGCGTACGTCGGTCCGACATCGACGACCGTGCCGACGCCGTCCCAGGCGATCGGCTCGACGTCGACGTCGACCGACAGCGCCAGCGACCCCGAGGCGCGGACCGGGTTCGCCTCGGGCGGCCGGAATCCGAGATGGATGTGGTCGGCGACCCAGCGGCCGAAAAAGCCCGAGCGCACCGTCCGCCCGAGCGGGTCGCCGACGGCGACGCGATCGCCCGGCTCGACCGCGGGGTCGACATGGAGGATGCGGGCGAGACGACCCTCGGCGTAGCCGTCGGGGTCGGTGGCGACAACGACGAGGTGGTCCTCCCCGACGGCGTACGGCCGGTCCGGACAGGCGACGGTCCGGGTCTCGATCACCTCGCCGGCGACGGGCGAGGGTGCGGCTGCCCCGCGGCGGCGGTCGTCGGCGACGCCGGCGGGGTCGTCGGGGTAGAGGTCGACCGCCCGGCCGCGGTCGTGGGCGGCGTAGGGGGAGTTGTACAGCGAGAACCGCCGGTACCGGGCGAGCACCGACGCCGGCAGCGAGACCATACGATAGCGTGGAGACGGGCAAGCTTAGGTGCGTCGGAGCCGTTCGCCCGGCCGTGCGACTCGTTCGAGGCCGGGCCGCCGACTCCGACGCCGACCGCGACCTCACCCGACGGCTGCTCGCGGAGACGGCCAAGCGCGGCGAGCCGGCGCTGCGGGCCTGGACGCCACATCGGCAGGTCGCCTTCGGCCGCCGCGACGCCCGCGAAGACGGCTACGACCGCGCGGTCGCAGCCGCCGAGGACCGCGGGTTCCCGGCCGTCGAGCGTTCGGTCGGCGGACGCGCGGTCGTCTACACCGGCCGGACGCTGGCGTTCGCCTGGTGTCGCCCCACCGACGACGCCCGGACGGGCCTCGACGACCGCTACGAGACGGGGGTCGACGTCGTCGTCGACGCACTCGACGCCGTCGGCGTCGACGCCCGGCCCGGCGAGCCGCCGCGGTCGTTCTGCCCCGGCGACTACTCCGTCCGGACCCCGTCGGGCAAGGTCGCCGGCATCGCCCAGCGAGTCACCGACGGGGCGGCGCTGGTCGCCGGCTGCGTCGTCGTCGCCGACGACGAGGCCGTCGCGGCCGTCCTCGACCCAGTGTACGACGCGCTGGGGGTGCCTTTCGACCCGGAGTCGGTCGGCGGCGTCGCCGCCGGCGGGCCGGCCGACCCGACCGTCCTGGCCCGCGCGCTCGAAACTGCCGTCCTCGACCACGAGTCGGTCGGTCCCGCCGAGCGCCGGGTGGTGCCGGCGACGGAGGCGGCTCGCGCCGCCGACGGCGACGGGAGCGCCGACTGAGCGACCCCCGGTAGCGGGGCCACCCCGCCGGTCGTCGTCGACCCCACCAACTTAGGGCCCGGCGGCGTCTTTCCCGAAACGAATGCTGTTCGCCGACGCCACCCTCGCCGACGGGCGCAACCGAGACGTTCGAGTCGCCGACGGCGTCGTCGCCGCGGTCGAACCGGCCGGCGACCTCGACGCCGAGTTCGACGAGACGGTCGTCGACGCCGCCGACGCCCACCTCCTCCCCGGCGCGGTCGACGTACACGTCCACTTCCGCCAGCCCGGGTTCGACCACAAGGAGACGTGGGCCAGCGGCTCGCGGTCGGCGGTCGCCGGCGGCGTCACCACGGTCGTCGACCAGCCGAACACGTCGCCGCCGACGGTCTCGGGGCCGGCCTACGACGACAAGCGCGACCTCGCGGCCGATTCGCTGGTGCACTACGGCATCAACGGCGGCGTGACGCCGGCGTGGGACCCCGACACGCTGTTCGAGCGCCCGCTGTTCGCGCTCGGAGAGGTGTTCCTCGCCGACTCCACCGGCGACATGGGCATCGACGCCGACGCCTTCGCCGACGCGCTCGCTCGCGCGGCCGAGGCCGACGTCCCCGTGACGGTCCACGCCGAGGACGCCGATCGGTTCGACGAGTCGGTCGTCCCGGACGACCCAGCCGACGCGGGTGACGCGGCCGCTTCGGGTCCGACGGGCGCCGCCACGGGCCGGGCGGCCGAGGCCGACCGCTGGAGCCGGTACCGCACCGCCGAGGCCGAAATCGAAGCCGTCGAGCGGGCCATCGACACCGCCAGCGACGTCGACGCTCACCTCCACGTCGCTCACACCTCCACGCCGGAGGCGGTCGACCGCGTCGCCGACGCGCCGGGGGTCACCTGCGAGGTGACGCCCCATCACCTCCTGCTCTCTCGAGACGACCTCGCCGACCTCGGGACGTTCGGTCGGATGAACCCGCCGCTGCGCAGCGAGAGCCGCCGCGAGGCGCTGTTCGAGCGCGTCGCCGACGGCACGGTCGACGTCGTCGCCACGGACCACGCTCCCCACACCGTCGCCGAGAAGGAGACGACGCTGCGGGACGCCCCCTCGGGCGTTCCCGGCGTGGAGACGATGGTGCCGCTGTTGCTCGGGCGAGTCGCCGCCGGCGATCTCGGGCTCGAACGGGTGCGCGACCTCGTGGCCGCGACGCCGGCCGACATCTTCGACCTCCCCGACCGCGGCCGCGTCGCAGAGGGTGCGGTCGCGGACCTGACGCTGGTCGACCTCGACGAAACGACGACGGTCGACGCCGACCGGCTCCACTCGAAGTGCGGGTGGACGCCGTTCGAGGGCCACGAGGCGGTGTTCCCTCGGCTCACGCTCGTCGGCGGCGAGGTCGCCTACGACGCGCTCGCCGGGCCGGAGTCGTTCGGGGCGACCGTCGGCGAGAACGTCCGGGGCTGACCGCTCCGAACGGACCACCTCCGACTACCGTTCGACGACCGTGTTCCGCAGCGTCCCGACGCCCTCGTAGGTGATTTCGACCGTCTCGCCGGGTTCTACCAGCCCCGGGTTGGCGGGGCTGCCGAAGGCGACCACGTCGCCGGGCCGGAACGTGACCCGCTCGGAGAGGTAGGAGACGACCTCGGGCACGTCGAACAGCATCTGCACGGTCCTCGCCTCCTGGCGGCGCTCCCCGGCGACGTCGGTGTGCATCCGGACGTCCGAGACGTCGACGTCGGTTTCGATCCACGGCCCGAGCGGCGCCGACCCGTCGAAGGCCTTGCGCGGGGTCCGGTTCTGCTGGTCGAGCGCGTCCACGTCGTTCAACACGGTGAACCCCCGGAGCACGTCGTCGACGTCCGCGGGGGCGACGTTCCGACAGCGCTCGTCGACGACGGCGGCCAATTCGCCGGCGTAGGTCAACTCGTCGGTGAACTCGGGGTAGGGAATCGGCCGCTCGTGGGCGACCGTCGCCGTCGGCGGCTTGATGAAGAAGTCCGGCTCTTCCGGGCGGTCGTACTCCATCTGATCGAGCGTCGCGGCGTAGTTGCGGCCGACGCAGTACAGCGCCGTCGGCTCGCAGGGCGGGAGCAGCCGGCCGTCGCGGCCGACCTCGTAGCTGCCGTCGGCGGCGCGGACGACGCCGTCGTCGTACTCGCCGGCGACGACGCCCTCGGGCGTCAGCAGGCGCGCGAGTCGCATGGTGGCTCTCGAACGGGCCGGGCCAAAGGTCCGTCGGAAGCGGCGGTCGGGCGACGTCGAGGCGTCACAGCAACAGCGAGCCGACGACGGTCACCCCGACCATCGTCTCGAGGCCGACGCCGCCGACTCGGGCCATCGCCCGCCGGGAGTCGCGCTCGGTCCAGTCGGTGCCAGCGTCGAGGTGGGCCTGCATCGCTTCGACGCCGCGGCCGGCCATCGCCGACCCCGCCCACCCGAGCAGGCCGAAGCCGAACGCGACCGTCCCGGCCAGGAAGGCGGCGTCGACAGCCCCCGGACGGGCGAGGACGACTGCCCCGACTGTGGCGACGCTCCCGAGCGCGAGACCGACCGCGACGGCGCCGCCGACGAGTCGGGCCCGGAGCGCGGCCGCGAGCCGCCACGCCGCGTCGGAGACGGCCTTTGGGTAGCTGGCGACGCCGTCGGCGAACCGCGGCAGGAGGTTGCGCGCCAGCGACGCCGCGGACAGCGCCACCTCGCCGTCGGCGATTTCGCCCGGCTCGTCGACGAGGTCCATCGCCGACAGCGCGGTGACGCTCTTGCCGCTCCCGCTCTCGCCGACCAGCCCCACGGTCTCGCCCTCGCGGATGGTGAGGTCGACGCCGTCGACCGCCTTGACGTCCCCGCGGTCGGTGGCGAACTGCGTCCGGAGGTCCGAGATGGAGAGCAGGTCCGTCATTGCTCCAGCATCGCCCGGGTGGGCTGAAATAACTTTTCGACTCCTGGTGGCGCTCGCCGCCCGGAAGCCGAACCCTTTTCGGGGAGTGGGGACCCATCACCGGCCATGAGCGAACAGCACGCGCTGTCGGGGGTCATGGACTTCTGGGAGGCGGTCATAGACGACATGGAGGCCACCGCCGAGGAGTACCGCGAGTCGGGGTGGGACGTGACCGAACTGCACCCCGGCGACGTGACGCCGCTGCCGGCGGGGAAGGACTCCGAGGCCGAGGGCGGCTATCTCGACGACCGCACCGGGCTGGACGTGCTCGTCCCCGGCGACGAGTTCCGGACGGTCGAGGAGCTGGCCGAGTCCCTGGAGTTCGACGCGTTCGACGCCTACACCGCCCGCGAGGGGGACGTGTTCTTCGCGGTCGTCGTGATGCAGGCCGCCGACGGGGAGACGGCGGTCGCGCTCCCGCTGTACTACCGCCTCGACGAGGCGACCGAGACGCTCCGTCGGGTCCGCGACGGCGGCGAGATGCGCACGTTCGTCCGCCCGCTCAACGACGAGCGCCGGGTGGTGTTCACCCAGGCCGACCCCGACCCGTTCGTCCCCGACGACGCGCTCGGGGAGTGAGCGACCGTCGAGGTCGGGTGCAGGTCGCCAGTGGTAGTCGGTCGTGGTGTGCTTAACTGGCCTTCCAGCGCTACGGCTCGCGAGTCAGTTCGCTCGGACTCGCGGGTCGCTTCGCTCGGACTCGCGGGTCGCTTCGCTCGGACTCGCGGGTCGCTTCGCTCCCCGCTCGTCCATCCGAGGCGCTCCTTGCAGTCGCGCCTCCGCCGCTCGTCCATCCGAGGCGCTCCTTGCAGTCGCGCCTCCGCCGCTCGTCCATCCGAGGCGCTCCTTGCAGTCGCGCCTCTCACTGAGGCGGTTTGCCACGGACGGCCTCGCTGCGCTCGGCCCGTCCGCGTTTTCCCGCCTCTCATTCGACGTACTTTTCACCGCCGCCAATCTCAGCTCTCGTATGGCCGAATTCACCGTCGTCTACGCCGACCCCGAGTCGGGAGACACCCAGCAGGAGACCGTCGAAGGACAGGACGCCAACCGATTCCTCAGCCGCGAACTCGGCGACGCCGTCGACGGCAGCGCCGTCGGTCTCGACGACGGCGACCTCGAACTCACCGGCGGCTCCGACAACGCTGGCCGGCCGATGCGCGAGGACGTCCCCGGCGCCGACCTGAAGGAGCTGCTGCTCGAAGGCGGCGTCGGCTTCGAGCCGTCCACCGACGGCGAGCGCAAGCGCGTCACCGTCCGCGGCCGCGAAATCTCCGAGGACACCCAGCAGATCAACGCCAAAATCGTCGGCCGCGACGGTGAGAGCGACGACGAAGAGGCTGAGGCGGCCGCGGAGGCCGAGGAAGCGGACGAGGAAGCAACGGAGACCGACGCCGACGAAGCGGCAGCCGAGGAAGCTGATGACGGCGAGGAAACGGAGTCTGACGCCGACGAAGACGACGACGAGTAACCGCCTTCTCTCCCCGAGTCCCACCGCTTTTCACCACGCCGCGCCGACGGATGGCCCATGGTCGAACGCGTTCCGAGCGACCACCCTTCGGTCGACACCTACCGCGGCGAACTCGCCCGCAGCGGCGGCACCAGTCGGCCCTGCCTCCGCCTCCCGGACGACCTCGTCGTCGCCGACGGCGACGTGATTCGGCTGGTCGTCGACGGCGCCGAGCGGTACGCACAGGTCCGTGCCGACCGCGACGGGCGGTTCCTCCGCGGCGCCTTCCACAACCGCGCCGTCGCCCGGGAGCCCGGGACCGGCGAAAATCACCTGCTGGACTGGCTCGACGACGTCGGCCGCGGCCCGGGCGAGAGCGTCGACCTCGACGTGGTCGACCCCGGCGACCTCTACGGCGTCCGGGCACCCGGCGACCGCGTCGTCTACGAGGCCAGCCCCGGCCCGGACGACTCCTTGGCGAGCATCGCTGAGGACCTCGGTTTCGACGGCTGAGACGCTCGACGAGCCAACGCGGGTCGCTTTTGAGGCTGGCGGCGCCACTCGACGGTATGAGCAAGCTCGCGGAGTTCCTCGCGGGAGAGCGACTCGACGACGTGGCGCTGTTTCTCACCCACGACTACCTCGACGACCAGGGGAAGATCGCCAACTTCGGCGAGTCGGTCGACGGCGGCGTCGTCCTCGTCGTTGACGGCGACGAGGGGCGGCAGATGTTCGCCTCCGGCACGGGAATGGACGCGATGGGGTTCGCCCGGCAGGCGATGGACCGCCGCGGGACCGTCGATCCCGACCTCGGCGGCGGCGACTGCCCGGCTGCCGACGACGACGAGAACCAGGACGACGACTCCCACTCGGTCAGGTTCGTCTTCGCCTTCGCCGAGGCCCAGAACGAGGACGTCGGCGGCATCTACGAGGACGGCAACGTGATTCACGCCTACGCCCAGTGTGAGTGCGGCGCCGCCTACGCCCACAAGTGGGTCGTCGGCGGCCGCGACGTGCCTGAGCGAGTCTGAGTCGTCGTCTCAGTTGGCGTCTCAGTCGCCGCCTTGGTCGGCGCCGCCGTCGACATTCCCACTCTCGTCGGCCTCGGCGGCATCGGCCGCGACCGCCTCGAACGCCCGGAGGACGGTCTTCTTCGTCGCCCGACCCTGCGTCGTCCAGTGCCGTGCGTAATCGAGCATGTCGTCGAACAGGTCGGGCATGCAGCCGGCGGCTTGCGGGTGGCCCCCGCCGCCGAGCCGTCCGGCGACCTCGTGAGCGCGCTCGAAGCCGCCCTCCGAGCCCCGAATCGAGACGCTGCCGTACGGCTTGACGACGACCGCGGCGTCACACCCCTGCTCGCGCAGCGTCTCCGCGACCTCGTTCTGCGAGCAGCGCCCGTAGGTGACGCCGACCGACCAGTCGTCGACCTCGTGGACGGACGCGCGCTCGACGGCCTTCTCGACGAGCCGGCGCTTCTCCACGCGGCGCTCGTTGAGGAACGCCCGGACCGATTCCGGGAGGTCGACGCCGTGGGCGCCGACGACGGCGACGTACTCCTCGGCGTCGGCCCAAGTCGCGTAGTCGGCGAGGTCGTCGCTGCGGTCGTCTTCCTTCAGCCAGAGGTCGTGATCGCGGGTGACGGCCGCGAGGTCGACAAACCGCTCGGGGAACTCGTAGTCGACCGACCGCAGCGTCACGTCGGTCGTGCATTCGGCCTCGCTCTCGCCGACGACCAGGTCGACGCCGGCCTCGCGCACCGCCGCAGCGACCTCGTCGTCCCACTGGTGGTGGTCGAACCACCGGACCTCGCCGGCCGAGGCGACGAGCGCGTCGACGGCGTCGGCCACCGCCGCGAACTCGTCGGGACAGAGGTCACAGACGAACACGTCCGCCCCCGGCTCGACGAGGTCGGCGACGGTCGCCAGGTCCGACGCGAGGTCGCGGGGACTGGTTGGGACCAGCGCCGCCGCCGACCGCGCGTGAACGTCGGCCGATGGGTCTTCCGCGTCCGCGTCGCCGTCGTCGTCCTCATCGGCGGCGTCGACACCGTCATCGGCCAGCCGCCGGCGGCGCTCCGCGAGGAACGGCTCGGGGTCGAGCGCGGCGTCGTACGCCTCACGGACGAGCGCGATGCAGCCGAGCCCGTCGGCGTCGCTGTCGGTCACGACGACGGCGTCGGCGCCGTCGACGGCCTCGCGGACGCGCTGTTCGGAGCGGTCCTCGGCCAGCGAGTCGGGGTAAAAGAAGCCCTCGCCGGGAATCTGGGACTTCCGCTCCGGCGGGAGGTCGGCGGTCGCGATGAGGTCGTCGTCCATGGCCCGCCGTGGGCGGTCACGGGGTGAAAGCGTGGCGGTTCGCCCGCCGTGGCGGCGTCACTCCTCCAGTTGCCGGACGGTCAACACCGGCACCGGACAGGTCCGAACGACCCGCTCGGCGACGCTGCCGATGAGAAAGCGGTTCTCGCCGTGGCGCCCGCGCGTGCCGGTGGCGACCACGTCGGCGTCGACCTCGCGGGCGTAGTCGCCGACCTCGTCGGCCGGCCGTCCCTCCCGGACCGCTGTCGTCACGTCCCCGTCGAACGCGTCGCTGACGGCGCTCAGCGCCGTTTCCCCGCGGTCGGCCAGCGCCTCGCGCATCTCCGTCCGGAGCCGTTCGGGCGAGGACTCGACCTCGCTCTCGTCGACGACGTACAGCGCGTGGACCGCGGCGTCGAACCGCTCGGCGACCGCCAGCGCGACTCCGACGGCCAGCCGGACACTCTCGGAGCCGTCGGTGGCGATGACGACGGTATCGAACATGATTGAGGGTACCGCCGCCGCGGGTATAAAACCGTGCGACCTCGCCGCCCGGTTCCGTTGGCGTCGTGGCGTCGGGCGTCCTCGGCTGCGCTCAGCCTGCTCGTTCCGTGAGCCGCTGGCAGCGCTCGCGGAACCGTTCGGCGGTCGCGTCGATACCGCGCTCGTCGGCCAGCGCCGCCCCCTCGTCGCACCACTCGATGGCGTCGGTCTCCTCGCCCGCCTCGGTCAGCGTCGTCACGAGCCGCTCGATTGCGCCGAGGGCGTCCTCGACGGCGCCGGCGTTTCTGTGGAGCGTTATCGCCCGTTCGAGCCGGTCGACCGCGCGGTGGTACGCCCCACGGTCGCGGTCGAGGTCGGCGACGTGTGCCAGCACGACGGCTTCACCGTGGCGGTCGCCGACCTCCCACATCAGCCTCAGGGCGGTCTCGAAGCGCTCTATCGCCCGCTCGTGGTCGTCGCGGTCGTGGGCGATGGTTCCCAGCCGGTCGCGACACCGCGCCTCTCCGGGTCGGTCGCCGATGTCGAGACAGCGGGAAAGCGCCTCTTCTGCGTACTCCTCGGCGTCGTCCAGCGCTCCCTGCTCGCGCTTGATGACGCTCAGGTCGCCGAGTACGTCCGTTTCGCCCTGCCAGTCCCGCAGCCCGCGGTAGCGGTCCAGCGCCTGTAGCGCGTGCGACTCGGCGGCGTCGAGGTTCTCGCGGCTGCGAGCGACCAGCGCCAGCGTCATCTCGCCGTCGGCCAGTCCGCGCGCGTAACTCAGCTCGCGAGCCAGCGACAGCGACTCCCGGGCACAGCGCTCGGCCTCGCTGAGGTTGCCACGTAGCCACTCAACCATGGCGAGGTCGTGCAGTCCCGTGACGATGCGGCGCGTGTCGCCGACCTCGCGGTGGAGCGCGACCCCCTCCCGAACGTACCGGGCGGCGGTGTCGTAGTCGCCGTACCCTCGGGTGACGGCGCCCATCTTGACCAGCGCCTGGGCGCGGCCATCGTCGTCCTCGACGGCGCGGTACCCTTCCAACGCCGCGCCGGCGAAGCGCTCGGCGTCGTCGAAGGCGCCCTGTTTGCGCGCGAGGTCGCTGCGCTCCAACTGCTCGCGGGCCTGCAGCGCCCGCGTCGTCCCGTCGTCCAGCCCCGCCGCCTGGAGCGTCTCTCTGGCCCGGTCGAAGGCAGCCCGGGACTCGTCGAACTTGCCGGCGAGGGTGTACATCCGCCCGTGCCAGAGCCGACACCGCACCGACAGCGACGCCGGCGCGGTCCGGGGAACGGAGACGCTGAGCTCGCCGCCGCGACCGAACAACGGCGCTAACCCCGGGTGGTCGCGGCCGAGCCGGAACACCCGTCGGAGGAACGTCTCGACCCACGCTTCCGCGTCGGCGTCGACGCTGCGCAGCTCCGGCGTCGCCCCCGTGAGCACGCGCTCGACCGCCCGTCGATGGCTCGGCTCGTCGGCCAGCGCGAGGACGGCGTTCACACCGCGGGCGAGGTGACGGCGGGCGGCGCGCTCGTCGCTGGCTTCGAGCAGGTGGCTCAGGAACGCGGTCGACCACGTGCCGTGGACCGCGCGGTACGGCCCCCGCGCGTCGCCGCCGAAGAGAACGGCGCCGTCGAGCGTCGCCAGCGCCTCGTCGACGGCGTCGCGGTCCGGCCCTTCGGGCGTGACGGTCATCGCGTGAAGATACTCGGGGTGGACGCCGAGGTCGGTCGCGTTGAGCACGTTGACCAACACGCCGACGGCGAGAACGTCCCGTCCGGCCTCCGAGAGCTCGCTGTACGTCCGGATGACGTCCTCCTCCAGGGAGCTCGGCGGCGTCCCTTCCCGCGTCGCGGTGCAGGCGGCGGCCGCGGCGAGTCGATGGAACAGCAGAAACAGCTCTCCCGGTCGACGTGCGGACTCGCCGCCGAGGTCGGTCCGGCCGCCCTCCCTGAGCTCCGTGAGGAGCTCCGACGCGCTGACCGGTACGTCGCAGTCGGCGCGCTCCTCGAATCCGCCGATCAGGCGCTCGCATTCCCGTTCGTTCAGCGCCGGCATGCCAACGGTCGTCATCTCGGTCCGGTAGGCTCGCAGCCGGGCGTCGGCCGGGAGCCCGTCGGCGTCGTGCCATCTCCGCTCGCGGGCGTCGACGAGGACGCTCACGCCGGCGTCGTCGCGGCACTCGTCCATCAGCTCGAAGGCCGCGCTGCTCTCGGGGGAGACGGCGTCCTCGACGACGACCAGCGTGTGCCCCGGAGCGGCCCGGGCGCGCTCGGCGAGGGCGGCGACCGACTCGAACGGCGAGCCGCGGCCGGCCTCCCGGTAGAACACCCGCCCATGGCCGGCGTCGTACCAGCGCGCGGCGACGAGCTTGCAGACGGTGCTCTTCCCCGACCCCGGCGGGCCGACGAGAGCGTGGTCGTCGCCGACCAGCAGTCCGCCGACGAGGTTGGCCGAGAGCTCCCGTCGCTCGGTCTCGACTCCGTGCTCGGCTCTCTCGTCATCGTCGCCGGCGTCCGCCCCGGTCGCCACGAGCGCCTCGCTCGCTCCGCCCGTGGTCGACTCGTCGGTCGGGTCGTACGTCCGCTCGACGGCGTAGCCGGCGACCACCTCGGCCAGTCCGAACCCGCTTCGCCAGGCGGTCCGTGGCGGCGACGGCTCCCGGCGGTCGAGCGTCCGTCGAACCGAAGCGAACCCCTCGGTTTCGAGCGCGACCGTGAGCTCGCCCTCCGCGTCGTCCGCGGCGTCGTCGGCCAGCGGAACGCCGTCGGCGACCCGGCGGAACTCCTGACGAGCCCAGTCGACCGCGTCCTCGTCGTCGCTGACGAGCGTCGCGTGAACGGCCCGGCGATCGTACACGACGACGGCGACGACCGCGTCGGTGACGACGAGGGAGAAATCCGGCACGTCGGCGTCGGACTCGGGCTCGATGCTGCGCACCGCGACGTCGTCGCGGCGGAACTCCGCGGCCAGCCCGTCGAGTACGCTCCCAGGGGCGACGGCCTCGACGACCGCGCCGTCGACGGCCCGGTTTCGGCAGGCGCTCACCAGCGGCGTCGGCGGGGACACCGGCGTCAGGAGCTGCACCCGGTCGGCGTCGTCGAGGGCGGCGGTCACCTGCGCCAGCGGCCGGGCGTCGTCACCGTCGTCGGCGCGGATCACGTCGGCGGTCGCCACGACCGACGGCGCCAGCGTGGTGTCGACCGGAAGCGGCTCGACGGCGTCGCTGCGGTCGAGCGCCGCGCCGGCGCGCTCGGCGAAGCGGCGGTACTCGTCGGCGACGAGCCGACCGGCTGGCGTCGCCACGTACCCCTCGCTCGTTCGCCGAGCGAGCCCCGCGTCCGTCAGTTCCCGGAGCGCCCGGTTGACCGTCGACCGCGACGACGACAGCGAGTCGACGAGACCCCGCGGGTTGACCGGCCCGGCGACGAGCGCCTCGATGCAGTCGAACCGCCGCGCGATGAGCCGAAACCGGTCACAGTCCCACTCCGCCCCCGCCATTATATTTATTCTTCATGTAATGCGCTAACAATAACTTTGGGGCGTCTGTCACGGCAGCGTCCGCAGAAGCCGATTCCATGCGAAGCTGAACGGTCTGAGCCACTCGTCGGTGCTCTCTGGTTTGACATCACTGAAATCGTGGAGTCCGGTGGTCGTACTGGAAAACTACCCCGCCCCGTGGCAGCTACACGGTTGCACTGACCAGCAAGTAATCGACCGGGTACAGGTTGCCTTCCAGATTGTTCTTTGCGATTCGCACCCAATCTTCGTACAGTTGCTCCTGACGCGAGGTCTGCTCGTAGGCCGTTCGGATCGCCCCGGAGATCTCGAGCGTGTACTCGACCATATCCGTCCCGGACAACCCGTGCATCTTCACGGAGCCGCGGTCGAATTCGAGTTCCGTGAAGAGGTCTACGAACCGGTCCCTGACGAACTCCTCGTCTCCCCAGTAGAATGGCTTGACGACCCTCTCACCTTCCGGGTGGTGTTCCGTGAGAGCCCGATACGCCGCACCGACGACCCCATCGAGTGCGTACGACGCGAACGCCACCGTACCGCCGAGTTTGGTAACTCGGACGAGTTCCTCGGTCGCCGTCACGGGGTCCGACGTGAGGTGGTGACCGAACGCCGGCAGGACGACGTCGTACTGATCATCGCCCACGGGGAGGTCGGTCGCGTTCCCCCGCCGGAACTCCACGTCGTCGTCGATCAGGTCGGCGTTATCCTCACCCCAGGACAGCATATCGTCATTGAGGTCGATACCGGTGACGTCAGCCCCGCGTTTGGCCGCCGTAATCGCCACGTTCCCGGTGCCACACGCGACGTCGAGCACGTCGTCGTCACCGTCGATGCCGGCGGTTTCGACGAGGTCCGCTGCCGCGGGCGCTATCTCTCGTGCGAAGGCGTGATACGGTACTCGTGACCACAGTGCCTCGACGCGTTCTTCCTCGGACATGGTTATACCGGGACATCTCGTCCCGTCGAAAGAGACAGACGCCTGAACTTTAGTTATTTTCAGTGAAATAACACGTGCTCTGTCGAGAGAACAGGCCCTGTGATTGTTCAGCCCGGGTAGTCGCTTCGCGGGCCAGCCCGACGGGTTGGGTGGGCGCGATCTTCGCTCGGGGATTCACGGGTCGAACTCCTCGGCGGTTAGCCGTTCGGCGTTCGGCTTTACCGCTTCGTACTCCGCTTCGACCCACCCCACGACCGGTTCGGCGCGGGTCTCCATGTGCACTTGTGGCTTGCTGTCCTCGTTCTACCCGGAGACCGCTGCGATATCGTCGAGCATGCCGATACTGTACGGTTTGGGTGGTTCCTCCCCAGCCATGTAGTAGGTTGCCCCTGCTTCGAGGAGGCCCTGTTTCGCCTCGCAGGTCCTCCTATCGGTCTGCAGACGTTCGAGTTCGGACGGTGCGAGAATCGCCTCCATTTCGAGCGTCCCGGCGACGATCTCCTCACGAATCAGTTCGGCAACCATCCGCCCGGACCGGTAGGTGAACAGCCTCAGCTGGTCCGGACTCCCGAATGAGTGTAACCCACCGATCGATCGTCTGGAGTACGTCGTAGTTCTTCGGATCAGTGATCGTCGCCTCCGCCAGCGTCTGGAGATCGAAATCCATCCTTCTAGCGGAAGGAGGTCGATAACCGGACCCAGCCGACACGCCAGATCCGCCGTTTCCCTGAAGCGCACGCAGTCGACGGCGAGCATCTCCCCCACTTTCGTTGTCGTGTACTCCTCGCCAACTCTCTGTGCCCATCCCCGCTCCCGAAACGCATCGAGTGCTCTGTTCACCGTCACACGGGAGATTCCCGTCCGATCGACCAGTTCATGCTCCGTATGCGCTCCTTCGGTGAGCGTTTCGAGTAAGCGTCCCCTGTTCTCCGAGCGAGTCAGAAAGTTGATCTCTTCGAACGGGTCTATCATGCTCTTCCATTCGGAATAAGCCGGAATAATACTCTGGATACCGAAAACGCCGGGATGTCACCAACTACTGATGATAAAGCGCAGAATCGATCAGCTGGCGGTGTTCAGACACGCGACGGGGACTCGACCGATGAACGCAAGGCAAGCCTGAACTGTCCCCCTGGCAGCGACGGCGACGCGGTCGACCGCGCGACGAGCGCCGGCCGTCCCACGGCCTGAGCAGGTGTGTCAGTGGGTGGGTACAAGTCAACACCGGGGAACACGTGTAGTGGGGTGTGCCACCGACGAGTTCGGAAGCACCCCAGAGACGGAAGCAGTCGACCGAGCCCGGCGGGTCGGGGCGCCGGTCGACGGGGCTCGGCGCGGTTCGACGCGATGACGGTGTGGTCGCTTCGGGAGCCGGTCAGTCGCCGACGGCGTGATTCCCTCCCCACGACCGTCGCGACGGACCGGCGGCCGTCGACGCACGCCGAGACGGACCCGCTGCGGACGGAGCAGCGAGACCTCCGCCCCGCGGTGACGACTCCGGTAGCGGTCGTCTGCGGTGGGGTGCCGACGACAAGCGTTTTTTCCTCGCCGGCCGCACGGGAGAGCATGACCTCCGGGGAGTTCGACGTCGACCTCGACGTGGACCGCGTTCTCGTGCCGGTCGACGGCAGCGAGGAGTCAGCACGCGCCGTGGAGTACGCCGTCGGCGTCGCTGCCGAGTACGACGCGACCGTCCACGCCGTGTACGTCCTCGGCGAGGAGCTCGTCAGGGCCATCGAAGACGACGCTATCGAGGAGGGAGAGGTCGCCGCCGAGACGGAGTCGTTCCTCGCGACCGTCGCCGACGTTGCCGACGCGGCGGCGGTCGAACTGTCGACGTCGATGGCGTACGGCTTCTCGACGAACGTCAAGACGACGCACCCGGGCAGCGTCGTGCTCGACGCCGCCGACGACATCGACGCCGACTTCCTCGTCGTCCCGCGGGAGCCGGTCACCGGCGACCCTGGGGAGGTGCTGGAGAAGGCCGCGGAGTACGTGTTGCTGTACGCGAGTCAACCCGTGCTGTCGGTGTGACGCGGACCGTCCCGTCGCCGGCCGACACTCACCCCACGTCCGTCGGTCCGGGGTCGCGGTCGCCGTAGGCGTCGGGCGCGAGCCGGATGGCCATCTCCAGTTCGAAGCTCTCGGCGTCGGCCGTCTCGAAGCCGGTCTTCTCGTAGAGGGCGACGGCGGGCTGGTTCCACCGCTCGACCGTGAGCCACACCCTCTCGATGCCGGCGCGCTCGGCGTGGCCCAGCAGCGCCCGGAGCAGCCGCGTCCCGACGCCGGCGCCCTGGTAGGCCTGGAGCACGAAGATGGCCAGCTCCCAGGCGTCCTCGTCGGGGACGAGCGTGGCGTGGCCGACCGCGTCGTCGCCGTCCCAGGCGACGACGTTGCGACAGTCGTCGGCGAGGATGTTGTCCAGCCACTCCTCGATGCGGTCCCGCCCGTTCGGCGGGATGCCCTGTGCGCGGTCGGCGGGGTCGAAGTCGTCGTACATCTCGACCAGCGCCGTCCGGGTCGCCTCCTCGCCGTCAAAGGGTCGAATCGCGACGGTCCGCCCGTCGCCGTCGACGAACGACAGCGGCGGCTTCGGGAACGGCCCGGTGGCGCCGTCGGGGTACGTTCGCGCCGGGCTCATCGGACCAGCTTGACGCTCACGCGCGAATTGAGCAGGACGAACTCCGCGATGGAGCCGACGCGAATCTTGCCCATCGGACTACGCTGGCCGCCCCCGAGGACCACCTGATCGAACCCCTCCCGCTCGGCGATGTCGACTACCCGGCTCCCGGGGTCGCCCTCGATGCGGCGAACCTCCGCGTCGAGACCGGCCTCCGACAGCCGCTCCCGGACGAGCGATTCGACCGCCTCCGCCGACCGCTCGGAGTCGGGGTTGTCGAGCACCGCCACCGTCAGGTCGTCGCCGACTGCGACCGCCCGCTCGACCGTCTCCTCCAGCGCTCGCACGGAGTCCTCGCTGCCGCCGATGCCCAGCAGTACCTTCATGCTCGGGCGGTCGGCGCCGCCGGTGAAAAGGCTTCGTAGGTCGCCCGCGACCAGTCGAGGGCCCGGTTCTCGCCTTGCTGCTCGGCGCAGGGATACGCATTTCACCGTGGGGGACCGACACCGAGCCATGTCAGATGACCCGACGCCGGCGGGCAACTCGGAGCCGGACCTGGAGACGAACCCGGACTCCGATGCAAACGCAGACGCCGGCGACGCCGACCCGAACCCGGACGCCGGCGCCACCGACGCCGATCCCGACGTCGACCCCGATACCGACCCCGCCACGGACGTAGCGGCGGACGGCCAGACGGACGAGGCGGACGCCGAGGACGCCGCTGACACCGCCGACACCGAGGACGCGCGGGATGCCGAGGGAGCCGTCGGCGCCGACGACGCTGCGCCGGACGTCCCGGGCCCGGACGTCGGCGCCGACCCGGACGTGCCGGAGGACGTGCGCAAGTACGAGCGCTTCACCAAGATGGACGGCGCGCAGTACGAGCGCGTCAACGACTTCCTGCGCGAGCGGACGTACGTCACCGCCCGGGAGTGGGCCATCGCGCGGCTCTGTGCCGATTTCCGAACCGAGACCGGCGTCGAGATGACGAAAATCGGCGAGAACCTCCCGCGGCTGGTCCCGTTCATGACCGACACGTACACCCCGCAGGCGGTGAACCAGGCGCGGGCGTCCTTCGAGGAGAAGGTAAACCAGGCGGGGGCGACGTTCCTCTACGGCGCGATGTCCGGCTTCTTCACCGCCGAGGAGCTGGACGAGCTGATGTACGAGGTCACGGAGGTCGCGAAGTTCCTGCTGGAGGTCGAAGGCGTCGAGCTCTCCGTCGAGGAGGAGCGCGAGGCCGAAGACCGGATCTCGGAGGTCATGCGAGAGGTCCGGGAATCGAGCGCCGAGGTTCGCGGTGAGGAGGTGAAATGTCCGGAGTGTGGCCACGTTCACGAGACGTGAGCCGACGGTGGGAGTGGTTTCAGCGGTTTTGAACGAACGGCCTGTTCTGCTCTGATGAATCGAGTCCCGTTGATGGTTTAAATGGTGATACACCGGCTTCGACTGCCACCTCCCAGAAAGTCCTCGACGGCTTGTGGGACGACACGTCGAGTTCAACCGCCACCTCCCGGAAAGCCCCCGGCGGCTGTGCTCCCGCGGCTCGCTGCGCGCCTCGCGCCCTCGCTTCGCTCGGGCGCTGCGCTGGTGCGTCGCCGGGGTTCGCGCAGCCGCCGCCCACTTTCAGTCCCACCCGCTCAGATGCCCAACGAAGCGCACCTCAGACCGACACCCTACAACCGTCGCCGGCGACGATTCCGCCCAAGGGACACGGTTGGAATCTCCCACCCGCCCTCTGTCGGGTGTCGACCGGGCGTGCGCTCGGTGTGACTCCCGTCCCCCTGGCGGACTGCAAGGGCGAGGCTCGCTCGATCCGGCCCGGGCGACGCAAGCACCGCAGCGACCGAAGGGAGCGAGGAGCGCAGCGAGCCCCGGCCGGTCGAACGAGCCGAGGGCTTGCAAGAGGTGAGAGCCATCGCGGCCGTGGTGCTGTCGTGCGAGCAGTGAGCCGAGGGCTCACGGGCAGTTTCCGTCGCGATAATTCGGCTGTCGTCGTACGAGAAATCGACCGCTCTATCTCGCCTTCATTCCTCGAACTCCTCTTCCCACCTGAAGACTCCGTCCCGCTGGACGACCTCGCCGTCGACCTCCAGGCGCGAGCCTTCGCCCATGTCGGTGATGAGGTCGGTGTGGATGGCGGATTCGACGGCCTCGTCCTCGTGGCCGTCGGCGTAGTTCGCCCGGTACGCCCGCCCGAGCGCGAGGTGGACGGTCCCGCCCATCTTCTCGTCGAAGAGGATGTTGTCGGTGACGCGGTCGATGCCGCGGTTCATCCCGACGCCGAGTTCGCCCAGCCGCGTCGCGCCGTCGTCGGTGGCGAGCAGGTCCGCGAGGGTGTCCTCGCCGCTGTCGGCCGCGAAGTCTACCACCTCGCCGTCCTCGAAAGAGAGCCGGACGCCCGACAGCGCCGCTCCCTCGACGGTCATCGGCACGTCGAAGTGGACCTCGCCCTCGGTCGCGTGCGGGGCGGTGAACACCTCGCCCGAGGGAAGGTTGTGGGAGTCGTACGCGACGGAGGCCGCCGAGTTGACGGCGACGCGGTTCGCGACGGACATCGTGAGGTCGGTGTCCGCCGCGACGAGACGGACCTCGCTGCCCTCGTCCAGCAGGGCCTTCATGCGGTCCATCTCCGCGGCCAGCGACTCCCAGTCGCGGAGCACGGCGTCGTAGACGAACTCCCGATACGCCTCGTAGCTCATTCCGGCCTGTTGTGCCAGCGCCCGCGTCGGGTGGAGCGTGCTCACCCAGTCGGTGTCCAGCCGCGCCTCGCGAATCTCCTGTCGGGCCCGGTCGTACGCCGCGGTGGTGTCGCCCTTGACGTCGGCGGTCGCGGTCGTGTTCGTGTCGGCGCTGAGCCGGAGGTACACGTCCGCCTCCCGTAGCATCGCCAGCTCCGGCTCGGATGGGTCGAACTCGCCGTCGTGGGCGCGCAGGTACGCCCGCTCGACCTCGTCGGCGTCGTACGTCGCCAGCAGCGTCGCCCCCCGCTCGCCGAGCGCCTCGGCGACGGCGACGGCGAGGTCGTGCGCGCCGTGGTCCACCGAGAGGACCACGTCGTCGCCGGCCTCGACGCGGGCGCTCCAGTCCACCAGCGTGCGTGCGTGTTCTCGAACGCGGTCGTCCATGCTCGGACGGTCGTTGCCGGCCGGGAAAACCGATGTGGTCGGGGGCGACCCCTCCGGCCCGCGGATTTCGACTCTCCCCCAGTGCCCGGAGCGGGCGACTTTTCGGCCGCGACCGCCAACCGCCGCGCAGTGGAGCTGCACGTCCGCTACGAGGGCGACGACGACCCCGAGAAATGCACCGCCCGCAAGCTCGCCCGCTTCGACCTCGCGGAGCTGCATCGCTCGGACCGGGCGACCCCCTACGGCGTCGTGCTCAACCCTCACGCCGAGCGGGCGCTGTCGCCGGCCGACGCGGCCGCCGTCGCCGCCGGCGACGACGCCCTCGTCGCGCTGGACTGCTCGTGGGAGTCCGCCGGCGAGGCGCGGTTCTCGCTGCCGGGCGACCACCGCGCGCTGCCGTATCTCGTCGCCGCCAACCCCGTCAACTTCGGCAACCCGTTCCAGCTGACGACCGTGGAGGCGCTGGCGGCGGGGCTGGTCATCCTCGGCGAGCGCGACCGCGCCGAGGCCGTCCTGTCGAAGTTCACGTGGGGCGAGACGTTCCTCGACCTCAACGACGAACCCCTGCGGCGGTACGCCGACTGCGAGGACTCCGCGGCGGTCGTCGCCGTCCAGCAGGAGTACCTCGACCGCGGCGAGTGAGAGCCGCCACCCGCGGCCGCGTCCGCGGCGTCACGCCGCGTCGCCGGCGACGCCCCAACGGACGGGCTTTTACTCCCAGGCCGTAAATTCGGCGACAATCAGATGATATTCGAACACCTCCCGACCACCCCGCGGTCGGAGGAGCTTCTCGACAAGGCCTTCTCGCGGGCGGCCCGCTCGGGTCGCGCCAAGGACGGGAAGGACGCCGAGGAGTCGATGTTGCGCACCGCGGCCAACATCACCTCCGACAACCTCGAAAACGTGGTCACCGCCTGGCCGGACTTCGGCTACGACGTTCACCCCTTCTACTACGAACTCGCCGACGCCATCGTTGACGTCGACGCCCTCCGGCAGTCGCTGAACGAGGTCGACTGGGCCAGCCGTCAGATCGACGACCTCCGCGACGAGTACATGTCGAAGATTCGAACCGCGGACGTCGAGACGGCGACCAAACACCGCAAGCAGGCGTTCGCCCGCATCGCGGACATCATGGACGAGATCGCGACCGACCTCCGCGCGGTCGGCGACGCCCGTGACGACCTCCGCGACCTGCCGGACATCCGCCCGGAGGAGCCGGCGGTCGTCGTCGCCGGCTACCCCAACGTCGGCAAGTCCTCGTTCGTCAACGCGGTCACCCGCGCCGACAACGAGATCGCCAGCTACCCCTTCACAACGAAGGGTGTCCAGGTGGGCCACTTCGTCCGCGAACACCTCCGCTACCAGGTCGTCGACACCCCCGGCGTGCTCGACCGCCCGGACGAGAAGCGCAACGACATCGAGAGCCAGGCGGTCTCGGCGCTGTCCCACCTCGCCGACGTGGTGCTGTTCCTCGTTGACGCCGACGGCGCCTGCGGGTACCCCCTCGAAGCCCAACTCGCGCTGCGGGACGAACTGGACGGTCGCTTCGACGCCCCGGTGCTCACCGTCTGCAACAAGGCCGACCGCTCGCGGGACGTCGAGGCCGACGCCTACATGAGCGTCGCCGAGAGCGAGAACGTCGAGGGCGTCCTCGACGCGGCGGTCGACGCCGTGAACTGGGAACCCGAGGAGTTGCCGCCGTCGCGCCGGGAGTGACCCGCCGATTCGGTCGGCGCCGGTTCCGCTACCGCGCCGCCGAGACAGCACGTTCGGACGTCGAAGGGCCCGAAACTGAGGGGCCGAACGCAGACGGGCCGAACGCCAGCGCCGCCGACGCCCCCGAATCGCGCTCGGCGCCGACGGTCACCCGCTCGTGGGGGACGTACCGCACCTCCACGGTCACCTCAGATTCGGTCACTCCGAGTCCAAACGCGCCGTCGGCAAGCGGTCCGACCGCGACGGCGATGTCGTCGGCGACGGCCGGGGGGTCGGCGTCGGGCGGGTAGCCGACCGTGACCGACACGGTTCGCGGCGTTCTGAACGGGAACGCCTGGCCGTAGGTCACCTCGACGGCGAGCACGGTCGCCTCGCTGTCGGCGAGTTCGGTGGCGGCGGCGTCGCGGACGCGGTCCTCGAACGTCGCCCGCTCGGAGGAGGCGAGCGTCACGCCGGCGAGAAACGACGTGAGCAGGAGGATAGCGGCGCCGAGAACGGCGATGCGGGTTAACGTGTCCCGCCGGGCGGCGTCGGTCCGGAGCCAGCTCTCAGGGCGGTACTCCTGGAGCCACAGCACCCCGAGTGCGGCGAAGTTGATGGCGACGAAGTTGACGACCAGCAGCACCGCGCTGCCGACGACGGCGCCGGGTTCGCCCCAGGCGAGACCGATGCCGACGACGGCGATCGGCGGCACGAGTGCCGCGGCGATCATTACGCCGACCAGCGCGGCCGAGACCCCGGAGGACAGCGACAGCGCGCCGGCGACGCCCGCGCCGAGCGCGACCGCCAGCGACAGCACGTCGGGGACGAGCCGCTCGCGCACCTCCCCGATGGCGAACACCTCTGAGGGGCCGAGCGGGACGACGTTGCCGACGCGCAACAGCCCTGCGAACGCGGCGGCGGCGGCGACGGCCAGCACGGCGCCGACCGCCTGTCGCTTTAGCCCCCGACGGAACAGCGCCGCGTCGTCGACGACGGTCCCGATGCCGGTCGCCATCGCCGGCCCGATGAGCGGCGCGATGACCATCGAACCGACGACGATCGCCGGGGAGTCGAGCAGGAGGCCGGCGGTCGCGACCACGGCGGAGACGGTCGTCAGCACGACGAACGGCACCCAATCGGGGGTGAGGTCCTTGGCGCGGGCGACCAGCTCCTCGCGGGCGATGCGCTCGGTGTCGGCGGCGTCGTCGTACTCGGCCCGTAACTGATCGAACTGTCGGGAGACGACGGTCTCGGCGTCGACGACGACCGTGTAGGCGTCGTCGTCGAGGCCGGCCGCCCGGAGGTCGTCGAGCACCGGTTCGACCGCGTTCGTCGGCAGGGGAAAGGAGACGACGGCGGTGTACTCCCGCCCGCTGGTCTCGTCGGCGAGCACGTAGTCGACGCCCTGCTCGTCGAGCACGTCGAGCACCGCCCGACGCTCGCCGGCCGGAACCATCACCTGAACGAGTCGCACGGGCCACGTTCATCCGGCCGTGGGAAAAACTCCCGGGGCGAAAGCCGAGGGTCGCCGCCACTCCGACCGGTCGTTCACTCCGGCTGGAGCCGCTGGAGGACGGGGATTTCCGACACCGTCTCCGCCGGGACGGCGTCCCAGTCGACGCCGGTCGGTCGCCGGTCCGCGGCGTCGGGGGTCACGGTGCGCTCGGGCGTGACGACGAGGTCCTGGGGCACGTCGTGGGCGTCGGTCGGGGCGGCGTCGACGACCTGGCGCTCGTGGACCGTCGTCGCCGTCGTCGTCGCCTCGCCGACCGCATCGAGGTCCGAGAGGACGGCGAACTCCAGGTCGGAGAACCCCTCGCCCTTCCCGATGCGGCGCCCGTCCCCGGTGACGGCGACGCTGCCGGCGACGACGAGGTCGACGTCGGGGACGGCGCTCGGCCCGACCGGCTCGCCGTGGCGCTCACAGCCCGACACGGTCGTCGCCTCGTCGACGTCGTCGACGGTCGCCGGGTCGAGTTCGAGGAACGGCTCCTCGTAGCGCAGTCGCGGGCGAGCCATGTACAGCAGCTTCCCGTCTCGGAGCGCGGCCCGGCGCACCGGGAGCTGCGGAGCGTCCGGGTTCGCCTTCACCACGTCGGCCTCGCGCCAGGCCGTCGTCTCCCGGAGGCGGGCGGTGGCCTCGTCGGCCCCGTCGAAGTTCGGGATTCGACCGTGGGGCGGAAACGGGAAGCGAGCGACCCCCGACTCCTCCAAGTCGTCCCACACCGTCTCTCGGATGGCCTGCTTGTCCATGTCCGACGGTTGGGCCAGAGCGTCAAATACGGGCCGGTTGCCGCCGTTGCCCGGCCCTCGGGCCGAGACGAACTGCCCCAGTCGAGACGACTCGGCACCGGCTCGCGTGACGTGAGCGTTATGCGCCTCGGCCGGGTAGCTCGGGGTATGTCCTTCGAGACCCGACCGGACCGAAGCGCCGAGGTCGTCCTCGTCGGCCGGTCGAACGTCGGGAAGTCGACGGTGATGCGGGAGCTGACGGGGCACTCGGGGTTCACCACCGGCGGCAAGCCCGGCGTGACGCGGACGCCGAACCACTTCGACTGGACCGCCGAGGACTTCGTGTTCACCGACCTCCCCGGGTTCGGCTTCATGTCCGGCGTCGAGGAGGCTCGCCGCGAACAGATCAAAACCGATGTCGTGCGATACGTCGAGGACAACGCCGGGCAGATTCTGGCGGGCGTGCTCGTTCTTGACGGCAAGGCCGCCGTCGACATCATCGACCGTCACTCCGGCCCCGAGGAGGTCCCCCACGTCGTGGAGCTGTTCCACTTCCTCCGGGACGTCGACGTTGACCCCATCGTCGCCGTCAACAAGATGGACAAGGTCGACGACCGCGACGACCGCCTGGACGAGATCTGTGACCGTCTCGGCCTCTACCCGCCGTGGAAGCAGTGGCGGGACACCGTCGCCCCCATCGCCGCCAAGCGAGGCTCCATCGAGCCGCTCGCGGACGCGCTGGCGACGACGTTCCACGAGCACGAGCGCGACGACCTGTTGAAATTCGTTCGCTGAGTGCCTACCACTGCCGGTTTCTCGACTCCTCTCGACCCCAAGCGTTGAGGCCGTTCCGGCCCCTCAAGGAAAACGTGACAGACGCCGCCGACGGCGACCGCACCGCGGTCGTTCGCCGCTACTACGAGGCCATCGACGGCGACGACTACGACGCGCTCCGGGCGCTGGTCGCCGACGAGTTCGTCCACGACCGTCCCGACCGCACCGTCGACGGGGGCGAGGCGTTCGTCCGGTTCATGCGCGAGCGACGCCCGCTGTCCGACACGACCCACGTCGTCGACGCGGTGCTCGTCGCCCGCGACGCGCCCGAGGCGGCGGCTCACGGGCGGCTGTGCGCCGCCGACGGCGAGGAACTGTTCGCCTTCGTGGACGTGTTCGGCTTCGACGCCGACGGCGACGTGGCGTCGCTCCGGACGTTCACGCGGTGAGCGGCGGCGAGGCTCGGGTCGGGCCTTGCCCCTCCGCTTCGTTCTGGTGGGTTCGAACCCGTCCGCGACAGGACTTTGCCGCCGAGACGCCATCTGTGTTCATGAGCGCGTACGACGCCGTCCTGTTCGACCTCGACGGAACGCTTTCAGTCGGCGACCAGGACGAGGCGGCCCTCTACCGCGCGGCCTTCGACCACGCCGGCGTCGACCGGTTCGGTTCGCCAGCGGAGCTGTGGGGCTCGCTCGACGGTCCACCCGACCCCGACGACCGGCGGTCGTACCTCGCAGCCGGGTTCCGTCGCCTTGGGGCGAAACACGGCCGTCGAGAGGTGCCGGCCGACGCACTCGCTCGCGGCCTCGACGAGGCAGTCGACCACCGCGCGGTGTCGCTCCGGACGGGGGCGGCGGCGACCCTCGACGCGGCCGCGGCGGCCGGTCCGGTCGCAGTCGTGACCAACGGTCCGGCCGACCGCCAGCGGGCGAAGGTCGACGCCCTCGGACTCTGGGAGTGGCTCGATGCCGTCGTCTACGGCGGCGACCTCCCGCGGCGCAAACCACACCCGGACCCGTTCGAGACGGCGCTCAAGCGGCTCGAACCCGCGGTCGAAGACGCCCTCTACGTGGGGAACTCGCTGGGGTACGACGTGGCCGGCGCCCACGCCGCCGGGCTGGACGCCGCCTGGTGCCCCCAGGAGAGGGACGACTCGGACGACGCCACCGGCGACGATGCCGACGGCGGCGACGACGAAGCCGTCGACGGCACCGACACAGCCCCCGACCCGGGAGCGTACTCGCCGGACTACGTGGCGTCGACGCCGGCGGAGCTGTCGGAGCTGTTCTGAGCCGCCCAGCGCCGGAGCTGGGTCCGCAGGTGGTCGCGGTGGAACGCCACCGCCGCCTCCCCCTCGCGCTCCGGGTAGTCGGGCCGCGTCACGACGCCCTCGGAGTCGACCACCGGGGCGAGCACCGCCACCAGCCGGTGAATCGGCTCGACCGCCGGGAGCGCCCGCACCGCGCGGTAGCCGGCTCGGAAGTGCTCCCGGAGCGGTTCGGGCGTCTCGTACCAGTCGGCGACGACGTGTTCGGCCTTGGCGACCGACAGCGCCGGCGGCGCCGAAAGCGGCTCGCCCCAGTCGAGCACCGCGGTTAGCTCGCCGTCGGCGACGAGCGCGTTCCCGGGCCGGAGATCCCACGGGAACAGCGTCGCCGGCGGGTCAGCGGCGAGGTCGGCGGCCTCGACCGCCCGGGTGATTCGGTCACGGAGGTCGTCGAACGCCGGCGGGAGCGCGTCGCGGGCCCCTCTCGCCCGCTCGCGGAGCCAGCGGTTCCACGGCGTCGGCGACGGCACGCGGAGCTCCCCGTCGGCGGCGACGACGTCGCCGCAACCGTCGAATGCGAAGGCGTCGTGAGTCGCGGCGAGGTGACGCCCGAACGCTCGGACGACGGCGATTCGGTCGACGGCGGGCAGTGCGACGAAGCGCTCGTGGAGGTCCTCGCCGGCGGCTCGTTCGGTCACGACGTACGGCCGGTCGCCGACGGCCCCTGTCGCGACGACCCGCGGGACGGGGACCGCGGTTCGCTCCCGAACCGCCTCGGCGACCGCGCTCTCCGTTTCGAGGTCGGCCCCGGACGGGGCGACCTGAACGACGAGGCCCGCGCCGTCGTGAGCCTCGCCGTCGACCGCGACCGTCGCGGTGCGCTTGTGGTTGCCGCGGTCGACGGGTCGCACGCGACGGGGCTCGACGCCGCAGGCGTCGACGACCGCTCGGCGAATCGGTCCCGACGCCGGTCGGCTCGCCTCGGAGTCCGCGTGCGAGCTCGCGGTCGAACCGCTGCTCGGCCCCGCGCTCATACCGGCGTTGGCATCCACGTCGGCCTCCGGGTCCATGCGTTCGACAGGCGCTCGAAGGGCTTAGGCGCCTCGGCGGCGGGCGGAGTCGACGCTCACCGCGAGCCGCCGTCGCCGAGCACCGACTCGCCGACCTTCTCGTGGCCCTCGACGACCGACTGGCCGCCCATGTACGGCCGCAGCGCCTCGGGGACGGTGACGGTGCCGTCGTCGTTCTGGTAGTACTCCAGGATCGCCACGAGCACCCGCGGGACGGCCGTGCCGGAGGCGTTCAGCGTGTGGAGGTACTCCGAGCTCTCGTGGCGCTTCGGTCGGTAACGCAGGCCGGCCCGCCGCGCCTGGAACGCCTCGAAGTTCGACACCGAGGAGACCTCCAGCCAGCGGCCGCCCTCCGCGGGGCCGTCGTCCATGTCGT
>JBDGTQ010000001.1:14677-98486 GCA_042216705.1 Halolamina sp. | reverse complement strand
CGCCGCGACAACTAACGCTCTCGCGAGCCCTTCCATTCCGGAAGGACGCCGCGACGACTAACGCTCTCACGAGCGTTTTCACGTCAGAACGACGACGCGAGACCGACGCTTCGGCGGCGGTCCTCGTCTTTTTTCCGAAAGACTACCCTCCGCTGAGCGTCAGCAGTTTCACCACCGGTGGCTCTCCGAGAGACGTTACTCCCGCATCGATGGACCGTTCCGGACTCCGGCCGTCTGGAGCAGAGTAAGTCGAGAACGTCGCCGCTTATGACGCCTCTGTGTAGATTACGGGCCACAAAGAATTTATCATATGGGCATTTTGGTTGGGTCGTACCCCTACCCATCGAGACAGCAGCGGGCACCCTTAGCTTGGAATGCGTCTCCAAGTGCCGAAACGAGGGCGAACTGCTGTCGTCGAGCGCAGACCCAATCACACCTATGACAACAACATCAGACAAAATCCGCGCGGTTTTCCTGGCGGCGCTGATGGTCGTCTCCGTCTTCGGAGGGACCATTGCGCTGACCGGGACAGCCGCAGCGGCTGACTCAGCCACGCTAAACAGTGTGAGTGATTCGACCGTTGACGAGGGAGCGACTGTCAACAACTACCAGTTGAGCTTCGCGGTGCAGAACTACAGTGAAGACGGCAACGGAGATACGGTCTTCATCGAGTTCGCCAACGACGATTTCAAAAGCATACAGCCGAACCAAGCGACGACTAACAAGAGCGACGGTATCGCCTCTAGCGCCAATGTGGTCGACGGTCCGGACAACGACGGTGTCGACGACACATTCAGGTTCCAACTCTCCGACGACGGGGGCAATGGAACGAATGAGAGTATCAGCTTTGGCATAGACACGACCGTCGAGTTCGAAAACGTTGATGGTAATCGGAGCTTCAACGTCGAGACCTCGTTCAACGATACTGACGGAGCCAACATCGACAACGCAAGCTTCACGCCGACAACGATCGTCGAATCCACGAAGAGCGACTCCAACGTCTCTAGCACGGACTCCGATCTCGTGTTCCAAGGTCAGCAGGCGCTCGCGAACGGATTCAACGGCGGCGAAGAGATTACGCTGCGTCGGAACACCTCCGACGGCTCGGACTTCGTTCGGCAGGTGACCGCGAACAGCGCCGGTGAGGTCATCATCGACACGAGCGATCTTGACGCGGGGAACTACTTCCTCCGGAGCAGCTCGAAGGGCGACAGCGACTTCTTCGAAGTCGCCGTGCAGGACTTCTCGGCCTCGGCGGACGACGGTGAGGTCGACAACGCAGGCTCGACCACCGAAACGCACAGCTTCAGCACGAACCGCGGTGGCAGCTTCGCCGTCGAAATCAGTGCCGAGGACGCTGACGGCAACGCCGTCGGCAACGAGACGCTGCGGGACATCTTCAACGACACCGCCCTCGGCGTCGAGAACGTCGCCAACGACTCAGAGACCATCCGCGTCACGGGCGTCAGCGACGGTGCCGAGGTCAGCCCGAACTTCAGCGATGTCGGTGCAGGTAACTACACCATCACTTTCGACGTCGCGGACACGACCGCCTCGGACACGACGCAGGTCGTCGTCAACGACGTCGGTGCTGGCTCGGCTGAACTCGCCGCTGGCTCCGTCGAAGTGGACCAGGGTGACGTTGCCGAGATCACGGTCAACCTGAGCGACGCCGCGACGAGCGGCACCCTCATCGTCGGCAGCGACGACGCCGGCTACCAGGCCAACATCTCCGTCACCGACGGTGCAAACGGTGACACGGACGGACAGGTGACGGTCCTGTTCAACACCTACGGTGCAGGAAACAGCAGCATCACCACGGTGAGCGCCAACAGCAGCGACGACGACGTCACGCTCGACAACAGCCCGAGCCTGGGCGACCTGCTCGACACCGGTGAGTACGAACTCGCCGTGAGCACGGGCGACGCGAGTACGACCCAGAGTCAGCCGGACGACCTCGGGACGTTCTTCGTCGCCGAGCGCACGACTGACAGCCAGCGGCTGTGGACCGCACCCGGCGGTGTCAGCGACTTCGACGCCAACGACGACGACGCCGTCGACGAGGACGACGTGACTGCGCTCATCGAGGACGACTCGCTGACGCAGGACGACTCCATCGCGGCCGGCGACTACGTCGTCCATCAGGTCTCTGCGACCGGCCTGGAGGGCGTCTTCCAGAACTACAGCAGTAGCTTCGAGGCGCTGAACAGTAGCAGCTTCAACGTCAGCGTCGAGCAGACGAACCCCGGGCGCAATTCTGATCCCAAGGCACTGAACCTGACGGCATCGGAAAGCGCCATCACCGTCATCGAGGGTGAGACGGCGTTCTACGTCATCATCGACACCGACGCGGCGACGTTCGACCGCGTCGACTCCAGCGGCACGACGACCGCCACCGGCCTTAGTGCCGCCGCGGAGGACGAGTTCAACGCCACCATCTCGGTGACCGACGACCGGCTGCTCGGAAGTACGGACGCCGAGCAGTCGACGAGCGCGACCTTCGAGGTCGTCGAGCCGTCCGTCGAGTTCAGCAACGACACCGTTGAGGTCGGTGCCGCCACGAACCAGACTGTCTCCGGAACGGCGAACGTCGCCCCCGGGACCGAGTTCACCGTTCAGGTTCGTTCGGACAGCGGCGTGCAGCCGCGGTTCTTCGACTCCGAGACGGTGACCGTCCAGCCGGACGGAACGTTCTCGGCGACGTTCGACTTCGACGAGCAGAGTGCTGGCGACACGTTCAGCATCGCGACGTCGAACGCGCCCGTGAGCGCCTCCGCCGACGGCGAAGTCGTCGAAGCGACGACGACCGAGACGACGGAAACCACGGAGACGACTGAGACCACGGAGACAACGACCGAAACGACGACTGAGACGACGACTGAGACGACGACGGAAACGACCACGGAGACAACGACGGAGACGACCACCGAAACCGAGACGACGGAATCGACCGGGCCCGGCTTCGGTGCCATCGTCGCAGTCGTCGCGCTGCTCGCGGCCGCGCTGCTGGCGGTCCGCCGTGAGAACTAAGATTCTCACGAGCCCTTCCGTTCCGGAAGGACGCCACGAGAGCTAACGCCCTCGCGAGCCCTCCTCTCTGAGGAGGCCGCCGCGACGACTAACGACGTCGCAGCGGACACCCAGCATCTCCGTCGCTAATCGACCACCGGCCATCGCGGCCGGCCGCTCCCCGCCTCGCGGGACTCCATTTTTCGACGCCACCCCGCCGAGCGACGGCCGCGGCCAGGAGTCGTCGACCGGCGCACGCGACGGCAAGGGATTTAGGCTCCGAGAGCGTGGTCGAAGATATGCCAGGGCCGCTAACCGACGCGTACGCGTGGGCTGTCGTCGCGCTGTTCGCCCTCGGTGCCGCCGTCGAGTACCGGGGACGGACCGGCGGCCGGTCGGACGCGTCGGTCCTCGGCGGCCTCGGGTCAGGCGCCGACCTGCCGACGCTCGCCCGGTCGGTGACCGCCGTCGCCTGGGTCGCTTTCGCGGGCTTTTGGCTCGTGTTGACCCCTCACTTCGTCTTCACGCAGAAGAGCTTCGTCGAGGGGGCGCTGAGCCTCGCGGCGGTACCGGCCTGCCTGTACGCCGCGGCGCTGCTGTGGCAGGGTCGGGACACGCTGTTCGTGCTCTCACGGGCCGTCGCCGTGATGGGTGCGGTCTATCTCCCCTTCGAGACGATTCCGGCGGTGACCCTCCTCGGCGTCGAGCTGCCGGCGCCCAAGCGGGTGCTCATCCGGACGGTCACCGAGCAGACGCTGTTCGTCATGGGACAGGTCGGGTTCCGCCCGGAGCTCGTCGCCGGCGACCTCGGCTACCTCAACACCTACCAGGCGTACGCCGAGGACGGCCAACGCCTGCTGTTCTCCATCGTCCTCGCCTGCACCGGGCTCGGGAGCATGGCCATCTTCGCGGGGCTCATCGGCGCCGTGCGCGCGCCGCTGGGCCGGAAGCTGCGGGCGCTCGCGGTGTCGATTCCGCTCATCTGGGTGCTGAACCTCGCGCGGACGACGTTCATCGGCGTCGTCTTCCTCGACCAGCGGATGCAGTTCTTCGTCGACCCCATCGTCCGCTACGTCGGCGTCGCCGACGCCTACAAGGTCTCGTTTTTCCTCTCGGACCGAGTCATCAGCCAGGTGCTCGCGGTGGTCGCCCTCGTCGGCATCACCTACCTGGTCGTCCGCCAGTTGCCCGAACTCCTCCGCGTCATCGAGGACGTGCTGTACATGCTAACCAAGGAGGAGTACGACCTCGCCGAGGAGCTCGACCTCCCCCGAGAACCGACGGAAGCGCCGGAGCCCCTCGGCGGGTCCGGCTCGGCCGACCGCACGGCCGACTGAAGCCGGTCGCGTTTCGAACTCGAATCCGGCTCCGGGCTTCGAGCGTCGCGGGTCCGTTCGAACGCAGACTCAGACCCAGACCCAGACACGGATTCAGACTCAGACCTCGCGAGCGGCGACGGCCTCGGCGGGTGCGCCGGCGAGTTCGGACAGCGCCTCGGCCTCCAGGTGGTGGAGTTCGCCCGGCAGGACGAGCAGGTGCAGCGGGTCGCCGAACGACCGGTCGGCGAGGGCGGCAAGCGTGTCGGCTTCGACCAGCGGGTCGGGGCTGCCGGCGCGGGCGACGACGACGCCGAGGCGGTCAGCCCACCCGTCGACGTCGGCTAAGAGCCCGGCGGCGCGGTCGGCGGTGAGGAACGTCTCGCGGTCCTCGTAGCCCGCGGGGGCGTCGACCTTGATGTCGAGGTACACGAGCGTGTGGAGCCCGCGGTCGTCGTTGTCGGCGACGCTCTCGACGAGGCTTTCGGGGACGTCGTCGCCGCCGTGGGCCCACGGGAACGGCAGCGTCGTCGCCTTCCCGAAGCGGTAGTTCTGAAGCCCGGTCAGCCCCGCGGCCGCGGACTGCGCGGTGACGCCGTGGACGACCCGGGTGTCGACGCCGCGCTCGTGGGCGCGCAGCCGGAGATCGACGTGCGTCGTCGAGATCATCGTATCGCCCGCGGTGAGGAAGGCGACGTCGTCGTCGGCGGCGGCGTCGAGGATGTGCTCTGGGTCGCGCTCGACGTCGGCCCGGTCACACAGCGTCAGGTCGAGGTCGTGGTGCGCCGCCAGCGACTCGGGGTCGGTGCCGACCAGCCGACTCGTGTAGAATTCCGCGAACGCGCGGTCACACTCCGCGAGCACCTCCCGGCCCTCGACGGTGACCGAGCGCTCGTCGTACAGCCCGAGTCCCACGAACGTGAGCATACCGACTTCTCCGACCACCACGAGCATAAGCGGCCCGGAGCGTGCCTGCCGGCGGCCGACGTCCGACGGGCGACCGGCGCCCGCCTCCGAGATCGCTCAGGAGACGGCGGCGACCAGCAACACCACGACCCCGGCCAGCACGCCGGCGGCGGCCAGCCGGTCGGAGACGGCGTCGCGGGCGTACGCCGCCCCCCAGCCGACCATCAGCGCGGCGCCGACCCCGACCAGCAGCAGCGACGGCGTCGACCCGCCGACGGCGGAGGCCGACGTGGTCGTCTCGTGACCCTCGTGGGCGCCGACCGGGGCGGTCGCCAGCACGAGGCCGAGCGCCGCCACGGCCGCGGTCGACGCCCGCCGTGCGACGCCCGTAACCGCCGCGAGCGGCGACCGAGGCGGAAACGGGCGCGAGCGCGAGGACGAACTCATGCGCGACCGTTCTCCGGCGACCGACCTACCGCTTACGGTGCGTCGGCGGCCGCTGCCCCGCGGGGCTCGCCGCCACGAGAGGCGACCGTCGGAAATCGTGGCGCCGGCCTGGCTGGGGCGCGTGCCCGGGAGTCGGTCGTTTCGCTTCGCCCGCGGCGCTGCGTCGGGAGGACGGACGGAGAACCCGGATCGAACCGACCGAACTACTCGATGTGACCTTCTTCGCGAAGCTGCTCGGCGGCGTCGCTCTCGTAGCGCCACTCCACGTCGGCCTTCTCGTCCTGCCAGTCCCACGGGTCGGCGATGACGATGTCGTCCTCCCGGATCCAGGTTCGGAACTTCATGCTGCCGGGGATTCGCCCCATGCGCTCTTCGCCGTCGGCACAGCGGAGCCGGACGCGACTGCCGCCCAGCATCCGTGTCACCGTCGCGAAGACCTGACCGTCGTCGGGCATGCGGAGGTTCCGCCGCCCAGAGTTGTCTGACACAGTTTCCGTACGAGACGGCGACGTTTAAATTGTCCGTGAGAGAGCGACGCGTACGGGGAGACGCACCGATGTCGTCGTGTCCGGCTTCGGTTCCGGGGTCTCAGCCCCGGCGTCGCCCCGACGTTGGCGCCGTTGCGACGCCCGCTGAGTACTTTCGACGGCGAACTCCTCGAATCACGAGACGACGGTACAACGCCGCCTCGCCGCCTCTCCGTCGAGAATCGGTCCAGTTATCAATGCCCCTTCCCGAGAGGTGGTGTGACCACGCCCGATTCGGCCCTCGACGGGAGCCAATCGCTCGTAAGCCGCGGCTATCGGGTGACCGTCGACGGGGGCCGCGACTCGTTTTTCGCCGTCTGTCTCGAAGAGCCCGACACGGAAGGCGCCTGGATAATGTCCGACACGGTCGAGGCGCTCGAAGAGATGCGGTAGGCGGGGCCGCCGCCACCAACACCCGCGACGGACTCGCTGCGTGCGTCCTCGTCGACGACACCGAAGCCCGAGCGACGACCCGAAGTCGGTCCTGACGCCCCGGCAGTGCGAACAAGTATTATATTATTGGAAGACATACGACTGTTGCCGTCATTGTACGGTAGTTGACGGGTCCACTCCCTGGTTGTGGACCGTGCCCCCCGAGTAGCCACCGGGGGCGTCAGCGCACCTCCGGTCGGGCGCGTCTCGGCGACGCGTTCTCCGGAGTTCGACCGACGACGACCGCGCGGCCGATCGTCTCCCGGGACGGCGATAGTAATAAGCGACAGCCACTCTTCGAATCGTACACACATGGTTTCGTCTTCGTCACTGGAGGAGTACGCATGAGCGGCTTCGACCCCAAGGACAAGTACCCGATGCTCGCGGCCGTCGTCGTTGTCGTCCTCGGAAACGTCGTCGGTTACTTCATGGAGGTGACCATCTACCTGAGCATCCTGGCGACGCCGCTCGCGCTGGTGGCGTTCGGCGTCGTGCGATACCTCCTGTACGGCCGTGCGCTGCCCGAAGCGCTGAGTATCGGCTGATGGCCGGGTCCGTGCGCCTCTCCGTGACCGTCGCCGACGGCCCCGGAGTCGCGGTCCCGCCGACCGCGGCTCGCCGCCTCGGCGTCGGCGACGACGACCCGATTCGGCTCACGGCGCCCGGCGGTGGCCGGACTCACGCCGCCGTCAGCGTCGTCGACACCGTCCCCGAGGAGGAGGCCTTCGTCGGCGCCGATGTCGCCGAGGAGCTCGACGTCGACGACGACGACAGCCTCACCGTTGAAGCCGTCAGCGTCGCTCCCGCCGAGCGGCTCGTGTTCGCCCCGGTCCCGAAGCTCGCGGTCCGCAGCGGCGAGGGGCTCGTCCGCGAGTCACTGGGGTCGACGCCGGTCGCCGAGGGGGATTCGACGACGATTTCGCTGTTCAACGACGCGCTCGACATCCCGCTGCGGGTCGTCTCGGCTCAGCCTCCCGGGCCGGTGCGGGTGACCTCCGAGACCCGCATCGACATCGAGGACGGCCCGGCGCCGCTCGGGGCGAGCACCGCGCTCGACCCGATTCCGGCCGCCGGCGTCGGCGGCTACGAGGAGACCGTCGAAACGCTCCGGTCGATCGTCGCCGCGACCGTCGACGCCGACGGCGGCGGCTCGACGCCCGCCCGCGCCGGCGTCGTCATAGCCGGCCCTCACGGCGTCGGCAAGACCCACCTCCTCCGACACGTGGCGTTCCTGCTCGACGCGTCCCTCCACCGCGTCGACCCCTCGCAGCTGCTGACCGCCGGCGCGGACGAAGTGCAGAACGTCCTGCGGTCGGTCGGTCAGGAGGCCCGCGGGAGCGGTCGGGGCGTCGTCCACCTCGACGCGCTCGACGCCGTGTTGTCCGAGGCCGGCCCGGCGCTCTCGCTGCGCCTGCGGGAGTGGCTCGACGGGCTGGCGACGACCGACGGGGTCGCCGTCGTCGCCGAGCTGGTTGAGGAAGAGGAGCTACCGGTCGACCTCGTCCAGGGGGCGCGGCTTTCCCGGACCGTCACCGTCCCCGAGCCGAGCCGGGCCGACCGGGCCGACATCCTCGCCGTCGCGGCCGGGCCGGCCGCCGAGACGGTCGACCTGGCCGACGTCGCCGAGCGCGCCTTCGGCTACGTCGCCGCCGACCTCCTGGCGCTGTGGACGCGTGCGGTCGACGTCGCGGCCGACCGGACCGACGCCGACGACCCCGCCGCGGCCGTCACCGCCGACGACCTCGAACGGGCGCTGTCGACGACCGACCCCAGCGGCGTTCGCGGCTCCGTCCCGGACGTGGCGTCGGTGTCGTTCGACGACATCGGCGGCCTCGAGGCGGCGAAACGCGAGCTGATTCGCGCCGTCGACTGGCCGCTGACGAGCCCGGAGCTGTTCGACTCCCTGGACATCGACCCGCCGGCGGGCGTGTTGCTGTTCGGCCCGCCCGGCACCGGCAAGACGATGCTGGCCCGCGCGGTCGCCTCCAACAGCGACGCCAACTTCATCCCCGTCGAGGGGCCGGAGCTGATGAACAAGTACGTCGGCGAGAGCGAGCGTGCGGTCAGACGCGTCTTCGAACAGGCGCGGGCGAACACGCCGGCGGTCGTCTTCTTCGACGAGATCGACGCCATCGGCGCCACCCGGACCGACGAGAGCGGGTCGCCGGCGACCGAACGGGTCGTCTCACAACTGCTGACGGAACTCGACGGCATCGAGGGCCGCGGCGGCGTCACCGTCGTCGGGACGACGAACCGCCCCGACCGACTGGACGAGGCGCTGCTTCGACCCGGACGCTTCGACCGCGCGGTCGAGGTGCCGTTGCCCGACGCGGACGACCGCGTGGAGATACTCCGCGCGCACGTCGACACGACCAGCGTCGCCGGCGTCGACTTCGCGTCGCTCGCCGACCGCACCGAGGGGTACACCGGCAGCGACATCGCCGCCGTCGTCCGCGAGGCGGGACTGCTCGCCATCGAGGACCAACTCGCCGGCCGCAACGGCCGGAACGAGGAGGTCACCGTCCGCGCCGGACACTTCGAGGAGGCCGTCGACGCCGTCGACCCCTCCGTCTCCGAGGAGGCCAGACGGCGTTACGACTCGTTCGAACTCTCCTGAGCGAGCGTCCGCTCCCGGTGCAGCGTCAGAATCGACGCCACGACGCCGGCGAGCGCGACGCCTTCGACGACGAGGACGAGCCAGAACGCCGGCCGAAAGTCCAAGCCGAACGACTGGAACACCGGCAGCGCGAACAGTCCGACGACGGCTAGCATCGACGACCCGACGATGCCGCCGAGGGACCGAACGTTCAGTCTTTTGGGCGTGGTTTCGGAGTCACTCATCGGTCAGTGATAGGTGCATGATGACGTGTACGACGGACGCGCGTCAAAAATAAAAAACGGCCGGTGTAGTGGTCGCTCGCCTCAGTCAGCCGTGGTTTCCTCGGCAGACGGCGTCGGGGCGGAATCGCCGCCGACGATGGCCCGACTGCGGAGGAGGATGATACCGAAGCCGATCTTCGCGGAGAGGTCGAGCACCATGAAGAGGAGCGTCTCCCCGAACAGACCGAGGAGGCCGAGACCCTCGGTGCCGACCAGCCACGCGATCGGGTACGCCGTCCAAGCGACGAGCGTCAGGTTCCGAAGCGTGGTGAACGTCGACTGCGCCGCCTCGCCGGCTTCCTGAACCGCCTCGCCGATGACGGCGACGAGGTAGTACAGGACGAACAGCATCGCGATGGTGCTGATAGTCCAGAAGGCGTACCGCGCGGTGGGCACCTTCATCAGCGTCGCGGCCAGCCCCGTGACGATCATGAACGCGTCGATGGTGATGAGCGACGCGATGTCGCGGTTGCTGGCGCCAGCCAGCAGTCCGAGGTCGAGCAACAGCAGCGGCGTGGTGAACAGCCAGTCAGCGTACCGCGCCCAGTAGACGTCGATGACGCGACCGTTTACGAGTTCGACCTCTGTGAGACCGAACCCGAAGAACATCGACAGATAGGACGCGGCTGCGATCCCTGCGATAAGGATCGTAATAACGTAGAACTCCTCCTGCTCGGGGTCCTGCACGTCCCACCCCTTGGACATGAAGTAAATCATGCCGAGGAGCATACCGATGGTTCCTAGCGCCAACCAGATTCCTTCGCCCTCTACGCCGAGTGATCCAGCCTGTAACGCGGTCAGTGGCATGGTACGTTACCAATATAGTCCCCCGGGTGTAAAAAGCAGAAACCTAACTATGTTGGCACGGGTCGTCCAACCGACTGACGGAGCGTGAGTGTTACCACACCGCACCAGTAGATTGAATTATTAAAGGTCCGTTGGCGGTAGTATGGCAGAAGACCAGCAGGCCGAAACCGAGGAGACGGAGACCACCGACGCGACCGAGACGGAGGCGTCGGAGACGACTCCGGAGGCGGTGCTCGACGCTGAGAGCGCCGCCCAGCGCGAGGAGTCCGTCGAGGAACTCCGTGAGCTCGTCACCGACCAGCAGGAACGCATCGAGGAGCTCGAAGACGTCCTGCTCGACCTTTCGACGCGCGTCGCGGACGGGAACTCCATGGGGGTCTGTCCGGACTGCCACGGCGCGGTCGTGAAGGTGGACCCGTGGTTCCGGTCGGCGAAAATCAAGTGCACCGACTGCGACCGCGTGTTCCACGAGTACTGAGAGGGCGCTTTCGGCCGCCGAGTTCCCGTCCCGGGCGGGTCCGTGGGCCGTGACTGCGCCGCCGCCCCTCCAGCGGCGTCACTCCAGCTCTTCGACCTCGCTCACCAGCTGCTTGCCGACGGAGCGGGTCGTCCCGTCGGCCAGTTCGAGCTCGTACATGCTCCCGAAGTCGTCGTAGCTGATGACTTCTACCGTCTGCTCTCCGTCCGCCAATCTGTGCGGCTTCTCGAACCGAACGCGGTATGCGGTGTCGGCCATGTTGTGATTGTCGGCTGTACGCGGATACGCCTTGGGCCGGCCCGTTCGACTCCGTCGGCCAGCGAGCATCGTATCGTTGCCGAGACCGGACGCGAACGGCCCGGGCGAAGACGATGGATCCGCTCGGGACCGGAGCTCCCTCCGGCGCGCATCACTTCAGCGAGCAGCCCTCGACAACAACTCGTGACGACATCGACGTACGTGCACCTGCTGACGACGGACGCCGGGGCGCTGATCGAGTTCATCGAGAGCGCCGAGGACGCGTTTCTCGAATACGGGCTCGCTCCGGACGTCCAGCGACCGACGGAACTCTCGGTCACGGCGGCTCGACGGTGGAGCCGAGTCGACCCGACGGCGACGTCCGACGGGGGCTGGCTCGCGTACATCGGCCGCTCGCTCGTCTCGGAGGTCGTCGACGAGACGTCAGAGACGCTGTCGTACGCCGGCGTCGCCGGCACGGCGGTCGTCGGCCGCGTGCTCAGGGAGTCGACGGCCGGCGATTCGGCGATCGCGCTCCAATCACACACCTGCCGGGGTGCCACGCCGGTCGATTACACCGTCTACCGGTACGACTCCGCAACCGGGGAGTACGACGCCGTCGCCAGCGGCGACGTGACGGCCCTCGGATGAGCGGTCGTCCTGCTCTCGGTCAAACGTGCCTCCGGCGCAGGCCACTTCAGCGAGCGTCCCGACATAGGAGCATGAAGAAAACTGCCGCACTTCACACCTCCTTCGCGGTGTTCGCGGGCGTCGGACTCGTCCTCTCAGAGCCGCTGCTTCGGGTCGGCGCCTTCGCCGTCGCCGTCGCCTGTTTTATCGCCGGCATCGTGGTCGCACGCCGCGACGGCGACGACGCGGACGCCGTCACCGAGGCGTCCTAATCGCGCCGAGCGACGACCGCGCGGAACGGGTCGGAGCCGGGACGGTCGCGCACGACCTCTTCGACGGTGAGCCCCCCGGCGCGGCAGTACTCGACGACGAGGTCGACTCGGCCCGACATCGACCGTTCGCGCCACGCCCGAACCGCCTTCGTCGGGAACATCCGGTTGGTGAAGCTGACGACGGCGACCCCGTCGGGGGCGAGAACGCGGTCGAACGCGGCGAAGACGGCGCCGGGCCGCTGGAGATACTGGACCGACAGCGCACAGAGGACGGCGTCGAACGCGTTGGTCGCCAGCGGCAGCGTCTGATCGACGTTGAAGTCCTGCACGAACCACTCGTCAAGGCGGTCGTTCGCGGCGAGTTCGGCGGCGTTGAGACCGTGGCCGACGACGCGGTCGTACGAGCGGTCCGGGAGGTGTGACACCCAACTCCCCATCGCGTCGAACACCCGGTCGCCTGCGTCGGTCGTCCGCGCGTACAAGTCGGTGAGCCGTCCGTGGAACGCGTCGTCGGCGTGGGTGACGAACCGCGGCTCGTCGTAGAACTCGCCGTCGTCTCCTGCGTCGAGCTTTCTCCGTTGGGCAGCCGAGAGAACCGTTTCCATGCCGCCGCTCGGGCCTCGGCAGCCAAGAGACCGGCGCCGACTCGGTGGGCCCGTCGCCCCCGCTTCGTACGCCGTCACCGCTCGTCCCGCAGTCGCTCGACGGCGTCCGCCGCGGTGTCGCCGATGCGCTCGTAGAAACGTCCGCGAAGGCTCTCCGCGTGCTGTGACATCTGCGTGATGACGACCACCCGAGCGGGGTCGCGCTCGACGGCAAAGACGATGTCCAGCTCTTGACCGTCGAACGTCCCCCTGAAGACGAACTCGTCGTCGGCGTACAGCCCGTCGTGGTTCGGCGACGTCTGCCGGTAGACCCGGCCCTCGCCGGCCCGCAAGGCGGCACCGAGCTGCGACGGCGTCAGGTACCGCCCTCGCTTCGCTCGCGCGGTTTCGCTGACGGCGACGTCGTCGAGTGGGTCCGTGGTCATGCAGGCGTGTCGCAGCGTCGGTCTCGGGCTCGGGCCCGTCAGCTCCCCTCTCGCGGCGCACCGTGACGGAACCGCCGGCGTTGCCCGCCGGTCATCGGCCGTCGGATTCTGACGCGAAGTACCGCGCCGCCGCTCGCTCGGCGGCGAGCCGCCGGAACGACCGCGCGCCGCAGTCGTCACAGCGCGGCGGCCTCGTCGGCCCGGCGAACACCGTCTCACACTCCTCACAGGCGTAGGCCTCGACGGCGAGCACGTCCAACTGTCGGGCTCCCGGCGGGAAAAGCCCTCGCGGCCTCAGAACCGCGCCATCATGTCCCGCCGATAGAGGTCCAGCTCCGCCACCGTCGCCGGCGGCTCCCGGCGGGCGGCGTAGGAGACGGCGTCGGCGACATCGTCGGCGTCGAGCGTCGCTGTCGCCGACAGCGCCGCCTCGTTCGTCTCCTCGCGGAACTCGGAGCCGAAGCCGGTCCGCACCCCGGAGGGATTGACCACGGTGACGCCGACGCCGTCCGGACCGACCCGGCCGGCGACGCTCTGTGCGAACCCCCTGAGCCACCACTTCGAGGCCGCGTACACTGGCGTCGACGTGCTCGGGTGTTTCCCCTTGTAGCTGCCGACGAATACGAGGTGCCCGCCGCCGTCGCGCAGGGCCGGCAGCGCCGCTCGCGTCGTGTAGTACGCGCCGTGGACGTTCGTCTCGGTCACGCGGTCGAACTGTTCGAGCGGGAGATCCGCCAGCGGCCGGTCGCGCTCCTCGCCGACGCCCGCGTTGACGACGACGGTGTCGAGGCGACCGAACCGCTCCGTGGCCGCGTCGACGAGGGCGGCGACCGCGTCGGCGTCGGTGACGTCGGTCGGGACCGCGAGCGCCTCACTCCCGTCGCTCGGGTCGTTGGCGTCGTCTCCGTCGCTGCTGTCGCCGTCGTCGCCATCGCCGCCGGCCGCTCGACAGTCCGCGGCGACCGCCTCCAGCGCCGCCTCGCGCCGGGCGGCGAGAACGACGTTCGCACCCTCGGCCGCGAGGCGGCGAGCGGTCGCGGCGCCGATGCCGCTGCTCGCGCCGGTAACGAGGGCGACGTCGCCGTCGTGGGCACTCATTCGCGTTCGGTGATCCGTTCGCCCTCGGTCGTCGCCGCGTCGGCGTTCAGCCCCGCGACCGCGTCGAGGAAGGCGACCCGGTAGCTCGCCGGCCCCTCGAAGTCGCCGTGGGCGCCTGCCGCGGCGCGCTCGCCGGCCCGGCCGAACGCGACCGTCGACGCGAGGGCAGCGGTCGTCGGGTCGCCGACGCTCCCGGCGAAGACCGCGTTCGTCGCACCCAGCATGCAGCCGGTGCCGACGAACTCGCCGAGCATCGGGTCGCCGACGTCGACCTCGACCGCTCGGTCGGCGGTCGCGACCACGTCGACCGCGCCGGAGGCGACGACGACCGCGCCGGTGGCGTCGGCGAGCGCCCGCGCCGAGGCCGCGACGTCGTCGTGCTCGCCGACGGACTCGACGCCGCGGACCTCCCCGGCGCCGCCGGCGAGAGCGGTTATCTCGCCGTGGTTGCCGCTGATTATCGCCGGGTCGAGTTCGGTCACGAGCCGCGCTGCGGCGTCGTCCCTGGTGGGGGTCGCCCCCGCACCGACCGGGTCGACAACGATCGGCGTGTCCGACGCCATCGCGGCCTCGCCGGTCGCGACAGCCGTCTCCAGGCCCGTCGCCGAGACCGTCCCCATGTTCAGCAACAGCGCTTGAGCCCCCCGAACCATCTCGGTGGCGTCCTCGCGATCGTCGGCCATGACCGGTAGCCCGCCCCAGTACTGGACGACGTTCGCCACGTCGTTGACGGTCACGTCGTTGGTGATGCAGTGGACCAGCGGCCGGGTCTCGGCGACGGCGTCGAACGCCGCGTCCAGGTCGAGGTCGGGGTCGAGGTCGGGACCGGGGTCAAAGCTGTCGCCGCTCATGCGTGACCCCCCGCTTCGACCGCCCGGCCCAGCGCCCGCGTCGCCGCGGCCGGGTCGTCGGCGCCCGTGACGGCCGAGATGACGGCGACGCCGTCGGCGCCCGCGGCCACCACGTCGGCGGCGTTGTCCGGCGTGACCCCGCCGATGCCGACGCAGGGGACGTCGACCGCGTCGGTGACCGCTCGAACGCGGTCGAGGCCGATGCCGGAGCGTTCGGGCGCGGTGTCCTTCGACTCCGTCGGGAAGACGGCGCCGACGCCGAGGTAATCGGCCCCCGCCTCCGCCGCCGCCCGCGCGTCCTCGGCGGTCGAGACCGACCGCCCGACGACGGCGTCGGGTCCGAGCAGTTCCCGCGCCGCCGCGACCGGGAGGTCGTCGTCGCCGAGGTGGACCCCGTCGGCGTCGACGGCGAGGGCGAGGTCGACCCGGTCGTTGACGACGAAGGTCGCGTCGGTCGCTCGCGTCATCTCCCGAAGCCGCCGGCCGAGTTCGTACCGCCGTCGGGCCGTCGTCCCCTTCTCGCGGAGTTGGACCACGTCGACGCCGCCGTCGAGCGCGGCCTCGACGATCTCGACGGTCGAGCGCTCGCCGGAGAGCCCGGCGTCGGTCACCAGATACGTTCCGAGTTTCATCGGTGCGACCACCTCGTTGTGCCACCCGCTTGTGCGCTTCGAGTCCGGTCGGGTTTGCGCCGCAGGTGCGAGCACGCCATCACGTCGATAGCCCGCGCCAGCGCAGCGACCGCTCGTTGAGCGTCGCCACCGCTGGCCGGCCCTCCTCGAGCATCCGGTCGGCGATGTCGACAGCCCGCCGGAGTTCGGCCTCCGTGAGGTGCTCGTATGCCGGGCGGCCGTCGACGTGGTCGTACCACTCGTCCTCGAACAGGTTGTCGAGCACGATTCGCCCGAAGCAGTGGTCGTGGCACACCGGCCACTCGCCGCTTTCCCGGGCTCGCTGGGGGAGCTGCTCGGTTACCCGCTGGCGGTACGCAGCCCTGAGCGCCGGAACCGCCCCGCCGGCGAGGGTCGTCTGCCTCATAGAGGGCCGAGGCGCTCCGGCCGCTTCAGGCTGTCCCAGGGCCGTCGGGGTCTTCGGTCGCCCCTGAGGATTCGAACCACCCTGCTCCGGCGAGGGGGCAACCGATACCGACGAGGGGTAAAACGGCACCGGCGGGTGGCCGCCGACCTCACGAGCGGACGCCGAACCGCGGTTCGCCGCGGGCGAGGAGGACGACCGCGCCGACGACGACGGCCAGTTCGACCGCGAACGCCGGGCTCGTCGCATAAGAGAGGACGTAGACGCTGAGGGGTTCGTCGGGACCGCCGGCCGGCGTCCGCAGCGGCCAGACGTACTGGTTCAGGTACGCCGGTATCGCCAGCGGGAGGTCGAGCGCGAGGTGGGACAGCCAGCCGACGGCGACCGGCCGCCACCGGCGTCCGGCGGCGGCGACGGCGACCACGACGACGGCGACGAACACCGAGTGGCCGACGGTGTGCAGCGACGGGACGACCCCGAGCACGCCCAGCGGCTTGTCGACGATGTCGGGCAGGAACGCGCCGAGCAGACACAGCCACGCCGCGCGGCCGGTGTACTCCCGCCAGTGAACCAGCCAGACGACGATGCCGAGATGACCGAGTGGTGACACACCCGTCCGTTGGGCGAGACGCACTTGCCGGTTGTGCCGCCCGTCTTGTCCGTCGCGGTCGGCCCCTTCGTCGCGCTCGCCGGCAGGCTTTTGCCGATAGCTTCGTCACAACATCGAGATGGTATCACTGAACGCGGAGTCGCTGAGCGGACTCGAATGGCTCGGGCTCCTGTTTGCGGCCGTCTCCGGCGTCGTGCATCTGGTGAGCGGCGTGGGAGGGCTGCCGTCGCCGCTGGCGGTGAGTTTCGTCCTGGCCGGGCTCGGATTCGCGGGAGCCATCGTGCTGATACTGCTGGACTGGCGGCGCCGACTGGTGTACGCCGTCGGCATCCCGTTCGTCGGCGCCCAGATCGGACTCTGGGCCGTGTTGAACGGGCTCCCGATAGGCGCCATCGAGGTCGTCGACAAGGTCGCACAGGTCGGCCTCGTCGCGCTGTGTCTGTACTTCCTCGCGGGCGCCGACGACGGCGGAGAGTCTATCCCCTGACGCCTCGACGGCCAGTTCCCCACACGGGGTCGATGTCGAAGTTGTGTGCTGGGGCGTTCCGACCCCCTCAGCAGTCCCAGACGCCGGGAACGACTCTGCCGGCGAACCGCCGACCGCGGTTCATCACCGAGAGCGCGGCGGCCGTGACGCCGGCCGCGCGGGCGGTCCGGTAGAGGCGCTTGCCGAGGGTGTCGTCGAGGATGGTCGCGTACCGCTCGGGGTACGCGCGTCGGAGCATTCGCTCGCGGCGACGGTCCAGCGGTGAGCGCGGCACCGTCGGGTGACACATCCGGACCTGCGGGTCGAACCGGCAGTTCCCCGTCGCGTCGCGCTCCATCCGCCAGCCGAACTCCGTGTCCTCCCGCCAGCCGGCGAAGTCGCTGTCGAAGCCGCCGACCGACAGCGCCGCCTCGGGGTCGACGGCGAGGTTGCAGCCGACGTAGTGACGGCGGCCGCCGTAGTGGGCGCCGCCGTGGACGGCGCCTTCCAGACACGCCAGGTCGGGATTGCGGTCGAACGCCTCCTTGATTCGACGGAGCCACTCCGGTGGCGGCCGGCAGTCGTCGTCGGTGAGCGCGACGACGTCGGCGTCGGCCGCGTCGAGACCCACGTTGCGGGCGGCCGACCTGTCGAGGTCGCCGTCGTTCACGATCAGTACCTCGTAGGGGAACGACGCCGTCTGCCGTCGGAGGGCGTCGACGACGCCGGCGTGGTCGTACTCCGGGGTCGACCCGACGACGACCGACAGCTCGGGAGCGGCCGACTCGACCGGCCTGAGCAGCGACATACGAGCTACCTATGGCCCCCCGGCCGTACAAAAACCCCGCGCCGAGTCCGCCGACTACCGACGAACGCCGGTGACCGCCAGCCAATCGCGGGCGAACATGCCGACGAACGGCACAACCCCGACCGCGGCGAGCACCGTCGTAACCGGCGGTCCGACCGGCGGCGAGAGCGCCACGGCGGTTAGCGACATCTGTAGCGCCGCCAGTCCTCGCCGGAGCGAACTCTCCGGGAGCGGCTGCAACTCGCCGGCGACGAGCCGACGGTAGGCCCGCAGGCTGGCGACGTACAGCGGCTTCGCCAGCGGCACGAGGAGATACCAGCTCGGAAGCTGCCCGTACGCGACCGCCAGCGTCGGCGCGACGAACAGCCCGACGGTGTCCATCGCCTCGTCCAGCCGTCGTCCGAGGGCGGTGACCTCGCCGAGGCGCCGCGCGAAGAAACCGTCCGCGTAGTCGAGAACGACCGCGCCGGCGTACAGCGCCGTCGGAACCCAGAGCCCGCCGCCCGAGGGCGTCGCCAGCGGGAGAAAGCCGGCGACGGCGGCCACCAGCAGCCCCCGCAGGACGGTCAACCCGTTCGCCACTCCCAGCGTCGTCCGGAGCTTGGCGGCGTCCGTCGGGCGATTATCATGGAGCCACTGGCGCAGCAGAACCAGTTCCGCCGCGGCGAGCCCGCCGGCGATGAGCAGCCACGTCCGGCCGTGACTGGTCGTCCACCACTCGCTCAACAGCAGCGAGCCGACGGCGGCGCTCGCGCCCGCGAGAATCGTCACGCCGGCCCACTCCCGCCGGAGCCGCACCGGAACGGACGAGGGACGCCCGCTCACGCGCATCTCCCGGGGCCCACCCCTGACCGGAGCCGACCGAGCCGAGCCGTCCCGTCGTTGCCTTCCATCGTACCTGGCACGCACGAACGTAGGGGTCACACCCCCTCCAATCTTTTCACTGGCCGGAATATACGGGGACCATGACCCGAGCACGGCTGCTCGAAGGGGTTCGGTCGGTAGGGGCCCTCCGGCGGGCCGCCGGCTTCCTCGCCGGTCTCGCGCTGGGGGCGACGGCGCTGTGGGTGGTCGGTCCGACGGCCGTAACCGACGCGCTCGCGGCGGCCCAAACCGAGTACGTCATGCTCGCGGCGGGATTGGTCGCCGTCGCTCTGACCCTCTGGGGCGTTTCGCTGTGGGTCGTCCTCCGGTCGTCAGGAACCGTCGTCGGCGTCGGTCGAGCCTGCTGGCTCTTCCTCGGGAGCGTCTTCCTGAACAGCGTGACGCCGTTCGGCCAGGTCGGCGGCGACCTCCCGAGCGGTTACCTCCTCGCCCGCGACCGCGGCCTCCCGAGCGAGGCGGGCGTCGCCGCCATCGCTGGCGTCAACACCGTCAACAAGCTCGCCGGAATCGCCCTCGGCGTCGTGGGGACGCTCGCCGTCGGCGCTCTCGGGTCGTTGGCGACGGTCCGCGGCGCGGTCGTCTGGAGCCTCGTCGCGGTCGCGACCGTCGGGGTCGCCGCCGTCGCCTGGCGCCACCGTCGGGAACTGGTCGACGGGCTGACCGTCCTCCTCGCGCCGCCGCTGCGGCGGCTCACCGCCGTCGTCCCGCGAGTGGAGCCGACGACCGGCCGGGGCGTCCGGAGCCGTCTCGACGGGTTCGTCCGGACGCTCGAACGAATCGGCACCCCGCGGACCGTCGCCGTGGTCGTCCTCCTCGGGGGCGCCGGTCAACTCGCCGTCTCGGCGACCCTGTGGGCGGCGCTGCGGGCGCTGGGGGCGGCCGTCCCGATGGCGGCCGCGCTGGTGGCGATTCCGGTCGCGCGGCTCGCGGGCACGACGCCGACGCCGGGGGGACTCGGCGGCGTCGAGGTCGCGCTGGTCGGCGTCCTCGTCGCGGTCACCGGCGTCGGGACCATCCAGGCCGGCGCCGCGGCGGTGCTGTACCGCGCCGTGTCGTTCTGGCTGCCGTTGCTGCCCGGCGGGGTCGCCGTCGGGACGGTGTTCGTCGGGTCGGCGGACTGAGCCGGGGGAGGGCCAGCGGTGGCCGCTACGACAACACGGCGGCGACGTGGTCGCGCATCGCCGCGGCGAAGCGGTCGCTCGCGAACCGGTCTCGCGGGAGGAACGGCCGCAAGTCCGCGTCGACGGCGTCCGCGATGCGGTCGACGGCGCCGGCGACGCCGCCGAACAGCAGTCGCTCGTCGCCGGCGAGGACGTCCGCCTGCCCGCCGTCGTCGGGCGCGAACGGGACCATCCCGGCGGCGACGTACTCGGCGACGGCCATCCCGAAGTGCTCGCGGGGTTTCACGTTGAGTCCGTACCGGTACCGACCGAGCAGGTCGATCACCCGGTCGCGAGAGACGTCGGTCTCGACGGTCAGATACGGCCGCTCGGCGGCGGCGCGTTCGACCTGCGCGACGTAATCGCGGTACGTCGGCGGCGCCGACCCGACGATTCGGCCGGTGAGGTCGTACCCCCGCTCGCGGAGTCGGTCGAGCACCTCGACCGCTTCGAGCGCGCGCTTATCGGGCGCGACGCGTCCGAGGACGAGCACGCCCGCCTCGCGGTCCTCCCACGCCCGCCCGTCGATGGGGTCGACCGGCGGGTGACAGACGGACGGCCGGACGCCGTACACCGACTCGACGACGTCGGCGGTCCACGCGGAGTTCGCCAGCAACCGGGTGCGACCGTCGAGGTCGCCGTCCGCGGGGGCGGCCAGCTGGCTCCAGAGCCGGTTCAGCCGCCCCGCGTCGCCGGCGGCCGTCTCGTCGAGTCGGAACTGCGGAAAGTGGACGTACTGCACGGAAGGTAGCGACAGCGACAGCTCGTTGGCGGTGCTGATGGCGGCGTCGTAGGCGTCCGCGCGGCGCCGGAAGAACGCCCGCAGGAGCGCGGTTCGGGCGGCCAACTGCGGACCGATTCGTGGACCGAGCGATTCGAGGGCGGCGGCGACCGCGCTCGCTCCCGGCGGTTGGACGACCGCGGCGTCGAAGTCGACGCCGAACTGCGCCGCCACGGCCGCCGGGTCGGTCGCGGAGGCGGTGAACAGCGTCACCTCGTGGTCGCGGGCCAGCGCCGCGCAGGCGTGCAGACAGACGGCGTCGGCGCCGCCTCGAAAATCCAGCGTGTTGTGAAAGACCGCGACACGACCCATACCGTTCGTTCGGTCGGCTGGGGCTTCAATCCCGGTCCCGTCGGGCGAGTCCCGTTCAGATAAAGGAACAGCTCTAATGGGTTCCAGCTCCACCGGTGCGGGGACGGGGGAGGTCGATTGGCACACTCCGTGTCGTTGCCGAGGGCTCGACGGACCGAAAACTCATTAGACGTCGGCCCTACCGAGGAACGTGAGCGAACCGCACGACGGCGGCGTCAGGTCGGTCGCCGTCCGGGTCGACGACGGTCTGCAGACAGTTCACGCCGCCGGCGACGGCGCGAAACGTGCCCCGAGGCGATGTCTCGCGGGTGGAAACCGCCGACCGGGTCCGCGGCCCGCGGGAGACGGGCGATGACCGAGGAGGTGGGGGCGGCGACCGCCCGCGCGCTGTACTTCAGCGCCCCGGAAACCGTCGAGATACGGACCGAAGCGCTCGGGGACCTCGGGGCCGAGGAACTCCACGTCGAGACCGTCGCCTCCGGCATCAGCCCGGGCTCGGAGCTGCTCGTCTACCGCGGCGAGTTCCCCGAGGAGATGGCCGTCGACAGCACCATCGATGCCCTCGCCGGCGGGTTCAGTTACCCGCTGCAGTACGGCTACGCGGCCGTCGGCGACGTGACCGAGGTCGGCGAGGCCGTCGACGAGACGTGGCTCGGGCGGCGCGTCTTCGCGTTCGTCCCCCACGCCGACCGGTTCCGGGCGACCCCGGAGGCGGTCGTCCCCGTCGGCGACGACGTCACCCCGGCGGAGGCGACGCTGCTGCCGTCAGTCGAGACGGCGACAAACCTCGTGCTCGACGGCCGGCCGCGGGTCGGAGAGCGCGCCGTCGTCTTCGGCGCCGGTCCGATCGGGCTCTGTACGACCCACGTGCTCTCGCAGTTCCCGCTCGACCGGCTCGTCGTCGTCGAGCCGATTCCGGAGCGACGCGACCTCGCCGCGAGGTTCGGTGCCGACCGCGCCCTCGCGCCCGACGAGGTGGAATCCGCGGGGCCGTTCGGCGACACTCCCGGCCCGGCCGACGGCGCCGACATCGTTTACGAGCTCTCCGGGCGCCCGGCGACGCTCGACGCCGCCATCGAGGCGGTTGGCTACGACGGTCGCATCGTCGTCGGGTCGTGGTACGGGACCAAGCGCGCGCCGATCGACCTCGGCGGCTCGTTCCACCGCGAACGCATCAGCGTCGAATCCAGCCAGGTGAGCACCGTCGACCCGTCGCTCCGCGGGCGGTGGGACAAATCACGCCGGTTCGACGTCGCGCTCGACCAGCTCCGCGCGCTCGACACCGACGCCCTGCTCGCCGAGCGGGTGTCGTTCTCGGCCGCGGCCGACGCCTACCGCCGCCTCGACGACCGGACCGTTGAGGCGCCTCACGTCGTCCTCACCTACCAGTGACCTACCCACGAACATGACCGACACGGACACCACCCCGCCCCCGCCGACGGAACCGCACCGGTTGACCGTCCGCCGAGAGTTCATCGCACAGCACTTCCTCACCGTCCCCGATCCGGGACCGGAAGGCGAGGTCCACAGCCACGACTTTACCGTCGAGGTCGAGTTCGCGGCCCCCGAGCTCGGAGAGTACGGCTACCTGGTCGACATCGACGCCGTCGAGGCGGCATTAGACGACCTCGAAGCGCGCTACCGCGACGCCCTGCTGAACGACCTCCCGGAGTTCGGCGACCGCAACCCGAGCGTCGAGCGGTTCGCACGGCTGTTCGGCGACCGGCTGGCCGGCGCCTTGGACGAGCCGACGCCGACGCGGCTCACCGTCCGGATGTGGGAAGACGACCTCGCGTGGGCGAGCCACGAGCGCGTGCTCGACTGATGAGCGACGACCACGCCCGCCGGCGATACCTGACGGCCAAGCGTTCAGTCGACGACCGGGCGCGGGACCGTCGGGTCCGCGACCGACTGCTCCGGCTGCTGCCCAACCGACCCCGCGTCGGCGAGGCCGGCTGCGGAACCGGGCTGGCCGTCCCGTCGCTCCGGGAGTGGGGCGTGACGCCGCGGTCGTACCACGGCGTCGACACGGATCCCGGTATCGTCACGGTCGCGCGGTCGCTCGTGCCGCGAGCCCTCCGGCGGCGGGGAGACGACGTCACCGAGACGGCGACCGGGTGTCGCCTCGAAGTCGGTGACGGCAGCGACGATAGCGACGGCAACGGCGACGAGGCGGCCGACGCGACGGTCCGCTTCGAGGCCGGCGACGCCCTGACCGCGCTGGTCGAGGCGGCGCCGCCCGAGGGGTTCGACCTCCTGTTCGCACAGTCGTTTCTGGACCTCGTCCCGCTCGGGGAGGCGCTCGACGCCTTCGAACGGGCGCTGGCTCCTGGGGGGCTGGCGTACGCACCGCTGACCTTCGACGGGGAAACTATCTTTCTCCCGGAGCACCCAGCCGACGAGCGCGTGCTCGGAGCCTTTCACGCCGACATCGACGCGACGCCGGGCCGGGACAGCCGCGCCGGGCGACACCTGCTCGACCGCCTCCGCGAGCGCGACGCCACGATCGAGGCCGTCGCCGCCTCGGACTGGGTCGTCCGCCCGGTCGAAAGCGGCGAGTATCGGGCCGACGAGCGGTACTTCCTCGCCTCGATTCTGGAGTTCGTCGCCGACGCGGACGCCGTCGCCGACGTCGACGGAGCGGCGGCGTGGCTCGACCGCCGGCGTCGACAGCTCGCCGCCGGCGAACTGACGTACGTCGCTCACGGCTACGACCTGCTCTGGCGGCCCGGCGCGGCGGCGACCGGGCTCCGGTCATCGAGCGAGGGCGAAACCGAGGACAGCATTGGTACCGACACCGACACTGGAGCCGAAGTCGCAGTCGAAACCGAAGCCGAGACCGAAAGCGAAGCCCAACACGAAGCCGGAGGCGGGGTCGACCGATGATGGTCATCACCCACGTCGCGGTCGCCCTCGCGCTAACTGTCCCGGTCGCGCTGGTCGAGCCCCAGTTCGCGACCGTGGCGGCGCCGGCCGCGGTCGTCGGCGGCGTCTTCCCGGACCTCGACCTGTTCGTCGGCACGCACCGCCGGACGCTGCACTTCCCGGTCACCGGCCCGGTGCTCGCCGTCCTCGCGGTGGGGGTCGCGCTGGCCGCCCCGACGGCGGCGACCGTCGCCCTCGCGGCCGCCGTCGTCGGGTTCGGCGTCCACAGCGCGAGCGACGTGCTCGGCGCGGGTGAGGAACTGCGACCGTGGGAGCGGACGAACACGAACGCCGTCTACGACCACGTCTCAGGGCGCTGGTGGCAGGCTCGGTACGTCGTCCCGTACGACGGCTCTCCGCGGGACCTCCTCGTCGCGGTCGTCGCCGGCGCGCCCGTGCTCGTGGCGTACGACGACCCGATACGGTGGCTGCTCGCCGGGCTGCTCGGCGTGGCCGCGGCCTACACCGCCTTTCGGCGTCGACTCGTGCCGTACTTCGAGCGACTCGTCTGAGCGAGCGGAGGGAGGGCTCCGTCGGTCCGGCTCACTACGGGTGTCGGGCGACCCGGTCGTCGGTCAGTCCGAGTTCGGCGGCCGCGTCGACGTCGTGACCGGCCGCGGAGCCGTTCAGCTTGGCGGCGGCGGCGGACTCCCGGAGCGCCTCGTCGTCGTAGCCCGCGTCGGTGAACGCGTCCATCAGCGACTCCTGAGAGCGTAGGCTGTACTTCTGGTGATAGTCCTCCGCCGGGTGGAACCGCGAGAGCCGCTCGATGCGGGTTTCGATGCCCTCGACGCCGAGCCCGGCGGCGTCGAGATACGAATCGAGGGCCGTCCGCTGGGACGCGTCCGCGGCGAAGACGACGTTCTGGTACTGCGTCTTCGCGGTCTGGTGGCGCGGATCGTGGCTGCGAAAGACCACTTCGAGGAGGTCGGCGTAGGAGACGACCGCGGGGTCGTACTCGACCTGGAAGGCTTCCGTGTGGTCGCCGAGGGCGCGGTACGTCGGGTTCGGCTTCGTGCCGCCGGCGTAGCCGACTCGCGTCCGGATGACGCCGTCCATCGCGCCGAACTCCGCGTCCGGCCCCCAGAAGCAGCCGAGGGCGAACGTCGCGGTTTCGGTTTCGTCGCCGGTCGGCGCTCGCTCGTCGAAGTCGCGTATCGTCGCTTTCGTGAGTGTCATACTTTGAGTCTCCGTTCGCGCGCGGCGGTCGTTCGGCTCCGTTCGACCTGGTTCGGATCAGTTCGAGTCAGTTCAGTCCGACTCGGACCGGCCCGGCTCGTCGGCGAACGTCATTCCTTGGCGTCGAAATCGAGCGCCCCGCCGTTGATGCAGTAGCGCTTGCCGGTCGGCTCCGGCCCGTCGTCGAAGACGTGACCGAGGTGGCCGTCGCACTCGGCGCAGACGACTTCGGTCCGCGTCCGGCCGAGGCTGTGGTCGGGCTGGGTCTCGACGGCGTCGCTGTCGGCCGGGTCGTAGAAGCTCGGCCACCCAGTTCCGGAGCCGAACTTCTCGTCGCTGGTGAACAGCACCTGCTCGCAGCCGGCGCATCGGAACACGCCGTCGTCGTCGACCGTCAGCAGGTCCGACGACCCCCGCGGTTCCGTTCCCTCCTCTCGGAGGAGGCGGTACTCCTCGGGCGACAGTTCCTCGCGCCACTCCTCGTCGGTCTCGGGGACGTCGTCGGCGCTCTGGTCGGGCATTACGAAGGATATGTCACACGACCCTAATGCGTCTTGGCGGTTGGTCGGCTGGCGGACACAACCGCCGGAACAGTCGGCAGTTCTGGAGGGGAGGCCGTTTCTGGGGGCGGAGGACTTATCGAGACCTCCCGACGGGGGTAGAACCGAACGTTCTCAGATCGACTGGGATCGTGCTCTGAGGCGTCGTCGAATCCGGGAACTCGGGCGAGAAGAGCCGGTGGAGTGAAATAGTTCCACTATACACATCCCATTTTCAAATTGCGAACAGTATACAGAAACATGGCCGACCCCGGGACTAAGATCGAACGGCTTCGCGAGCGGATCGAGGCCGGCGGTGCCGATGGCGAACACATCGCCGAACCGGACCGTCGGGCGCTCATGGACTTCTCCGACGAGATGTATCTCCGCCAGTCCGACTACTCGGACCACCGCCACGCGAAACTCCTCCGTCACACGGTCCGCATGGCCGAGGCGGTCGGCGGCCTCGCCGACGCCTTCGAGGACCGCGACGCCGCCGAGAAGCTGGTTGCCTGGATCAACCGCACGTACGACAACGAGGAGACCAACCGCGATTACCGCATCGCCCTGCGGGTGTTCGGACGCCGAGCGACCGAGCGAAACGGTGACGAGCCACCAGAATCGCTGGCGTGGATTCCGTCCGGGACGTCGAACACCTACGACCCGGCTCCTACGCCGGCCGAGATGCTGACCTGGGAAGACGACGTGATCCCGATGATCGAGAGCACGGAGAACTACCGCGACGCTGCTCTCCTCGCGGTCGCCTGGGACGCCGGCCCGCGCTCGGGCGAACTCCGGAATCTCCGCATCGGAGACGTGACCGACCACCGCCACGGTCGCCAGATCACCGTCGAGGGCAAGACTGGCCAGCGGACGGTCACCCTCGTTCCGTCGGTACCGTACCTCGACCAGTGGCTCGACAACCACCCGCGCGGTGACGAGGCGACGGCGCCGCTGTGGTGCGAGTTTGCCGACGGCACGGAACTCTCCTACAACGGGTTTGCGCGCGTCTTCCAGCGCGCCGCCGACCGTGCCGCCATCGAAAAGCCGACGACGCCGACGAACTTCCGCAAGTCCTCGGCGTCGTACCTGGCCTCGCAAGGGGGTCAATCAGGCCACCCTTGAGGACCACCACGGCTGGCAACGCGGCTCGGACGCGGCTGCCCGCTACATCTCGGTGTTCGACGACGCCAGCGATAACGCCATCGCCGCCGCCCACGGGAAGGACGTCTCCGCCGAGGAGTCTGACCCCATCGCGCCGATGGACTGCCCGCGCTGTGGTCGGGAGACGCCTCGCGAGGAGGACTTCTGTGTCTGGTGCGATCAGGCCCTTGACCGCGGTGCCGTCGAGACGATGAAAGAGCGCGAGCAGATGCTTCGCGAGTCGGTCCTCAGGCTCATCCGCGAAGACCCTGGCCTCGTCGACGCGCGTCTCACACGCGGCGCAGTAGACCCACGCCTCACGCCGGATGAGCTGGCGGTGCCCATCGGGGCACCCGAACCACGCCGGCAACTGCTCGCCGACAGCCACATCGTCAGACAACACCCCCGGGCACCTCCCGGCAACGCCGACCCATCGCCAGACCACCCGCCGGTGATGCGTCTCGGGCTCTAACTGTACCTCCTCGCGGTCGAGCAGGCGGTCGGTGCGGCGGTCGCGCAGTTGGTCGAACTCAGGTTCGGCGTCGGCACCCGGTGCCTGCTGAATCTCCCGGGCGCAGGTGCTACAGTAGAAGTGGTTATTCGTCGCTTCCCAAGACCGGTGGCCGATCGGACAGACGTACCGCCATCGGTCCGCATCGTCGTCGAGACGGATTGTGCGGGGCATCCGGCCTAGTCGGGGGTCTGTTCGGTCTTAATGAAAATCCGGACGTGGAGTGAAACTGAAAGTGACCCGCTACCGGGTGGGACTCCGGCGGCGGAAGTAGTCAGGTCGGCCGGAGGTCGTCACCGCGACCGAACCCGAGCTCCCGCGCGGCCGCCGCGGAGACGACGACCGTCTCGCCGACCGAGACCTCCGCGTCGGTGACGCTGCGAAGTAACCGCCCGAGCGACTCACAGAACGCCGCCGACCGCTGGCGCGTCTGAATCTGGATGGTATCGCGGTAGTCGACGAACGTGCCGCGCTCGAGGAGATACAGCTCGACAGCCTCGCGCCGTGTCCGTTCGCCGGCGCCGAGCAGCCACTCGGGCAGCGGGTCGACGGTCGCCGCGTTTTTGTCGCCACGCGGCGCCCCGGCGGCGACGAGACACCGGCCGAACACGGCCGCATCGGTCCGCACGATGAGTTCGGTCGGACGCTGGTCCTCGACGTGGCGACGCGCTGGCGCGGCGTTCAGCGTCGTCAGCGCGTCCCACAGCCGCGCGTCGGCCTCCGGCGTCTCGGGTGTCCAGGCCGGATGCCAAGTCGTCGAGACGGCGCCACAGGCATACAGGCCGACGACCGCCAGCGCAAACGCCCGACCGTTGCGCCGGTCCGGGTCGAGGTTGACCCACCCGTGCTCGCGGGCCGTGCGGACGCCACGGACCGCGTCGGGAACGCTGTCGTCGAGCCAGCCGCGGACCCGGCTCGGCGGGAGGTCGAGGGCGTCGCCAACCGCGACGCGGCCGGCATCGGGGTGCTTGCCGGCGTAGCGTTGCACGCGATTGTAGTCGTGGACCTGCTCGGCCGGGTCAGCGTAGCCGCGGGGCTCGTAGGTCCGTGCGAGGTCGTCGCTGGAAAAAATCTGCATGGAACCGCTCGGTGCGGTTACTGGTACTCGAAGCTCTGGAGTGTGGCGGAGTTGTCGCCGCTCGCCGACTTTCAAACGACGCGAATAGTACCCGAGTTAGAGTCGGGTTGCACCTCGAACGAGTCGCCGGCAGAGACGGTTCCGTCGCTACCGATACTCTTCGCTAGGTTTGACACAGGTCCACCCGAGTGGTTCACATCACCTGCAACGTAGAGGTTTGCGGCCTCAATGGAATCACCGGTTGAGTGGGTGATACTCGTGTTGTTTGCACCAGAGTCCGCGAGCTGGTTACTCCCGATTTCGAACGTCGCCTGCGGCGAACTCTGTTGGATGTTGTTCCCTAGCCCGAGAACGAACGTCCCGATGACGGCCGCCAGGATGACCGTGATTGCGACCATGAGGATGACGCCGATTACCGGGCTGACGGCGTCGTCGTCGGTGAGGAGTTCAGTAAGCTGCATTACTGGTACTCGAAGGTCTGAAGCGTGGCGGAGTTATCGCCACTTGGCGAATTCCAGACGATACGAATCGTACCGCTCCCAGTTGTGGTGCTGGCTGTCGCTCCGGTGTATTGAACGCCTGCCGAAACTGTGGTAGCTCCCCAACTCCCGGTGTTTAGATCGCCTTTTACTGACAGCTCGCTTTTGGGGATTGAGTCACCAGTCTCGTGGGTTATCACGAACGGGTCGCCATCATCCAACTGAGTTGAATTTATTGCAAACGTCGCCTGCGGGCTTGACTGCTGAATGTTGTTCCCCAGTCCGAGGACGAAAGTGCCGATGACGGCCGCCAGGATGACGGTGATGGCGACCATGAGGATGACCCCGATGACGGGGCTGACGGCATCCTCGTCGTTGAACAGTTGCTTGATTTGCATGGTTGGTGTTGGCGCGCGACCAACAGGTTGGGCCAGGTGAACCTGACCGGCCGACCATGCAGGTCTACCCCTCCCCCTGCCGAACGCGCTTAGCTGCATCAACGCGGCCGGCGTGAATAAACGTTAGGTGGGTCTATAAGTGGCAAATTCTAACACATGATAGATGGGCACTAAACGGGAGGGGTCGGGAGCCCCCAGGCACACCCCGGCGACTCCGTCTGTTGATAATACGGGGTTATTGATATACTTACCGAGCATCTGAAACCAGTCGGTCGGCATACGCTTTTACCCTTTGAGACAAGAGTGGGCAGGTAACGCGCCGCAGGTTCGCCGGACGGACCGCGGCCGGGAACGTTCCGCCCCTCGACAGGTCGGGACTCGGGCCGTTCTGACAGGCTCGGCCCGCCTCCCGACAGCAACGGAGGGTGCGGGGGTAAACAGCTATTTCTGTACCATGTCAGCGAACCCGGACACCGCCGGTTCCGAGACGCAAAGCGACGGCTACGCCCGGCGCAACTGGTGGGGCGAACACGACACCGACGCCGAGCGCCGCAAGGCCGAGCGCCAAGACAGCCACCACGACCACGGCACCCGCAGTAAGGCCGACTGGCTGGCCCACGCGCTGCTGAAGGCCACGGCGCCGCGCCTGCTCGACCCCATCTCACTCGAGGAGGACGGCACCGAGCGCGAACTCTCCGCGCCCGAGTTGTACGTCGAGCCGAGCCGGGTCGAGGACGCCGACGGCCAGCTCGTCGCCGAGTTGTACGGCGACCACCGCCGGCACCGCTACGAACCCGAGACGGGCCATATCACCGGGCCGAAAATCGACGACCGGCCGACCGACGAGTTCCTCGAGGTCGTCGACACAGTGCTCCGGCTCGCCAAACAGAACGAGGGCCTCCGCGACACCGTCGCCGAGCGCATCCGCGCGCTGGCCGAGCGCGGGAAGGAAAACCAGGGGCGGCTGCCCGAGACCGACATGACCGACGTGCGCATCATGAGCGACGTGATTCGGTGTATCGACGACCCGACCGCGCTCGCCGACCTCGAGAAACGGAGGCGGTACCGATGAGCGCCGAGTCGCCGTCGACGCCGGCCGACCCGCAGCCGGTGTTCGGCGCGACCTGCGCGGTCGTGTGCCTGGGCTGCGGGACGACCGCGTTCCGCGACCCGGACCGCGCCGAACGCACCGCGGAGTGGTGCCGGACCTTCGGCCACGGCGCCGCCCGCGTCGAACCGCTCGGAGGGTCGACGTAATGGCGACCGCACCGGACCCCACCGCCGCCCGCGTCGCGTCGCTGTTCTCCGGCGACACGCTGGCCGTCCTCGGCCTCGTCGTTCTCACGGGCTCGCTCGTCGCGATGCTGGCGGGCGTGCTCGGCGCGTTCTCGCTCACCGCCGACGGCATCCACCTCGGCCCGGACCCGTGGGTGCTCGCGACCGTCGTCGGCGGGGCGTACCTCATCGCCGTCGGCCTCGCACTCCTCACCTGCTCGTAAACGACCCCATGTCACGTGATACACCGACTCTCATGAGTCGCATCGCTCGCCAGCTCACCCTGCGCCGCGCCGAGGTCGCTGCTCACGCGGGCTCGGCGCGGCCGGTCGTCGGCGTCGACGCGGTCGGCGTCGAGGACAGTCGTCACGTTCGCGTTGCGGACGACGAACACGACACCGGCGCCGGCGTGATACCGGACCTCGTCGGCCTCGAGTTCGCACGGGTGTATCTCGGTCGCCTCGTAGAAGCCGGCCAGCGGGTCGAGCCGCGGCTCCGCCGACCGCTCGCCCCACCGAACGCGGGCGTGAGCAGTAACGTCGACGAACTCCTCGGTCACACCGCGACACCTCCGTTCGCGGCGGCCACGCTGGCCGGCGTCGGCCCGTCGTTGCCACTCTTATACGTGGGATGTGGACAGCAAAGCGCAAGCCGGTGGAGGGATTTGAACCCTCGGCCTATTCCTTACGAAGGAATCGCTCTGCCAGCTGAGCTACACCGGCACGGCGTCCACCCCTGCGTACCGCCAAGACGGAAATAAGGGTTCCGAAATCCGACACCGGGCGACGCGACGCCGGTCAGGCGCGTCGCAGTCGGGCGTCGAGTCTGACGTTCAGTTCGTGCGGGGCGTACGACCGGACCTCGACTCGGTCAGTCACGGTCACGTCGTACGCCGGTTCGGCGGCGGCTCGGAGCGCGGTCTCGCCGGGACCGAACGGGTCGTCCTCGGGCTGGATGTCGTAGAGGTGGACCACGCAGTCGTCGCCGGCGAGAGCGACCGCGGTGTCGCAGAACTCTCCGGCCGAGTGGGGGAGGTTCATCACGACCCGGTCGGCCCAGTCGGTCCAGTCGGCGGCCACCTCGCGAACGTCGCCGGCGACGACGGTCACCACGTCGGCGACGTCGTTGCGGGCGGCGTTCTCGCGGCAGTACTCGACGGCGGCCTCGTTGAGGTCGCAGGCGACCACTTCGGCGCCGGCGGCGGCCATCGGCACCGCGAACGGGCCGACCCCGGCGAACATGTCGAACGCCCGCTCGCCGGCCTCGACCTGCTCGACGATCCGGCGGCGCTCGGTCGCCAGCCGCGGCGAGAAGTACACCTCGGCGATGTCGAGCAGGAACTCGTTGCCGTACTCCCGGTGGACGGTCTCCGTGCCGTCGCCGGCGAGTACGTCCCACTCCCGGAGCCGAAACTCGCCTTTGACCTTCGAGGCGCGGTTGACGACCGTCTCGGCGCGCACGTCCGAGTCCATCACCGCCTCGGCGGCCGCCTGCGCGCGCTCGGGGTCGTCCTCGTCGAGAACGACGATGTCGCCCAGCCGCTCATACGTCGGCGAGAACTCGAGCAGGTCCGCGGGCGTCCGGGGCTGGCTGCGGGCGTCCACGTCGCGGGCCACGACCGCGAACGCCTCGGGGACGGCGTCGGGCTCCGTGACCGGGATGAACAGCCGACCGTCGGCGACGGCGATGTCGTAGTCGCCGTCGACGAGGTCCTCGGCCGCGAGGCGCTGTCGCGCCTGCTCGCCGTCCTCGCGGGGGACCACCACGCAGGGTCGCTCCATGTCCGAGACTCCGCCGGCCGCGGGAAAATGGGTATCGGTCCGGGGCGAGTTCCGTCGACCCGTCCCGGCTACCGGAGCGGGCGTCAGTCGTCCTCGCGGAACCGCGCCGCGGCGCCCGCCTCCGACGGCGACGCGCGGGCCACTGCCTCCGCCAGCGCGTCCACGACCCCTGCGGGCGTCGTGACTCGCCCGCGACGCCGGAGCCGGCGGTACGCCGTCGGCGGGTCGTCCGTCTCGTCGCCCTCGGGTCCGGCCCCGTCGAGGTCGACCGCGACGACGGCGTCGGCGGCGGTCGCGGCCCGGAGATTCGGCCGCTGGCCGGGTCCGGGTGCGGCGAGCGCGAGGACGGTTGCGTCGGCGGCGCCGACCCGGCGACGGACGCGCTCGGCGGTCGCGTCGTCGACCCCCAAAAGCGGCGGGACGGTGACCACGTCGGCGCCGACCGCTCGGGCGGTCGCGGCGTCGGCATCGCCGGCCGGCACCGCCCCGACCGAGAGGTCGGCCCCGGCCGCGGCCAATCGGCGTAGCACCGGGCCGGCGACACCTCCGCCGGCGACGACGTGGACCGTCGTGTCGGCGAGGGCGGAGTCGTCCACCGAGTCGGCGTCTACAGCGGGCCCGTCCTCCGCCCCGACCGTCCGTTTCGGGAACGCCGTCACCCGAGGGGACGACGTGATGGGGTCGGTCCCGACGACGGCGTCGGCATCGAAGGCGTCGCCGAGTCCGTCGGCGGTGAGCACCGCTGCCGGGTCGTCGTCCGCGACGACGCCGCCGTCGGCGAGCAGTACCAGCCGGTCACAGAAGCGCGCCGCGAGGTCGAGGTCGTGGACTGCAGCGACGACGGCATGGCTGGCATCGGCCAGCTCCCTGACGAGGCCGAGCGTCTCGACCTGGTGGTTCACGTCGAGGCTCGCGGTCGGCTCGTCGAGCAAGAGTACCGGCGCGTCCTGTGCAAGCGCCCGCGCGAGCAGGACGCGGCCGCGCTCCCCGCCGCTGAGTTCGGTGACGGGCCGGTCGGCGAGGTCGGCGGTGGCGGTGCGGGCGAGCGCGCGGTCGACGGCCCGGCGGTCGGTCTCGTCGGCGCCGCCGAACCGCGAGAGGTGCGGCGTCCGGCCCATGGCGACCACGTCGCGGACGGAGAATTCGAAGGCGACGCCGGTCTCCTGGGGAACGGTCGCCACGCGCCGACTGGCCGCCCGCGAGCTCAGCGCGTGGAGGTCGTCGCCGCCGACGCGGACCGTCCCCGCGGCCGGCGTCAGATAGCCCGACGCCGCTCGGAGCAGCGTCGTCTTCCCGGCGCCGTTCGGACCGACGAGGCCGACGAACTCGCCGGGGGCGACCCGGGTGGTCACCCCGTCGAGCACTTCTGCGTCGCCGAGGCTCACGGTGAGGTCGTCGACGACGAGCCGGTGGTCGCCGTCACCGTCGGTGCCGCCGAAGGAATTCGGTCCTGCCGAGCCGTCGGCTCCGCTCACAGCTCGTGCACCTCCCGGTCGCGCAGCAGATAGAGGAAGAACGGAGCGCCGACGGCGGCGGTGACGATGCCGACCGGCAGCTCCGTCGCGCCGGCGCGAGCGACGGTGTCGGCGGCGACGAGGAACACCGCTCCCGCCAGCGCCGACGCCGGCAGCAGGAGCCGGTGGTCCGGGCCGACGAGCAGGCGCATCACGTGCGGGACGACGAGGCCGATGAAGCCGATGACGCCCGAGACGGCGACTGCGGCGCCGGTGACGACCGACGACGCCGCCAACAGGAGTCGCTTCGTGCGCTCGACCTCGACGCCGACGGCGTCGGCGTCGGCCTCGCCCAACAGGAGGACGTTGAGGTCGCGGGCGTGAGCCAGCGTCACCGCGAACAGCGGCACGGCGACGACCGCGGCCGCGGCCGGCTCCGACCAGGACGCGTTTTCGAGGTGTCCCATCAGCCAGTACACCACCCGTCGCATCCCCTCGCCGCTTTGGAGCAGCATGAATGACACGGCGGCGCCGAGGAACGTCTGGACGGCGACCCCGGCGAGCAGCAGCGTCGCCGTCGGCGTCCGCCCGCCCTCCGTGGCGACGGCGTACACCCCGAAGGCGGCGACGAGGCCGCCGAGGAACGCGGCGCCGTGGAGGCCGAGCCCCAGCGGAATCGCCAGCGGGAAGACGAGGTAGGCGACGGCGCCGGCGGCGGCGCCGGAGGAGACGCCGACGATCGAGGGGTCGGCCATCGGGTTGCGGAAAAAGCCCTGCATCACGGTGCCCGCGGTCGCCAGCGCGAAGCCGACGACCGCGCCGAGCGCGATACGGGGGAGCCGGATGCGACGGACGATGACGGCGTCGGTTTCGGTTACCGGGAAGCCGAAGGGGTGGACCCACTCAACCAGCGGTCCTGACTCGGCGACGCTCGCGCCGAGCGTCGGGACGACGAGCCCGTTGGCCGCGGCCGCGACGACCGCCGACGGCGAGACGGGTTCCGGACCGACGAGAGCGCTCGACAGGCAGACGGCGAGCAGCGTCGCTGCCAGCCCGCCCGACCACGCCGCGATTCGGCTCCGGAGTCGCATAGTGGGAAACCCGAGTTTGGTTAGCCAAATACTTGTTGGAGAAGGTTCCACCTGCTGACGGTATGCGAACAAACGCGTTGCTGTCGACGGTACTCGTCGCCTTCCTCGTCCTCGCGCCGGCGACCGCCGCCGGTGCTGGCGTTAGCGCCCCAGTCGCGGGGTCAGATGCCGGCGTTCAGGCTCAGAGCCAGTCGGTGCCGGAGTGTGAGTTCCCGGTTACCCTGACCGACGCCAGCGGGACCGAGGTGACGGTCGAAGAACAGCCCGATAGAGTGACGACGCTCGCGCCCAGCGCCGCGCAGACGATGTGGGAGATCGGCGGCAAAGAGCAGGTCGTCGGCGTGACGCAGTACGCGTCCTACCTCGACGGCGCCGACGCCCGCGCGAACGTCTCCGCGGCCGGCTTCGGCGTCAGCACCGAGAAGATCATCGGGACCGACCCCGACCTCGTCCTCGCGCCGAACGTCACCTCTCAGGAGACGGTTCAGCAGCTCCGCGACGCCGGCCTGACGGTGTTCCTCTTCGAGACGGCCACCTCCATCGAGGACATCGCCGACAAGACGCGAACGGTCGGCCAGCTCACCGGTAACTGCGCCGGCGCGGCCGAAGCCAACGAGTGGATGCGCCAGAACGTCGCCGAGGCCCGCACCGTCACGGAAGGCGAGACGCCCGTTCAGACGATGTACCCCGTCGGCGGCGGCTACGTCGCCGGCGACGAGACGTTCATCCACGCGATGATCACCGCCTCAGGCGGACAGAACCTCGCTGCCGACGAGATCACCGGTTACCAGCAGCTCAGCGCCGAGGTCGTCGTCGAGCGCGACCCCATCTTCCTCGTCGTGACCGCACAGAGCGACGACCTGCTCTCGCAGTCGCCGTGGAACCAGACGACCGCGGGCGAACAGGGCAACACGGTGACCGTCGAGACGCAGTACATCAACCAGCCGGCGCCGCGGAGCGTCGTCTACGGCGTCCGCAACCTGACCGAAGGGTTCCACCCCGACGCCGGGGCCCAGGCCGAGTGGACGAGCCGCTCCGAGGTGAGCGTCGCCACCGAGACCGAGACTGAGACGGCGACCGCGACCGACTCCGCGACGGCCGAGACCACCGAATCGGCCGGTCCTGGCTTCGGCGCCGTCGCCGCCGTCGTCGGCGTCCTAGCGGCGTCGTTGCTCGCCTTCCGCGAGCGATAGCGGTCGGCGCGACCCGCGACGCGACGCGGCACGACCCGACCGGATTTCACACTCTCGCTTTTTGAAGGCGTTCGACCGACCGCGGAGCGACGCGGACGGAGAACGCGACGCCTCCGGCGTCCATCGCTCCCTGCACGAATTTTAAATACCATGCCGTGACCACACTCGCCGTGATTCGGTGATTCAGTGACTCACTAGCCCGCCCGCGGGCGCGCCGAGGCCGGAGCGCGACGCCCCGCCCGCGGAGCCGATTTCGCGTCGCCTGTTCGCCCTGTCCCCTCAGCGGTTCGGCGCATCCAAAACCGACTTCCGCCCCGGCCGTGCAGAGGGCCGTATGGTCGAGAACGTCATCTGGCCCGCGTACCTCGACGCGGCGCTCACTCGCGGCGAGGGGCGACGCGTCCCCGAGGACGCCGCGGTCGAAGAGCCCGAGGTCGACGAAATCGCCGAGGCCGTCCAGCAGCTGGGGTACGACGCCGTTATCGAGCGCGACAGAACCTATCCCCGGGAATACGAGGAGCGCGGTCGCGTGCTCGTCAAGGACGCCGACCCCGAGGACGCGAAGAACGACCTCGTCCAGGGCGTCGCCGCCTACGTCGACGTGCTGCGCGCCTGAGATGAGCCTCCGTCGTCTCGGTGAGGTCGTCCGCACGGCCCAGGGCCTCGCCGTCGTTCGGTGCCCGGACGAGGACCGCCCGGACATCGGCATCGAGGCGGTCGACGAATCACTCTCGGCGGTCGGCCGCGTCGTCGACGTGTTCGGTCCGGTCGAGCAGCCGTACCTCGCGGTGTCGCCCGCCGGCGACGCGACGCCCGACCGCCTGGTCGGAACCACTCTGTACGCCAGGTGACCAGCAGGACTGGCGCGCCCGGCGTCGACGCTCAGCGTGCCTCCAGCCGGACCGGTCCGTCCGGCTCCGGACCGAGGCACAACGCCCAAACCGGAGCCACCCGAAGCCGACTCAGAGATGAACCCCCGTGCGCTCCGTGGCGGTCTGACGGCCGCGCTGCTGTTCTTCCTCGTGCAGGCCGGCGCGCTGGCGCTGGTGCCGACCTTCGACGCGCAGGGCTACCAGCAGGTGCCGAACCCACAGGACCCGACGAACAGCCTCGTCTACGTCGGCGCGATTCTCGTCGCCACCGCGGTGATGCTCGCGGCGTTCAAGTTTGACCTCGACTGGGTCGTCAAGGCGTTCGTCGTCGCGACCGGCGGCCTGCTGGCCTGGTACGTGCTGGGTGCCGTGCTGCCGGCGGCCCTGGCAGGCGTGCTCGCGGCTGGCGTCGCCGGCGCGCTCGTCGCCTATCCCGAGTGGTACGTCGTCGACGCCGCGGGTGTGGTGATGGGCGCCGGCGCCGGCGGCCTGTTCGGCATCAGTTTCGGCGTCCTCCCGGCGGTGCTCCTGCTTGGGGTGCTCGCGGTGTACGACGCCATTTCGGTGTACGGCACCGAGCACATGCTCGACCTCGCCGAGGGGGTAATGGACCTCCGCGTCCCGGTCGTGCTCGTGATCCCGCTGCAGACGGGGTACTCCTTCCTCGCAGACGGCAGCGCAGCGTCGGACGACGAGACGCCCCAAGCGGCGACCGACGGAGCAGGTGACGCCGACGCCGACCCCGACTCTGAACCCGCCGCGACGCCGTCCGAGGACGACCCCACCGCCGAGCGAGAGGCGGTCGCCGACCGCGACGCCTTCTTCATCGGCCTCGGCGACGCTGTGATGCCGACCGTCTTGGTCGCCAGCGCCGCCTTCTTCGCGCCGGCTCCGTCGCTCGGGGTCCCGCTGTTGCCGGCGCTGAACCTCCCGGCGTTGGGCGCGATGGTCGGCACGTTCCTCGGACTCGCCGTGTTGCTGCGGTGGGTGTTCCGCGGGCGGGCCCACGCCGGGCTCCCGTTACTGAACGGCGGCGCCATCGCCGGCTACCTCCTCGGCGCCGTCGCCTCCGGGCTTTCACTCGTGACCGCACTCGGGCTGGAGCGGTACCTCTGATGGCGGACCGACGGGTCGTCGCCGCCGGCGGGACGCTCACGCTGTTTCTGGCGACGGAACTGCTCGCGGTCGCTCTCGTGGGACCGTTTCGAGCGGCCGGCATCCACTACGCGCCCGGCGCGACGACCGCCGCTCCCTCGACGGTCGGGACCGGTGGCGCCACCGGCTCGTCGGCGCCGCTGTTCGGACTCGGCGGGCTGGTACCGGTCGCCCTCGGCGTCGCGCTCGGAACGCTGCTCGTGCTGGCGATGGTCCGTTACGACGTCGACCGCCGGCTCGTCCGACTGCTGATGCTGTCGTCGCTGTCGGCCGCGCTGGCGTTCGTCTTCGCGGCCGTCTTTCCGGTGTCGCTGGGCGGTGGTCTCGCGGCCGCGGCCGTCGTCGCCGCCGTGGTGTGGGTCTATCCCGAGTGGTACGTCCTGAACGCGGTGGTGTTGGTCGCGGTCGCCGGCATCGCCGCGTTGCTCGGAACGAGCCTCGGCCCCTTCGCCGGCCTGATCGCACTGGGGCTGATGGCGGCATACGACGCCTACAGCGTCTACGGGTCGGGTCACATGCAGACGATGGCCGACAGTGCCGCCGCCATGGGGACGCCGACGATGTTCGTGGTACCGACCGAGCGCGGCGCCTCCACGACGAACCTCGACGGCATCGACGCGGATGCGTCGGCGCCCGGTAGCGTCGCCTTCCTCGGTGCCGGCGACGCGCTGTTCCCGGGGCTGTTTGTCGTCGTCGCCGTAGGGGTCGGTACGCCCGTCCTCGGCCCGTTCACGCTGCCGGCGCTGGGCGCTCTGCTCGGGAGCACGGTCGGCCTGCTCGCGCTCCAGTGGGTCGCCAACACCCGCGGAGGCGTCCACGCCGGTCTCCCGCCGCTGAACGCCGGCACCGTCGCCGGCTACCTCCTCGGCGTCGCCGCCGCGGGCGTCCCGCTGCTCGCGGCGGTCGGAATCTGACGCCGGCGAGAGGCCTCAGTCGCCCGCCCCGTGGCGGACGGAGACGGCCATTCCCGTCTCGAAGTCCCGCATCTCTCCGGCCGACAGCTCGGCGCGGCCGACCGCGACGACGGCGCCGTCGCGGTGGGCGACCACCACCTCGTCGCCCGGGCGCACCGCCCCGCCGACCCGGCGGACGAACTTCGCGAAGACGTTCTTGCCGTCGCGGACGAACGGCTCGGACTCGTCGCCGACGACGACGCGGTACGCGTCGCCAGAGAGGTGGTCGTGGAGTCGACGGCCGCCCGCGAGGCCGAGCGTGAACCGCCCGTCGGTGCCGAGGGTGACGAGCCGGCCGTCCGGAGCGTGAACCTGCCGCGGTCGCCCGCCGGTCGAGTACGTCACGTCGAGGTCGCCGCCGCCGAACAGGGCGGCGCCGGCGCCGGCGCCGAACTGGTAGTCGGCGACGGTGTGGAGGGCGTCGAGGTCGCTGGCCATGTCTCGCCAGCCGGGGGCGAGGGAGATAACGGGTTCGCATCCGCCTCGACGCGACCGTCGTCGACGGGCCTACAAGAGAAACGTCTCCTCACGGCCTTCGAGGTCGACGAAGTCGTCGGCGGCGTCGACGAGTTCGTCGGCCGTCGAGGAGGCGAAACACATCGCCTCCGTCCGCACGCCCTCGTACCGGAGGTGTCGGCAGAGCCGCGAGAAGTCACCGTCGCCGGTACAGAGCACGACCACGTCGACCTTGCTGCCCAGGGTGACCGCGTCGAGGCTCATCCCGACGTCCCAGTCGGCCTTCTTCGACCCGTCTCCGAATGTCTTGATGTCCTTGATCTTGGTCTCGAAGCCGATGTCCTCCAGCGCCTCGAAGAAGCTCTCCTCCTTCTCGGAGTTGGCCCGGATCACGTAAGCGATAGCTCGGACCAGTTCGCGGTCCTGAACCGCCTTCTCCAAGAGCTTCGAGTAGTCGATGTTTCGAGAGTAGAGACTCTGAGCGGTGTGATAAAGGTTCTGCGCGTCGGCGAGCACCGCCACGCGCTGGTTTGAGTGGATAGTCGTCATCCGAATACGTCGAACCTCGGCGCTCGGGCGCTTGTATCCTTCGACGGATCGACCACCGGGGTTCCCGAGCCGTATCAGTTATCCGTGCGAGTCCCGTGGTATTCGGTAACAAGGAAATGAAAGTCCGACTCGCGTACGAAACGACGGGGAGAGTGGCCGACTGCGGCGTCACCGGAAACTGTCTTGAGGGGTTCGTCGTCGCGGTGGCCGCGTTCGTCGTCTGGGCGGCGAGCAGTTCGCTGGTTCTGTTCACGCCGACGACCAGCGTTCGCGCGGCGATGGCCGCCCTCCGGACCGAGCGCGACCGCCTCGGCGCCGAGTGCGAGGCGTTCGAGCGGTTCGGCGCCCGTATCGCGGCGTTGACTCCGACCCGCCCCGGTCCGGTGGGAACGTTGACGGCGGCGACGGCCGGGTCCCCGCCCGCGGTCGACGTAGACGGTCGCGATGGTCGTGACGGCCGTGGCGGCGCCGAGGAGGGGACGGCGACCGTCCGGACGGCGTACCGCGAGACGGTGATGGCGGTCGACCACTACGACGACGATTACGGGGAACCACTCGGCGAGCATCTCGCCAACGAACTCGGCAACGACATCGCCGCGGCCGTCGCCGCGGGCGGGCCGGTGTCGCCGGAGCTCCAGCAGGCGCTCCTCTCCGGGACGAAGCGCGCCTGTGCGAGTCGCCGCGAACTCCGCGGGACGCTCGCCGACGAGGCCGACCGGCTGGACGGAGCCGCCACGCGACTCGTCGACATCGCCGACGACGTCGACGAGTCCGCGGTCGCGAAGCCCCGACGTCGCACGTTCGGCGACCTTGAGGCGCGCTGGCGAGGGCTCCGACGCTGTCGCGAGCGGCTCGACGAGCTCCTCGCCGACCAGCAGGCCGCCGTCCGGGACACGATCACCGTCGGCTTCGACCGAGTCGACGCCGCCGACCTCCACGCCTTCCTCTACGGCGACCTCGACGCCCGGTATCCCGTGCTCGCCGACTGCGCGGCTCTCGGCGAGCGAATCAACGACGTCGACCACCGCCTGACCCGGGCAATCGCCGGCAGACCGTGAGTTCGGGGCTCTGGCACGGTCCGGGCTCCCGGTTCGCAGCCGGCGTTCGCGTCGAGCAAGTTCAGAATTGACCGAGACGCAACGATTAAATCGGTTGGAGTTGGACACGCATTCGTGATACGGACGGCTTCGTCACCGGTGCTTTCGGTTCGCCCAGCCGTCCGTCCCGGTCGCTTCTCCCGTCCGAAACCCGTCAAAAAACGGCTATAAGACGCTCGCGGCGGGCGTAGCGACCCCGTCTCGGGCGGCGTTCGCTCCGTCAGCAGCCAGTTCCGACCACGGCGACGCCCGGACGGGGGCCGCCGGCGAACCGACCGACCGACACCCGATCAGATGACAGAAATCGACTTCCACGGCGTCTACCCCGCGATGACGACGCCGTTTCACGACGACGGACGAATCGACTTCGAAACCCTGCGGACGTACGCCACCCGGCTCGTCGACGCCGGCGTCGACGGACTCGTGCCCGTCGGCTCCACCGGCGAGAGCGCGACGCTCACCCACGACGAACACGTCGAGGTCGTCGAAGCGGTCGTCGACGAGGTGGACGTGCCGGTCGTCGCCGGCGCCGGCTCGAACGCCACTCACGAGGCGGTGAGCCTCTCGGAACGCGCCGCCGACGCCGGCGCCGACGCCCTCCTGCACATCTCACCGTACTACAACAAGCCCGAGCAGGACGGCCTCCGGGAGCACTACGAGACCGTCGCCGAGGCCGTCGACCTTCCGCAGGTCGTGTACAACGTCCCCTCCCGGACCGGTCGCTCCATCGACCCCGAGACGGTCGCCGCCCTCGCAGAGCACCCGAACGTCGCCGCCTACAAGGCCGCCAGCGGCGACCTGGGGCTCATCTCCGAGGTCGTCGAGCGCACGCCCGAGGAGTTCGCGGTGCTGTCGGGCGACGACGGGCTCACGCTGCCGGTGTGCTCGGTCGGCGGCGTCGGCACCATCAGCGTCGTCGCCAACGTCGAGCCCGAGCGCACCTGCGCGCTGGTCGGGGCGGCCCTGGCCGGCGACTACGAGCGCGCCCGGACGATCCACCAGCGCCTCGCGCCGCTGGTCCGCCAGCTGTTCGTCGAGACCAACCCCATTCCGGTCGTCGAGGCCAACCGCATCCGCGGGTACACGCAGGGCAACCTCCGGTCGCCGCTGACCCGTCTCTCGGAGTCACATCGCGAGGAGCTGGCGACCCGCCTCGCCGACCTGGAACGCGACCGTACCGACCTCGACGGCGAACCGGCGGAGGCGTCGCGATGAGCGGAGGCTCGGACCTGGATTCGAATTCGGCCTCGAACTCGAACCCGACCCCGGACGACCCGACCCGGGTCGTCGTCACCGGCGCGAGCGGCCGCATGGGGACGGAACTGCTCGGCGCCGCGAGCGACCGCGACGACGTGACCGTCGTCGGCGCCGCCTCTCGCACGCCCGAGGCGGTCTCAGCCGGCGACGGCGTTGCGGTCGTGTCGCCCTCCGAGCTACCGGGACTGTTGGCCGACACGACGCCGGACGCCCTCGTAGAGTTCACCGGTCCCGGGGCGGCGACCGACCACGTCGCCGCCGCCGCCGAGGCCGGCGTTCCGGCGGTCGTCGGCACCACCGGGTTCAAGCACGGGCCGGCGGCCGCGCTGGAGGAGTTCGCGGCCGCGACGCCGGTGCTGTACGCCAGCAACTTCGCCCGCGGGGTGGCGGCGCTGCGCCGCGTCGTCCGCGCAGCCGCGACGGCGCTGCCCGACTACGACGTCGAGGTCACCGAGACCCACCACAACGGCAAGCGCGATGCGCCCTCCGGCACCGCGATCACGCTCGTCGAGGACGTCGAGGACGCTCGCGACGACCTCGACAGCCGGGTTCACGGGCGGGTGGGCGAACAGCCTCGCGCGGACGACGAAGTCGGCGTCCACGCTCGTCGGGCCGGCGACGTGACCGGCGAACACGAGGTGGTGCTGGCGGGGAACCGCGAGACGCTGTCGCTGACCCACCGCGCGGGCGACCGCGGGGTGTTCGCCGAGGGTGCGCTCGACGCCGCGGCGTGGCTGGCCGATCGCGAGCCCGGCTGGTACGGCTTCGACGACGTGCTTGCGGAGAACGAAACCGACTCCATCGACGGGACCGAGAGTCGAGACGACACCGACCGATGAGCCGAACGCACGCTTCGCTCGAATCCGACGTACAGGAGCTGTGGACCCGCTATCAGGACGGGCTGACCGCCGCTGAGGCGACCGACGACGACGCCGACACGCTGGACGCCTTCCTCGACGCCGTCGAGAGCGGCGAGGTCCGGGCGGCCGAGCAGACCGGCGACGACCCGACCGACTGGGCGGCCGTCGAGTGGGTCAAACGCGGCGTCCTCCTCAATTTCGGCCTCCGGGAGACTGAGGGCCGCGACCACGGCGGCGTGACCTACCACGACGTGCTTCCGCTCCGGGAGACCGCCGACCTCGCCGCCCGCGGCACCCGGAACACGCCCGACGGGACGGTGCTCCGGCGCGGGAGCTACCTCGGACGCGACTGCATCGTCATGTCGCCGGCGTTCGTCAACGTCGGCGCCCACGTCGGCGACGGCACGCTGGTCGACTCCTGTGACACGGTCGGTTCCTGTGCACAGATCGCTGCCGACGTGAAACTCGGCGCGAACACGCTCATCGGCGGCGTGCTCGAACCCGTCGAGGACGCCCCAGTCGTCGTCGAGGAGGGCGTCTCGCTGGGTGCCGGCTGTCGGGTCACCTCCGGGTTCGTCGTCGGCAGGAACTCCGTCGTCGGCGAGAACACCCTGCTCACGCCGCGCATCCCGGTGTACGACCTCGTCGAGGACGAGGTGCTGTACGGCCACCTCCCCCGCGAGCGCCGGGCGTTCACCCGCTTCGTCGAGAGCTCGGTGAGCGACCACGACCTCATCGACGGGGGCGCCTACAAGCCCGCCGTCGTCGCCACCGACCTGGAGACCGAGACGCTGGAAGCAACCGAGCGCGAGGACGCCCTCCGCGAATGAGCGACTCCGCGAGTTCCGACGACGACGCGGTGTCCGGCGCGGCCGCCGAGGCTGAGGCGGGAGGCGGAGCCGGGCCCGAGACCGAGCTGGACGTCGACGACGACATCGCCGCCGCCGTCGAGGCTCACGGCCCGGCGGTCCGCCGGCTCACCGACTGGGACCACGACCGCCTGCGTCGGCTGGCGGCCGCACACGGCACGCCGTTGTACGTGGTCGACCTCGACCGGGTCGCCGCGAACTACCGCCGCTTCGCGGCCGCCTTCCCCGACGCCGAGGTGATGTACGCCGCGAAGGCGCACACCGGCCGGGCGGTGCTCTCGCGGCTGGTCGACGCCGGCGCCGACATCGAGTGCGCCGCCGCCGGGGAACTCAGCCGGGCCGTCGACGCCGGCGCCGACCCCGACGCGATGCAGTACACCGCAGTCAACCCGCCCGGCGAGGACCTCGACTACGCGGTCGAACTGGCGGCCGACCACCCCGGGCTGACGATAACGGCCGGCGCCCGGGACACCTTCGACCGCCTCGCCGAGCGCGGGTACGACGGCCGCGTGGCCGTCCGCGTCAACCCGGACATCGGCACCGGCCACCACGAGCAGGTCGCCACCGGGAAAGACGCCAAGTTCGGGATTCCCTACGAGGCGGTGCCGGAGGTGGCGACCGAGCTCCGCGAGCGCGGGTTCGACCTCGTCGGGCTGCACGCCCACGTCGGCAGCGGCGTCCTCCGTGAGGACCTCGACGACCACTGCCGCGCCGTCGCGAAGGTCGCGGAGATGGCCCGGACGGTCGGCGACGACGACCTCGAGTTCGTCGACTTCGGCGGCGGCTTCGGCGTCCCCTACCGCGAGGACGAGCCGCCGCTCGACATGGCCGCCGTCGGCGAGCGCGTCCGCGACGCCGTCGGCGACCTCGACGCGACCGTCCGGCTGGAGCCGGGTCGGTACGTCGTCGCCGACGCCGAGTGCATCCTGACCGAGGTGAACACGGTGAAGGAGGCGCCGGCGGCGACCGTCGTCGGCGTCGACGCGTCGCTGGCGACGCTCATCCGGCCGGCGATGTTCGGCTCCTACCACCCGATTCGCAACGTCACCGCGCCCGACCGCGAGGCCCGTCCGGTGTCCGTCGGCGGTCCCTGCTGTACGAGCGCGGACGTGTTCTGCACGGGCCGACCGGTCGCAGCGCCCGCCCGCGGCGACCTGCTGGCGGTCGGCAACGCCGGCGCCTACGGCTACGAACTCGCCAATCAGTTCCACTCTCAGCCCCGCCCCGCCGAGGTCGCCATCGAGGGCTCAGAGAGCCGCGTCGTCCGCGAACGGGAGAGCCTCGCCGACGTGACGCGACTGGAACGGGAGTAGGGGCTGCTACCCCTCGGCACCCCTGCTCTCCATACCCTCTCACTCCCACTCCTCGCTCAGTTCGTCCACCAGCCCGCTCGCGAAGCCGGTGTAGCCGGCCGGCGTGAGCTCGCACAGCTCCTCGCGGGTCGCCTCGTCGATGTCGAGGTCGTCGAACAGGTCGCGAAAGTCCGCGAGGGTGACGTCCTCGCCGCGGGTGAGGGCCTTGACGCGCTCGTAGGCCTCGGTGTCGCCCTCCCGTCGGAGAATCGTTTGGACGGCCTCGCCGATGACCTCCGGGGTGGCCGCCAGTTCGTCGGCCATCACCCGCTCGTTGGGGACGACTTTGTCGAGGCCGGCCGCGGTCTTGCGGTAGGCAACCAGGCAGTGTGCGAAGGCGGCGCCGACGTTGCGCTTGACCGTCGAGTCCGAGAGGTCGCGCTGGAGCCGCGACGTGGTGACGTAGTCGGCCAGGAAGCCGAGGTCGCTGTTGGCCTTCGAGAGGTTCCCCTCACTGTTCTCGAAGTCGATGGGGTTGACCTTGTGCGGCATCGTCGACGACCCTGTCTCGTCGTCGTCGGTCGCCTGCCCGAGGTAGCGGTCGGAGACGTACAGCCACACGTCGCGGTCGAGGTCGAGCACCACGTCGTTGACCCCGCGGACGGCGTCGAACAGCGCCGCGAGGTCGTCACAGGGGTTGACCTGCGTCGTCAGCGGCTCGTGAGCGAAGCCGAGGTCGGCGACGAACGACTCCGCGAACGCCCGCCAGTCCACCTCGGGGGCGGCGGCGCGGTGGGCGGCGTAGGTGCCGGACGCGCCGGCGAGCTTCCCGCGCAGCGCCTTGCGGGCGTCGACGACGCGGCCGAGCGCGCGCCCGAGCCGGCTGGCGTAGACGGCCATCTCTTTGCCGAACGTCGTCGGCGTCGCGGGCTGGCCGTGGGTCCGGGCGAGCATCGGCACGTCGCGGTGCTCGCGGGCGAGGGCGGCGAGTTCGTCCCGGACCTCGCGGACGGCCGGAACGAGCACGTCGTCGACGGCGTCGGCGACGCAGATGCGGTTGGCGAGGTTGTTCACGTCCTCGCTGGTGAGCCCGAAGTGAATCCACGGGAACAGCGCCTCCGCGTCCTCGCCGAGGTGCTCACCGAGGCGGACCCGGAGGAAGTACTCGACGGCCTTGACGTCGTGGTTGGTGGCGGCGTACCCCTTCGCGCCCTCGGTTTCGATGCGCTTGGTGAGGCGGGCGTCCTCGGCGTCGAACCCGTCGGCGATGTCGGTCAGGGCCCCCCGAGCGTCGTCGTCGAGCGTGAGGGCGACGGCGTCGACGGTCGAGAGCGCCCGGAGGTACTCGCACTCGACGCGAACCCGGGCGCCGAGCAGGCCCGCCTCGGAGACGTGCGGCGACAGCGGAGCGGTCCGGCCCGCGTACCGGCCGTCCAGCGGCGAGACGGCCGACAGCGGGTCGTCGCGTGGGAGCGTCACGTCCGGACGTGCCGGCGGCCGGCGCAAAAGCGTGTCGGTGAGGCGGTTCCGGTCCGGCCACGTCTGTGCATATCTGAGGCGCGATCTGGGCGACGTTGGGTTGATTGTATGCACGGAGCTGTGTATATCCGGGGAGGCGACCGCAACGGTTTTTCGCCTCGCCGTCGGGGGTTCCAACATGACCACGATTGCCGGTCTGGCGAGCAACCGCGGTCGGAACCTCCTCCACCTGGCCGAACAGTCCCCCGGCGGCGCCGACGTCGGCGTCGTGCTCACGAACGACGAGGACGCGCCGGTGCTCGAAGCCGCCGCCGAGCGAGGCATCCCGACGGAGGTCGTCGAGCGGACGCCGGGCGAGGCCCGCGCGGCCCACGAGCGTCGGATTCTGGAGCGACTGTCGGGATACGACTTCGACCTGGTCTGTCTGGACGGCTACATGCGGGTGTTGACGAGCGAGTTCCTCGACGAGACGCCGACGACGCTGAACGTCCATCCGTCGTTGCTGCCGGCGTTCCCGGGGATGAACGCCTACGAGCAGGTGCTCGAAACCGACGTGCGGATGACCGGCTGTACGGTCCACGTCGTCACCGAGAAGGTCGACGACGGTCCGGTCGTCACCCAGGAGGCCGTCCCGGTCTACGAGGACGACGACTTCGACAGCCTGAACCGGCGCGTGCTGTACCGGGCGGAGTTCTCGGCGTACCCTCGTGCAGTGCGGTGGTTCGCGGAGGGCCGCGTCGAGGTCGACGACGAGGCGGAGACGGTGTCCGTCGCGGGCGACACCGGCGGCGACTTCCCCGAGCGCCGACTGGTCGGCGAGGAGCGCGTCCGGGAGCTGCGCTACGGCGAGAACCCCCACCAGGACGCCGCGCTGTACACCGACCCCGCCGTCGAGGAGGCGTCGGTCGTCGGCGCCGCCCAGCGCAACGAGGGCGCGAAGGCGCTGTCGTACAACAACTACAACGACGCCGACGCCGCGCTGAACCTGGTCAAGGAGTTCGACGACCCAGCCGCGGCGGTCATCAAACACACCAACCCGGCGGGGTGTGCCGTCGCCGCCGACCCGGCCAGCGCCTACCGCGACGCGCTGGCGACCGACGCTAAGTCCGCCTTCGGCGGCATCGTCGCGCTCAACCGCGAGTGCGACGCCGAGACCGCCGCCGAAATCACGGAGTCGTTCAAGGAGGTCGTCGTCGCTCCGAGCTACACCGACGCCGCCCTCGACGTGCTGACCGAGAGGGACAACCTCCGCGTGATGGCCGTCGGCGAACTGGGCGGACAGCGCGACGCCCTGACCGAGAAACCGCTCGTGGGCGGCCGACTCGTCCAGGAACGCAACCGCTCGGACGTCGGTCGCGCGGACCTGGAGGTCGTCACCGAGCGCGAGCCGACCGACGCGGAGGTCGAGACGATGCTGTTCGCCTGGCGGACGATGAAACACGTCAAGTCCAACGGCGTCCTCTTCGCCGACGGCAGGGAGACCGTCGGCCTGGGCGTCGGTCAGGTCTCCCGCGTCGACGCCGTCGAAATCGCCGCGAAGAAGGCCGACCGCGACGCCGAGGGCAAATCCGCAGACGGCGCGGTGATGGCTTCGGACGCTTTCTTCCCCTTCCCGGACGGCGTCGAGGCCGCCGCCGAGGCCGGCGTCGAGGCGGTGATTCAGCCCGGCGGGTCGGTCAACGACGAGGACGTCATCGAGGCCGCCGACGCTCACGACATGGCGATGGCGTTCACCGGCGAGCGGGCGTTCCGGCACGACTGAGACGGCGACGCGGTCGAACCGACCCTCTTAGGTGTGGATTCGACCCGCTCTCGACGCGGCATCGTTACCGCGACCGCGATAATCGGCGTCTCGTGCACGCCCTCGGGCCGCTCCGGTCCCGGGATTCGCCGCGCTCCACGTCGGCACTCACTCCGTTCGCGCCTCCTGCGGTGCTCGCGTCGTCCGGGTTCCCGGAGCGACCCTCGCCCTTGCAGTCCGCCAGGGGTCCGGCTCGGTGGTCGAGCGTCCGTCCGACCGACCTCCGGCCCTGAGTGCGGTGGTCCGATTCCGGGCCGTCGACCGCGAGTGGCGGTTCGGAATCGCCGATGGCAACGGCTCCCGGGTGTCGACTCGGTGTGTGCTCAGCGCGGAACCCGCGGGTGGGACTGAAAGGGGCCGGGGGCTTTCTAGAATTGCGGGACAGTTGCCTCAGCGACAGCCGAAACTATTCAAACGACAGACACGTCCTACCCGCAACAGCCGTTTGATGCGTTCCCCTACAGCAGCCGTCCGACACGTCTAAGCGGGCTCGCGGATTCCTCCCGTACATGCGCTATCACGAGGCGACGAACTTCCTCTTCGACCTCCGTCGCTTCCAGATGGACCCGGGCGTCGAGGCGGTTAGAGAGCTGCTGGCGCACGTCGGCGCCGCCGATCCGTCGGTCACGTTCGTCCAGGTCGCCGGCTCCAACGGGAAGGGCTCGACCGCCCGGATGACCGAGTCCATCCTCCGGGAGGCCGGACTGCGGGTCGGGCTGTACACCTCTCCGCACCTGAACGACCTGACCGAGCGGGTCCGGGTCGACGGCCGGACGATGCCGGAGGCGGCGGTCGCGGCGTTCGTCGCCGAGGCCAAACCCTGGCTCGTCGACCGCGCGGCCGACGGCGAGCCGCTCACGTTCTTCGAGGTCGTCACCGCGATGGCCGTCTGGCAGTTCGACCGCGCCGACGTCGACGTCGCCGTCCTCGAGGTCGGCATGGGCGGCGAGCTCGACGCCACCTCAGCGGTCGAGCCGGCCGCCAGCGCGGTGACGAACGTCTCGCTGGAACACACGAGCATCCTCGGCGAGACCGTCGAGGAGATCGCCGAGACGAAAGCCCACGTCGCCCCGGCCGACCGGCCGCTGGTCACCGCCGCCGACGGGCCGGCGCTGGCGACGGTGCGGGAGGTCGCTGGCGACGTAGTGACCGTCGGCGTCGACGACGACGGCCAGGCCGACGGCGAACTCGGCACGGACGACGACCGCCCGGACGTCGTCGCCACCTACGGCGGGCGGGTGAACCACCAGGAGGCGGCAACCGCGGTCGCCGGCGACGGCTGGTCGGTCGAGGCAAACCTCCCGCTGCTCGGGCGCTATCAGGCGGCCAACGCCGGCGTCGCGGTCGCGCTGGCCCACCAGGTCGTCGACGCGCTCGCCGACGGCGCTGGAGTCGACGCCGACCCGGGGCGGATACCGAGCGACGGCCTGCCGGCGGTGGCGACCGAGCGAGGGCTGCGCAACGCCCACTGGCCGGGGCGGTTCGAGGTGATGGACACCGCGCCGCTGACGGTGCTGGACGGGGCGCACAACCCCGACGCGACGGGAACCCTGGCGGAGACGCTGTCGACGTTCGAGTACGACGACTGCCACCTCGTCTTCGCCGCGATGCACGGCAAGGACCACGCGGGGATGGTGTCGGCGCTGCCGACCGCGGCCTCCGTCGTCACCTGTCGACCGAACCTCCCCCGTGCCGAGGACCCCGAGGTGCTGGCCGACGTCGTCGCCGACGAAACCGGCGTCGACGCGACCGCCGAGGAGTCGGTCGCGGCCGCGCTGGCGACCGCTCGCGAGCGAGCCGACGACGGCGATTGCCTCCTGCTGACCGGCTCGCTGTACGCCGTCGCCGAGGCTCGCCGGACGTGGACCCGTACGGAGGTCCCCAAGCGAATCGCCGATGCCGACGCGGCCGCCGAGGTCCTGCGCGGCGCCGGCGCCGAGGAGGCGGTCGTCGAGCGCACCCGCGGCCACGGCACCCACCGCGTCCTGAAGCTCAGCGTCGAGCGCCGCCAGGCCCGCCGGCTGCGGGCGGAGATGCTAACCGTCGGCGGGGAGTGCGTCGCCGCCGACCAGGACCACGACGGCGAACTCCAGCCGGTCGTGCTGATGGGTACGCTGGCGCAGTTCGACCGGCTGCTCGACCGACTGGCCGACCAGCCGTGGGGGCTGCCGGCACTGGCCGACGCGATTCGAGAGCGGCTGGCACTCGACGAGAAAATCGACGGTGCCGAGACGACGACCGAACACGCCGGGGACGACGCGACCCGCGGGTATCCCTGGGACGACGGCACCGCGGTGATGGGCGTGCTCAACGTCACGCCCGACTCCTTCCACGACGGCGGGGAGTACGTCGACCCGACCGACGCCGTCGCCCGCGCGGAGGCGATGGTCGAAGCCGGCGCCGACATCGTCGACGTCGGCGGGGAGTCCACCCGGCCGGGGGCCGACCCCGTCACCGTCGAGGAGGAGCTGCGACGCGTGCTCCCGGTGGTCGAGGCCGTTGCCGACACCGACGCGGCGGTCTCGGTCGACACGCGGAAGGCAGCTGTCGGCCGGGAAGCCATCGAGGCCGGCGCGGACATCCTCAACGACGTGACCGGGTTGGAGGACCCCGAGATGCGCTTTCTCGCCGCCGAGAAGGACGTTCCGGTCATCGTGATGCACAGCATCGACGCGCCGGTCGTCCCCGAGAAAGACATCGATTACGACGACGTGGTCGAGGACATCGTCGCGGAGCTGCGCGAGCGCGTCCTCCTCGCGGAGAAGGCAGGCGTCCCCCGCGAGCACGTCGTCGTCGACCCCGGCGTCGGCTTCGGTAAATCGACCCGCGAGAACTTCGAGCTACTCGGCCGGCTCGGGGAGTTCCGCGCGCTGGGCTGTCCCGTTCTTTTCGGTCACTCTCATAAGTCGATGTTCGAGCTGGTCGGCAGCGACGCCGGCGACGCCCCGGACGCGACCGTCGCCGCGACGGCGCTTGCGGCCCGCAACGGCGCCGACGTGGTCCGCGTCCACGACGTGGCCGAGAACGCTCGCGCCGTCCGCGTCGCGCAGGCGGCCGCCGACCCCTTCGAGTTCGAGGCGGAGTGAGACGGGCGCCGGCGAACGCCGGCCGAGCGAGGCCGAGAGCGTCAGCGCCGCCGGGACCCGACCGCGGGGGGCGTCCGTTCTCTCGAACCACAATCCCCAAGCCCCGCCCGCGTCGAGTCCTCTCGCATGTACGAGGCGGTCCACGCACACCCGGACGGCGACGCGACGGCGGCGCGGTTCGTCGCGACCGCGGCCAGACACGGGTACGACGGCGTGGTCGTCCGGACGCGGGCCGCCGACTACGACCCCGGGGCGCTGCGCGCCGAGTACGGCCCGGACGTGGCCGTCGGCATCGAGGTCGACGCCGACGGTCCCAACTCCGCCAGCGGCGCGGTCGGGAACTTCCGACCGGACTGCGAGGTGCTGGTCGTCGCCGGGGGGTCGCCGACGCTCAACCGCTTCGCCGTCGAGTCCCCGCGGGTTGACGTGCTCGCGCGGCCGATGGCCAACGACGGCGACGTCAACCACGTCGTCGCCAAGGCCGCCCGCGACAACGACGTGGCCGTCGAGGTCGACCTGGGACCGGTGCTGGAGCTGGCCGGCGGCGAGCGCGTCCAGGCGCTGCAGGACCTCCGGAAGCTCCGGGAGATTCTCACCTACTACGACGCCCCGCACGTCGTGAGCGCGAACCCGCGGTCGCACCTCGAACTGCGGGCCCCGCGGGAGCTGGTCGCCGTCGGGGAACAGCTCGGCTTCGACGCCGAGTGGCTCCGCGAGGGGCTGGCCCGGTGGGGCGAGGTGGCCGAGCGGACGCGCCGTCGGCGCTCCGATTCGTTCATTGCCCCCGGGGTCGAACGGACCGAGCATGAAGAAGAGCCGTGAGGAACACGCCGCCCGCTTCTCCGAGAAGGCCGCCGAGTACGACGACTCCAAGAGCGAGGCGTACCACACCTGTGCGGACCTCGTCGTCGAACACGCCGCGCCGAACCGGACCGACACGGTGGTCGACCTCGCCACCGGCACCGGCGCCATCGCGCTGGCGCTCGCCGACGACGCCGAGGCGGTCGTCGGCCGCGACATCAGCGAGGGGATGCTCACGGAGGCCCGCCGGAAGGTCGAAGCCGGCGACGTCGACCCGGACGCCGTCAGCTTCGACGAGGGGTCGTTCCGGGCGCCGAACTACGACGGGCCCGCCGACGTGGTGACGACGAACTTCGCGCTGCATCACCTCGCCGACGACGAGAAGCGCGCCGCCGTCGAAACTATCGCCGACCTGGGCCACCGGACGCCGTCCAGAGCCGCCGACGTGGGTCCGCGGCGAGTCGTCCTCGGCGACGTGATGTTCTTCGGCGACCCGGACCCCGACGCGCCCTTCTACGACCCCGAGGTCGACGACCCGGCGACGGTCGGCACCCTAGTCGACGCCTTCACGGACGTCGGCTACGCGGTGACCGCCGTCGAGCGCGTTCACGACCAAGTCGGCGTCCTCGTCGCCGAGCGGGTCGTCGCCCCCGGACAGGAGTGACCGACCTCGAATGAAACACCTCCCCAAGCACCTCCGTCCGCGGTGGCGGTACCTCGCCGTCGACGTCGAGACGTGGGCCGGAACGACGCTGACCCGGGGCGACTTCCAGCAGGCGACCTGGTACGCCGCCGGCAACCTGCTGGGCGACCCCGCCAGCGCCGACGCCGACCTGACGGTGGTGCGGTTCGACCACGACGCCGCCGCCGGAGAGGGCCGGGCGGTCGTGCGGGTTCGTCGCGGCGAGACCGACGCCGGGCGGGCGGCGCTGGCGACGGTCACGGCGGTCGACGGCGAACCGGTCGGGGTTCGGGTCCGCGGCGTCTCGGGGACGGTGCGTGCCTGTGAAGAAAGGTATTTACGAGGCGCACCCGGACCGTCTTACCAGCAAGAAATCGCCATCGGGGGAGTCGACTGCCAGGGCCACGTCCGCGACGGACGTGTCGACGCCGTCCTGCCGTCGGGTCCGCTCGGGGCGACGGATCGCGACCTCGACTCATAACAATGCAGGGACAAAGTCAACAACAGGCGTACGACCGCGGAATCACCATCTTCTCGCCGGACGGCCGTCTCTATCAGGTGGAGTACGCCCGCGAGGCGGTCAAGCGCGGGACCGCGAGCGTCGGCGTTCGGACCGAGGAAGGCGTCGTGCTCGCGGCCGACAAGCGCTCGCGCTCACCGCTGATGGAGCCCGAGAGCGTCGAGAAGCTGCACAAGGCCGACGACCACGTCGGCATCGCCTCGGCGGGCCACGTCGCCGACGCGCGCCAGCTCATCGACTTCGCGCGCCGACAGGCCCAGGTCAACCGCATCCGCTACGGTGAACCCATCGGCGTCGAGACGCTAACGAAACAGGTTACCGACCACATCCAGCAGTACACTCAGGTCGGCGGCGCGCGACCGTTCGGCGTCGCGCTCATCGTCGGCGGCGTCGTCGACGGCGAACCGCGGCTGTTCGAGACCGACCCCTCCGGCACCCCCTACGAGTGGCGGGCACTGTCCATCGGCGCCAACCGCTCGGACGTCCGGGAGTACCTAGAGGCGGAGTACGACGACGTGGCCGACCTCGACGACGGCATCGACCTCGCGCTGCGGGCGCTGGCCGAGAGCAACGACGACGACGGCCTCGAACCCGACGGCGTCGGGCTCGCGACCGTCGACGCCGAGAGCGAGCGCTACGTCCAGCTGACGGCCGAGGAGGTCGAGGAGTACCTCGTCGAGAGCGACCTGCTCGCGACCGACGAGGAGTAACGGTTCAGCCGCGGTCGTCCCGACTGCTCCGTCGCTTTTCGTTCCGATTACGACGCTGCAGAGCTGTGGGACCGCTGGTCGTCGCGTCGCTGTTCGGTCGGTCGAGCGGTCCGGTCGAAGCCGCGTGAAAACGGACGTCCGCGAGCGACGCCGTCGCGTCCGGCCGGTCCGGGCCGAAGCCGCCGTCTCAGTACTCCTCGTAGGCGAGATTCATCAGCCACTGCGAGAAGGCGTCGCTGTTGGGGTCGATCTCCTCTTCGCCGATGAACGGCGTGAGCATGTCGCCGGCCATCAGCAGCGCGAAATCCAGGTTCCGCGGGTCGGTGATGGGTTCGAGGAAGTATGTGTTGTGACCATCGTAGACGGTCTCCTCGCGCTCGATGAGGTCGGCCTCCGCCAGTGACTCCGCGATGCGGCTGCCCTTCCGGGAGTCGACGTCGAGTTCCTTCCAGAAGTCACTCTGGTGGATGCCGCCGGTCCGTCGGACGAGTTCGAGCCCGGCGCGCTCGTCCTCGGAGAGGTCCGTCTCGGGCTGGCGGTCGGCGTCGGAGGTGCTCATGTGGCCGAATGACGGCGGGCCGGCGTTTAAACTCTGTCGTCGTCGGCTGCGGGCCACCCCTCGGCGACCGGCTCGAAGGGGGCCTCGCAGGGCGGGCCGTCGGCGAACTCGTATCGCCGGCGATCGCCGAGGATCAGCGCCGACGACGACCGCGTGCCGAAGCCGTCGCCGTGGACGCAGACGCCGTACCCGTGGTCACCCAGGGTCGCCTTCGCCCGTGACAGCCACCCCTCGACGGCCTCGCCGGGTTCGGGGGCGAGCGTGGCCCGCACCCGGCGGGCGTCGTCGGCCTGCTCCGGGCCGACCTCCGGCGGACGGTTGGGGGGCTGTACGAAGGCGCCGTCGGCGCCGACGTTGACGACGACGTGGACGCCGGGGTCGAACCGGGTCACCCGGAGGCTGCCGTCCCACTCCAGCAACAGCGCGGCCGCGGCGTCCGCGACGACGAGGTTGAACCCCGCGTAGGCGTCGGCCTCGACGGCACGTTCGACATGGCGGGCGGCGGCCTCGGCGGTCGGCGCGCGCAGACAGTCGGCGACGAGCAGTCCGCGCGAGCGGTCGCCGTCGAGGTCGCCGACCCAGCGGTTCGTGACGCCGGCGAACACCCCGCGGTCGTTGGCGCCGATCCAGGTGCCGCCGACGCGCTCGTCGCGGGGTGCGATCGCCGTCCGCGGCCGTGGCTGCGGCGAGCCGTTTTCGTCCGTCGCCCCCTCGGCGCCACCGACGGCGCGTCTGCCAGGCGTCTCGTCGACGCTCGGGTTCAGGGGGTCGTCATCGGCGCCCGAGAGCGGAGCGGGCTCGTCCGGGCGGGCCGCCCACAGCGGGCGACGCGACGGCGACGCCGCGGGACGGTCGACGGACTCGTCGCGGTTGGCGGCGACGACGACCGGCGCCGTCGGGAACGCGCGCCAGGCCAGGGTAAGGGTGCACACGAAGTGCGGTCGGGACGCCGCGAGCAAAAACCTGACCGGGTCGGCCGGAAGCGACGGCTCGGAGAGAACCCGACACCGGCGACGAACGCGTCCGCGGACGCCGAGGACGGGAGCGTCTGCGGGTCGACGGACCGTGCGGTCCGAATCGTGGTACGCTGCGGTGAGCCGTGCTGGCTGGACAGGCGGGCCGTCGGCGCTCCGACGGCGGCTCACCGGCGACTGCTTCCTTTACTCGGTCAAGAATAAATCTTTTGCCTATCCGGTGCCTGCGGTCGAACATGAAGGCTATCGCCGTGTTCGAGGGGGACGACTCCCCGACTCTCATCGAGAAGCCGCGTCCGGAGCCGGAGCCGGGTGAGGCGCTGGTCCGGACGCTTCGCGTCGGGGTCGACGGCACCGATCATGAAGTCATCGATGGGGGACACGGCGGTGCACCCGTCGGCGAGGACCACCTCGTGTTGGGTCACGAGGCGGTCGGGGTCGTCGTCGACGGCACCGACACGGCGCTGTCGGCAGGCGACGTGGTGGTGCCGACGGTCCGACGGCCCCCGAACGGCGACAACGAATACTTCGAGCGCGGCGAGCCGGACATGGCGCCGGCCGGCCGCTACCACGAGCGCGGCATCGAGGGTGCCCACGGGTTCATGGCGGAGTACTTCACCTCGCCCGCGGAGTTCCTCGTCGAGATTCCGGCGTCGATGGCCGAGCGGGGCTTTCTCGTCGAGCCGCTGTCCATCTCCGAGAAGGCCGTCGAACACGCCTACGCCAGTCGGTCGGCGTTCGAGTGGCACCCCGAGTCGGCGATGGTGCTCGGGAACGGGAGTCTCGGGCTGCTGACGCTGGCGATGTTCGACGAGGAGTACGACCGGCTGTACTGCCTCGGCCGACGGGACCGGCCCGACCCGACCGTCGACATCATCGACGAGCTGGGGGCCACCTACGTCGACTCCCGGAAGACCCCGGTTGACGAGGTGCCCGTCGCGCACGAGGCCGTCGACGTCGTCTACGAGGCCACGGGGTACGCCAGACACGTCTTCGAGACCGTCTACGCGCTCGCGCCCAACGGCGTCGCCGCACTGCTCGGCGTCCCCGGCCCCTGGGAGTTCGAGATCGACGGCGGCGACTTCCACAAGGAGTTCGTGCTCTCGAACAAGGCGTTCGTCGGCTCGGTGAACTCCAACGTCTCCCACTTCGAGGCGGCGACGGAGACGCTGGGGCGCATGCCCGAGTGGTTCCTCGACGACCTCGTCACCGGCGTCTACGACCTGACCGAGTACGAGCGCGCCTTCGAGGACGACGACACGACTATAAAAACGGCGGTCGAATTCGACACGTATGAAAAACGTTGACGACCTCATCGGCAGCGCGAAGGAACTCGCCGAGCAGGGCCTCTCCAAGGGCGAAATCGCCGACGAACTGAACGTCTCCCGGGAGACCGCCTCCTGGCTCGTCGAGCGCAGCGGCGCCAGCGACACCCCCGGCATCGACGACGCGGGGACCGACGCCGCGGGAGTCACCGGACCGGACGACATCCACATCGACTGGAGCGCCATCGGCCGCGACAGCAGCCGCCTGGGCCACGTCGGCGCCGCGATGGCCGACCTGCTCGCCAAGGAGGGCGAGGCCGTCGACCTCACCGTCGGCATCGAGAAGGCCGGCAGCCCGCTGGCGACGACCATCGCCCGCGAGCTCGAAACCGACCTCGCGGCGTACGCGCCGGCGAAACACCAGTGGGAGGAAGGCGACATCGAGGACCTCGCCGGCAGCTTCTCGCGGAACTTCGCGGGCATCCGCGGCCGGGAGTGTTACGTCGTCGACGACACTATCACCTCCGGGACGACGATGCGCGAGACCGTCGAAGCCGTCCGTGAGGAGGGCGGCGACCCCGTCGCCTGCGTCGTCGTCGTCGACAAGCAAGGCGTCGAGTCCATCGAGGGCGTCCCCGTCTACTCGCTCATCAACGTCGTCCGCGTCGGCGACGACGGCTGAGTCTCTCACGACCGACGAGGCGGCGTCGGTAACTGGCTCCGAAGCGTCGCAACCTCTTTGAACGTCAGCCGGCTACGCCTAGCCATGTCATTTCGCACCGAGAGCGAGCTCACGGCCGAGGAAGCCCAGACCCGCGTCGAGGAGGTCATCGCCGACAACGACGTAGTGCTGTTCATGAAGGGCAACCGGCTGATGCCCCAGTGCGGCTACTCGAAGAAGGCGCTCGGGCTCATCTCGCGTCACGTCGAGGAGTTCGAGACCGTCGACGTGCTCCCGGCGCTGCCGGAGTACCGCGAGGCCCTGGAGGCCGAGAGCGGCTGGGAGACCATTCCCCAGACGTTCGTCGACGGCGAGTTCGTCGGCGGCAGCGACATCCTCGAAGAGCTGGCAGAGCGCGACGAGCTGGGCGAGAAGCTCTCAGCCGGCGACTGAGGGCCGCTCCGACCGGCACGGGACGCCCGCGGTAATCGAAGGGGAGGTGATATAAGGCTCCCACCCGTATCGACCGACGAGTACAGCCGTCGCGGGCCAACCACTGCCGATTTCCACCCCACCCAGTCATGTCAGGACGCGTATTCCGACTCCACTCGACACTCGAACTGCCACTCGAAGACGTCATGGAGTATCTGGAATCGGACCCGGAACTCCCACCAGAGATCACCGATGTCGACATCACCCGCCGAAACAACACGCTGATTATACAGGCCGTCTCCGACGACGACTCCATCAGCAAGTACACGCCGACCGCACAGCTGAAAGCGAGCATCACTGAGACCCGGGTGTACGAGGAGGAGCCGCCTCGGGCCGGCGGCCCGCAGTGGGCCCAGGACGAAGAGGAGGAAATCCCCTCCGAACTCGTCGAGTTCGCCTGCTTCAAGGGCGACCGCGAGACGGTCCTGCAGAACTCGGCGGTGCAGTTCCCCATGTTTCGCGTCCTTCGGCGCCTCGCGACGATGGCCGAGAAGGGGACGCTCACTGCCATCACCGAGGAAGACAGCGAACTCGTCGCCACCCGGGTCGTCGAGGGTGAGGAGCGCCCGGCGAGCGTCGAGGTCGTCGAGAACCCCAGTCAGGGCGAAGACGGCGGCGGCGTGAACTGGCGCGACAACGAGTTCATCTCGGAGTAAGCCCCTCCTTTCGTTCTTCCTGGGGCTTTTCAGGAGTCGGTACCCGCCCGAACACCTGCTCGGGAACGTTCGGCTCGCTTCTCGTGGACCGCCAGAACGGATAGTCTGGGCGCCGTCTCTGCTGGGCCTTCGCAGTCACCAGCGACGCCCGATCAGAGCCGGTCGACCGCGACGCGCGGCAGCCCCGGCGGTCGAGTTCGGAACCACGACGAACGGACGCCTCTCGCCGGTCGACCCGTCCGTAGAAGCGAGCTGCTGTGGTCGGTCGCACCGGCGCCACCGTCCCGGCGAAACGGTGCTCCTCGCCGGTCGTTAGCCGACGATGTCCGGGGGATCAGCCGGGCCGGCGGGGTCAGCTGGGTCGCCAGGGCCGCCCGGGTCAGCGGGGTCTGTTGGGTCTGCCGGGTCCGGCGGGCTCGGTACGGACACCCCGTTCGCATCGACCGAGGTGTCGGTCTGTGCGGCGGCCGCCGCCGGCGACGCGACGAGCGTGCCGAGGAGGGCGACGGCCAGTACGAGCGCTGTCAGTTTTCGGCGCGTCGTGTCCTGCCGAACCGAGAGAACCGATATAAAGATTGGTGCCGACCGCCACGGGTGACCGCACGGTGTGTCACGTCGATCCACGGCGCGCCGGTGTCACAAGAGCTTTGAGGGTCTAATTACATCTCATTACCGATGAGCGAGTTTCCCGACTACCTCGACGTCGACTACGAGGACGGCGAGGGCGAGACTCCGGAGGACTACCCGAGCCTCCAGCACAAGATCGAGAAGGCCATTGAGGTCACCAAGAAGGGCCTCGAAAAGTACGACGACCCCGCCATCATGTGGACCGGCGGGAAGGACTCGACGCTGACGCTTTACTTCGTCAAGGAGGTCGCCGAGCAACACGGCTACGACGTGCCGCCGGCGGTGTTCATCGACCACTACCAGCACTTCGACGAGCTCATCGAGTTCACGAAGCGCTGGGCCGACGAATGGGATCTCGACGTCGTCTGGGCGCGCAACGAGGACGTGGGCAGCTACGTCGCCGACAACGACCTGAGCCCGGGCGACGACATCCCCGTCGAAGCGCTCAACGAGCAGAACCGCCACCACATCCGGAACATCCTGGAGTACGAGGACGACACGTTCCCGTTCCTGCTCGACACCTACGTCGGCAACCACCTGTTGAAGACGGTGCCGCTGAACAACGCCATCGAGGACCACGACATCGACGGCATCATCTCCGGCGTCCGCTGGGACGAACAGGAGGCCCGCGCCGACGAGACGTTCCTCAGCCCGCGTCACGACCCGGACATCTACCCGCCTCACGACCGCGTTCAGCCGATCCTCCAGTTCGACGAACGCGCCGTGTGGGACGCCTTCTGGGGGTACGTCGTCCCCGACACCGTCGAGGCCTATCCCGACGAGGGGTACGTCCCCGAGTCTGACGACGACCTCCCCGAGGGCGTCACTCAGGCGGACATCCCGGTGTCGCCGAAGTACTTCGCCGGCTTCCGGAGCCTCGGCAGCGAGGTCTCGACCGATAAGTCCGCCGAGAACCCCGCCTGGCTGCAGGACCTCGAAGACACCACCGAGCGCGCCGGCCGCGCCCAGGACAAGGAGGACCTCATGGAGCGCCTCCGCGACCTGGGCTACATGTAACGCGGCCGGTCGACGTCCCTCTCAGCCTGCGACACCGACGCCGACCCAAGAGTTGAAGCACGAATCCGCGACCATCGCCGCCGTGACCTGACCGCGGTCGCGGGCGACCGAGGTGGGAGTGCGGCCACCCGTCCGCGACGAGGACGACGCCGGCCGCCTGTTCGCACGCTTTGGACCACGGTCCGTTTAACAGCCGCCGTCTCGTACCCAGCGGCATGAGTTCCGACTGGGTGAGCCTCTTTTCGGGCGGCAAGGACTCCTCGTGGGCGCTGTACCGGGCGCTGGAGACCGGTCTGAACGTCGAGCGTCTGCTGACGGTCCACCCCGAGGGCGACTCCTACATGTATCACGTGCCGGCGACGACCCTCGCGGAGCTGGCCGCCGAAAGCGTCGGCGTCCCCCTGGTCGAGGTCTCACCCGACGACCTCGGCGCCGACGACGGCGCCGACGCGGGCACGCAGGGTGACGCCGAAATCGAGCCTCTGGCGGCGGCGCTGACGGAGTTGTCGACCGAACTCGACCTCGCGGGCGTCGTCGCCGGCGCCGTCGAGAGCGAGTTCCAGACCAGCCGCATCGAGGCGATGGCCGACCGCCTCGGCGTTGAGGTGTTCGCCCCGCTGTGGCAGGGCGACCCGGTCGACCTCGCGGGGTCGATGCTCGAGGCGGGCTTCGAGATTCGCATCGTTCAGGTCGCCGCCTACGGCCTGGACGAATCCTGGCTCGGGCGGACGTACGACCGCGAGGCGCTGTCGGACCTGCGTGAACTGCACGCGGAGTACGGCGTCCACGTCCTCGGCGAGGGCGGCGAGTTCGAGACGCTGGTCACGGACGGTCCGCACATGGACCGCCCCATCGAACTCGACTACGAGACTCGCTGGGAGGGCGACCGCGGCCGCGTCGAAGTCACCGACGCGTGGTTGGGGTAGCGCCGGCCGCTCAGAAGCCGGCGTCGCTGAGACGGGAGTGTTGCCCGACGAGCGACCCGTTCAGTTCGAGACCCTCGATGGTCGCCTCCTGGTCGACGACCACGTCGGTCAGGTCCGCGTCCCGGACCGTCGCTCCCGGGAACACGACCGTCCGTTCTAGGGAGGCGTTCTCGACGGTCGCGCCGTCCATCACGTGGACGGTCTCCCCGAGGTCGCTGTCGACGACGGTCGCGTCCTCGGCGACGAGGCTGTCGCCGTCCAGTCCCCACGACACCGCGTCGAGGTAGCTCGCCGCCTCGCCGATGTCGTACCAGGCGCCGTCGAAGGTGAACGCGTGGACGGACTCCCGCTGCTGGAGCCACTGCATCAGCCACCCCGGCTCGTCCGGGTTGTTGTCGTTGGCGAGGTACTCCCCGAACTTCGGCAGCGTCTCCGCCGGGAAGGCATAACAGGCGATGGAGACCAGCGTGCTGTTGGGGTCGTCGGGCTTTTCCTGGAAGTCGACCACCCGGTCGCCGTCGAGTTCGACGAGGCCATACGACTTCGCTCGCTCGCGGCTGCCGACGTCGTAGGCGACCAGTGAGGGGGCCCCTTTCGCCTCGAAGAAGTCAGCGAACTCTGCGAGGTCGAAGCTGATGAGGTTGTCGCCGGCGACGACGACCAGGTCGTCCGCGACGCCCTCGCGGTCGATGAGCTGGGCCAGCGCACCGACGACGCCGAACTTCTCGTCTTCCTCGCTGGTGTCCTCGACGGAGACGGTCGGCTTCTCGAAGTCGCTCTCGGAGAGGTACTGCCGGAAGTCGCCGGCGAAGCGTTCGTTGGTCGAGACGAACACCTCGTCGACGCGGTCGTCGGCCTCCAGATCGGCGAAGACGTCGTCGATGACGTTCTCGGGACCGACCGGTAGAAACATCTTCGGCCGGTGGTTCGTGATCGGCCAGAGTCTCGTCGCGTACCCACCCGCGAGCACAACGGCTTTCATGCCCTCCGATTGCGCCGAGGGGGTAAACCGTTTTTGTTCTCGCAGCCGAGTTGACAGGTACGCGGGGGCTTATGACCGCCGCCGTGCTACGGGCGCCCGTGACCGAGGCGACCACCCGACAGCGAATCGCCGCGGCGCTGCGCGCCGAGCCGCACACGGCGAGTGAGCTCTCACGCGCGGTCGGCGTGCCGACGAGCGCCGTCTACGAACACGTCGACCACGTCGCAGAGAGTCTCGGCGGCGGCGACGAACGGCTACTCGTCTCGCCGCCCGTGTGCCGCGACTGCGGCTTCGACGGCTTCGACGACCCGATCAACGCGCCGTCGCGGTGCCCGGAGTGCAAAAACGAGGGCGTCGCCGCCCCGACGTTCACCATCGAAGACGACTGAGCGACCGGCTCGGCGTCAGGCCGAGGCCGTCTCGACGCCGAGTTCTTCCAGCAGCGTCTCGGCGGCGGCGACGGACGAACCCGGCCCGCGGGCGGTCACGAGGTCGCCGTCGACCGTCACGCTGGTGTCGGCGTCGAGTTCGGCGTCCCACTCGCCGCCGGCAGCGACGACCTCGTCTTCGACCCAGTACGGCAGCTTGCGGCCGTCGGGCATCCGGTCGTGCTCGTCAACGATGTCGTCCTCCCACGCGTTGGGAAAGCCGGTCACGTCGCGACCGTCGACCAGGAACTCGCCGCTTTCGGTCCGGGTGAACGCGAGGATGCCGACGGCGTGACACACCACCAGCGCCGTCCCCTCGTCGTCGGCGACGGCGTTGCGAAGCAGGCGGCGAGCGTCGCGGTCTTGGTTCACGTCCCACTCCGTCCCGTGGCCGCCGGGGAAGACGACGGCGTCGTACCCCTCGGCGCTGGTCTCGGCTAGCGGGGTCGGGTCGTTCAGGCGCTCGTCGGTCTCGTGGACCTCGAGCAGTCGCTCGGCTTCCGCCTCGCCGACCGTGTCGGGGTCGACAGAGCGCTCGTCGACGACCGGCGGCGATCCGGTGGGCGTCGCGACGGTCACGTCGACGCCGGCGCCGTCGAGCGTGGTTAGGGGCTCGATGCACTCCTCCGCCCAGTAGCCGTCCTCGCTGACGACGAACAACGCTGATGTCATGCGTCCCCGAGTTGTGGCCGCGAGACGATAAGGACCGCGCGTCCGGAAAGAGCCGCCGGGTCGGGCCGCGTTCGGTCGGTGATTCGCGACCGTCGGTTCTCAGTCGTCTTCGGCGACGGTGGCGTTGGGGGTCTGTTGGTCGGTGCTGTGAAGCAGACAGGCCGACTCGTGGCCGCTCCCGTGGCCGGTGTACGTCGGTGCGGTCTCCTCGCAGGGCGTGGTGAACGACTCGGTGAAGACGTCGACGGCGGCGTCGAAGTCGCCGACGACGAGGTCGTCGAGGGCCTCGTCGAGCGTCCGCTCGGCCGTCGGGTCCGAGAGCGTCTCGGGGAGCCCGAACTCCTCGCGGATTTCGACCTTGACCGCCTCGTCGGTCGGTTCGGTGCCGTCGTCGGCTTCGAGTTCCAACCGCTCGCGGGCCTTCTGGACGTTCACGTTGCCGTCGACCGTCCGGTCTCTGAGGTTCAACAGCGCTCGCCAGTTCGCCTGTTCGAGGTCGATGCCCGACGGCTGGATGACCTTGTGACAGCGCGTGTGGAACCGACAGCCGCTCGGTGGGTCCGTCGGGCTCGGGACGGTGCCGGTTAGCTCGATGCTCTCGCGGTCGTCCCGCGGGTCCGGCGTCGGAATCGCCGACAGCAGCGCCTCAGTGTAGGGGTGTTGGGGGTTCGAGAACAGCTCTTCGGTCTCGCCGATTTCGACGATCTCGCCGAGGTACATCACCGCGACCCGGTCACAGACCTCCCTGATGACGGACATGTCGTGGCTGATGAACAGCAGCGACAGGCCGAACTCCTCCTGGAGATCGTTGATGAGCGAGAGTATCTCCGCCTTTATCGAGACGTCGAGCGCGCTCACCGGTTCGTCGGCGACGATGAACTCCGGGTTCAACACCAGCGCCCGCGCGAGGGCGATGCGCTGTTTCTGCCCGCCGGAGAACTCGTGTGGGTAGCGGTCGTAGTAGTCGGCGCTCAGGCCGACCCGCTCGAAGAGGTCCTCGACGATCTCCCGTCGACGCTGCTGGTCGGTCATCCCGTGGACCAACAGGAGTTCGGCGACCGAACTGCCAACGGTCATCCGCGGGTCGAAGCTGGAGGAGGGGTCCTGGAAGATCATCTGGGCGTCCCGTCGGAACTCCTTGAGCTCCTCCTCGTCGAACGCCGTCACGTCGTTGGGGTGGGTCCCGTCCTCGTTGCGGGCGGCGCCCGCGCGGTCGCCGCCGTTGAAGATGACCTCGCCGCCGGTCGCGTCCTCCAGCCGGATGATGGAGGAGGCGGCCGTCGACTTTCCGCAGCCGGATTCGCCGACGAGACCGACCGTCTCGCCGCGTTCGATGTCGAAGCTGATGCCGTCGACCGCCTTCGCGGCGCCGACCTGCCGGGAGAGATACCCCTTCTTGATGGGGTAGTGCTTTTTCAGGTTGCGGACCGACACCAGCGGCTCCTCAGTCATTGGCGACACCTCCGGCCGTCGAGGAAGCGGTGTCCGCGTCTGCGTCCGCGTCGGCGTCGTCGGACAGCACCTCCGTTTCGTCGTAACCGGGGCCGTAGTAGACGCAGGAGGCCTGGTGGGTGTCCGTCAGCCGGAACTCCGAGGGCTGGCCGCCCGTGCGACACTCCTCGACGGCGTGGTCACACCGCGGCGCGAACCGACAGCCCTCGGGCGGGTCGATGGGGTTGGGGAGCGTCCCCGGAATCCCGCCGCTGGAGGGGCCCTGGCCCGGCAGACACTCCATCAGCGCCTGCGTGTACGGGTGGGCCGGCTGCTCGAATATCTCGTAGACGCCGCCCCGTTCCATCACCTTGCCGGCGTACATGACCACGATGCGGTCGGCGATCTCGGCGACGACGCCGAGGTCGTGGGTGACGAACAGGATGCTCATGCCGTACTCCTCCTGCAGATCCTCGAGCAGTTCGAGAATCTGGGACTGGACGGTCACGTCCAGCGCCGTCGACGGCTCGTCGGCGATGAGGAGGTCCGGGTTCGTCACCAGCGCCATCGCGATCATCACGCGCTGTTTCTGCCCGCCGGAGAACTGGTGGGGGTAGTCGTCGAACCGCGCCGGCGCGTTCGCGATGCCGACGCGGTCGAGCAGCTCGATGGCGCGGTCACGAGCCTCGCCGTCGGAGACGTCCTCGTGAATCTTGATGCTCTCGACGATCTGCCAGCCCACGGTGTAACAGTGGTTCAGGGCGTCCTGCGGGTTCTGGAAGATGTGAGCGATCTCGCTGCCGCGAATCTCCCGCAGCTCGGCGTCGCTCAGCCCGGTGATGTCGCGGCCGCGGAACCGGACCTCGCCGTCGATGCTGCCCGGGGGCGTCTTGATGAGCCCGGTGACGGACTCGGTCGCGACCGTCTTTCCGGAGCCGGATTCACCGACGACACACAGCGTCTCGCCTTCCTGTACCTCGAACGAGACGCCGTCGACCGCGGTGAGCGTCCCGTCGTTCGTCTCGAACTTCGTCGTCAGCTCCTCGACGGCGAGGAGCGGCGTGTCGGTGGTGCTCATGATTCGGCCTCCGCTTCCGCCTCCGGATTCAGCGCGTCTAACAGTGCGTCACCCAGGAAGTTGAATGCCAGGATGGTGAAAAACAGGAACAGCCCCGGCGCCAGCGTGATCCACGGGGCGTACGAGAGGTTCTCCCGTCCCGCGGCGATGAGCTGGCCCCACGACGGCACCTCGGAGTCGCCCAGCCCGAGGAACGCCAGTTGGGCCTCGGCGAGAATGAACCCCGGGATGAGCAGCGTCACGTCGGTGATGATGCTGCTTGCCGTGTTCGGGATGACGTGGTTGCGGATGATTCGATAGCTGCTGGCGCCGCTGACCTTCGTCGCTCTGATGTACTCCTCCTCGGTCGTCGACAGCGCCTTACTCCGGACGTACCGGGACATCCCCTCCCAGGAGAACAGCCCGAAGAGGGTGATGAAGATGGCGATGCCGCCGCCGTAGATGTAGAGGATGAGCAGGTACAGCAGGAACGTCGGGAACGACTGCTGGATGTCGACGTACCGCATCAGCACCTCGTCGACCATCCCGCCAGCGTACGCGCTGACGGTGCCGACCGCGGTCCCGACGATGACCACGATGAACGTGGCGATGAAGCCGATCTTCATGCTGATCTGCATGCCGTAGACGATGATAGTCAGGATGCCCCGCCCGCTCTGGGTCGTCCCCAGCGGGTACTTCCAGGTGCCGTAACAGCGCCCGTTGGCCACCTGTCCGAGACAGTCGATGGGATAGGAGTTCGCGATGCTCAGGCCGACCGGCGGCTGGAACTTCTCGAACAGCGCCGTCTCCGGAGCCGGAATGAACACCGGCCCGATGACGCCGATGAGGAAGATAACAACGAGGAAGATCAGACTCGCAACCGCCGGGCGGTTGCGCTTGAACTCCCGCCAGTAGTACCGCGTCATCCGCGGGTTCTGGTACAGCGGCAACACGCCGTAGAACCCGAAGAACACGAGTGTGATGGCGAACAGCCAGTCCACCTGGCTAACCGCGTAGTTCCAGCCGACCGCCCCGAACGTCGCGTCGCCGCTAGAGACGACGAAGAAGTCGTACGCGAGCAGCGCAAACAGCGCGCCGAGCGTGACGATGGTCCCTTTCGCGTTCACCGAGAGATTGAACCCGGTGTCGCCGCTGACCTCGTCCCAATCGACGTCGTTGAACTGGTGTCGAGCGTCGTCAGTTGCCATAGTAGTTACCTCTCATCGAAGCTGATTCGCGGGTCGAGCACGGTGTACACCAGGTCCTGGAGCAGATTGCCGATGGTGGCGACGAAGGTGAAGAACAACGTCGCTCCCAGCACCAGACTCGTATCCTGTGCGATGATGGCGCGGTAGGTCACCCGGCCGAGGCCCGGAATGCCGAAGACGACCTCGACGAGCAGCGACGACCCCACGAAGAGGTACAGCAGCTGCGCCACGATGGTCGTCGACAGCGGCACCATCGTCGGCCGGAGGATGTGCCGGGAGTACCGCCGCAGCGGCGAGACGCCCTTGGCCTTCGCCGTCTTGACGAAGTCGGCGTTGATGTACTCCGCGGACTCGTTGCGCGAGACCCGCATCGTCCCACCGACCGACCCCGTGACCAACACGAACACCGGTATCGCAAGCTGGACGGCGTTTTTCACGCTGAACACCGCCGCGGAGGTGTCGTACTGTATCGGAATCCACTGCAACTGGAGCCCGAATATCAACAGCAGTATGATTCCGAAGAAGAAGTTCGGAATCGCGTAGCCGAAGAAGGCGAAGCCAGTCGCGAGGTGGTCACGCCAGCTGTACTGGTTGGCCGCCGAGTACAGCCCCGTCATCGGCCCGAGCAGTATCACCAACAGCGTCCAGGGGACGGAGTACTGCACCGTGTAGTACAGCGACGTCTTCAGCGCCTCCGTCACCGGTTGGTTCCGCGACTCGGACCACCCCCAGTTCAGCGTGTACACGCCCGTCACGTAGTCGATGTAGCGTTGATGTAATGGCGCGTTCAGTCCCCGGAGCTCTCGCGCGCGCTCACGCGCCTCCGACGGGTCACCGCCGTTTAACGCCGCCTGCGTCGCGGCGTTCGATACCTGCGGGTTCGGCGCTGCCGTGAGCAGCCCCCACGTGACCGAGACGATAATGAACGTGACGACGAACGCCCACGCTACCCGCCTTGCAATGTACCATTCAAGTCCCATGTTGTGAAATAAAGAACTGCGGAAGCGGTTGTGTCCCTACTCCTCGAAGTGCCACGACGGGAAGTTCCAGCCGCTGAAGAAGTTTTCGGCTGGCCCCTGCAGCGACGCGTTGTAACCGACGGTGTCCGAGGGGAAGGCGTCCATCGCCATCGGCTGCGCCTTGGAGATTTCGGCGAAGATGGTGCCGAGCGTGCTCTTCAGCTCCTCCTGGCTGCTCGCGTTGGAGGCCTGGTCGAATAGCCCCTTCGCGTCCCACTCGGGGTAGTAGGCGTAGGGGTTGTAGAACGAGTCCTTAATGAAGAAGATGCTCCCGGTGAGCGGGTTCAGCGGATAGGTGTTGAGGCCGAAGACCGTCGCCATGTCCCACCCGTTCGCGCTCGTGACCTCACGGGGGCCGGCGTTGTACTGACCGTTGCTCCACTCGTACTGGTCTGGGTTGTCGGGCACCTCCTGTGCCCAGTAGTCGTTCGCGAACTTCGCGCCGTTGATGGCGTTGACGTTCACTTTGATACCGATGTTGTCGGCGTACTCCTGTGCGATGAACTGGGAGTACGCCTTCTCGGTCGACTGACCGGCGCTGTGATAGAGGTCGAGCTCGACCTGCTCGCCGGAGGGGTTGACCAGCGTGTCGCCGTCGTAGCTGTAGTCGTACTCCGAGTTGTCGATTGCCTCCTTGATGCGGCTCTGGGCGGCCTCCTTGCCGTAGAGGTCGCCGGTGCCGAACGTCGACAGCTCCTCGTCGCCGGGGTACCACTTCGACCAGCGCGGCTGCCAGGTGTACTCGACCTCGGCGAAGTCACGGAAGACGCCCGTGACGAGCTTCTCCTTGTCGACCGCACAACCGAGCCCCTGCCGGAACGTCCGGCTACGGAACAGGTTCCCCGGGCCGGCGCTCCAGCCGTTGTCCCGCATGTTGTACACGTTGACCTTGTTGTACGGCTGGGGAACGACGTTGATGCTGACGTTGTCCTTCTCCCGGAACTCCGAGACGCGGTTCGGCGGGACGGAGGCGGCGTCGGCTTCGCCGGTTTCCAGCGCCGCCAGCCGCGAGGCCTGCTCCTGAACGACGTCGACCTGGAGCCCCTCGAAGTACGGCGCGTTCTCGAAGTTGGCCGGGACCTCGCCGGTGCCGGCGTGGTCCTGCAGGTAGTAATCCTCGTTGCGGCTGTAGACGACGCCGGAACTGCGGTCCCACTCGTCGAGCGTGAACGCACCGAGGTTGCCGGTGAACGTCAGTTCGAGCAGGTCCTCGTCTTCCTGCATGCCCTTGGCGTCTTTCTCGTTGACGTAGGGCTCCATCAGGCCGATGGGAATCGGGTACAGCAGCGGGTCGTAGCTCTCGGGATACAGCAGGTTCGCCTGGCCGAGTTCGATCTGGAACTCGAACTCGCCCGTCTGCTCGACGTTCTCGACGGGGCTGGACGACCCGGCCCAGGCGCTCTGGTCGGCGGTCGCCGCCCACTCGCTCTGCTGGACCTCCTGAATCTGGTAGGTGAACGTCTCCGCGGTGACCTGTCCGTACGGGTCGCTAAACTCGAGGTTCTCTCGAACCGTCGCCGTCCAGACCTGTCCGCTGTCGGTCGTCAGGTCGTACAGCTGAGGGAACAATCGGGTCCCCGGCTTGAATCCATAGCCGAGGTCGAGTGCGTAGCCGATGGCCGTCCCGGCGCCGTTTTCAGTGTTGTACAGCGGGTTCAGCGTCTGGTACGGTGAGGAGGTGACGGCGTTGTACGTGCCGCTGACCTCCGGCAGGTCGGAACTCTCTGGGGTCTCCGTCGCCGTCCCCAGCTCGTCGCCGCTTGTTTCCGTCGCCGTGCTCGTATCCGTCGAGGAGGGGCCCGCACACCCCGCGAGCCCCGCCGCTCCACCGATGCCGAGCATCTGGAGCCACTTCCGGCGATCGATGAACCGCTCGTCTTTGCCAGCCCGTGTATCGGGTCCGTGTGGCATGATTCGTACCAAACATGGACCCTACTTAATCACTTTGCATTGCAGGACCGCGACGACCCGCTGTCGCAGCGATCTGAGTGCCGGTATCGAAAAGATGGCCTCAAAGCGCCTCTGACGGCTATTTTCTGACAGCAGTCTCGTGATATCCGTTTGGAGACGATCGTTAAAAATGAGGATACAGCATTCTTTTTATAACCGTCTCGGCGGCTCCTGACCGGGTCGAGCACTGAAAAAGCGGGCCGACTCCGCGAGCTATCCGTCGCCGGTGGCGTCGACGATTCGCACCTCGCCGTCGTCAACGGTAACGTTGATGAGCGTCTTGTAGTCGTACGGCGTATCGTCGAGTTCGTTGTGACCGGCCTTCTTGATGACCGCGACGGTGTCGACGATGTCGGCGTCGATGTGGTCGAGCGCCTGCAACACGGCGCTCATCGTGCCGCCGGTCGAGAGCACGTCGTCGAGCACCAGCACCCGGTCGCCCTCGAAGACGTGGTTGATGTACATCTCGTTCTCGGAGTACCCCGTCTCCTGGGACAGCGCGATTTCGCCGTCGAGTCCGTACTGTCGCTTGCGGATGACGACCAGCGGGATGTCCGTCATCAGCGACACCGCCGTGGAGATGTGAATGCCCATCGCGGCGGGGGTGACGATCTTGTCGACGTTCTCCAGCTCGGCCTTCCGGATGATCTTGATGACGATTTCCCGAAGCAGGCCCGGTTCGAGGACGGGGACGCCGTCGCTGACGGGGTGGACGAAGTACTGGTAGTCGCCCTTCTCGATGATCGGAGCGTCCAGCAAGGACTGCCGGAGTTGGTCCATGTCGCCCGTACTGACGGGGCCGAATAAAGCGTGGCGGTCTGTGCCGGCCGACCGTCGATTCGCCGGTCCACACCGGACGACGAGCATCACCGCGACGCCGTCCGAACAGACAACACTCAAGTCCAGGTCGGACCGAGTGGCTGGCGTGCAACCGAACGTCGCGACGCTCCTCGCGTTGCTGGGGTTGCCGTTCCTCGGGGCGGCGCTGACGCCGCTGGTCCACCGGGCGCTCGGCGAGCGCACCGCCTACTACGCCGCGGCGGTGGCGCTGGCCTGTCTCGGTCTCGTGGCCCGGCTCCACGCCGCCGGGGCGTACGGCGCCGTTAGCGTCGCCTGGATACCTTCCCTCGACGTGTCGCTGACGCTGTACGTCGACGGGCTGGCGCTGCTGATCTCCTTTCTCGCCAGCGGCGTGGGGGTGCTCATCCTCACGTACTCCGGGGGGTACATGCACGGCGAACCCGGCCAGGCGAAGTACTACGCCACCCTGCTCGCGTTCATGGGGTCGATGCTCGGGGTCGCCCTCGCCGGTGACCTCGTCGCGCTGTTCACTTTCTGGGAGCTAACCAGCGTCTCGTCGTTCCTCCTCATCGGCCACTACGCCGACGAGACGGAGTCGCTGTACGCCGCCCAGAAGTCCATGCTCGTCACCGTCGCCGGCGGGCTGTTCATGCTCGTCGGTTTCCTCCTGTTGGCGGGCCTGGGCGGAACGTTCTCGATACCGGAACTGCTCGGGGAGGCCGAGGCGGTCCGGTCGTCGCTGCGCGCCAACGGGCTGTTCGTCCCGGTGGTGGGACTGGTTGCCGTCGGCGCCGCCACCAAGTCAGCCCAGGTGCCGTTCCACGTCTGGCTGCCGAACGCGATGGAGGCCCCGACGCCGGTGTCGGCGTTCCTCCACTCGGCGACGATGGTGAAAGCCGGCGTCTACCTCCTCGGCCGATTCCGACCGCTGTTCCTCCCGACGGAGCTCCACGGCATCGCGGACTGGTCGCTCGTGTTCGCCACGCTCGGCCTGGCAACGATGACCGTCACGGCGATGCTCGCGGTCACGGCCAGCGACATCAAGGAGCTGTTGGCGTACTCGACGGCCTCCCATCTCGGGCTCATCACCGCCGGCTTCGGCTTCGCCGAGGCGATCGGCGCCGAGACCGGCGCCTTCCACATCCTCAACCACGCCAGCTTCAAGGCCGCGCTGTTCCTCGTCGCCGGCGTCGTCGCCCACGAGGCCGGCACCCGGAAGATCGACGAACTCGGCGGCCTGCGTTCACACCTCCCCGTGACGGCGGCCGTCGCCACGGTTGCCTCGCTGTCGATGGCGGGCGTGCCCCCGTTCAACGGGTTCTACTCCAAGGAACTGCTGTTCGACGCCGCCTACGAGGCCGGCGTCCACTACGGCGGGGCGGCGTGGCTGTTCCCGGTCGTCGCCGTCTTCGGCTCGGTGTTCACCTTCCTCTACTCGATTCGCTTCCTGATGCTGTTCTACGGCGACGAGCCCGGCGGCCTCGGCGAGGTGCACCGCCCGCCGCTGGCGATGGTCGCCCCGCTGGCGGTGCTCGGGGGGGTGGTCGTCCTCATCAGCGTTCGGCCGAGCCTCGCGCTGGAGTTCGTCGTCGACGACGTGGCCGCCAGCGCGGTCGCCGAGGGGACGCCCCACGTCAAGGCCAAGGTTCCGACGTCGCCGTCGCCGCCGGCGGTGATGAGCGCCATCACCATCGGCATCGGAGCGGTGTCGTACACGCGGTACGACCGCATCCGCGACGGCCTCCGGGCGGCGCTGCGCGGTCCGGTCCGCGCCAACTGGTGGTACGACAACGGCGTCGAGGGGCTGGCCGCGCTGAGCGACTGGTCGGTCCCGCGGGTGCAGACGCGGATGCTGCGGACGTACGCCGCCTGGACGCTCGGGACGACCGCGGTGCTCACGCTGGCGGGGTACGCCGCCGCCGGCGTCGCCGTGCCCGAGCTCTCGGTTGCGGCCGGGGTGACGGCGCCCATCGTGCTCGTCCTGCTCGTCGCCGTCGTCGGCGCCGTCGCGGTCGACGTGGCGCCGTCGCACGTCGCCGGCGTGCTCACGCTGTCCATCCTCGGCTTCATGGTCGCCATCTTCTACATCCTCGCGGACGCCCCCGACCTCGCGCTCACGCAGCTCGTCGTCGAGACGCTGGTGCTCGTCCTGTTCTTGCTGGTGTTGAACCAGCTGCCGGCGTTCTACGGCGAGACGACGCTCGGCCGGCGAGTCCGAGACGTCGCGCTGTCGGCGGTCGTCGGCGTCACCGTCTTCGCGACGGTGCTGGTGTCGACGGCCGCTTCGCCCGACCAGTCCCTGTCTCGGTTCCTGCTCGCTCGGGCCGGTGTGCCGGCCGAACACGGCGCCTTCTTCACCGACTTCGGCGGCGGTTCCAACGTCGTCAACGTCGTGCTCGTCGACTTCCGGGCGGTGGACACGCTGGGCGAGATTTCCGTCGTCGCGATGGCCGCGCTGGCGATCATCACGATGGTTCGGATGCGCAGCGGGGGTGAGCGAGCGTGAGCGGCGTCGACCGCGAGACGACGGTCATCCTCCGGACGGTCACGCGTCTGGTCGTCCCCGTCATCCTCGTCACCGCCGTCGCGCTGCTGTTGCAGGGCCACAACCTGCCCGGCGGCGGCTTCATCGGCGGCGTGCTCACGGTGACGGCGTTCGCGCTGGTGTACGTCGTCTTCGGCAGGGCGTACCTGAGCGACGTGCTCGGAACCGACGGCGGAGCGATCGACTACTACCGCTGGCTGTTCGCCGGCGGCCTCGCGCTCGCGCTCGGAGCCGGCGTCGTCCCGATGCTGCTCGGGGGTGCGTTCCTCCAGCAGGGGGTGCTCTTCGTCGAGCACGTCCCGCTGTACGGGGAGCTGGAGGTCGCCTCGGCGCTGGCTTTCGACCTCGGGGTGTACGGCGTCGTCGTCGGGGCTCTCCTCACCGTCGTCGCGGAGGTGGGCGCCGAATGAGCCAGCCCCAGGTCGTGCTGGCGGTCGTGCTCGGAGCGCTGTTCGCGCTCGGGACGTACCTCGTCCTCCGCCGGGACGTGGTCCGCGTCGTCTGGGGGGTGGCCATCATCTCCCAGGCGGCGAACGTCTACCTCGTCACCGTCGGCGGCCTCGCCGGCGACGCGCCCGTCCTCCTCGGCCACGGCGGCGCCGACGCGCCGACGACGGACCCGCTGGTCCAGGCGCTGGTGTTGACCGCCATCGTCATCGGCTTCGGAACGACCGCGCTCGCGCTCGTCTTGACCTACCGCATGTACCAGGAACACGGCACGCTCGACATGTACGAACTCGGAGGTGAGGCGTGATGGCGCCGGCGACGCAGCTGCCGGTGCTCCCGCTGGTGGTCGCGCTCGCGACCGCGGTGGCGACGCTGCTCGTGCGGCCGAGTCGGCGCCTGCAGCGGCTCGTCAGCGTCGCCGGCGCGGCAGCGTACTTCGCGGTCGTCGCCGTCCTGTTTGACCGGGTCGTCCGCGGCGGCGACGTGTTGGTGTACCAGGTGTCGGAGTGGACGGCGCCGTTCGGCATCGTGCTCGTCGCCGACGCGCTCTCGGGGGTCGTCCTCGGGCTGGCGGCGGTCGTCTCGCTGGCGGCGGTCGTCTTCGCCGCGCGACACCTCGGCGGCGCCGACCAGGAGACGGCGTACCACCCGCTGTATCACTTCATGATGGCCGGCGTCTCCGGCGCCGTGCTCACCGGCGACGTGTTCAACCTCTTCGTCTGGTTCGAGGTGACGCTGATGGCGAGTTACGTGCTCGTCGTGTTCTACTCCGGCCCCCAGCAGACCCGCGCTGCGATTCAGTACGTCGTGCTCAACCTGCTCGGGTCGGCGGTGATGCTGCTCGCCATCGGCGGGCTGTACGGGACCACCGGGACGCTGAACATGGCGGACATCGCTCGCCGGCTGAGCGACCCCGCGTCCTACGGCGTCGACCCGCTGCCGGTGCTCGGGCTCGCGACGCTGCTGTTCGCCGTGTTCGCGCTGAAAGCCGGCCTCGTCCCCTTCCACTTCTGGGTGCCGTCGGCGTACCGCGCGGCGCCGGCGCCGGTGACGGCGGTGCTGGCCGGCGTCGTGAAGAAGATCGGGGTGTACGCGGTCGTCCGACTGTACTTCACGGTGTTCGCCGCGGCCCAGGTACCGGTGTCGCTGCCGGGGGTCGTCGGCGACGCCGAGGTGGGCTTCCTCGCCTTCTTCGGGCCGGTCGCCTTCGTCCTCGCGGCCGCGAGCGTCGTCTTCGGTGGGGTCGGCGCCGTCGGCCGCGACGACTTCGAGGGGCTGCTCGCGTACTCCTCGGTCAGCCAGGTCGGGTTCATCTTCCTGCCGCTGGCGGTCGCGGCGACGGCGCCCGACGGCCCGACCGGCGCCATCGAGGTGCTCGGCATCACCGCGGCGCTGGTGTACGCCATGAACCACGGGCTGGCGAAGTCGCTGCTGTTCCTCGTCGCCGGCACGCTCGCCGACGCCGTCGGGACGACCGACCTCGACCGGCTCGGGGGCGTCGCCCCCCGCGCTCCCGTGTTGACGGGGACGGCGTTCGTCGGCCTGCTCGCGCTCGTCGGCATCCCGCCGCTGACCGGCTTCTTCGGGAAGTTCCTGGTCTTCCGGGTCGCCGCCGAGGCGGCCGCGGCCGACGCCGCCGGCGCCGCCCTCGCCGGGGCGGTCGCCCTCGGCGGCGCGGTGCTCACCATCGTCTACGCCAGTCGGGCTTGGAACCGCGCCTTCTGGGGAGAGCCGTCGACGCTGGTTGCCGAGACGCTGCCTCGGCCGGGGCTGCCGATAGTCGAGCCCAGCGAGGGCGGCTCCGAGACGGAGGTCGACGCGCCGGCCGACGCGGACGGCGGCATCACCGCCAGCCCGCGCACGCTGGCCGTCGAGACGACGGTCTGCGTCGCGCTGGCGCTGTCCGTCGTCGGCTTCGGCGTCGGCTTCGAGTTCGTCTACGGCGCCGCCGAGGCCGCCGCCCGCGCCGCCGTCGACACCGGCGGCTACGTCGACGCCGTCGATCCGCAGACGTTCTCCCCGAGCGAGACCGGCGGGGGCGGCGAGGGCGAGGGTGCCGGCCACGCCCTCGGCACGGTCGGACTGACCGCGTCGGCGGCGCTGGCGGTCGGTCGCCGGAAACTCTCCGACCGCGACGACCTGGCCGCGGTTCTCCGGAGGTGGTTCGAATGAGCGACATCCACGCAGACACGAACGCCGACGACGGCACCGACGAGACGCGAGGACAGGACCGCGTCGGGACCGCCCCCGGCGACGACCGGACGAGCGGCGGCGTCCCGCGCTGGGTGAGCAACGCCGTCGTCCTCGCGGTGCTGTGGCTGTTCGTCCGCGGGGTCGCGCTGACGCCGACTCGGCTCCTCGAAGAGGGCGTCATCGGCCTCGGAATCGGGACGGTCATCGCGCTGGGCTTCCGGCGGCTGTACGGCGGCTCGTCGCCGTTCGAACGGTCGCTCAGGACCGTTCCTTTTGCCGGGCTGTACCTGCTCACCTTCATCAAGGAGCTCGTCGTGGCAAACCTCGCGGTGGCTCGACTCGTCCTCTCGCCGTCGATGCCCATCGAGCCGGCGGTCATCGAGGTGCCGCTGCGGGTCCGGACCGACGCCGCCATCACGACCATCGCCAACAGCATCACGCTGACGCCGGGAACGCTGACGATGGACTACGACCGCGAAACGAACGCGCTGTACGTCCACGCCATCGACGGCTCCGACGAGGCGGCCGTCCTCGACCCGATTCGCCGCTGGGAGGGGTACGCGCTAACCGTCTTCGACGAGGAGCTGAGCCCCGACGACCCGGTGCCGACTCCCCCAGGTCGCGGCCCGGCGGCCGACGGAGGTGAGACCGATGGCTGACCCGGTCACGGTGAAGCCGCTCGTGCAGGCGGCGCTGGTCGTCTCCGCGGGACTCACGCTGCTGGCGGCCTATCGGGTCATTCGCGGCCCGACGGTGCCCGACCGGGTGGTCGCACTCGACGTCATCGGCACCAACGTCGTCGCCATCGCGCTGCTGTTCGCTCTCGACCGGGCGGCGAGTTTCTTCCTCGAAGTGAGCATCGTCCTTGCCATCATCGGCTTCATCAGCACCGTCACCGTCGCCCGTTACGTGACCGAAGGAGACGTCATCGACTGACAATGAGCGCATACCCACCACTGCTGTCGATTCGAGGCGTCGCCGTCGCCGTGCTGTTGGTCGTCGGCACCGCCTTCCTGATCGTCGGCACGCTCGGCCTGCTGCGACTGCCGAACGTGTACAACCGGATGCACGCCACCTCGAAGGCGACGACGCTCGGGGCGGCCTCCATCGCGCTTTCGACCTGGGTCGTCTTCGGCCCCGGGGGCGAGGGGCTGAAGGGGCTGGTGACGGTCGTCTTCCTGTTCGTCACCGCGCCGACCGGCTCGCACATGATCTCCCGGTCGGCTCAGCGCATGGGCGTGCCCTTCGTCGACGGGGTTAGCTGGCCTCGCCGCGACGACGAGCACCCGAAGGACCCGGCCGACGGCGACTGACGACCGGGGAGCGGCTTCGTCGAGTCAGGGGTCCACCGGGGCGGCGTCTCACTCCGCCGTCGCCAGCGCGTCCGCGAGTTCGTCGGCGACACGGGCGCCGAGGGCCGTCTTCGACCCCTCGAACGCCTCGACCTCGTCGACCTCGCGGTCGCCGTCTCCGTCCTCCTCGCGGTCACCGTCGCCGTGGTCGCTGCCGACCAGCAGCGCCCGGCTCTCGGTCTCGCCCATCACGCTCGCGTCGTTGGCGACGACGAACGCACAGCCCACCCGGTCGCGGGTCGCCGCCGCGCGGTCGACCATCGCCGCGTCGTCGCCTTCGGTCTCGGCTTTGAACGCGACGACGGCGAGGTCCGGATACGCCGCCGCCACCTCGTCGATGAGCTTCGGCGTCGCCGACAGCGACAGGGTGAGTTCCTGGCCGGAGCGTATCTTCTCGTCGGCGGCCTCGACGGTGTAGTCGGCGACGGCGGCCGTCGAAACCAGCGCGTCGGCGCCGTCGCAGGCGACCTGGGTTGCGTCGAGCATCTCCGCGGCGGACTCCACTGCCCGGAGGTCGGCGTAGTGGACCGCTTCGGGGTCGAGTTCGGCGCCGGCGCCGTGAGTGCCGTGGACCAGCGTCACGTCGGCGCCGCGGACGTGACACGAGCGGGCGACGGCGCGGCCGGTCCGACCGGAGGAGCGGTTCGTCAGCACCCGGATGGGGTCGACCGCCTCCGCGGTCGCGCCGGCGGTGACGACGACCGACTCGCCGGCGAGGGGGTCCGGCGTGGTCGCGCGGGCGACGCCGGTGACGACGGCGTCCTCGGTCGCGATTTTAGCCTTCCCTTCCTCGATGCGTGGGTCGACGAACTCGACGCCCCACGACTCGACGCGGTCGATGGCGTCCAGCACCCCGGGGTGGTCGTACATCGGCTCGTGCATCGCGGGGACGACGACCACCGGGAGGTCCGCCCCCAGCGCGGTCGTCGCACAGGTGGTGATCGGCGTGTCGTCGACCGCAGCGGCGATTTTGCCGACGGTGTTCGCCGTCGCCGGGGCACAGACCAGCACGTCCGCCCAGCCGTCGCGTCCGCAGAGTTCGACGTGTTCGACCGCGCCGGTGATCTCGGTGACGACCGGCTCGTCGGTGGCGAAGTCGACGGCCCACGGGTGGACGATGTTCGTCGCCGACTCGGACATCACCGCCCGGACGCTCGCCCCCTGGCGGCGCAGTTCGTGGGCGAGTTCGACGGTCTTGACCGCGGCGACGCTGCCGGAGACTGCCAGCGCGACGTTGACGCCTTCGAGCATCCCGTGGGCGCAGTTGGCCGGGGCGGGGCTTAAATCGTCGTTGTCGTCGCCGGCCGGAAGTCACAAAACCGAACATCCCCGGTCCCGTCCCCGAGCGTATGCAGCCGTCAGCTCCGAGCGCGTCGCTGTTCGTGTCGCTCCGGTTCGTCGTCGGACTCGTCGCCGCGGCCGTCGCCGTGCTGGCCATGGACGCCGTCATGGCGCGACTCCCGGAGGGCGAGACCTCGCCGCGAATCGCGGCCGGCGTGCTCACTCACTCGCCGCCGGGCGACGCCCCGGACCGACTCGCGTCGGTCGTCCACTACCTCGCCGGCGGGCTAACCGGCCCGCTGTTCGTCTGGCTGCTGTTCGCCGTCGAAGGGGTGGTCGGCGGGCGGTCGCTGCTCGCGACGGGGGTCGCGACCGTCGTGCTGTACGCGCTGATGGTCGGCTTCTTCGCCGTCGTCGTGCTGCCGCGCTCGCGGGTCGCCGACGGACGGGCCGGCCCGATTCGGCGCGACTGGGCGCTGGCCGCGGCGGGCTACGTCGCCGTGCTCGTCCCGCTGGTCGCGGTCGGGACAGGAGTGCTCTGAGCGGTCGTCGCTGGCTCCCCGATTCGGCTCCCCCCCGTCCCGCCCCGTCTCGTATCACCCCCTCGCTCAGTCCGAGCGCCGGTCCTCGGGCACCCGGCCGCGCTCGTCGTCGACGAGACTCGGGTGGGTCAACTGGACCGAATCGTGGGGTTCCGCGAAGCGCGACCGCATCGTCGCCCGCGACTCGGCCCAGCGAGCGCGTCGCTCCGCGGGACCGATCTCCGTACAGCCCGGCGGGACCTCCCGACCGCGGTCGGTGAAGTATCCCTCCGGGACGACCCAGTCGTGATAGAAGGGCACGCCGGCGTCGTGAATCAGCGTTATTGCTGCCGTCGCGCCGTCGCCGGCGGCCACGACCGCCTGGTGGTAGCGTTCGGCCAGCCGCCCGGCCGCGTACAGTCCCTCGACGTTCGTGCGCCCGGTCTCGTTGACGTCGACGTACGCCTTCGAGCCGGCGTCCCGCGTCGCCGCCAGGTCGGCGAGGTAGGAGGCGTCGGCCCACGAGGCGGCGACGACGCCTGCCCCGCGGTGACGGTCGCCGGCGGCGGTCTCGACGACGAACCCCTCGGTCGCCGGGTCCCGTCGAAGGGACTCCACCCGGCCCGACGCGACCGCGGCGCCGTTTCGGGTCGCCTGTGAGTTCAGCAGGTCGAGGAACCGCCGCGGGTTGACCCCGGCGGGGAAGCCGGGGACGTTCTCCAGGTGGGCGTTGCGGGCGAGGATGGAGTCGCCGGCGTCGATAACGAGCGTCTCCAGGCCGGCCCGGGCGGTGAACGTCGCCGCCGTCAGACCGGCGACGCCGCCGCCGACGACTATCACCTCGGAGGGGTCGTCGCCGTTGCTCGCATCGATGTCGTCGTCGCTCTCGTCGTGGTCCTCGTCGTCGCTCGGTTCGGTCGGCTCGGGGGCGGAGTCTTGGGTCATGGGTCGTCCTCGGTGGTGCGAACCGAAATGTCGGACGGTTCAGGCGGCGTCCGGGTCAGGACTCGTGTCCGCCCGGTCCGGGCGGAGCCGCGCGAGGCCGCAGTCGGTGGCGTCGGTCCGGGCGATGGTCACCCGCCAGCGGCCGCCGTCGAGCCGGGCGGCGCCGTCGACGACGACGCCGGCGCCGGGGAGCCGCCGGGTGAGTTCGACTGACAGCGGCAGCACTGGGAACCGCTCGTCGACCGGCAGCGCGTACCCGTCGAGGTCGACCCGCCAGCCGTCGACCCGAACCCGCTCGGCGCGGGCGTCGGCGGCGACCCCGGCGCTGACGAGACGATCGCAGGCGTCGGCCACCGGCTCCGTGGTCGCCACCGTGCCGAGTCGGCTGGCCGCCTCCCGGACCACCTCGGACTGTGCGGACGGCGACAGCGACCGGTCGAGTTCGCCGGCGATGCAGGCCAGCAACACGGCACACAGTTCCGTCGGGTCCGTCGTCGTCTCCGCCAGCGCGAGGTAGTCGTCCATTACGGCGCGCTCGGCGTCGGCGCGACCGGTCGCCGACAGCGCCTCGAACATCGCGGCCACGAGGTCGTGGGCGTAGCCGGCGGCGGCCGCCAACCCCGCCGGCTCCGCGGCCGGCCCGCCCGGCCCGGGCGTCCGGTCGTGGACGACGAGGTCGTGTCGGGGGACTGCGGGGTCGTACCCCCGCAACGTCGCGCGGTAGCGCCCGGCGAGGTCTGCGGCCTCGACCGCGGCCTCCCGGGTCGGAAACGACAGCTGCGCCACCGGCACCGGCCGCGTGCCGGTCCGGGCGCAGGCGACGACGAACCGGCCGTCCTCGGCCGCCAGCGACTCGATGCGTGCCCGAATGCCCCGAAGCGTCTCACCGACCATGCTCACGTTTTAGGTCTACCTAAAGAAATGAAACGGTTACGGTTCGGCTCCGCCTTCAGTCGTCGTCGCCGAGGCCCTCGGCCCGGCGGCGTCGGGTGCGTTCGACGAACGCTTCGGGGAGGTCTTCGACCTCGCCGGCCTGGACGCTCCAGAGGTTGGCGTACAGCCCGTCGGCGGCGAGCAGTTCCTCGTGGCCGCCGCGCTCGACGACCTCGCCGCCGTCGAGGACGAGCACGGTGTCGGCGTCCTTGACCGTCGAGAGGCGGTGAGCGATGACGAACGTGGTGCGGTCGGCCGAGAGGCGGTCCAGCGAGCGCTGGATGAGCATCTCGGTCTCGGTGTCGACCGCGGAGGTCGCCTCGTCCAGCACCAGCACCTCGGGGTCCTGCAGGACGGTCCTGGCGATGGCCAGGCGCTGGCGCTGGCCGCCAGAGAGCTTGACGCCGTCCTCCCCGATGCGGGTGTCGTAGCCGTCGGGCAGGTTGGTGACGAACTCGTGGGCCTCGGCGGCCTCGCAGGCGGCGACGACGGCCTCGCGGTCGGCGTCGAAGCGGCCGTACCGGACGTTCTCGGCGACGGTGCCGTCGAAGAGGTGGCCCTCCTGGCTGACGTAGCCGACCGCCGACCGCAGGCTCGCGGCCGTCAGCTCGCGCACGTCGTGGCCGTCGACCCTGACGGCGCCGCGGTCGACCTCGTACAGCCGCATGAGCAGCTTCAGCAGCGTCGACTTCCCCGCGCCGGTCGGGCCGACCAGCGCCACCGTTTCGCCGGGGCCGGCGCGGAAGCTGACGCCGTCGAGAGTCCAGTCCTCCCGGACGGCGTCGCCGTCGACTTCGGCAGTCTCGACTGTGCCGTCGCCGTCGTCTCCGGCGGCCTCTCCCGCGTCGTCGCCGTCGTAGCGGAAGTGTACGTCGTCGTACTCGACGGCGCCGGCGACCGACGGCAGGTCGACCGCGTTCTCGTCGTCGACGATGCGCCGGGGGATGTCCTGTAAGCCGAAGACGCGCTCGCTGGAGGCCTTGGCGTTCTCGTACTGAGAGACGATGTCCGACACCTGCGCCAGCGGGGTGACGAACCGCTGGGAGAGGAACAGGAAGGTGACGAACGCCCCCGCCGAGAGGTCGCCGGTTAGCGGCCCCGGGGCGGTGCCGGTGACGAGCCACAGCCCGCCGACGACGAAGGTGACGGCGAAAGAGACCCCGGCCAGCAGCTCCATTCCCGGTCGGTAAACGTAGTTCAGCCGCAACATTGCCAGCGTCTTGCGGAAGTAGTCGTGAGAGCTCTCGCGCACCTTCTCGATCTCGTGGCGCTCGGTCCCGGCGGTCTTGATGAGTTGGACGCCGCCGATGGCGTTTTCGAGGCGGGTGTTGAGGTCGGCGACGGCCTCCCGCTGGGCGGCGTATCGGGGCTCGACGGCCCGCATGAACCACAGCGTGAACCCGACCATCGCCGGCACCGCGACCAGCGTCACCGCCGCGAGCTGGGCGTTTTCGAGGAAGAGCACGACGCCGATGCCGACCAGCATCACGCCCAGGCGCACGGAGTTCTGGAGCGCGTCGTCGAGGAACCGCTCCAGGTTGGTGGCGTCGTTGTTCAGGACCGACATCACCTCGCCAGTCTGCTTGCCGTCGAAAAACCACATGTCGAGCGCCTGCATCTTCCGGTAGGAGTCGGTCCGGACGGCGTGCATCACCCGGTGAGCGAAGTTGTTGGCGGCGACGCCGTACACCCAGGTGAGCACGGCCGTCGCGAGGAACGAGCCGACGATGAGCGCCACGGAGAACCAGAACTGCGCCACGTCGGCGGTCGGCACCCACGACGCGGGCACCAGCGGCAGCCGGTAGGGGTCGTCGCTCCGGAACACGGCGTCGATGGCGACGCCCAGCACGACCGGCGGCAGCAGGCTCGCGGCGCGAGCGATCACGTTGGCGACCATCCCGACGACCAGCCACGGGAGTTCGTCGGTGCCGTACTCCGTGAACAGCCGGAACAACGGCCGGTCGACGCGGTCGCGGTACACGTCGAAGGCGCTCTCCTCGTCGGCCGAACTCATTATCGCGTGACAGTCGCCGGCGGGCCTTATGTTCGGCGTTCGACCAGTCGTTCGCCGCTGTCTCTTGATCGTGATAGGGGCGGCCTTTCGTGTGTGGAGCGGCGCTCAGATGGGTTCCGGCTTGAACTCGCCTCTCACTACGCCGCGGCCTTTGGCGACCCCCTTCAAACCCACAAGGGTTCGGCTGAAACAAGTCCGACACCCGCGGGAGGCGCGGCTTCATCGAGGAGCTTCAAACCCACAAGGGTTCGGCTGAAACCCTACGACACCGTCCGGGTCCGGGTCGAGCTCGACCGCTTCAAACCCACAAGGGTTCGGCTGAAACGTTCGTTCCGCAGGTCGGCCTCGGGATCGGCGAGCGGCTTCAAACCCACAAGGGTTCGGCTGAAAC
>JBDGTQ010000001.1:0-14577 GCA_042216705.1 Halolamina sp. | reverse complement strand
GCTTCAAACCCACAAGGGTTCGGCTGAAACCTGTCCTGCTGCTCATCCGTACCTAACCCGTCGGGCGCTTCAAACCCACAAGGGTTCGGCTGAAACCCGCTTCGCGCGGACGGCGACGACCCGGCACAGGAGATGCTTCAAACCCACAAGGGTTCGGCTGAAACGCTTGTGTTGACGGGCTTTGGGAGTGGCTTCAGGAGCTTCAAACCCACAAGGGTTCGGCTGAAACCAGACTTGACCGCTCACGGACGGGGGTGGACTCAAGCTTCAAACCCACAAGGGTTCGGCTGAAACGGGCGATGATGTTAGCCCACCGTGCGCTCTCGGTGCTTCAAACCCACAAGGGTTCGGCTGAAACCTTATTTCTTCCGCAGGTAACTTCCTCCGGGAGAGGCTTCAAACCCACAAGGGTTCGGCTGAAACCGCAGCCAGCCGCAGCCGAGTCGTCGCGCCCGCGGGCTTCAAACCCACAAGGGTTCGGCTGAAACCATGCCGGCCCAACCCGACACAGACCGTCTACTGTCAGAATTCACTTGACTGTTTCCGTCGACCGCCAATCCACCCGAAACCCCCCGGGGGTCGACGTGCTCAGAGGAACCGACTGTCCTCGGTCGGGTCCTCGCCGTAGACGCTTCGGTTCACCAGCGACTCGGAGGAGAGTTCGTAGACGACGACGGACTCGCCCGGCTTCAACAGCGCGTCGATGTCGCTTTTGAGAGCGACCAGGTCGCCTTCGGATATCTCTCCTTCGAGAACCGAGTTCTGGACGTGTGTGAGATAGCGTCGACAGAGCTTCAACATGCGGTGTGTCCGGTCGGCCTCCATGTCGTAGACGACGATGGCGTACATTCACCACCACCGCTCGAAGGGCTCGTACGGCTCGCCGGCGACTAGGTGTTTCTTGAGCTTGTACGCCTCCAGTCGGAGGAGATACTGATAGCTCACCTTCCGACCCAGTTCCGGGTGGTCGACGGTTCGTTCTAGCGTCTCCTCGAAGGCCTTCACAAACGTCTTGCGTCCCGACTCCGTGAGGAGACAGGAGCCGACTTCTTCACGGAAGTCCTCGCGAGTGATCTGCCCGCGGTTGACGAGACGGAACAGCAGCCGGTCGGCCAACACCGGTTTGAACAGGTCGGCGATGTCGAGCGAGAGCGAAAAGCGGCGTTCGCCGGGCTCGTGGAGGTAGCTCACCGCCGGGTCCAAGGCCGTCGCTCGGATGGCCGAGACGCAGTTCATGTACACCAGGCTGTTTCCGAACGAAATGAGACAGTTCACGGGATTCGGCGGGGGGTTGTACTCGCGGCGTTCAAACTCGAAGGACGCGGGCAACGCGGCGTCGAACAGCCGGTAGTACGACCGCCGTGCGCTGGCTTCGACTCCCATCGCCTCCGAGACGCCGTCGACGTCGGCGAGGCGCTCCGCGGTGTCGTCCAATTCCGACAGCACCTCCGTCAGGTCGTGGTCACGGCCGTCGTAGTACGCGACGTTCGAGCGCATGTTGTGGATGCTCCCGCGAACGAACGCGGACGCGATGGCGAGGCGCCGGTCGGGGTCGTCGTAGGCTCGAACCTGCTCGACCAGCGTCTGACCGCTCGTCTGTCCACGTTCGGGGAGTATCGACCCGGCGTAGCGGTCGTTCCAGCCGAAGACGTGAATCGGGATACCCACGTCGTTCAGGAACGAGAGCAGCCTCGTGTTGTAGTCCACCTGGCCGTGGAGGAACACCGCCTCGGCGTGTTCGACCGGGATGTGCTTCTTCTCGCCGTCCTCGGTCACCAGTCTGATGGTGTCCTCGTTGCGTTCGATGCGGCCGTCGGAGAAGACGTGGTAGTTTCTGTCCATGTATCAACACCAGCAGAGGTCGTGATAGGCACACGATTCACAGAACGGTTTCTCCTCGGCGGGCGGCGGCGACTCCTTCGAAACGACTCGATGGATGCCGCGAATCGACGCTTCGACCTTCTCGACTCGCCCGGGCGTGAGCGTTACCGACTCACGCTTTCGCTCGGTCGGGTGTGCCAGTACACCTTCGCGGTCGACACCCGCGACGCGACGCAGATACCAGAGGTAGTACGACAACTGCATCCGAGCGGGTTCGGTGAGCGTCGATGACGGCTTGACCTCGATCACCCGACCGTCCTCCAGCAGGTCGAGCGCGACCATTCCCAGTCGAAGGTTCTGACGCCCGCGGTCGCTGTAGGCCGATTCGTCGACTTCGGTGCCGCGGACGACGTTCGCGTTCGTGCGGTCGATCTCCAGATTTCGGCTCGCGAACCAGAGTTCCCGCTCGCAGACGTGATAGTACTGCATCATCACGCCGGTGACCCGGAAAGCGTCGTCGACGGCGTCCCCCCGGGCGGTCGCGAGCAGCCTGTCGACCGGGTCGGAGGGGTCGCTCACAGCAGACGCGCCTCCGCGCTGGTCTCGGGGACGACGACGCCGTCGGTCGCGTCGAAGTAACCGGCGTCGTGGCCCGCCCTGGCGTCGAGCGCGAGCCGAGTCGCGTCCGGGAACAACGGCTCACACGCCTGGAGGGTCTCCAGGGAATCGGTGGCGTCGAGCGGCACCGACACCTGCATCTCCTGTAAGGAGTCGACCCGTTCGTCGAGTTCGTCCCAGTTGGCCCCGTCGTAGGCCTGTCGGACCGCTCGGAGCTGGTTCCACTCGGCGACGGTTCTGGCGACGACGACGTCGACGGCGGGCCGTTCTCGAATCAGCGATTCCTCGCCGAGAGATTTCGCCATCGCGTCGTCGACGTAGTTGACGTACTCGTCGGTGCCGACGCCGCGGTCGTCCAACCGCTCGAAGTAGCGCTCGACGGCCTCACGGGTCACGGTCGGTTCGGCCATCGGCTCTCCCTCGTACACCTCCGCGAGCGACAGCGCCGTGAGACTCGTCAGGCTCTCCTCGGAGCCGTAGACGGCGACTGCCGGGGTCGTGGTCTGCTCGTCCGGCGGTTCCAGATGCCACACCGTCACCCGCCCCCGGTCGCGGTCGAATGAGCGGTTACACCGACCCGCAGCCTGTACCAGACTGTCCATCGGCGCGAAGTCGCGTGCGACCTCGTCGAAGCTCACGTCCACGCCGGCCTCGACGAGCTGCGTCGAGACGAAGACGACCGGCTCACCGGCGTCGGCGAGCGTCGTCGCGGCGTCGATGAGATGCCGACGGTCGCAGGGTCGATGGCGCGTCGTGAGATGTACCAGCAGCGGTTCGTCGCCGGACCGGCCCCGCAAGCTCTTCGTAACCGTCGTCTCCACGTCCAACTCGGCCGTGACGGTCTCCTCGTCGGCTTCCGACAGCCGGTCGTCGTACACCTGGTTGACGTCCGTCGGCGAGAGGCGTGTCGACACCTCCTCGGCCAGTTCTCTGGCGCTGTCGATGGTGTTGCAGATGGCAAGTACCGACGAGTCGTCGGCGAGGCGCGTCCCCAGGAGTTCGGCCGCTCGGTCGTGCGCCAGCGGCTCCCGTTCGCCGTCGAGTTCGGCCTCGACCGACGGGTGGAGGTCGAACGCCAGACGGTCGAGTGCCTCGAAGTAGGGGTCAGCTTCCTTGACCAGCGCGAACGGGTCGCGGTCCCCGTCCGAGAGGAGTTTCGGCTGGGTCGCCGTCATGGCGATGACCGACGCGTCGTACTGGTCGACGAGCAGCTCCGTCGTTCGGTCGACGAGCGGCCACCATCGTAGCGGGAGCGCCTGAGGTTCGTCCAAGACGACGACGCTGTCGTACAGCGCCGGCAGCTTCATGCCACGACTGTTTCGCGGTCCCACGAGACTCTCGAACAGTCCCACGAACGTCGTCACGACCAGCCCCGAGCGCCACCCCTCCCCGAGCAACGCCGCGATGTCCTGGCGTGCGTCGTCCGGAATCGCCTCGGCCGGACCGGGCGGCGAAACCTCGGTCTCGGCGAGGTGATGGTCGACGGTTAGCAGGTCCGAGGGCGACGTGTCGAAGACCCTGCGGGACTCCGCAGCGACCTGGTCGATGATCGATGTGAACGGCAACGCGTACACGACGCGACCGTCGGGCGCTTTTCCGTCCGCGTCGGCGGTCAGCGTCGTGAGCGCGGCGTCCAGTCCCGAGAGCGTCTTCCCCATTCCGGTCGGTAGCGTGAGCGTCGCCACGTCCCGGTCGGACGCGGCGAAAGACTTCGCTCGGGTCCGTATCGACTCGCGGGCGCTCTCGCGACGCTCGTTCAGTCGGTCGGTCTCGTCGCTCGAATCGGCCGCTTCGTTCTCGCGCCGAAGCTCGGCGACGCGGTCGTCGATGGCGGACCGATCCGGTATCGTGGCGCCGTACGCCGCGGGTCCGAGTTCGACGTCGTGGTGAAGCGTCGCGGCGCTGGTTTTGTCCGCGAACACCAGCGCGCTCCAGACCTGCAGTGCCGCGGCGTAGAACCCGTCCGGCAGGCGCCCCGGAGCCGGACTCAGTCGGCGACCGCTGCAGGCGTGCGTCGCTATCTGACGGTACTCCTTGGTCCGCTCTGCCTCGGCCAGCGTCGCTCGGAAGTCGTCCCACGACCCGGAGCCGTCGGTCGCCCGCTCGACGAGCGCCGCTGCCAGGTCGGGAACCTGACCTCCGATGTCCTCGGCCTGGTCGTGGACGTCTGCGCGGAAGTACCCCCGCAGCCTCGATTCGGTCATCGCCGCGGTCGCGTCCGCGACGTAGTCGGCCGCGTCGGGGAGTCGCCCGTGATGTTTTGCGACCGCCAGGAAGCCGAGTAGCGGGTCCCGGCCGTCGAAGCCACTCTCGGAGAGCACGTAGTGGGCCAACACTGCCCCAAAGGGGGCGTGATGCGTCGGACCGTCGGGGTTCGGGTCGTCGGCCAGCAGGTGCTCGCGGAACCACGAGGTGAGCTTGCCGGCGTCGTGGACGAGGGCGACCCGCCTGGTGAGGTCGTGCAGGGAGTTGCCCGCCGGCGTGGTCGCCCCCTCGGGAACAAGCATCTCGACCCGGTCGGCGACGTCGGAGAGATGCGTATCGAGCGATATCTCCTCGTCGTCGTCGCTGACGTGAGAGGGCCGACGGTCGAACCCCGTCATCCGAACATCACCCGTCTGCCGTCGACCTCCCACGTCCGTACGCCGTCGACGCGAAGCGACTCGCCGCCGGCGGCGTACGCCAGCGAACGGAACCCCGTGGTGGTTCTCCCGTCGCCGTCGGCTTCCATGAACGCCGGGGAGCGCTCGACGCGGACCTCCGTGCCGCGTTCGAGCTCCACGTCGTCGACGGCTTCCAGCACCGCCGAGTCGACGTCGGTCGTCTCCGGCTCTCGGGGCGTCACCGGGAACTCGCCGAGATACGACACCTCGGCCAGATGTTCGGACAGCCCCAGGCTGGGGACGTAGTGAGAGGTCCCTTCGCGGAGCCGCTCGCGGAGCCGCGACCGAAGGCCGTCGGCCGCCAGCCGGAGGTCGATGCGGTACGCCGGGTCGACGAGCACTTCGTAGTTGTGCTGCTGTCGGAGTTCGGTCGGGTCCGGAAGCGACACGCGAGCGTGCCCCCGGCTCGGTAGCGTCTCCATGTGCTCGGCGGCCGTCGAAAGCGTGTTCTGGGGCATGTTCATCGTCCGAAGCGGGCCGAGCGGCTCGACGGCGACCGCCGAGACCCGCGGGCCGAAGGCGTCGTAGTAGCTGTCGCGGTCCAGACCCAGCATCGCGGCCACCAGCCCTGTGACGGTCGTCCGGGGGATGATTCGGTACGTCTGCTTGACGACGTTGCCCTCGACGCGACGGAAATGCGCCCACGGGCCGCTGAGTTCGAAGGAGAGACAGCGCTCCGGGAGCGCCGTTTCCCCGTCGGCCGCGCGGTCGTCGGCCGCACCGTCCCAGTCGCCGAGCGGTCGCTGAGACATCACTCGGAGGCCTGAGGCATCGTTCGTTCCGCCTCGTCGTACACGTCGACGACGTCCACGGCGTCCCGGCCGACCGCGTCCCGAAGCACGTCGTAGAAGCCGTGCGTGCCGACCGCGTCCCCGGCGGTGTACGTCTCCTCGCCGACGGTCACCTCCAGGATGTCGCTGGCGACGACGCGGATTCGCTCGACTCTGTCCGCGTGGCGGTTCAGTCGCTCGACGAGGTCGGTTGCGTCGAGCGTGAAGTCACGGACGCTACGGAGCTCCGTCTCGGGTTTCGACCGCCGTTCGTCCCTGTCGAGGTCGCGGGTCAGGCCGCCGAGATGGAACCCGTCGTCGGCGTACTCCACGCGGAGGTACAGCCGCGGCTCCTGGCCGACCTTGCTCCGGCTTATCGTCTGGTTCTTGAGCGCGCGCCAGGTGAGGGAATCGAGCCGTTCGACGTCGCTGGCCGACAGCTTCGTGTCGGGGGCGTTGTGCTCGTCGACCACCCCGTGGAACGCGATGAAGCCGTACTGGATGCGGTAGTCGTCCAGGTCGAACCCGCCCTGCTCTTTGCCCTCGTCGGTGGCGATGACGCTCGTCAGGCTGTTGTACTCCTCGTTTTCGGAGACGGCGTGCAGCGTCTTCCCGGGCGAGAACTGCACGGGACCGGTGAAGTGGTCCGGCAGGTAATCGTCGAACCCCTCGTAGTTCCCTTCGAGGTCGACGCTCATCGTCGCGCCGAAGTACCGCACGTCGACGCTGTGGTCGAGGAAGTCCCCGAAGATGAACTCCCGGAGTTCGGCCCGTTCGTCGTCGTCGAGGTCGCCGAGGTCCCAGTCGTCGGGGTCGAGCTCCCGGAACCGGTCGCCGAGAAGCTGCTCGCGAGAGGACTGGTTGCCCTCGTCGGTTTTCACGTTTCGAACGTAGACGCCGTGGCCGTCGGCGTCGAGTTGGTCGCGGAGATACCGCTTCAGGCGAACGTCGGTGACGACGGCCTGCTGGGTCTCGGGGTCGATTCGCGGCCGGTTCGCGCCGCTGAGTGGGTTGCCGTTCGGGTTGGCGTCGACGGCGTCGTAACAAAACACGATTTCCGAGCGGTTCGACACGGGGCGGTAGCTGTCGTCGGCGAAGGCGTGGTCCGTCATGGGGCGTCCTCGCTGTCGGTCGTTGGCTGGTCGTCTGCCGATTCCTCGTCGGTTCCGGTCGTCCAGTTGTTCATGCCGTAGGCGACGCCGAGCGCGTAGTAGTACCGGAGGTCGGTCGTGTCGAGACTCCACTCGCCGTCGATGTCGATACGCGGGAGCGTTTCGACGAGCGGGTTGACGACCTCTCGGTACATCGTCGAGGCCATGCTCTCGTCGCGAGAGTAGACCACGTCCTTGTCGAGTACGTCGCTCGCCAGGCGCGTGAGCTTCGTTTCGGTGATGGCCTTGATCGGATACTGATCCACCATCGTCGTCGACCGTCCCTCGCTCACCTGCTGGTAGCCGCTGATTTGGCCGACGAGCACTCCCAGAAGGAAGGTTCCGCGGCGTTCGGGGCTCTCGGGTGAGAGCGCCGGCGTCTGGTCGAGGAACTGTTCGAGTTTCGTCTCCCTGTCCGCAGCGGCGCTTCCGCCGTCGGTTCGGGCCGTCGTGTCGTCGTGCATGGATGCGGTCGGGTGGTCGGTCGCCGCGTAGTCCGGCGGCTCGGCGATCGGTTCGTACGCCCCCCGGCCGGCGAGTAAGCCGGCCTCGGCGAGCGCACAGAGCTGTGCGTACTGGGCCGCGACGCGGAAGCCCGGGAACTCCTCTCCTTCGTCGGCGACGAGCCGGCCGACGTACTCCGCGAGCAGCGTCTCCGCGTCCAGCTCGTCGCCGCTCAGTGCGGCGACCAGCGCGCGGATGCGGTAGTCGTCGGCGGCGGCGTCGTCGGCGTCGGACGGCGCGAACGTCTGCTCGAAGTACCAGCCGGTCGAGAGCGTCCGGAGCAGCGCCCGCTCGTCAGGGACGAAGATGTCCCAGTTCTCCGGCGTCGGGAACGCCGGCCTGACCCGCGGCGCCGGCAGGTCGGCGTCGCCCGCGGCGTCGAACAGCCACGACTCCAGGATTCGCTGGTGTGCACGGGCGAGTTCGACGGGAGCGAGGAACCGCCCGTCGAGCGTGTCGCCGAATACGTCGAAGCGCTTCGTCTGGTGTTCCATGACCGCCGCGACGTAGAACCGGAACCTCTCTGCCAGGTCCTGCAGTCTCGGTTTTCGCCGATAGGTCGCGTACGCCCTCTCGACCGGACTCATGTCGTCTTCCTGTACGAGCCCGTAGAGCAGGTCGTAGAGGTCCCTGGCATCCTCCGGTCCGAGCCGGCCGAAGAAGTACGGCAGGTAGTAGACGTTCGCGCCCATCGTGTAGTAATCGCAGGCGTCGACGAACGTCGTGGCGTTCAGCAGCGTCACCGCCACGTCCTCCGAGACGGGGTGCGTCCGCCAGGCCTGGTCCGGGTCGAACCCGGGGAACGTCTCCAGCTGCTTGCCGAGGAAGTAGTTCAGCGGGTCCTCGGCGGTGCCCACCGTTCGGCCCTCGGCACCGGTGACCAGGTCGGTGGCCTGGCCAGCGGAGTCGGTGGCCTGGCCCTTCGAAACCAGCTTCGAGCGCTTGCGTGCCCGCATCGCCTCGTCGAACACCGTGGTCCCGCAGTTGCCGGGGAAGCGGTACTCCCCGTCGGGGTCGGTCTTGATCTTCACCGTCGCCAGCGCGGTGGTTGACCCCTCCAGGCGTTCCGACAGCGCCGATTCGATCTTGTCGGCGACGCCCTCGCGTTCGCCGACAGCGGCGAGGGCTTCGATTATCCAGCCGTCCTCGTGGTCGGCCGCGGCGTCCTGGATGACCTCGTCGGTCGCCCAGACGGTCAGGCGCTCGCGGAGGTATCGCGCGACCTTCTCGGCTCCGCTGTTCCGGCCGGTGCGGTGGGTGACGCTGTGGTCGAACCCCCTCGCCGCGTCGAACCACGAGTGCGCGACGGGCCCGACCAGTTCCTCGCCGTACTGCGTCACACCGACCGGTTCGTCCTCGTCCAACCGCGGCTGCTCGCCGGCGAGGTCGACCCGGAGGTAGGCGAGGCTCTCGGGTTCGTCGAACAGGTCGGTCGACTTCTCGGGCGTGAGGTACGGCGCGAACTCGCCGCCACCTGTCGTTGCGAGGGTGTACAGCCGACCGTACACGTACTGCAGGTCCCGCAGCGACGTGATGGGTCTGTCCGGGAGCTCCGCGGCCAGTCGCTCGTCGTCGTCGTACTCGCTGTTGAACTCCTCGGGGGTGGGGAGGAGGCTCATCCGTGGACCTCCGGCGCCCGCTCGCCGTATGGGTCGTGTTTCTCGGCCACGTTGAGCAGCCCCAATCCGAGGGCGTTTCGCTCGCCCAGCCCGCACGACAGCGCCAGGTTGAGTTGCCTGCGATGGTGGTCGTCACGGACGGTGTACGACAGGCGGAACTTGTTCAGGACGTACGTCAGCTCCTGGCCCTCGGTGACTTGCACGGGGACGGAGAAGGTCTTGATGAGTTCGTACCCGTCGAACAGTTCGCCGCCGGTCTCGGACGGTCCGGGGAGGTGCGCCGGCGCGAACAGGTCGTGCTTGCGGTCGAGGTTGTTGCACACCTGCTCGCGCAGCGGCTCGGTCCCGAACTTCGGTCGCCAGTAGACGGCGGTCTCTCCGGACTCGCCGTCCGGGTGGTCGATGCCGTACTCCTCGCACCGCCACGGCGGAATGCGAACTAACACTCCCGTCCCCGTCTCCAAGACGCCCGAGCTACCGGGCTCGCCGACGTCCGGGTGGATGACGGAGACGTCCTCGACCGTGAACGGCATTTCGCCGACGTTCAACTCCGGGTCGGACTGCAGGTCGTCGGCGACGTGAGCGAGGAGTTCCTCGTCGGGGGCGGCGACCAGCAGGGTGCGGCGGTCGCCCGCGGACATGTCTCTCGGTGGGAAGGGGTTCGAGAACACGAACCCCGGCGGCTCGTCGTCGTCGTGGGAGTCCTCGAACTTCGTCCCTTCGAGCGCCCCCCAGACGCGACCACGGAGCTTCGCGTGATAGTCGGTCATGTAGGCGGCGTCGGCTCTCGCGCGGAGCTTGGTCAGGAGTCGCATTCGAGGTCACCAGTGGTCTCTGGGCACATGACGCGAGCTGTCTGACGAGTGGTAATTAAATAAAGATAATGAGACCAGAGTGAAAGTAAATTGAACCCAATGGGGTTCGGCTGGAATCAGGCGGTGGCCGGGGTGGCACCGATGTTGACCGTTCTTCAACCTCTCGGAGTTCGGCTGAGACGGGCGCTCGAATCTAGGGAACGTCACGGTCGTCTTTCGGTTCAAATCCAATCCATCCAGTGAGCGAGAGCGTGCCATCCCGCGGCGGTCAACGAGAGCACAACTGCGTGTTCGAGTCGGGGGAGCGTTCGAGCGTCCCCGGTCGCCGAGTCGCGTCTGACTCGACAGTCGATGAGCCCGCGGGACGACAACCGCTCGATCACGTCGAGCAGTTCGTTGTCGTCCGGAGCGTACCGTCGAAGCCGCCGGAAGCTAACGCCGTGGCTCCTGCTGTCGGTCGATTCGGCGATGCGAGTGAGCACGTCGACGGAATTTCTGACCGCTGCCGCCTCCTGGGTCGAAACGCCTGTGTGCAACTGATTCGGTTACGCTGGCAAGCAGTTCACAATTAACATACGGGCTCGTCATCAGAGAGCCACAGAAGTCGCCGTCGCACACCACGAACGTGCACACGGAAAGCCCTTTCAGCCCCCGAGATGACCACTTACCTGAATGCCACTCGCGGAGTCGGACCGCGCCCTCGTCGTCGACGAGCTCGGGCGCGAGCCCACGGCGGCCGAGGCGGCGCTGTTCGAGAACCTCTGGAGCGAACACTGCGCGTATCGGTCCTCCCGACCGCTGCTGTCGGCGTTCGAGAGCGACAGCGACGACGTCGTCGTCGGCCCCGGCGACGACGCGGCGGTCGTCGCCGTCCCGGTCCCCGACGGCGACGGCCACACCGACACGTACGTCACCCTCGGCGTCGAGAGCCACAACCACCCCTCCTACGTCGACCCCGTCGACGGCGCCGCGACCGGCGTCGGCGGCATCGTCCGGGACACGCTGTCGATGGGCGCCTACCCCATCGGGCTCGCCGACAGCCTCTACTTCGGAGAGTTCGACCGCGAACACTCCCGATACCTCTTCGAGGGCGTCGTCGAGGGCATCAGCCACTACGGTAACGCCATCGGCGTGCCGACGGTCGCCGGCTCGGTCGCCTTCCACAAGGAGTACGAGGGCAACCCGCTGGTGAACGTCGCCTGCGTCGGCGTGACGGACGGCGACCGGCTGGTCACGGCCGAGGCCCAACGGTCGGGGAACAGGCTCGTTCTGCTGGGCAACGCGACCGGGCGGGACGGCCTCGGCGGCGCCTCCTTCGCCAGCGAGGACTTAGACGAGGACAGCGAGACCGAGGACCGCCCGGCGGTCCAGGTCGGCGACCCCTACGCCGAGAAGCGCCTCGTCGAGTGCAACGAGGCGCTGGTCGATGAGGGGATCGTCGAGTCCGCCCGGGACCTCGGCGCTGCCGGTCTCGGCGGGGCCTCCTCCGAGCTGGTCGCCAAGGGCGGCTACGGTGCCCGCATCGACCTGGACGCGGTTCACCAGCGCGAGCCGAACATGTCGGCGCTGGAAATCCTCCTCTCGGAGTCCCAGGAGCGGATGTGCTACGAGGTCGCCCCCGAGAAAGTTGATCGCGTCCGCGAGCTCGCCGAGCGGTTCGACATGGGCTGTTCGGTCATCGGCGAGGTGACCGAGGGGAACTACGTCTGCGAGTACGACGGCGAGGCGGTCGTCGACGCGCCCGCGGAGTACCTCGCCGACGGCGCGCCGATGAACGACCTGTCCCGAGCGTCGCCGCCAGCACCGGAGACGGACCTGCCGGCGGCGGAACCGACGCTGCGGGGGGCCGTCGAGACGGTCGTCGCCGCGCCCAACACCGCGAGCAAGGAGTGGGTGTATCGCCAGTACGACCACGAGGTCGGCGTCCGGACCGCGGTGGCGCCGGGCGAGGACGCGGCGGTGCTGGCGCTGCGGGAGACGGTTTCGGCGGTCGCCGGCGACGACGCCGCTGCCGACACGGACGCCGCCGTCGACGGACTCCCCGAGGGCGTCGGCCTCGCGCTCTCGGCGGGCGCAAATCCGAACTGGACGGACGCGGCGCCGGCGGCGGGCGCTCGCGCCGTGGCGCTGGAGAACGCGACCAACCTCGCCGCCGTCGGCGCCGAACCGCTGGCCGCGGTCGACTGCCTCAACGGGGGTAACCCAGAGAAGCCGGCGGTGTACGGCGGCTTCGCCTCGATGGTCGACGGGCTCGCGGCGATGTGCGCCGAGCTCTCGGTGCCGGTCGTCGGCGGCAACGTCTCGCTGTACAACGACTCCCCGAGCGGGCCGATTCCGCCGACCCCCACCGTGGCGATGGTCGGCACCCGCGCGGGCTACGACGCCCCGGGCACCGCGCTCGACGGCGACGGCGACCTGCTGCTGGTCGGCGGCCACCGCGAGGCGCTGGGCGGCTCGGAGTACCTCGCACAGGTCGGCGGTAGCGACCGCTTCCCCGACCTGCCGGAGCGACCGGCGGCCGTCGTCGAGACGCTGGCCGACGTCGCCACGGCCGACGACACGCTCGCGGTCCACGACGTGAGCCACGGCGGCCTCGCGGTCGCGCTCGCGGAGATGGTCGGCGACGCCGGCGCCGACGTGGCGGTCCCCTCGCGGGCGGCGCTGTTCGCGGAGAGCGCCGGCCGCGCCGTCGTCGAGACGACCGACCCCGAGGCGGTGCGGGCAGCGTTCGACGGCGTCGCGCCGGTGACATTCCTCGGAGACGCCACCGACGACGGGACGCTCGCGCTGACCGTCGACACCGAGCCGGTCGCCGTCGACGCCGACGAAATCGCCTCGCTGCGGGCGACCATCACCGAGGCGCTGTCCTGAGGGCGGGCCGGTCAATCGGTTCGCGGCGTTCGGAGTCGCGACGCAGACCCGGAGACTGACGCGAGCGCCGCGAGGGGGAGCGTCCGCTCGCGACCGACTGTGACGAAGCGAAAGGCAGGCCACGGGAACGGTCGAGTTATACTGATTACTGCGAGTCTTTACCGCCGTGACGGCTCTAACTGGTTGGCAGAGCCGCAAAAACGGCGTTTTAGACACGCCCTCTGAAAACCGTCGCAGTAATCAGTATCAGGCCAACAGCAGCGGGAGGCCGAACCCGACGACGAGGCCGACCGCCGCGACGGCCGCGCCGAGGGCGACCTGGGTCGTTCCGTAGGACTGCATCGGGGAGGTGACGCGGTCCATCCCCGGCGACTCGTGACCGTGTCCGTGGTCGTCGTGGTCGTCCATGCTCGACATCGGTGGCGGGCGCTACAAAAACCCTCCTGAACGGCGTCGCCGGCCCTCGGCAGTGCTCGGCAGTGCTCGACGACGGTCGGCGGTGCTCGACGGCGCTCGGTGGCTCTCGACCGCGCGAGACCGCGCCGTGGCGGCTGCCACATCCGGGTTCCTTTTGAGGTGTGGGCGGATACCCAAACCTACCCGGATGACACTCACCAAGCGAATCATCCCCTGCATCGACGTGGACGTGACCGACGACGGCGAGGCGGCCGTCTACACGGGGGTGAACTTCGAGGACCTCGAGTACACCGGTGACCCGGTCGAGATGGCCAAGGAGTACAACGAGGCCGGCGCCGACGAGTTTGTCTTCCTCGACATCACGGCCTCCGCGGAAGGCCGGGAGACGATGCTGGAGACGGTTTCGGCGGTCGCCGACGAGTGTTTCATCCCGTTGACCGTCGGCGGCGGCATCCGCACGACCGACGACATCAAGGAGACCCTGCGGGCCGGCGCCGACAAGGTGTCCATCAACTCCGGCGCCATCGCCGACCCGAGCCTCGTCGACCGCGGCGCCGCGGCGTTCGGCTCACAGTGCATCGTCATCTCCGTCGACGCCCGCCGCCGGTACGACGAACAGGGCGAGCAGTACGAGCGCGTCGACGGCGAGTCCTGTTGGTTCGAGTGCACGGTCAAGGGCGGCCGCGAGGGTACCGGCCTCGACGTGGTCGAGTGGTCACGGGAGGTCGCCGACCGCGGCGCCGGCGAGTTGTTCGTCAACTCCATCGACGCCGACGGGACCAAGGAGGGGTACGACATACCGCTGACGAGCGCCGTCTGCGACGCCGTCGACACGCCGGTCATCGCCTCCTCCGGCTGTGGCTCCCCGGCCGACGCCTACGAGGTGTTCACCGAGGCCGACGCCGACGCGGCGCTGGCGGCCAGCATCTTTCACTTCGACGAGTACGACATCCGCGAGACCAAGGAGTACCTCGCCGAGCGCGGCGTCCCGGTCCGGCTCTGAGCGTCACCGGCGCCAGTACCGGAACCGACACCGACACCGACACCGACACCGGAATCGGCGACGACCGCCCGGGGCCGAGCCCTCAGGCCGCGCTCTCGAAGGCCGTCCGGAAGGCGTCGGTCTTGTCGCCGACGTTGCTCGCGCCCTTCTCCAGCGCGTCGAGGGGGTCGAGGTCGCCCTCGGTCTTGAGAGAGAGGATGGGCTCCGTCTGTCCGCCGGACTGTTCGGGGTTCACGTCGTAGGTGGCGGCCGTGATGCCCTCGGTCTCCAGCAGCGCCCCCTTGAGGACGTTCATGAACGTGTGGTCCTCGCCGGCGATCTCGAT